>JALZUC010000027.1 GCA_023301765.1 Akkermansiaceae bacterium | reverse complement strand
GTTCTGCTTTCGGTTCTGCTTTCGGTTCTGCTTTCGGTTCTGCTTTCGGTTCTGCTTTCGGTTCTGCTTTCGGTTCTGCTTTCGGTTCTGCTTTCGGTTTTGTAGATGAGGCTTTAGCTACATTTTGATCTGGCGATGTCACCACAGCCCGACAGTGTGGGCATGGTGCCGTGGTAGGAGGTAAACCTACTGGGATAAAGATAGCCTGCTGGCACTGCGGACAGGTAAAACTGACCTGGGAAGATGGTGAACCACTCGTCATATTGAAGGATAATTAATAGTAGATTTTACAATAATGAGTCCTACCCTACTGTCAATGGCTCATCGGCTACCTTTGATTGGTATAATTATGCCCCTAGAGCTTCATCCAGCACCTCTATGCAGCGTGTATTTTCACTCGGTGTTCCTACGGAAATCCGCACCCAATCAGGAAGTTTATAGCCTCTCATTGCCCGAACAATGACCCCTTTTTCCAGCATCGCCTTAAATACAGCATCGCCGTCGCCTACTTTAACAAGAATGAAGTTAGCCACACTAGGCACGTATTCCATCCCACGCTCAGTAAATGCCTTTTCATAGAAAGCCAGGCCATCACTATTTGTCTGGAGGGTTTTAGCAACGTGCCCTTGATCTGAGATCGCGGCAAGCGCGGCCGCCTGCGCCATAGAATTAGCGTTAAATGGCTGTCGTGCCTTCTGAAGGATAGCACTCACCTGAGGAGAAGCCAGACCGTAGCCTATGCGTAAGCCTGCCAGTCCGTAGGCCTTAGAGAATGTCCTAAGCACGCAGACATTACGCCCTTCACGCACATACTTTAGGGTGTCTGGTGCGTCTTCAAGAAATTCATAATAAGCCTCATCAAAGACAGCCACCACATGGTCTGGAAGCCTGTCCATAAATCGATCTAAGGCTTCCTCACCCACCATCGTTCCTGTGGGATTATTAGGGTTCGCGATAAATACCAATCGAGTATGCTCAGTGATAGCGTCCGCCATACCGTCAACATCATGGATGAAATCAGGGTCTGCTACCTCCACATACTTTGCGCCAAAGAGCGTGGCCATCAGTTTATAAACTACAAAGGCATGCTCCGCAGCGATGAGTTCCGCCCCTTCATTTAAAAAACAGTGGCAGAGCAGTTCGATGATTTCATTGGAGCCATTGCCTAATACCACATTTTCCAGCCCAAGGTCATATTTTTCCGCCAGAGCGGTGCGGAGTTTATAGCCACCGCCATCAGGGTAAATATGTACACCTGCTGCCTCATTCTTCATCGCCTCAATCGCCAATGGCGCTGGCCCTAAAGGGTTTTCATTCGAGGCTAGCTTAACAATACTCGCCGGGTCTAAACCCAATTCGCGGGCTGTTTCCTCAATAGGTTTCCCCGGCTCATAAGCCACAAGATCACAGACAAACTGATTGGCAAAATTCTGTATCGACATGGCAAGACGCTAGGCAAATGCTACCACTTTCGCAATGCTAATCACGCCACCGCCGTATAGACCGAAGCCACACCAAAAGTTAGCGGTTTTGCCTCTGCTTGAGAGAAGCCATTCGCCTCGATAAGCTGCATCATATCCACCCCACTAGGAAACTGCTCAATAGTCCCTGCCAGATACTCATACGCATCACCCTCCCCGGTCATCAACCCAGCTACTTTAGGTAAAACTTTATTTAAATAAAATCGATACGGCATCCGTAACACACCCGTAGGGAGAGAGAAATCCAACACTAACAAATGCCCGCCGGGCTTCAACACACGGCGCATTTCCTTCAGTGCATCTGGCCAGCTGGCCATATTTCTTAGGCCAAAAGCCACGGTAAGCACATCATAGCTATCATCGTCAAATGGCATATTCATCGCATCTGCCACGATGGTTTCCTTTACACCATCTTCAGCTGCATAGGCTAGCATTTCAGGACAAAAATCTGAGCCTGTCACCAGAGCCTCCGGACAACTACGCTGCATCTCTAAAGCCAGGTCACCAGTGCCAGTAGCCACATCAAGAATCTTACCAGGCTGCCACTCGGCTACTATTCTGCCTACCTTTTTTCGCCACAGAATATCCGTACCAAGACTTAACACATGATTAGTCACCACATAGCGGTCCGCTATACGGCTAAATGCTTTTTTAACGTAAATAGGATCCTGCATTTCAGTCTTATGAGTTCAATTTAATTGGGTAAAATATCGCGGTAAATACCAGGGTCACTACCGGGAATCTCCACCGCACCGATAGCTTTTTCATAGAATTCACGTGGACCTACACCACCGATCATTCCGTAAACATAACCTTGTTCCTTAAGCCCCTCCATACATTTAAAGAGTAACGCTTTTCCAATACCAGTTCCACGCGCAACCTCCCCCACACCAGTAGGGCCATAAAACCCCTTAGCCGTAGTTTCATAACAGGCAAAACCAAGGATTTCCTTATCCTTAGTTGCGATAAAGCATGTCACTGGCTGGCGCGAAAAGGCAATCTTCACCTCACTCTCCCACTTGGGCGAGAAATACTGCCCTGCCCAAGAGGCCACAATGTGACGCTCGTAAGCACGTGCGCGGCGTAAAGTTATCCCCTGACTCTCCACACGGTCATATACCGCCCCACTATCGGGTAGCTCATAGAGCCTCACTAACATATCAATCATAGCCACGGAATATAGTATCTAGCCAGTAATGACCAGTGACTAATTAACCAATCAAATCCAAAAACGGCCATGCCTCTATACTCTCCTGACCATAAATCACATCCGTGATAACTTCCACACCAGTTAAATCCTCAGCGATACTCTTATTCGTAATCGTCGCTGTATCTAGTTCATCCACCAGATTATTAAACACCATACCAGCAGGCTCTACGCCCATAGCCCTCATAGACTGGATAGTTAGAAGGGTATGATTCAGAGCTCCCAGCCTATTTCCCACTACAAGAATAACTGGTAGATCAAGGTCACGTGCATAGTCAGCCACCATATACTCCTTAGTAATAGGCACCATCCAGCCACCTATACCCTCTGCAATAACTGTATCATGATCCGCCGCTAGATCTCTACATCCCTGCACTAGTGCATCTGGCTCTATATCAAAGTTTTCAAACATTCCCGCCACATGAGGTGCCGCAGCAGTCCTCATCCAGTATGGATTAACAAGGTCTAGCTCCACCTCACCACCAGATGCCTTCTGTAAAGTATAGGCGTCCTCACGCCCGCCACAGCAGATCGCCTTATAGCCCACAGCATCCACCTTCTCCGAACGCAGTGCCTGAATAATCAAGTCGCTAACATACGTCTTCCCTGCATCCGTATCTGTACCGGTAATAAATAAACCCTTCATGAAATTAACCCTCCTACACACACAATATTACTCCTCAACCGAAATACCGGAAGGAGCCGAAGATTGATTCTCATTAACTACAATATAGTTAATCAGGAACCAAATCATCACTGCCACGATCAGCGTAATCAACTTCGCCGGCCAGTGTTTCTTGAGTGTCTTCTTTATCATCTTGCTGTTGGAGTAAAAATATTGCCTCGATCTTGTCGCGGAATTCCTCACCTGTTAGGCCACGGTCTATCTTACCGTCCACCGCTATTGAGATCTGCCCTGTTTCCTCACTCACCACCACCGCCACACAGTCCGCCTCCTCGGTAATACCCATGGCAGCTCGGTGACGTAGCCCAGTACTGCGGTCTGCCAGCTCACGTGAACTTACAGGAAAGACACACCCAGCGCCCGCCACACGGTTCTGAGCAATAATCATTCCACCATCATGTAGTGCTGTCTTTGGATGGAAAATGGTAAGCGCAAACTCAGGAGAAAATGCTGCATCCAGCTCCACCCCAGTCTCTAAATGATCCTTCAGCGAGATAGCGCGCTCAAAGGCAAATAATGCACCTATCCTCTTTTTTGAAAGCTGCCCGACTGCATCTGCAAAAACATCTAAAAACTCATGTCGCTGAGTCTGTGAGAATGAAAATAGCCTACTACTACCCAGACGTGCCAACGCATTCCGTAGCTCAGGCTGAAAAATAATGAGCAGTGCCACCGCCAAACCCAAGAGAATATGCTTCAGCAACCACCAGATCACCGTTAGATCTAGCACTGCTGCTAGAAAAGAAAGCACCATCAGCAATAGCGCCAAGCCCAACAAAATCCGCGCCCCTCGTGTCTTTCTAAAGACACGGAAAATCTGATAGAGACCGATCCACAAGATCAAAATCTCTATACCCGCACGCCAATGTTCACTGAAAAAATTCACTTGTCGCCAAAACCATAAACACAAACCAGCCAACTGGGAACTCAATACTTCTAAAACCCTTGCCCCATCCTACAGCACGGTTTATGCCTTCTCACCAGAAGCACCCAGCTCACTCCAAACATCATGAGTAAAAATTCTACCTACCAAGAAATAGCAGAGGCCATCCGTGCCCATGATTCCTTTATCCTCCTCAGTCACATCCGCCCAGACGGTGACGCTATCGGCTCACAGCTCGCCCTCGGCCATGCCCTCGAGGAAATGGGGAAAACCGTCCACTACATCAATGAAGACGGCCTTCCAGACAACCTAACATTCATGGTAAATAGCCAGAAAATCCAAACCCCTCCAGAAAATCCACTCGATGTGCAAGTCTGCATAGCACTCGACTGCGCCACTAAGCCACGCCTGGGCGAAAACGCCATTAACGCCGCGGCCAATGCCACGCTCTGGATCAACATCGATCACCATATTTCCAACCCCGCATACGGAAATCTCAATCATATAGACTCCACCTCACCAGCCACTGGCCAGATTATCTACCAATTAATCAAAAGTGAAGGTATGCCACTGCCAGCCGCCACGCGTGACGCCATCTACGTAGCTGTCTCCACAGACACTGGATCATTCCAATACTCAAATACCACCTCAGAGACCTACGAAATGGCCGCTGAACTCGTCCGCCTAGGACTAGATGTCGGCAGCATCAATGCACAGATCTATGATAGTAACCCCTACCGAAAAATAGAACTCCTCCGCTCTTTACTAAACACACTCCAGCTAGAAGAAGGCGGTAAAGTAGCCCACTGGGAACTCCCCTACAGCGTAAAGCTAGAATATAACCTCAAACCAGAAGACAGCGAAGACCAGATCGATCTCATCCGAGGTATCGATGGCGTCCTAGCCGCAGCCTTCTTTGAAGAACTAGAGGACGGAAAAATCCGCGTATCACTCCGAGCTAAAGACGACTCCTTCAACGCCTGTGAAACTGCCCAGCTCTTCGGCGGTGGTGGCCACAAGCGTGCTGCAGGTATCCGCATGACAGGCCCCATTGCAGACGCGCGCCGCAAAGTTCTCGAAGTAATTTCCAAAGCAATTTCCTAAATGTCACAGAATCCATTACTCACAGACGCCCCGTGTGGCGTACTCCTCGTTGATAAAGAACCGGATATGACATCACATGATGCCGTAGCCATTTGCCGCCGCCAGCTAAAGTTTAAAAAGATCGGCCACTGCGGCACGCTCGACCCCATGGCCACAGGCCTACTCATGCTAGTCATCGGTAAAGCCACTAAGATCCAAGACCTCCTTATGTCTGAGGATAAAGAATACACCGGCACCATGACCCTCGGTATCACCACCGGCTCACAGGATAAAGAAAGCGACATTGTCGAACAAAAGGACGTCCCACCATTCACCGATGAGGAAATAGATACTGCCTTTCAGAAATACACCGGCCCCTTTGAACAAACCCCACCCATGGTATCGGCCATTAAAAAGAACGGCGTACCACTCTACAAACTCGCACGTAAAGGTATAGAAGTAGAACGTAAGCCACGTGCCATCTACGTCACCAAATATGACATCACTCGCACTAACCTGCCAGAAGTCGACTTCACCGTAAACTGCTCCAAAGGCTTCTACGTCCGCACCTATGCCCACGATATAGGCCAAGACCTCGGCTGCGGCGCCCACCTCTCGGCACTGCGTAGAACAAGGTCTGGAAAATTCACTGTTGAGCGCGCCATGACAGCCAGTCAGCTAAAGACCGCCACCGCAGAAGAAATCACCAGCTCCCTCATCTCACTAGCAGAAATATCTCTCATGCGGGGAGCCTAACCACCTAGCTTTCGCCGGTGAAATAATGAATATAGAATCTGAAATAACCTGAATTAAAACTACAGACAGAACTTTCGCTATTTCATTACGTATCGTTAAACTCACTCAGATTTTTCATTCATCTACAAGCATCAGTAGAACTCTTGCTAATTAATTACTTAGATCTGGAACCTATGTAGGAGCCAATGTAGAAGAAGCTCAGCCCGCAGAAAGCAAAGTCGATTTCATATCTAAGATGTTCACCGCTTGCAAAGAAGCACCAGAAGCACTCTACTAGGTACACTTACTCATCGCCACTGACACCATCATCAAGAACGCAAACCTCTAGTAGCATTCTTCATTCCCTATTCTTTATTCCCTATTCTAATGGACTACTCAAGCCTCATCCAACAACGCCGTGAACGCTTCGCAGAAGTGGAACAGCTCATCACTGATCCAAATCTCTTTTCAGACCCAAAACGTGGAAAATCTGTCATGAGTGAACACTCACGCCTCAAAGGTCTTCTAGAAATGTGGGGCGCCCTAGAAATCGCCAAAACCAATTTAGAAGAGAACCGTGAACTCGCTAAAGAAGATGATGTAGAAATGGCCGAAATGGCAGCTATGGAAATCCCCGAGCTAGAAGCCTCCATCGAACAACTCTCCCAAGACGTACAATACGCCCTTCTCCCCCGCGATGAAGCAGAAGATCGTGATGCACTCCTAGAAATTAGATCTGGCGCTGGTGGTGACGAAGCTGCCATCTTTGCAGGTGAACTTATGCGTATGTATCAGCGCTACTCCGAGCAGCGTAACTGGAAACACGAGCACCTAGACTCCACACCATCAGAGGCTGGTGGATTCTCCAAAATCGTTATCAAAGTCACCGGTGAAGAAGTATTCCGCTTCCTCAAGTATGAATCCGGTGTTCACCGAGTACAGCGTGTGCCAGCCACAGAGACACAAGGCCGCATCCACACCTCCACCGTCACGGTAGCAGTTATGCCAGAGGCTGAAGAAGTAGACGTACAGTTTAAAACAGAAGACCTCCACATCCAAGCCACCCGTTCCGGCGGCCCAGGAGGACAGCACGTAAACACCACAGACTCCGCCGTCCAGATCACCCACCTACCCACCGGTATACAGGTAAAATCTCAAGACGGTCGCTCGCAAACTCAAAACAAAGAAAAAGCACTAGAAATCCTCCGTGCTAAAATCTTTGAAATCAAACAGCGTGAACAAGAGGAACAATACTCCGCCCAGCGGCGATCACTCATCGGCTCTGGTGATAGATCTGAGAAAATCCGCACCTACAACTTCCCCCAAAGCCGTATCACAGACCACCGTATCGGCTTTACCACCCATAACATGGACGGTGTTTTTGATGGTGACCTCTTTGAGCTCACCGATGCCCTGCAGCAAACAGAAATGGCTCAGCGCCTGGAAGACGCAGGTATGTAGCTCATACCACGCTACACAACGCGCAGACAGAAGGCTCACACACCCCCTAGCACTAGACAAAATAAAGCTCTAGACGAGGCACATGCCTCCCCTAGAGCTCAAAGAATGTTATGGAAGTTAGTTTACCAACTACTCATCTATACGAGTAATCGTGTAACCTGCCTTTTTAAGGTAAAAGAGAATACTTGTTTCAAAGCAATAATGCGCCGCACCTACTGCAAAGAAATGGGATCCATCAGGCTTTTCTTTGAGTACTTTGATAATGGTATCACTCATACTCTTATCACGATTTACGAGAATACTATCCCAGAGTTTTTTACCGATCTCTTTGTTTTCACCCGTAGTCATTTCATGAAGTGATTTATTAATATAATTCTTAAGGGCGCTCACCTCACCCTTGATATAAGCCTCTTTGAGCTTTGTGATTTCGCTAGTACCTTGAGCCCTATCCTTAGCTAAGCTCTCCAGAGCATGCTTCATGTAGACAATCTGCTCTGCCTCGGTCAGCACATCAAAAGCCTTAATCTGCGAATCAGCTTTTTCTAGACCCCCTGTTTTTTTTCCTGCCTTAGTTGCAGCTAGCCATAACCTAGCATCCAGTGCTTGCAGCCCCTTAAGTTGTTCAGGTAGCATCTGTGGCATCGTAGCTGCCATCCATGTTTTAATAGTTTGAAATGGAGCCGAGTTAAGCTGTGGATTGATTAGCTGAAGCTCTGCATCCAGCTGGGCCGCTAGCTCTTTCCCGATAGATTGATTCAGTGTTTTACCATCAGTCCTCATAATGAGAGGCGCCATAGCAAGTTGACTCTCTCTTGATAAATCTAACTCAGCATAAAAATGCTCTGCCGCATCAAATACCCTCTGCGCCGTCGGGTGTAATGTAGACACAGACGGATCTCCCAGATGGATCGTACCAAAAAGGTGCACCGGCTTTGTTATACCATTTCCGGTAACTCTCCACAGTAGAGGTTTATCTGGATGCGGCTTCGCCACTTCCGCTGACACGGTTAATAAGCTCAGCGCTGAAAGGGTAGTTGTTAGTATTAGTTTATTTAGTTTCATATTTTTTAAGATTATTGATATCTATTTTATAGTTTATTCTTAGTCGAACAGTTCAGTGAAATCAGAGGAAGGGATAACACCCTCAGTCATGTAAATATAGAGAGCCACACTATATACTCTTAGAATTCCAAGGGTGAAGCACAAACCCAGCAACCCAAGCACGCACACTACAGCCATAGTATAAATGTAGGGAATATCTGGTAAAAAGACAACTATCATCACTCCCATGCTAGTTAGCCCTATGAAGAGGATGGTTAGAAAAACCATAAATGCCTTTTTCAGTTTATGCCAT
Source organism: Akkermansiaceae bacterium (assembly GCA_023301765.1). Taxonomy (GTDB): domain Bacteria; phylum Verrucomicrobiota; class Verrucomicrobiia; order Verrucomicrobiales; family Akkermansiaceae; genus Oceaniferula. The sequence goes on along the minus strand of JALZUC010000027.1, from coordinate 35,373 downwards.
AACTCCAAAGGAATATTTTCAAGTAAAGGTAAAGAATGCTCAAAAGTTACTACACTTGAGTCCGAATGATCCTTAGCACCCGCATGTAACCTAAAGAATACAGAGCTAAAATACTTCGATACATTATTTAGCGATGGATGGAAAACGCCTTTACCAAAGTAGTAAACCGTTCCCCGTGTTATAGGAAAAATGTTTCTTATCGTTCTAAAAAATACCGATAAAGGTTCAATAGCCTGCTGGTTAAAGGCTTTTTTTATACTCACACAAAATGCACTTAATAATAACCCATGCACGGTAGCCACAATTACTAACAAAGGGATGAGCAACCATAATCTTGATGATAGAAAATCCACATCAATTTTAAAATAGGACATCATTATTTTTCCCGCCCCGACAACATTAGGATTTTCTACAAAACCTGCTTCCCACTGAAGTATATAAGCTAAGGCAATTAGAAACATGCAGAAGAACACACACCCTGCTACCGGGAAGATGAAAAGCATAGGCCGCTTTAAAAATAGAGTTATACAGCTTTTTAATAGCTGATTTATTTCTTTATTAATCATGATTACTAGATGATGGCTGGTTGTTAATATATTCTTTCATTTCTTTCTCACTGATACCAAAACTAGAGGCTTCACTCGTCATCCTGTGGTAGAGCATCTGCAATTTATTATTTCTCTCACCTTCACTCAGCTGCTTAACAGCGGGCAAAGCCGTTATAAAACAGCCACTACCACGTCTACTCTTAAGAATATTCATAAACTCAAGTTCTCTGTATGCTTTTACAACAGTGTTTGGATTTATCTCCAGCAGCTCTTTAAGCGCCTTTATGGTAGGTAATTTATCACCAACCTTAAGAATACCCTGGTCTATATCACTACACACCTGATTGATGATCTGTTTGTAAACTGGAATTCCAGAGTCAAATTCAACTCTCCAGTGTTGGTTCCCTTCACTCATTTATACCAGTATAGTAGTATAATAGTAAACACGCAACATTTTATTTTTAACATAAATATCAATTTGAAAAATCCTCTTGTAGCTGTTCATAGAAAGTCTCCACAAAGGGCTGCTTGTAACCTAACCACATTGGGTTTGGTTACCCTGATTCTGATAACTTCATTCTAGCTATCCCACTTCTTTTCATAGTCATGGTTTATTTACTTACAGCTCCCCAGTACTACAGTTTCAAAGTGTCTAATTTTTTGGGGTCAGGCCACTCCCTACCAAGTAATTTTACCCGTATGCCTCACAGAAATTTAATTTGCCGCTTTATTATCTATCTTTATTATCTAATTCGGTAAAATTACCACTTATGCGTTATGCTTTTGTATCAGATATTCACGCCAACCTTCAGGCATGGAACGCCGTCTTAGATCATATTCATGAGCAAAATATTACACAAATTATTAACCTGGGAGATGTAGTAGGCTACGGGCCAAGTCCTAAGGAGGTTCTTGATTCTGTTAGAAAGCATTCTCAGATATCTGTCATAGGGAACCATGACGCTGTATGCGGCGGCCGCATGGACACCTCTTTTTTTAACAAGCACGCACACGCTGTTATCAAATGGACACAGCAGCAGCTAGATGACGAAGACGTCCAGTTCTTTAGTGATATGCCAGCCGAGGCTCGCCCTACAGGAGCATCATTTCTAGTCACTCATGCTGAAGTCGTCGACCCACTAAAATTCAGCTACATTATCACAGAGGAGAACGCTGAGAAAAACTTTGCCGCCTGCGAAGATCAACTCATTTTTATTGGCCATACACACCAACCGGGAATTTTCGTTCTCGATCAGTATGGGGATATCACCATAGATAACCCCATATCAGTAACTTTAGACTCGGATAAACGATATATCATCAACCCCGGATCAGTAGGAGACCCTCGGAGTAGCGATATAGTAGCATCATACTGTACTTACGATAGTGAAACACGCTGCCTCACCTACCATCGTGTAGCTTTTGATACAGATGCCTATCGCCTCACGCTAAAAGCTAGTGGCTTAGAGGAAGAACCATACTTTATCCGCTATCTTGATGCTGTAAATGCGCACACACAATCACCACCTCATATCAGATCTCTCAACACTGAGATAGCCGGCAAGCCAAAGATAGACCTCATGCCTGAGCGCCCAGAACCTCCAACACAAAAAAAAGGAAAAGCGGGCATAACCATCACTTTATTACTCTCATCTCTATTCATTGGCATCGCCACATGGATCACTATGAGCCATCTCAGTAAAAATGATACAGCCACCATAGATCCAGCTAAACAACCAATCTCAACAGAAGAAAAACAACCAACTCCAGCCTCTCTACCTGTCATAAAGAAACAGGTTCCATCACCAAAACGTATAGTAAACATTCCCCCTACTACAAATTTCCCTGTAGCGCGTTATATCAGAATAGTAGGGCGTAGCCAATACCCCCTACATTTCGCTGAAGTAGAAGTTTATAGTAATAAAAGTAATATCGCCCTGGCGAAAAAAGCCACTCAATCATCTACACAATACAAAGCTTCATTTGCCTCACGAGCCGTAGATGGAGTGACGAAGGGTAGCGTCGGAGCAAAACTTGCATATACCAGAGTAGAATCACCTAAACAACCGTGGTGGGAAGTGGACCTCGGTAAAGATCATAGGATCGAAGCTATCATAGTGTATAATCGTCAAGCATCTAGAAAACTACGTGGACGCCTAAATGGCAGCTACATCATCCTCCGTAATGAAGCTGGAGATACAGTTTACCGCATGCCACAGACGGTCATACCTTCTAGCGGTTTAATCAAAGCACCGATGAGAAAAAAGTAGCGCTACGTTAGTAGCCCCCCTTCGTTAGTAGCCCCCCTTCTCTACAATGGTAAGTCGTAGCTACGGCCACTTGCCCCCTCAAACCACCTGATGTAGGCTAGATTCACAGTACCGTAGCCGCCCACCGTAGGGTAATTACCAGTAAAGTACCAGTCACCACACGGCCCCTTGATACAGGCACGTAAGTTCTCAATAGTCTGGAAGATCACCTCCACCTCACCATGCCAGTCCATATCCTCAGGGGATACCATCCGGCTAATTTCAGCAGAAACTTCTTCATCACTGAAAGGTTCATAGATAGCCTTTACACAGTTCTTTCTTTCCTCAGGTGGTTTTTTAAGTTCAGCCTTACATGCTGTGTAGACATCTTCGATCACGCAGCTCTTTCCGGATTTCTTCAGTAAATTAATAGCCGCCTGGAAAGCAATAAATTTACCCAGCTCTGACATATCAATACCATAGCAATCTGGGTAGCGGATCTGTGGTGCGGTAGAGCATACCACAATCTTGCGCGGATTTGTTCTAGCCAGAATTTTAAGGATAGACTCCTTCAGTGTAGTTCCCCTGACAATAGAGTCATCAAGGGCCACCAGTGCGTCACCCTCCTTTACCAGATCATAAGTAATATCGTAGACATGAGAGACCAGCTTCGCTCTACCCTTTTCTTGGGAAATAAAAGTACGCATCTTGATATCCTTATGCACAGCCTTCTCACCCCGTGGCCAGTTCCGCATAATCAAGCTATCAAGAGCCTCCTCAGTAAGCTCACCCTTCTGGCAAGCCTCCATGATCTCCACACGTACCTGCTGACGGCGCAGCAGACGCAAACCATCTAAAAATCCGTAATAAGCAGTCTCTGCCGTATTAGGGATAAATGAAAACACCGCTTTATCAAAGTCACTACCGATTGACTTATAAACCTGATCCACAAGAGATGCCCCCATCGCCTTACGCTCACGGTAAATATCTGGATCATTGCCACGAGAGAAATAAATACGCTCAAATGAGCAGGGGCTCTTAGGCTCTTCAGCATGAAAACGCTTATTACTTATACTACCATCACGGCGCACATAAGTACAGGTCCCAGGCTCAAGCTCCTTAACATCCTCTTTATTTACCTCAAAAACAGTCATCAATGGCACACGCTCAGATGCAAAGGCAATCACCTCATCATCCATATAGTAATGACATGGACGAATACCGCGCGGGTCACGCATCACAAACATATCACCATTACCCACAGCACCAGAGATGGCATAGCCCCCATCCCATGGATCAGCTGACTCTTTGATAATCTCTGGTAAATCAATCTGCTCTGAGATCATTTCCGGAATCTCTAAGCCGTCCACACCCTGATCACGTAGCTGGTGATAAAGGTCTGTATGGTGCTCATCGAGGTGGAAACCAATCTCTTCTAACACCGTCTGAGTATCCGTACCAAACACAGGGTGCTGACCACGATCAATAAGTTTCTTATTTAACGCGCCCGCATTGGTCATGTTAAAGTTACCCATCACCATCAATGTGCGTGTAGGCCAATTACTTCTGCGTAAGTATGGGTGGCAAGAGCCCTCGCTAAACTCTCCAGAAGTACCGTAACGAAGGTGCCCCATAAGAATCTCTCCACCAAAATCAAATTTATCCTTCACCGTCTCAGGTTTTTCAGGATCAAAGATACCCTTACGGGCCATCTTGTTATATTTTTTAAGCTGACTTTTGAAAACAGACGCCATCGAGTCCTTCGTAGCGTCACGGTGGCGGAAGATGTATGGCTGCCCCAGTGGCATATCCAGCTTACAGCAGCCTATACCTATACCGTCCTGCCCGCGGTTATGCTGCTTCTCCATGAGAAGAAATAGCTTATTAAGACCCCAGAGTGGAGTGCCGTATTTATCAACGTAATACGAAAGAGGCTTACGAAGACGCACAACGGCGATTCCGCATTCGTGTTTGAGAGAATCGCTCATGAGTGAAGTATATTTATTCCGTGGATAGACTTAAGACTCCATCGTTACTCGGACACCATGGGTATCTGAGATCGCGCCTATTTTCACCCCCCCTGGGCCTGCGGTAAGTGCTTTCTCCACATCTTCAGGAGCCACAATGGCTACCCAGCCGAAGCCCATATTAAAGGTGTGAAACTTATCGTCAGCATCAACGTATTTAAAAATCTTCTGCATCGCTACATTCTCCCAGTTAGGGATAAGAACATCCGCGCCATGATTAGGTAACAGACGCTCAAGGTTCTCAGGTAATCCACCACCAGTGATATGAGCATAAGCGCGTGGCTTTACACCAGCTGATTTCATATCATTAGTAACATCATGGTAAAGTCTCGTAGGAGCCAGTAGGCTTACAACGTCCTCTTTAGTAAAAGCATCACCATGCTCTGCAAGCACGCGGCGGATAAGACTCCAACCATTAGCATGTGGGCCATCAGACTCATAACCAATAAGCACATCACCAGTAGCTATCTGTGTAGGATCAATCAGATCAGGTTTCTCACAGCATCCTATGCAGAAACCAGAGAGCTCCACCACATCCTCAGGCACTATACCAGGCATCTCAGCCGTTTCACCACCTGCAAGAATACAGCCGCAATCTTCTAAATAATCACACATACCCGCGATCAAGCGTGTAATCAGAGGCTTATCTAATGCTGCGATACCGATATAATCTAGAAACATCAGCGGATCACCACCTGTCGTGATAATATCATTAACGCTCATTGCGATCAGGTCCTTACCAGCCGCTTCCAGCTGATCATGCTCCAGTAAAATCTCAAGCTTGGTCCCTACACCATCACACCCAGTGACAATAACAGGCTCTTTATACTCGCTTAGATCATAACACGCCGCAAAGAGCCCAAAAGCCCCATGCAGCTGGCGCTGCTGCTGCGTTCTACGAACATGGGTTCCGATGTCCCCGACTAGGGCGGCTGCCTCCCTGGTATCAACGCCTGACTCTTTGTAGGTAAGTTTCCCCGACATAGCTTAATAAATACGGTTGCCCGTAGAGCCGATTTGTAACATCCACAGAGACCGTGGCAATGGTTTATTTCCACTGATCTCTATCCCCCTCATTCTAAAAGGGTATTTTGCATTTTTTGCCCTTTCTAATTTGAGAACTTCACTCATCCATCGCCTTAGAATCACCTCCCATCCCAGACACCCAGCTGTGTCTATACCCGTAACCCACCACAGCCAAAACTCGCAGCTAACGACCTCCGGACTTAGGTGTAATGGCCAGGCCTACGAAATAACTCATTAACCATCAGCAAGTAATACGTATATTACTGAACCTAAAGGAGCACGTTTATAAAGCTGAATGGGCATTACTTTAACCTACCCATGGGTAACAACTTCTATTTAAATACTAAAAAGTAGATCCATTTAATATTCACAGGCAGTAATTTTTTTTAACTTATAAACCAATTACAATACCCGCTTAGCCCACACCCGTATGAGTTCAGCCACATATTCAGCATCTTCGGGCTTAGTGAGTAGGTGGTCTGCACCTGCCAGCGAAATAAAGGATTTCGGGTGATTTAGCGCAGTATAAATATCTCCTGCATTCTTGATGCCCACTACATCATCATCTGGTGCGTGCATCACAAGAACATGGATACCCTTTAAACCTCCCAGAACTACCTTTTGATCATAATTTTCAATATCTGAGATAAACCGCTCACCAATCACAAAAGGTCTCCCTGCTAGACTAACTTTTGCCTTACCGTCCAATTTGATTTTTTCAATATCACCCTCAAACATGTGGGTGACGTGTCCAGGATCAGCTGGAGCACCAATAGTGCTAACCGCCTTGATCGTATCAATTTTAGCCGCAGCAGCTAGCACAGCTGCACCACCCAATGAATGACCTACAAGTAGTGTGGGTGGGCAAAGAGTGCTAGAAAGCCACTCACTAGCATACACAAGTTCATCCACATTAGTAATAAAAGATGAATCTTCAAATGACCCTTTAGACTGGCCTAATCCAGTAAAATCAATTCGCAGTGTAGCTATACCACGGCTAGCTAACCCACGCGACACTCTAGCACCAGGGAGAAAGTCCTTACCGCAAGTAAAGCAGTGAGCAAAAATCGCAGTAGCAACCACCTCCCCATCAGGCATTTCCAGCACACCTGCTAGCACTTTACCATCATAGTTAAGGGTTACTGGATTTGATCCAGCTTTATAAGTATTAGGCACCGGTAATACCGGACTACCCCCACTAGTTTTTAGGCCACTAGTATACTCTTTACTAACTTCACCATCGCGAGCTGCAAATAACACAGCCAGAACCATAGCCCTAGCCGATGTATCACCACCAGCTAGACCATTTTCACTAATTGCAGAGGCATAATTAGCACCTGGTCTGAGTGCTAAATAGAGCGCTAGCGGAAAAGCCTCAGGAAAATGGCAGGTAAGCCCCAGAGACTGTCCCACCGCTAGAAAATCATCCCCCTGAGAGCGAGCAATAGCCAGGAAGTCTTTAGCATTAAGGGAGTTGTAATTACCCTCCTCAGCAGCCTGATCAAAAGCACCCGATATATCAGCCCCGCCTTCAATGGCGATTACCGCACGTACAATAAATTCAGCTGAATCAATAACGTCACTATCACCATGAGTCAGTGCAGTTTGTGCACGCGCCGCTAGGATCTTCTCATCCAGAGAAACACCAAGGTCAAGGACTGGCGCCAGTCTGGATGACCCGGCAAGATCATTAGATGAAGAAGCTGAAATACCACCGCTAGCAATAGTCTCCTTAGAAGCACCATCCATATAGCCGCTGAAGTCCTTCATTCCCTCCAGCCAGTCTTCACGCCAGCCATCCACACTAAAGCCTCCTCGCGTCTCAAGAGAGCCTGCTAAGATCATCGATTGTTGACCGTAATGGGTCAGATCCCCTGCAGATTTACCCGGGTGGTAGGCACTACCAGGGTCAGCAAAGTTCTTTATCCCATCAGGGTACAGGCGTGCAATTTTAGTTTGGTTATAAATCCAGTGCGGCCCTAGAGATAGGGCATCTGAGACTACTGCAGCTTGTAAATACTTATTCATAATCATTTTATGCAGTCACTATCGAAGCAAATAAATGATTTGCAAGTCAGATTCCCCGTGGTTTTATAGACTTAACTTTGCCGCTACTTTTAGTAGTTCATATAGAAATATTTTTTACACATTATAAAGCCATGAGCAACCTCGACATACCTACCGCTACGCTAGAAGAATTTGGCCCCATACTTATCAAACGTGGTTATGATTGGATAAATGTCGATAAGCTTAACCCAGTTAAATCAGACGATATGGATAAAGAGCCTGGTGACAACTTCATTAACAAAGCTCTTATTTGTGAAGCTTGGATGGGACATCATGACATCAAGGTGAGAGAGGATCATGATAAACTACTTAATTCGGGCCGCCCTGAATGTGACATCCTCAGAGAATACTTTGATGAGCTAGAGAGCTTCATGGTGCACTCAAACTACCGTGGCTGTCCATTTGCTCAAACTGCCCGTGCGGTCAAAGGCCACAATGAAAAGGGTATCGAACAAAAAATCAGAGAGCACAAGTCTGAGGTCCGCCGTTTCTTTCAGAAGCTCTGTGAGCGTGTCATTTTCCAGCCTCACTCTATCGCCGAGGCTATCTTCCTAATTTATACAGGTGCCATGTCAGAATCTAATGACATGATGATCCTAGAGCCTATCCACTCTGGAAGAGATGCAGCACTTACTCTTTTCGAGAAGTTTCTACCTGAGTAATTCAGGTCATACCTCCTAGCCCACCTCCACAAAAAAGCGCCTGCCAAATTTATGTCAGGTGCTTTTATAATATGTATTAAGATCTTTTTCTTGTTAATTAACAAGGCTCTAACTCCAATCGCAGTCATTGATAGCAAAAATTTCTGCGTGATTTACACCTTAAAAAACAGGGCTGTTCATCTAGTCAGTGCATAGGCTTCTTAACAGCGCCTTAGTAAAAAGCTATTAATCTAGCATCTCTAATAGGTTTTTAAGGTAACGCTTTATGACAGAGCTTGACCCTATTTTCTTTGGCTTATCGTAACCGAGCCAAATAACTGTGACTTCATTCTCTGCCACTACCATTGCCCAACCATCACGGCATGAGGATGTACATGTCACCAGTTCCCCTTTATTCGATTGTAAGTTTTTCAGCGCCTCACTGGCAGCCCCTCTCGACAAGGGTTGGCGTGATGCTGGGGATAACTCATAAATAACCTCCCCATTTTGACCCGTAATTTTAGTAATTAAATGTAGATCAATTCCCCTCCCCTCATTAGCAATTACAGATGCTGCCCGTGCCACCTCTATGGGACTGGCAGCTACAGATCCGCGGTAGAGATCTTCCGTTTTCTGGAACGGCCCAGAAAACCCTAATCTCTTACTAAGCCGGATAGACTCCTCCACACCTAACTGCCTGCCTGTCTGAACGGGTTTCCCAACAACCACCACCTTACTCCTCTCAAGAGCTACCGCCTCCAGGAATGGAGTATACATAGGGCCCAGGTCTCGCTTAGCTAAGTAGACACGATTAAATACAGACTCCTCATAATCACGCCCTCCACAAAGCACCATTATACCACCAGTCTTAGGGTCAACTTTTATAACTGCTGACTGCAGCCCTTCGGTAACTTTAACTCCAGTAATCTCCTTCTTCATCAGCTCCTCTGTAGCATGCTGCATCTCTTGATCTATTGTTGTGTAAATCTTCAGACCTCCGCTACGGATATCATTTCCATCTAAGATAATTTGCAGCTGCCTCCTTATACGCTCACGTGCATAAGAGCTGTTTTGATTACGCTCCTTCTCTTGAAGCAGTCGGATAGGGGTATCCACCGCATTATCTTTTTCATCCTCTGTTAGAAATCCGCAGGTAACCATCCTCTCCAGTACTTCATCACGCTGTACCTTCGCCCCCTCAATATTTCTGAATGGAGAAAATATATGTGGCCCACGGATAATCCCCACTAAGAGGGCGCACTCCCCAGCATTTAGGTCAGAGACTGAACGAGCAAAGTATGTCTGCGCCGCCTCCTCCACGCCATGACAACCAGCACCAAAGTAAATACGGTTCAGATAACTTGTCAGAATTTCATCTTTCGAATAATGACTTTCCACCCGCAAAGTTAGCGCAATCTCTAGAAACTTACGGTGCAGAGACTTCGCTCTCATATTGTAGCTATTTCTCGCTAGCTGCATGGTTAAGGTAGATGCACCCTGTGTAAATGAGCGGTCTTTTAAATTACGTAATGTAGCACGAGCAAGCCCTCTTATATCCACACCACTATGATTATAAAACCGTAAATCTTCACGAGCAAGTAATGCCTCCACCATAGCCTCAGGGATCTCATCACGGGTAATAAGGCGGCGGCGCTCTCCATGAACATAGCCGTAGGCACTACCATTCCGATCTATAATCAAAGAACGCTCAGGCATTTTCGCCACACCTGCCATATCGAATTTCTGTGCTTTGTAGAAATAAAACATCGCTACTGCAAGCAGCAGTAATGTTGCTACAAAACCACATTTAATTACCCAGCCTATCGGGCCGCGCAGTCTCATGGGCACCCATTTAGGGAAACGAGAAGGTCTATTAGCGGGCTTCCAGCTCATTTGTCTCTGTAAGGGATTTAGCTCTATGTTAGTTCACCTCTATAGCACGCGGCGGGCGTCTATCTTCCTCCACGGGCAGAGCACGTGGTGGTGTACGTTGCCGGCCTGCGCCCGCTTTTGGCACCACAGCACGCAGTGGATGTATAGGACAGTAGTCATTACTCGCAGGCATAATGTCCGCTGGGACTCTCGCATTATAAGCAGACCCATTTGCCTCACAGCCACTGGTAGCACGCTTCCCTGACCAACGGCAAAGCCTCGCGGTCTGCAGACGTAATGGCTGAAACTTGGGAGTAGCATACCCTAACCGAGTAGCCACTTTCATAACATCCGTCCAGATAGGCGCTGCCAGAGTAGAGCCATAGCCACGGTTCACAATCGTCTTTGGCTGATCCATCCCCACCCACACAGCACAGGTAAGAGTGCCTGTGTAACCTGCAAACCACGCGTCTTTATAGTCATCTGTAGTCCCAGTCTTACCTCCACAGGGTGCGGTGTATCCTAGTGCCCGCACCTTACGTCCAGTGCCACGGTCGACCACTTTTTGAAGCACGTTAGAGACTGACCATGTAGCACCCGGCTCAGCCGCGCTAACCACGAGTTTTCCAGAGTCACCCTTACCAGGATAGAGGCGTTCACCATCCGCGTTCCGAATTTCCTGAATCATATAAGGTCTATACCAGTCTCCATTATTAGGAAATACCGTATAGGCACTTGCCACCTGCCATGGGGTAGCCTCCCATGATCCCAAGTATGATGACGGCGTAAGGGGGATACCACCAATAAAACCTACACCAATGGCCGTATCATTCACATTATTGAGTCCTGCATAGTTTCCCACCCTCACAGATGACGTATTCCGTGATCTAACAAGGGCGTTTTCAGCAGTTATAAAATCACCAAACTTACCATCCGAATTCGATAAATTCCAAGCCCCAGAAACACCATCAATCTCACCACTTCGGATAGCACTATCACGCACCCACGTCTCAGGTAACATACCTCGATTAAATGCAGCGAGATAGACAAAGGGTTTAAACACTGAGCCTATCTGACGCTTCGCTTGAATAGCACGGTTATATTTAGACTCCTCTGCATCACGCCCCCCCACCACGGCAATCACAGCCCCGCTTCTATTCTCAACGACCACACACGCCCCCTGCACATAAGCAGGCTCCCCCTTACTTCCCTGTGGTAAGGCGCGCCATTGGGCCCGCGTCTGATGACGGTAACCTGGTGTTTTTTCTACCTTAATTAAATTTCTATCCATAGAAAGCTCGGCGGCTTTTTGAATAGCATGGTCTATGGTCGTAATAACCGTCAGGCCACCTTCCTCTATGTTACGCTCCTCAAGAATGCGGTCTAACTCACGGCGAACGCAATCCATCACATATGTATCCTGCACCACCCTTCTGCTCTTCGGCCGGATTTTAGGTTTTTCATTTTTTGCAGCATCAGCATCTGCCTGAGTGATAAATCCATATAAAACCATCCGGCTAAGGGTCACATCACGCTCCTTTTTCGCCGCCTCAATATTTTTAAAAGGGGAAAAAGCATTGGGCCCACGGATTATGCCCGCCAGCATAGCAGCCTCAGAGAGGCGTAGTCTAAACGCTGGTTTTTCAAAATAAGTGCGTGATGCAGCCTCAATACCACGGATCGAGTGCCCCCAAAAAATTCGGTTCATATAATGCTCCAGAATTTCATCCTTGGTGAAGCGCTCCTCCATACGAACGGCCACAGCAATCTCTAATAACTTCCGATCAATAGTTTTCCCACCCAATGGAAAAGTATTTCTAGCCAGCTGCATAGTAAGCGTAGAAGCACCCTCTTTTTTCCCCTTACTAAAATTTCTCTGTATTGCACGTAGGAGCGAACGTATATCTATAGCTCCATGGTCATAAAAACGCGCATCCTCACGTGCCACCAAAGCATCTCGAAAATAAGGTGAAACTTCACCGAACCCCACAATGTAACGGTTATCACCATGGAGGCGCCCAAGTTCCACCTTCCCATCACGAGCATAGACCAGTGTCCGCGCAGGCATCTGATCAACCTGATCCAGATCATACTGGCTAGCGCGTGCGTAATATACTGCCGCCATCAGAGTCATTAAGCAGGCCCCTATAACTGCCAGCCCTCCAAACACCCGTGCCGGCCATTTAATCAAAGCATGCCACTCCAATGTAAGTCTGCCGATAAGCATAAATGGCCAGAACAATAGTGTAAATATAACACCCCTCTTCGCTGGCCGTTTTTTCTTTTTCTTCGCAGCTGATGACTGACCACTCCTCCCCACTTTCTTGATGGAAGTCTTCCGGCGCGCCTTCTTACGCGGAGGGCGCTTTGCCCCCCTCGCTGAAAGTGAATTAGTTTTACGTCGGGGCATGAGTTTGGTTATATATGTCAGCAATGTGCATGGGATATATACCCACCTTCCGCGCACCTTACTATCTTAGAATACATAACTCTTCCAACACTAGCATAAAAATTTATGGCACAACTTAAAAGCTGTGTAACGCTATAGTAAATAGTAATATCTCTACTCACATGATCACAAAATTGAAGCCTCTCACCCTGCTTACAGGATTCTTCCTGATTCTATTTGGAACCGAAGTTGATGCCGACACCAAGATCACCACTCTTGGAGAGCTCAAAGCTATACAAGCTAAAGTTCAGGCCGTATCTAAAAAAGTTTTGCCTGCCACCGTATCCTTAGTTTCAAATGAAAATAACGCCTCCGGAAGTGGCGTAATCATCAGCGAGAGCGGCCTCATTCTCACCGCAGGCCATGTCGTCAGGGGTACTAATGAAATGACTGTCATCTTCCCTAATGGCAGCCAGGCACTCGGTAAAGTCCTAGGTGCTAACTACACACGTGACTCAGCTATGCTACAAATCGTCAGCCCCAAAAAAAAATGGCCCTACGCAGAAATTGGTCATTCTAAAAATCTACAAGTAGGTGATCTTGTGGTAGCCCTAGGTCATTCTGGTGGATATGATGCCGTGCGTACACCACCTGTTCGCTTCGGCCGTATAGTTACACGGGGCAACAATAAATTTATCGTCACTGACTGCACTCTCATCGGCGGAGATAGCGGCGGCCCCCTGTTTGACCTAGAAGGGCGCGTCATCGGTATACACTCCTCCATAGAGGAGTCACTCTCTGCTAATAATCACGCCAGTATTGAAGGCTTCAGACTAGACTGGGATCGCCTGATAGACGGCGAAACTTGGGGTAGACTTGGTGGAAATCACCTAGATGACCCGGATTCACCCATTCTAGGTATTATCACTGCACCCTCTACTCATGGTATAGCTATCAGAGCAGTCATTGAGCGTGGACCAGCTGCTGAAGCCGGGCTGCGAGCAGGAGACATACTCTTAAGCATCAATGGCAAACAGGTCACGAACCTGCGTAATCTCTATATACAACTCTCTAACCACAAACCAGGAAACATAGTTATAGTCCGCGTCGCCCGAGGAGAAGACCACGTTACTCGTAAAGTCTTACTAGGCCGACTCGGCAACCTCTAATGAAACCTCTTAATTCATAATTTACCCATTTACAATGACCTCCATAATCAAAAATCCAGCTTGTATCATTGCTACTGGGCTATTGGCATACACATTACCCACATCCGCCCAAGATCATACAGGCATAAAGCACCGCGCTAAACACGCCCATAAAGAGATCCTCGATAAACAAGCTAATCTCATCTTTGACTCGGCAAAGCCTGCCGTCGTCACCGCAGCCAAGAGCACTGTTACCATCAGTCAAGGGCTTAAGCGCCTTGCATTCGGCACAGCAATCAGCGCAGAAGGTAAGATACTAACGAAATGGAGTGAGATCTCCCCAGCCTATAATCACCTTATCATCACCACACCAGATGGTAAAAAACACACTGGCAGCGTATCAGGGATCTATAAAGAGCATGACCTCGCCATAGTAAAATGCAACGCAGAGCTGACCCCCATTAAGTGGGCCACTCATATCACCCCTCAGCTAGGAGATTTCATTGCCCTAGCCGCCCCCTCAGGGGAAGTTGATGCTCTAGGAGTAGTTAGCGTTCAGGCTCGAAGCTTACTCGAACGCGACAAAGCCTACTTAGGAGTTAGAATGGACTTTAAAACCACTAACAACGGAATCCTACTAACAGAAGTAATAGCGGGCTCAGCTGCGGCCAAAGCTGGCCTTAGAAAAGGCGACCGCGTAATCGCCATCGATCAGAAAAAAATCCAAGGAGCTGAAGAAATGCGTAATATACTTCAGCGTCTAGTTCCTGGATCAGAAGTCCGTGTGCTCTATCGCCGAGGTTTACAGAAACGAGACACTAAAGTATTTCTAGGGTCACGTGCTGACACTCAGGAACCCCAAAGTTTCCCACAGGCTCGTATGGCGAGAATGCAACGCCTAGGTACCACCCAAAGTAAAGTCCGTGACAACTTCCCGGCTGTTATTCAATCAGACATGGTCATCAAGCCAAACCAAGCTGGCGCACCCGTTGTAGACCTTGACGGAAACGTCATCGGTCTCTCCATCGCCAGAAGTAGTAGAATCAAAACATTTATCATCCCCAGCAGCACTATACTCGGATTATTAACTGATAAAAATAACTCCTACTCAACTGATCTTACGCCTAACCTCGCAAGTACACGCAACGAGAGTGCCCAACTTCAACCCAGATACACCAGACCTCATAATAAGCTTAACAACAATGATATCGAACAACTCCTCATGTCCGAAATCCTTAAATACCTTGGAACCGTCGAACGTAATAACGAAGCCAACGAAGACAATCTCCAAACAATCCAAGAGGCTCTACGTAAAATAAACCAAAAACCATAGCGAAAACGTACCAGCAGCTGTTAGGACTTTACAAAACAAACTTACTCTAATAGTGATTTTTTCTTCTTTAAGTCAATCTTCCCCCTGCAATGAAAAAAATCCACGTCTTTATCGTTTCAAGTTCACTCGTGATTACCGCATGGCTAGGAGTCTCCTATATTACAGAAACCAATATTTCGCCTAAACGAAATTATGCCGCCAGCGACTCTCCGCAGAGCAGCCACATTGCTAAAGCCGGCGGCTACGATGATTTAGAAACCAAGGCTGCCCCATCTCTCGCACACAACGAATAGTTGTAAAAAACTAGATACTCAGCCGTTTTTCACGCCTCGCAAGTTCAAAAAAAATTGAACTTAAATTTTAATTCCGCTAAAACAGCGGATATGAACGAGCAACACTGTCACCTTCAGCAGGCTCTATCGATTGATGACCGCCTGCTAGCCTACTTCCAAGATGGAGCAAAAGTCCTTGGTCTACCAAAGTCTGTAGGCGAAATTTATGGCACCCTCTACATATCACAAAATCCGCTAACGATGCTGGATTTAGTCGCCCGTCTTGGCATTAGTAAAGGCTCGGCAAGTCAGGGGCTGAAAATGCTCCGCACCCTAGGAGCAGTCAGGGAAGTAGAACATAATAACGACCGTAAAACTTACTTCCGTGCCGATGTAGAATTAAAAAAACTCGTAGGAGGCTTTATACGTGAACAAATACGCCCTCACTTAAAAAGCGGTAAAGACAAACTCAACGACCTCCACCAAGAGGCACAAAATATCGAAAACCCAGAATTACGTAAGTTTTATGATGAGCGTATTCAGCGACTAGAGCGCTGGTCCGGCAAAGCAAACCTGGTCCTGCCGCTACTCCAAAAATTTCTCGGTGAATAATCAACCTCCTTATTCATGCCCGATTACACAGAAGACCCTCAGCTGCCAGCATGGTACTGTATACGAACACACCCAAAGCGTGAGCACCTTGCCGCTAAAAGTCTTAATCAGCTAGATCACATCCAAGCATTCTGTCCTCGCCTCAAATATAAAAAAGCCACTCGGCGCGGTAAAATATGGTGGGTAGAAGCTATGTTCCCTGGCTACATCTTTGCATTTTTCTCACGTAGACAAAGTGAACGCCTCGTTACTCACACCCATGGCGTCATGACACTCCTTAAATTTGGAACCTATATTCCGGAAATATCCGCCACATTTATTGCCGAACTCATCCAACAAATAGAAACTCAAGGAGCCGACGACACACTCATCCTCGAACCTACCGTGAACAAAGGTGATGATGTAGAAATAGCCCATGGTGCCATGCGTGGTATTAAGGGAACAGTGCTTAAGGTTTTACCCTCCAGCGAAAGAGTAAAACTTCTTATTGGTTTTCTAGGCGACCGCCAAGTCATAGAAGCAGACATCTACAGCCTACTGCTACCTAACAAACCGCTACCAAAAGATTAAAAATATCTACTGTAGATTTTTTAATGTCTTAAGTTTTGTTTTCGGTATGGGTGCTTTTTCAATTTTATCAATAGACTTCTGCACCACTGCTGCCCACCGAGAGCCCTTTTTAGCAGCATAAACTGCATGCGTAGCTTTGAGTTTTTGTAAAGATCCCTGAGCGTGCCCACCATAGCTGCTCACCACAGCCGCCGCACGTGGTATCCGCGCATTTCTTCCCCATGAGTCCTCAGCCACCAAATCTACAGCCACATCCAAACCTTCTTGTAAATTCCATTTAGCAAGCACCTCTACACATGAGACTCTCAACCCGTTTACAAACATTACATTACCCTTTGGCGGATTAATCGCCTTATTATAGAGCATTCGAAGCAAGGTCTTTTGCTCCTTCCTAGGCAGAGCTCCCACACCCATCGCTGCACGTGATGCTACCAGTGCGTCATCATCAGATAATAGAATTACAATACCCGCAGCAACTAGCTTCCTATCATCAATAGTATTTAGCAACTTACCTATCTGAGACACCCGGCTACCCAAAGGGAAATATAAGTCAGACACATTCTGAGTAAAAACAGGGCTCTCATTTTTCACCTTCACTAAGTGAGTAAAAACCTCCTCCAGCGCACGCGCTTTATCTAATTGTGTGATGAGCTTCATCGCAGCTAGGCGCACTCTTAAATCTTCATCGTTCAGCATTACAACACCCTTTTTAAACTCAGTAATTACCTGCACCGCCGCTACTCGCTCTAATGGATCTTTAGAATCTACACCAAAGTCTAGCCCAGTTAACAAGCCTCGCCTCCTCATTTCTTTTTCAGCCCTTACTCGTGCCACAGGTGACCACGCAGACATAGCTCTGGCTAACACCGTAGCCTCTGCGCCATAGTAACTCAGTCTCCCAGCACTGATATTCTCCTCATTTTCCTCATTAGAAAATGCAGTAATACACGCTGATCGTTTCCCCGTGATACGAAGTTTTTTTCTAGCCAGGGCAAAGTGTAACAAATACGCCCCAGGAGTATCCCACTTTGAATGTACATTATTAGTCCTCTCATTAGGGTAACCCTGATAACCGTAAAGGTGATTGGGATCACGTGCTAAGTCATAGTACCAACCAAACTCCCTCAGCCACATACCTGTGGAAGCCTCCCCACCCAAGGCAACAGCGGGTAATGACCACAGCATATTAAAGAAATTTCCCGTATGCCCCTGCTCCCTATCACTACCATAAGCAGCCATCGCCGTACGTGCATAATAACGTGTCGCCACCTTATCTCCTAATAGGTTAAAAAATAGCGCCGCCGCAGAGTTTTTCCCATTATCATCATGACCATACCTCGTAGTAGGAGGCCCATCACCATAAGGGATAGCTCCCAGACCTACATGCCGGCGGAAAAACTGAGCACTCTCAGAAATCGTCTGCTCTAAACCATTCACACTCACCCCGCACTCCCTCGCTAGCACTATAGAAAGCACCACAGGCACACCCACAGCATTCACAGCACCATAGCCACGCAGACGCTGGTTAGACGGATCTACAAAGCTATGCCCCCATGTACTAAGTGGCCCTCGGCCGTTTACTAAATGACCAGTAAGGTGCTTTACCTCTTGAAGTACATCCTCATCCTTAGTCATCAGATAATACTCACACAGCATAATATTTTTAAATGCAAAGTGCCAGCACGGTAGAGCTATATCCGCTGACATCGGCTTAGATGCCCGCCGCCTAGCATAATCTCTGACCAGTTTTAAATACCTTTCATCGCCGCTCGCTAACAATGCCAGAGCATTAATATCTGATGCAATACTAGGCCTACCAATACCTCTCTCAGCAAGGGCTGCGCAGCCTTGATCAAGTAGAATCCTAGATTTTTCACAGCCAAAAGGTGCCGTATTTGAAAACTCAGGCAGCAGTGGTAAAAGTAACGTAACCTGCTTAATTTTACCCGCACGAAATCTCTGCAGCACCAGCTTACCATCTAATGCCTGCACAGCCCCCAGAGACTTAGCAAAAATAATACGCGCGTCGGAATCAAAACGCTTTTTTCCCACCCCCAAGATAACATCACCTCTTTGAAGCACTCCATCTGCAGGGCTCTCTTTAGCCACTTTAGTAATAAGTATCTGCCTGGATGTCACAGTGCTACCTGTGCCAGTATCATTCTTGCTCACCTGACACCACCCACGTGCGCCGGTTTGCCCCAATGTCCAATCATGAGATACCTTCTCTGGCAGCTTATCACCCTTGGTAAAATCAAAAACTTTCTCAGACAATACCCGATCTTCAGCCGCAATTGTTTGCACTACTGCCATACACACACAAAACAAAGCCTGTGCACTATTTTTCCCAAATGTGATCTGGTTCATCATTAGATTCAATTTCACCAAATAGGAACCTAACTGTCGAGGCCTACCCTCCCCACTCCAACAAGTTATGACACTACATTCGGAACATACTACTAACCTTCTTACCTAAAATAACAAACGCTCCCAAGATAGAAACCCCCAGAAATATCATCGCCCATACACCCAGAGCAGATGCCAATTCATGACCATTCCCCAAAGTACTTAGTAGTGAGTATATCGCCTTAGTCACAGGGTAATGCTCTGCCTGTTGAGCTAATACCAAACTATCGGACACCTCCAAAATCGCAAACGCAAAAACAAGAATCCCCCCCGCTACCAAGTTTGTACCAATCAAAGGTAGAGTCACCCTCTTAAGTATACTCATAGGCACAGCTCCCATCGTCTGAGCCGCCTCCTCAAGTGTAATATTACTCTGCTCAAAACCTGCCACGGCGGCTCTCACTATGTAAGGTAAACGCCGGACTGTGTACGCAGCAATCAACAAAAACATAGGGTTATTATTTGCCCCCATCATCCAGTGTAATGGGGCCCCCTTTTGCGTAATAGCTACATAGCCAAACGCCAGCACTAGTCCAGGCACTGCCAAGGGTAACATCACTAATGTATCTAATAATACCCTCCCACGAATCGTACTGCGAACTATCACCCAAGCAATCACTGTCCCTAAAATAATATCCAACACCGTAGACCATGATGCATAAATTAAACTATTTTTTATAGAAGGTATGACCAATGGATGTCCAAGTGCCTCATCATAATGCATCATCGTTAACGAATCAGGAAATACACTCGCATACCAATCACCAGAAAAAGAGAGAAAGAGCACACCAAGATGTGGCATACAGGCAATAAAGAGAATCGCTAAAAACCCCGCAGTAAGCGCCCTCCCCCTCCACACCTCAAGCTCCACCGCGCCACAATGTGTCATAGGGCGTGAAGCTACACTCATCTCAAAACGCCCAAGAAACTTCTTCGAAAGAAGAAATACGCTCGCAGAAATCAGAAGCATAATACCCACCAGGGCATACGGCATAGGATTGGCATTTAAATCTTTAATTCCATCATACACCTGCACAGATGCCACTCGCGTATAGTCAAAAACTAACGGCACACCCAGCTCCGTGAAAGACCAGATAAAGACAATCGTCGCACCCGCAAAAATACCAGGCACACACAGTGGCAAAGTAATTTTCCACAGCCTCCGCCACGGAGGGCACCCTAAATTCTGTGCCGCCTGCTCTATCGCGGGATCTAAATTCGATAATGCAGACGAAATATTTATATAAAGTATAGGGTAAAGATGTAGCGCATTCATGATGACTACACCCAAAAGCCCAGTCGTACCCAGCCAGTCTACGGGACTAGCCTTACTCATTAGGCCCAGATTTGTTAGGAATGCATTAAGCGCCCCACTATTACCAAAGATATGTTTAATCCCCACTGCTCCTACGAAAGGAGGCAGCACTAAAGGAGCTAAAATCAAAATAGAAAGTAACTTCTTTCCCGGGAACACCCACCGGTGAGCCGCTAGAGCAAGAGGCAAAGCTATGAGTAATGCCCCCACAGTACTAAACACCCCCATCAGAAAAGCATTCCAAAGCCCCTCCACATAAACAGGATTAGCAAACACACCCATAATATAGTCCAAGGTGAGCCCCCCACCCTCCGCCTTAAAAGCCACGGCTAAAGACATTCCTACAGGGTATAGGAAAAAAATTCCAAAAACGATTACCACTATCGCCGTTATGGCATACGCCGTTGTCTTACTCATCACTTATCCTCCTTTGCCAGCTCAGTCGCCAATTGATAGTTCTTACGGAAAAGCTTAGCCAGTCGCACTGCACGCCTAGACACCTCTACCTTACTTCCCTCCTCTAGCTGTAAGCGGATATTACTCATCGTATTCTGATAAGAAACAAGTGTGGTATCCATAAACACCCTACGTGCCCGGTCAGGCATTCCTGCCTTCGTTAGCGCCAGCCACGCCTTCTTAATTTCATCATGAACATCTAGACAAATTACGCGGATTACAAACTGAATGGCCTTAAACCCCTTCCCAGTTAGCTCCCGTTTATACACAAAGTCACTAGTCTGTTCATATGGATTTTCCGGATCTGTGAAATACTGCATATTATCCTCTGTATAAACATCACCCCGAATAGGCATACGACGTAACGCGTGATACCTCGCCCCATTAGGTGCCCCTGGCCTAGTATTCCACAGTAATTGCCCCGTCTCGGTTAGTAGGAATTCCACAAAAGCCTGCGCAATTTCATCATCCGGAGCCCCCTTAAAAACAGCGACAGGGTCAACACTCATAGACGTCCCACCCTCCGGGGAAATCCAGCGCATCCGTGAGCTACCATCTTCACGCTTAAGTATCTCCTCATACGTTCTTCCATAAAAATCCACGCACATCCCCGCTACCGCATTACCATACGCCACGTCATGCGGCACCTTCGTGGCACTATCTGTAAAATAGCGAGCATTTGCCGCTATCTTCTGGATTAAATTGATACCCTTATCCCAGCCGTCACTCCTTACACGGATGGCATAGCTCTCCGGTCGCTCACCCGGATTAAGAACAGACGTTTCAGCAGTCTCCTGCATCTGCTGCTGAATAAGCATTTCAAAAGCACGTGCTACAGATCCACTTTTATTAGGGTCTGATAAAGCAATACCACCAAAGTATCTAGGATCACCTAAATCTGCCCACCTTACCGGAGGCTCCAGCCCTCTGTGCTTTAGTAAATCTTCATTATAACAAATACCAAAACGTGAAAGACATACCCCCACCCAAGTATGATTTTTATCATAGTAAGTTTCACCACTAAAACTCCCTGGGATAATATCATCCTGAAACCACTCTCGATTATCTTGAAACACCCTCAATTTTGCAAACCTATCTTGCCCCGCCTGCACACTAAACTCATAATCACCACCCCCAAAAAATACATCTATCCCTATACCCTCATCACCAGTCTTCTCAGCAGCAGCAAAACGCCCGTCAATGACCATTCTAATCTCAGACGTCCCTCCAGGCCTCAGCCAATTCACATAAACTGACTCACCAGTTTTTTTCATCCACCACTCTTGGAAAGCCTCACCAAACTCACGACAAATCGCATCATTATGTGGGCTCACTATATTGATACGCCTATCCGCATTCTCAGCCGTAATATTACTATTCCCAGCCTTTCGGCTCAGTAAGAGGGGCACCGCCACGGTTAATAGTAACGCCAGAGCCACCAGGACTTTACTATTGATCCTTTTACTCATCTTAAGAGGGAATTTCATAACCTCAGAATCGTTACATCTTTAGAATCTGCGGTAAATACGACCTCAGAACCATTTTCACGAATCACATGAGGGTTCATTTCCGAGACACTCCAGACCCGGCCACTTTCAGCCTTAATTCTATACTGAATATGACTCCCCAGATACATACGGTCCAGTACCTCACCCCTTATAGCATTCACCTTCTCCCCAGTATCACCCTCGGTAAAGATCTCTGGCCGCATTGATACCTGCACTTTAGAACCCAAAGACGGCCTCCAATTCCTGCGGTTAACACGCCCCTTAAATTGCCCAACATTACTAGCCACCCTCACCGTAGACTCATGGCCCACATCGATAACCTCAATCACCTTCCCTCCTAAAAGATTTGTCTCACCTATAAAGCCTGCCACATGCGCATTAACAGGATATCTATAAATCTCGTCAGGCCTTCCCATCTGTATCACACGCCCAGCATCCATCACCGCCATACGATCAGCCATAGACAGAGCCTCCTCCTGGTCATGCGTAACATACACCGCAGTCAGATTATTCTCTTTAACAATACTGCGGATCTCACGGCGCATCTCTAATCGGAGCTTAGCGTCTAGATTAGACAGCGGCTCATCTAACAAAAGACACCGCGGCCTCACTACCAATGCCCTCGCTAGGCCCACACGCTGCTGCTGACCACCTGACATCTGGTCAATTCTACGCTCTCTGAATCCCTCAAGATGCACCGTCGCTAATGCCTGATCCACACGGCTATCAATCTCCTTCTGCGGCACCTTTCGCTCTACCAGACCAAAAGCAACATTCTCTGCCACACTCATATGTGGCCATAGCGCGTAACTCTGAAAGACCATGGCAGCCTCACGCTTATGAGTAGCCATTCTAGTTACATCTCGGTCACCATAAAGCACCCGGCCCGTAGTTGGCGTTTCTAAACCTGCTAGGCACCTAAGTAAAGTTGTCTTACCACAACCACTAGCACCTAATAAAAAAAACAACTCCCCCTCAGCAATACTTATGCTCACCTCATTAAGAGCACGGACATCCCCAAATTTCTTAACTAATAATTCTGCACGTATCGCATCCATAATGCTGCCCTTACTCCCTAAAATCGCTTAACTGTAATGATTAGTGGGAAAAATAAACTGACTAGACCCACATATCACTAGAAATCAGAACACCCGGCAATATACATGGCCTAGGACTATTCAGCAGGGCGGCTCAGGTCTATCACCTCCGGTGGCCCTAGACCGGGAATCTCAGGATCTGGGGCAATACTTGGAATATCTGGTGTAAAAGGCGCTACTGGTGCTGCAGGAGTATCAGTCACCACTGGTGATGGCTCAGGCGCCCTCTTATCACCCAACATTACAGCAGGCACATAACCCACCTCCCCGCTATCCACTACCTCCACCTTTACGTAAGATCCCTTATTGGAAATCACCTTTACATCCGTGTAATCAGGCAAAATCTTCGAAGGCTGATCTTGTACTTTCGGGTAAAATGAAAAGAATGATGTCTGTGCGGATTCTGTTTGAAGGAATGTTCCAGGAATATGCTGTGACACACTAGGTTCTTCTACCACCTCCCTAGGAGCATTAGCAATTGGGGCGTCTAAAGGATTTGAATCACCACTACCTAAGGGCTGATTCAGCGAATCACAGCTCACCAATGACAGAGCCAAAAGAACAAGAAGGGGAAAAAGTCCAAAGCATTTCATATGCTTCATAGTCTGTACTTACCAGCATCCTTGGTCAACGGATTTTCAAGCAAACATCAACTCTACCCCAAATACAAAAAAAGTTTCATCGAACCTGCCGATGAAACCTATAGAAATATACCTTAAGACTATACCCCTACCGGAGATTCATCTCGTCCTCGCTTTCCACATCTAATTCACCGAACTCATCATTACTAGCGCCAGCATCACGAATACTGCGTAGCGTCCTCCGTGAGCCATAACGGCTGTTTGGTCCATTTACTAGATCCACAGCACTCCCCACCACCATAGGCGCTAGCGCACACAAGCCCAGAGCCGCCAAAGTAAACGCCACAGGGCGGCGACTATCTCGATGGACTAAATCTGCAACCAGCACTCCGGCCGCAGCACCTAATAACGTAGGAGCAGCAGACGCACTTGCCTCAATCCATTTTTTACTACTATCTGTCTGATCTTGTGACATGGCTATATACTAACCTCTCATACAGATGAGGGAAGCGTAAATCATCTCATTTTCGCCGATTATTTCTTTTCTTCCAGTCTGTCTCATCCATCCTTCCCCCATGAGTAATCATTACGCCCTCATTCTCGCAGGTGGCAGCGGCACCCGCTTCTGGCCACTTTCTAGAAATGCCCGCCCTAAGCAGCTCCTCAACCTCTTTGATGACACCACCCTTTTAAACAAGACCATCTCGCGCCTGGAAGGCCTAATTCCAAAGGAAAACATACTTATCCTTACGAACACCCTTCAGGAAGCCGCAGTACGTGAAGTAGCCTCAGAGCTACCTGCAGAAAATATCTTTGCAGAACCAGCAAAACGTGACACCGCACCCGCCGTAGCTCTCGGCATAGGCCTCATCGCCGCACGTAACCCTGAGGCCATCATGATGGTACTGCCATCAGACCAGCTCATCGAGGACACCACCGCCTACCAAACTGTTATGCAAGATGCGCTAACCACCGCTGAGCATAACGAAGCCTTAGTCACCATAGGCATCAAGCCAACATGGCCCTGCCCATCCTTCGGCTACATCGAGCGCGGTGAGACAGCGGATATCAATGGCCCAAAACTACAGAATCAGCCTAATGAAGTAACTCGCTTCCGCGAAAAACCCGCCCCCTCACTAGCGGAAAGCTTCCTCGCCCAAGGAAACTTCGCATGGAACGCCGGCATGTTTATTTGGTCGGTCAAAACAGTTACCCAAGAACTCACCCTACACACCCCAGAGCTAGCAGGATTTATCAGCGAGCTCAGCACCAGCTCAGACATACGTCAGACAGTAGATAAGAAATTCCCCACCCTCACTCCCATCTCCATTGACTACGCCCTCATGGAAAAAGCCTCACGGGTCCTTAATATAGAAGCCACATTTGACTGGGACGATGTCGGGTCATGGATCTCCGTTGCCAAATATTTAGAAACTCAGGGCGATAATAACCAGACCAATACCCCGCTCGCAGAAATCGACAGTGAGAACAACATCATCTTTAACGCACGTAAGGAGAGTAAAATCGCCCTACTAGGCGTAGATGACCTCATCGTCGTACAGACAGATGACGCCCTCCTCATTGCCAACCGGCACCAAGCAGACGCCATCAAAAACCTAGGAGCCAAACTCCCAGACGAACTTCTCTAACAATGATAAACACAGAGACAGAGCACCCGGTTCTCGCTCTTGATCATGGCGAGGCACGTATCGGCGTAGCTGCCACAGATCCAGTAGGTATCATGGCACACCCAGTAGAAACCATACAGGTGAAAACTACAGATGCCATCGAGCGCGTCGCCACACTCGTCCAGCAGCGGCAAATAAAACAAATCGTCCTTGGTCTTCCACTAAATATGAGTGGTACTGAGGGCCCAGCCGCTATCAAAGTAAGAAAATTCGGTAACCTTCTAAAAAAACGCCTTCCAGAAACGCCTCTGCACTACTGTGATGAGACCATGACTACCATGGCCGCTGCTGAGAAGCTCCATGAAGCAGGTAGAAATGCCAAACAACAAAAAGCCATAATCGATCAGGCCGCCGCCGTAGAAATCCTCAACACATGGCTCGGCCACATCATCTAAACAAGTCACCATGACTAAGGACTCCCCTAAGCGCCCACACATCTACCAGCTCATGGTGCGCCACTTTGGTAATACCAATGAAACGCGTAAGCCACATGGAAGCATAGAGGAAAACGGCTGCGGCAAGTTTAATGACATCAATGACGCCGCACTACTATCACTGAAAAAACTTGGCATCACCCACGTCTGGCTCACAGGAGTGCTAGAGCAGGCCAGTGCCACAGCCTACCCTGACCGCCCAGCAGACCCACCCAGCCTACTCAAAGGAAAAGCCGGCTCACCCTATGCCATACGAGACTACTTTGACGTCTGCCCAGACTACGCGATAGCCCCTAGTAAGCGCCTTACAGAATTTCGTAATTTATTAATTCGGCTAAAAAAACACGGACTAAAAAGCATCATCGACTTCGTGCCAAATCACGTAGCGCGCTCATACTCCAGTGATATCCGCCCAGACCTATCCTTTGGAAAAAACGATAAGCCATCGCACTTCTTCCACCCGGACAATAACTTCTTCTACCTCGGAGACCTCCACCCCGGCGGCGGCGCCCCCGTAAAGCTCCCCACTGAGGAAGGCACCACAGACTACCCACCAGAAGCAACACACGGTAAAGTCACCGGAAACAACGCCATCACCTGGTCACCCTCCAGAAATGACTGGTATGAAAGTATCAAGCTTAACTACGGGCATAACTTCAGCGTAGGCCCACCACGCCCAGAGCTACACCCGCTCCCAGAGCCCGATGCCGCGCTGGAAGAAACCCCAGACACATGGCAAAAAATGGACTCCATCCTCGCCTACTGGCAGGAAATGGGCGTAGACGGCTTTCGCGTAGACATGGCACACATGGTCCCCATGCCCTACTGGCACTGGCAGCTACATCGCGCCCGCCAGCGTGATCCCTCCGCCTACTTCATGGCAGAAGCCTACGATGGTGACCCAGCTAAAATGACGGAAGAAAACGTCCTAGATGAACTCCTAGCCGCTGGCTATGACGCTGTCTATGACGCCCCCAGCTATGACACCATCAAGCACATCATCGAGCAGGATAAATGGGCTAATGACATAGATACCGCTGCAGAGCCATTTTCACCCCGCTTTCATAATCTCCTACGCTACGCAGAAAATCACGATGAAGTCCGTATCGCCTCCACCAAGGAATGGGCAGCTGCTGGTATGGAAATCGGCCAGCCAGTCACTGCCATACTCTTTGGCCTAGGGCGCGGCCCCATCATGATCTACAATGGTCAAGAAACTGGAGAACCTGCCGGGGGAAGCGAGGGCTTTAGCGGGGATGACGCCCGCAGCAGCATCTTTGACTACTGGTCACTCCCCAGCCTCACCCCATGGGTAAATCAGCACCGCTACGATGGCGCACTCCTCACGGAAAAACAAAAAGACCTCCGTGCATTCTACGCCAGTCTGTTAGAAGTCTGCGCAGAGCCAGCCTTTACCGGTGGAGAGTTCTACGGACTTAATCACGCCAATCTCAGTAACCCCCACTACGGCAGGCTAGATGATGAGCACTACTCCGGTCACTGGCTCTACAGCTACCTGCGCCACGATACTAAATCAGGCCAAGCCTTCCTCATCGTAGTAAATCTCCACCCCACTCGTGCACTGGAAAATGTCCACATACAAATACCAGAACACGCCATTAAGTGGCTCGCCAGACCATCAGCCAAAGCCACCTTCACAGACCGCCTCAGCAGCAGCCTCTCAGTGACCTCAGATCTCAAAGATCTCCATCAAGACGGCCTCCCCATTGGAGACCTCAGCGCCAGAGCCGCGCTCTATTTTGAGATTAAGTAAGCCTAAGACTCACCCAGTAAGTTCGGCAACCTCACTAAAACTTCAGGGCAATTGTTTTTCAGCTCTTCTGTTGTTAACTGTTTCACTGATCCATTGGAGCGGAGCATAATCCATTTACCACTGATAGGACGTGGTGAAATAAGTAATCCTGAGCTAGTGCCCGGCTCATTAACCAATATAGATTCCCCAGCCCCGAAGTAGAGCCAAGGTTCGCTGGGTTTCCCCCTTCCTGAACTAAATCGAAACTCCTTCATCACCTCCTCATTGACACCCTCCAGCTCTAACAAGGCTTCCAGATTAGGTGGTAAATCTCCAAACTCATCATCATACTCAATCAGTAAGTAAAAAAACTGCTTGGCGTAATTCGTATTCGAAACCAATGAGGTTCTCCGGGTACTTTGCGTAAGTGGCTCACGCATCATCCAGCCAAGTTGATGGATCATCCCTGTCATTGAAATAGACGCGGCAAAAAGCATGAGCATTAAGGAGGTAATAGTTAGCGTCCACGGCCACTTCCAAGCCCTTTCACCACGTAGCCAATTCAGTAAATAGTGTAGACCATAAGTTGCCATCCCCAGAGCACCTACGCCACAGGCTATCATTTCCAGATTCGTCTCTAGATTTTTAACATTAGAAACTACAAAAAACAGCCAGCCCATCACTAAGTGATAAATCAGCTCCAGCTGATACACCATCCCAGCAACAAAGGCTAAAACGAATAAAACCCCCACCAGCAGTAGGATCATGCAGCCCCACAGTCTCACAGGCCGCTGGGACAATGGTAACTCCCTTTCATCGTTTGATATCTCCTCACTCATTCTTCAACACCTCTCTCAATTTCGCCTCAGCCCACACCTCCACACTACCATCAGATAGTAATACAAACCTTTTAGCCCCCATTACAGAAGGCTCGTAGACAAGAATCTTACTCCCACCAGCTACTTCCCGCCCTGATAGATAGGCATAATACCCAGGCACATCAGGAAGAGCCCAGTTACCCACAGGAAATGAATCATCGAATATACCCTCAGGTAAATCTCCACCGTGCGCCTCGCCGTAGAGCCAAAGTTTATTTTTTAACTCCACCAACGACGCCTTCCTTTTTTCCTTAGGCGGCATCTTCACACCCCCGCTAAGTTCGTAGCCTCTCCCCCGCTTCTTCCACGCCCCCGGTGTCATCAGCTCTCGCGCACCGGAAATCATGGTAAGGATAACATAAAGAAATAGCCCACTCACCAGCATCAGCGCCACCGCTCGGCGGTAGTTGATCTTTGGCATCCGTGGGAAATCTTTAGCCAAATAGTTCCACAAACCCTTTACCCCCCATGCTAACAGCAAGTAGACCGCGATAAAAAAGGAAATACTCTGCAGCCGGGCCTCAGCAATATCAGTAAGAGTGATCACATTCATCCCCGCCTGCACAGGCAGCACCATCCCCGCCATCACACAGGGTAAGATCCATCGTAACTTACTAAACACTCGGGGATATTAACATGCTTACAAAAGCGATGAAAACTCATTTTATATCAAGCTGCTCAGCGCCGCCTAAGGGTCTTTAAATCCCCGAATACACGCTAATGAGAATCACATAAATGCATACGCCCCTTATTTGCATTCCCACTGTAAACCTTAGCTCCCAGCCTCTACTGCTAAGTAAGCCTAAGATCTAGCCACTGCTGCATTGTCTCGGCAGGGTTATTAGCCTTCATTAGCGTTTCCCCTACTAGGATAGCATTCGCCCCAGCTTCTAGCACCCGCATACAGTCCGCAGCAGTCTTAATACCAGACTCACTCACCAGCAGTACATCATCCCCCACCTCATCGGCCAGTAGTTCAGTAGTCGCCAAGTCAGTTTTAAAGGTTTTTAAATTCCGGTTATTAATACCTATAAGATCAGCACCAAGATCAAGCGCGCGCTCCATCTCCGGTAAATCATGCACCTCCACTAGCACATCAAGCTGGAAATCTCGCGCCTCCTGATACAGTCTCTTCAGCGTTTCATCATCAAGAGCCGCAACAATAAGTAAAATAGCATCAGCACCAGAAACAATCGCCTCATAGATCTGCACCTCATGACGGATGAAATCTTTTCTAATCAAAGGAATATTAGAAATAGGAGAAATCTTAGTCAGGTCCGCCAGTGATCCCTGAAAATACTTCTCATCCGTCAGCACAGACATACAGCTAGCACCGCCATCCATATACATATTTGCCTGCCGTAGCGGATCAAAATTAGGATCAATAATCCCAGCGGACGGAGAAGCATGCTTTACCTCTGCTATGATTCCCAGCCTATCCGGGCCTCGATCTAAAGCCGTTCGAAACCCCCCAAAGTCATTACGATTCAATGCTGCAGCACGGTATTTCTCTAACTGAGGAAGAATCGCTTCCACCTCCCCGCGTTTGTGCTCCATGATCTCACTAAGAATGTCCATACCTGTTCTTTAATTTCCAAAATCAAAAAACCCAACACCAAGTTTTGAATTTATCATTTTTTTACAAAAAATGGCTTGTCAGTCACTGACCACAGTGTAAATAAGCCCTCGCGTAAGCAAAACATTGTGACGCGGGTGTAGCTCAGTGGTAGAGCGCGACCTTGCCAAGGTCGATGTCGAGAGTTCGAATCTCTTCACCCGCTCCATGTTGTTTACACATTTACCGCCTACTATGGCGGTTTTTTTGTGCCCCCACATTGGCGCTTACTGCTATCAGGCTCGAAATATTTATTCAAACTAGATTCAGCGGTAACTCACCCATCCCTTAAGACAGTCACCGATAGAGTAGCTATAAAACTCTACCAATCAGCATTATTCTCATGGCCTACAAATCCACGAGGTACATCTAAAATCGAACGTGATGAGACTGAATAACGATAAAATAAATACTATCCTCAATCACCAAAACAAGAACCTATAATCCACTTCCAAATCAGTGTCAGAAGGGCTCAACACCGTCTAAAATACGATAACAAGCTATAGGTAACACCACAGGAATCTGAGGCTGCGAAATAAAAAAAGACATTGTAAATCATTAGGCAGCTACAGATTAATTATGCTCAAAAAGCCTAACCGTATCTCTAGGACAAATAAAGCCAAGCATCTCACAAAAGTGAGCTGTTTGGCTTATCCTTATTAGTAATAACTGCCTGCCTATGATACTATTTCAAGGAAATCTATATCAAAGACGAGCATGCCGCCAGGGCGCCCACTACCAGGCACAGCTGGTCCATAAGCAAGCTCAGCGGGAATCCAGAAGCGGCGCTTCTCACCAGTGACCATCAATTGCACCCCTTCGGTCCATCCTTTAATAACACCGTTAAGTGGAAACTCTGTAGGCTCTCCACGAGTCACTGAGCTATCAAACATTTCTCCATCCGTAGTCCATCCAGAGTAATGCACTCTCACAGTATCAGACTCCTTAGGCTTCTTTTTACCAGTACCCTCGCTGATCACTTTAAAAGCAAGTCCGCTAGCAGTCCTCTCAGCATCCGCTGGAACCTCCGCTACATCTTCAGGAACTGCCGGCGCTGGAGGTGCAGCTTTAAATAAAACAAGCTCAAGCTCTGCATCAATGTAGCCACCGGGCGCTTGAGGTTCAGGAAGCCATGCCTGACGCTGTTCACCGGATTTCATGTCACTGATTATTTCACTGAGGGCTGGCGGCAGCTTAGCCAGCTGCATACTCGGAGGAGATTGCTCTTTACGGCTGTCTTGCACAGTTTCACCGTCCATTGTTTTAGCGATAAAGTGGAAAGTAACTACATCATCGACCTTAGGTCTCTCACCAGCACCCTCCTCTATGATTTTGTAAGCTACTCCTGAATCGGTTTTTTCGGTATCCGCAGGTGGTTTTGGCGCTGCTTTAATGCCAATAAGTTCTACATCAAAACAAAGCATACCCCCTGGGCGACCGCTGCCAGCCACGACTGGGCCGTAAGCAAGATCCTCCGGAATCCAGAAGCGACGCTTCTCTCCCATAACCATCAGCTGTAAACCTTCCGTCCATCCAGCGATCACCTGACCTAGCGGGAAACTAGTTGGCTCACCACGCTCTACCGAACTATCAAACATCTTTCCATCCGTTGTCCAGCCAGAGTAATGGACTGTCACGGCATCAGCGGAACTTGGTTTTTCATCACCAGTTCCAGCTTGGAGGATTTTAAATGCTAAACCGCTCTCGGTCTTCATTGCATCGCTAGGCACGGCGGCTACATCAGTAGGTGTTTCTGGCATAATAATTTCTAGGTTAGGCGGCCTCTATTTAGAAGAACGCGGGTAATAGTCTGCAATCAGCATTCATACTAATATGCATCTGTCAATTTCTTCTGAGGTTAAGCTCAGAGAAGAATAATTCTGTTAATAAATTCGCCCCATTAGTCTTAAGCAGAACTACCTACAGCTTAAGACTCTCAGTTACTACTTTGCCTCACGGTGCCATGTTGATAGGTCTGAAAACTTAGGCATGGTCCCCTCATTGACCGCTTTGGCAAAACGCACATATGGTGTTACACCAGCTTGATTATCTGGGCTCCAGTATTTAGCGGATTCTACTATCATGTTAGCCGTTTCGAGTGCTTTCTCTTTCTCCCCTATTTTCCACTGCAGCATACTAAGAGCTGCGTAATGGTTTGGCCCAATAGGGAATTCATTACGAGTAACGTAGTCTGCATATGATTGGATCAGCGCTTTTTCAAAGTCTTCAGGATAATGTTTGATATCATGACGGGCCAGTCTACTAGTCCGAGACAAAAATGACCTTTTAGGATCACTAGCAGGCATCTCGTTAAGTGCTTTGATCGCTTCTGGCCATTTCTTGCCTACTATCAAAATCCAGAGTTCATGCATGTGCAGTGTAGGATGTTCTGGCTCGAGTTCTCTCAGACCGTCTAGAGCCGTAGTCATCTTATCCAGCTCCTTTTTCTTCCTTGCCCGATTAAAGTCTTCAATCAAATTGTAGATCTTAGACTCATATGACTGCGCCGAAGAAATCTCCTCAGATGCTTGCTTAGCGCCTTCATCACCAGAAAGCATGAGCTCAATTAAATGTTCATCAAGACGTGAGGCCTGTGTTGATGCAATGAGTATACCATCCCTTACGACAAGCGCATGGGGAATTCCTCTGCCCCCTGCAGCTCTCAAAAATTCTATTTCGAAAGGCCCCCCTTTACCAGTGAAAGCTACTGGATAGGACATTTTATCACCCTTTTTTTCCACGAATTTTACGACTTTATCTTTCTCATTTTCATAGACACTCATCCCATAGACACGCAGGCCCTTATCGTAGTATTTTTTATGAAGTTCATTCATATGTGGAATCAATGCGATACACGGCACACAGCGTGTAGACCAGCACTCGAATATATAGACGTGCCCGGGCTCACAAGACTCCGGAGCTTCACCCTGTATCCAGTCCGCTTTACCAACAGAGGACAGACTGACTTTGGAGCCAACTGTAATTTTTGGCACCGCTTCAGATACAGCACCTTGAGCATTACCGGAAGGTACTGATAATATAGTTGAGGCAGCAAAGATTGCTACACTAAGTCCACCTTGAAGGTTTCTCTTATCGATTGAATACTCATTCAGATAAGATTTAAAGTTTAAGAGATAATGGGTAATATAATTCATAATTATGGGATATTTGTGAGGTGCTCAGTAAATAGATTCTAAATCGTATTTAGAACGCTGGCTAACGGTTGATCAGAAACTTGGAAAAGATTATTATTTATCTGCACTACCGTCAGGCAGATTTACCATATATCAATTAATTAAAACTATTTCACAATGGATGCTATAAAAAAATCAACCTTTTAAAAACACCTTAGTTACCTAACACAAGGCAATACACACACCTTAACAAGAAGCCTCATAAAATCCATTCCCCTAAGCGTAGCGGATAAAGATGTCACCTAATATTCCATAGAGTCAAAAATCTTAAAAAATAAGCCTGTTTTATAAAAAACTAACTCTCACTATAAAATTTACTTGCCCATACGGTGGTAATGTGATGAATTCCCGCCCCGAGCAACGCACAAGGTGTGTGATGTCGGTTTTTAAGCATTTATAGCAACCCAAGGAGAACATTCCCATGGCATACGCAGTTTTCAAAACAGGCGGTAAACAATACCGCGTTCAAGAAGGTGATACACTAGACGTCGAGAAAATCGACGCCGAGGTAGGCACTGAGGCTAAATTCGAAGAAGTTCTCCTCACTGGAGACGGTGGTGATGTTAAAGTTGGCGCTCCATTTATTGATGGTGCAGTTGTAACAGCTAAAGTCGTAGATCAGTTCCGCGGTAAAAAGGGAGTTGCTTTCAAATTTAAGCGCCGTCAAGGTTATCACAAGACTAAAGGCTATCGCCGTCACCTCACTAAGCTGGAAATCACCAGCATTGGTTAATTTTATTATTTCAACTACCTAGCACAATGGCTCATAAGAAAGGACAAGGTTCCGTTAAGAACGGTCGCGACTCACGTAGTAAGCGCCTCGGCGTTAAAAAATTCGGCGGTGAAGTCGTTATCCCAGGAAACATCATCATCCGTCAGCGCGGCACTAAGTGGCAGCCAGGTAACAATGTTTACATGGGTAAAGATCACACTATCCATGCCTACGTAGGTGGTAACGTCTACTTTGACAAAGGTGGTCGCCGTGTGAATGTGGAAGCTGCAGCAGCTAGCTAACACTCACCTAAAATTAGATTTTAAAAAACTCCGTTGGTTGCACCAACGGAGTTTTTTTATTTTTGAAGAAAAAGTTAATTTATCCACGCAACTTTTTCCAATGAATAGCGTTTATAGAGTCATGATGAACCTAAAATACATAATTACTATCGGTCTCTCTAGCATTCTCTTCACCGCTGCCAGCACTGCTGAAGAAGGTAAGAAAAAAAAGGGCGGTCAAAAGGCCAAGCGAACCTTTGAGCAGGTAGATACAGATAAAGACGGTAAAATCAGCCTTGCTGAGTTCACCACAGGAATGCCAAGCCAAGAGAAAGCTACAAAAATCTTCGGTAAGAAGGATAAAGACGCTGACGGCTACCTCACAGCAGAAGAATATGCTGCAAAAGGCGGCAAAGGTAAAAAAGGCGGTAAGGGTGATAAAAAAGAAAAGAAAGAAGCCGCTTAAATATCAGCTAAATAATTTATTAATTAGTAACTAACTGATTAGAATTTACCTCAGAGGATTATCTCCTCTGAGGTTTTTTATTATCTAAAATGTTCTCAAACGCGCGATACGCGGCACGTATATACTCTCATGCTCAGCTGATAAGCCTGTCACGGTGCAAGTGGCTATCTATCACCACTGGGGAACGCCTAAGCAAACATGCCAATGGACTACGGCATATTTATCCAAAGGCCTC
>JALZUC010000026.1 GCA_023301765.1 Akkermansiaceae bacterium | reverse complement strand
AGCTGGAGCTGGAGCTGGAGCTGGAGCTGGAGCTGGAGCTGGAGCTGGAGCTGGAGCTGGAGCTGGAGCTGGAGCTGGAAAAAGGCGTCGCCGCGGCGTGGAGGGGAAGGTGGGGTATGAACAAAAAATCCGCCCGAGAATAACCGTGGATATGGAGGATACCGAGGTTGATATGATATTAGATAAAGTTTCGCGCGAGGGTATCCAGAGTCTTACTGATGAGGAACGTAAGTTTCTTGTGCGTATGAGTGGGCAGAAATAAGTGGGTATTAATCCTCCGCTCTTGCTTCTGCGCGCTGATGTTTTATTTCTTTCTTCATGAATGATGAGGAAATGATCGGCTGTCAGGAGAGCTCAAAGCAATTAACGCGCCTGCGCGCTATCATGCACCGTTTACGCGCCCCCGGCGGCTGCCCATGGGATGCTGAGCAGACACACGATAGTATTATTTCTAATCTGATCGAGGAGACTTACGAGACAGTGGATGCTATTCAGCGTGGTGACTGGGAGCACCTAAAAGAAGAACTGGGTGACGTACTTCTGCAAGTGGTCTTCCATAGTGAACTGGCAGAAGAGGCAGGGAGATATAACTTTGATGATGTGGCCCGGGTGGTGAGTGATAAACTTGTAAGGAGGCATCCTCATGTTTACGGCAGTAGCGAGGTAGTAGATACTGACG
Organism: Akkermansiaceae bacterium; assembly: GCA_023301765.1. Taxonomy (GTDB): domain Bacteria; phylum Verrucomicrobiota; class Verrucomicrobiia; order Verrucomicrobiales; family Akkermansiaceae; genus Oceaniferula. Next base: position 10,018 of record JALZUC010000026.1, on the reverse strand, counting down.
GTGTGCTTAGCCAGTGGGATGCTATTAAGCGGCAGGAAAAGGGTGATGAGCAAAAAGCTTATTTACACAATACGGGTAAAGGTCTCCCAGCTATGCTCAGAGCGAGTAAGCTCCAGAAAAAAGTGGCCAAGGTAGGCTTTGACTGGCCAGATGATGCTGGTGTGACGGATAAAATCCGTGAGGAACTAGAGGAGGTGGAGGTAGAGCTGAAATCCGGAGATAAGGATAAACTCGGCGAGGAGATAGGGGATCTACTTTTCTCTGTGGTAAACCTAGCTCGCCGCCATCAGCTAGATCCTGAGGTACTGCTAGAAAGCACTAACCTTAAATTTGAAAGTCGCTTTGCCTCCATGCATCAGGCACTAAATGATCAGGGGCGTGATCTGGACTCAGCGACTTTAGATGAGATGGAGGCACAGTGGCAGGCGGCTAAGTAATACAGAGTGGCTACTCTAGCCCTTCTACATTGGCGTAGAGGGCGCGGATATTAAGGAGTGCCTTCTCTAACAGCGAGGCTTCCTCAGCAGTGAGGTTTCTCTGAGTCTTGATAGCGAGCATCTCTAGGGAGTCCAGCACAGTGGCTGCGGCTTTTAGATTTACGCTTGTCTCACCTGTGGATGGGTTTGGTAGCTGGCCTAGGAATAGGCCAGCATTCTGAGCTTGGAGAAAGACAAAGTCATTGAAACGGGAATCGGCTTTAGGAGTATCAGACATGGTATTGTGTGGAGTGGTTTTATGCTTCAGGGCTGACGCTGACAATCACAGGTTTCTGTGAGCCAAGGTATTTTTTAGCTGCGGCGCGAATGTCATCATGGGTAAGTGCCTGAATATGATCAGGGGCTTTACAGTGATGGTCAGCAGGGAAGCCTAGGAGTATGTCAATGGCGCTGAGTCTTGCTAGTGAGCCCAGCTTTTGATTGGCTAGTGCATGAGAGGCTAGCCAAGTGGTTTTGACATTTTCTAGGCTGTCTTCTGGTATGCCGTGTGCTGCGATGGTTTGTATTTCATCTAACAAAATTTCTTTGGCTGTATCCAGCTGTTCTGGAGATGTACCAAGATAAAAGGCAAACATACCTGTGTTTACGCCGTGGAATTGAGTAGCATGCACGTAATAGGCGAGTCCCATATCTTCACGGATTTTAGTAAACAGAGGTCCTGCCATGTCTGAGCAGTAGTCATGAATGAGCTCTAGGGCGTAGTTGTCATCATCAGATGCACTGGCACCAGGAAAGCCTACGGTGATTACGGCCTGTTGTTTATCTAAGTGAAGGTGCTGAATACTGGGAGCAGAGAGTTCTTGAGGGCTAGTTTTACTACGTTCTCCCTTGGGCATTTCTGAGAATAGTGACTCGGCGAGAGTAGCAGAGGCGTCTGGATCAATATCTCCAAAGATAGCTAGTACGGAGTTTTCCGCGGTGAAGTATTGCTGATGGTGTGCCACGAGGTTTTCTCGTGTGAGTGATGGGAGGGACTCTTCAGTTCCTTGACTGCTGAGGCCGTAGCCGTGCTGGCCAAAGAGGGCTGGTCTGAGGTGGCGGAATGCCACTGAGAGGGGGTCTTCCGACTGCTCTTTGAGTCCAGCAATCATGGCGTCACGCTCTCGCTCTAAAGCGTCTGTTGGTAGCACAGGATTTTGAATGATATCGGCTATGATTTCCAGAGTAGGCTGGAGGTCTGGCTGCAGACATGAGGCTGATGTTAAGGTGGTGTTGTTTCCACAGCTGACTCCAAAGCTAGCGCCCATAGCATCCATCGTGGTGGCAATTTCTTCAGCACTACGTGTCCTAGTGCCTTTTGCTAGTAGCTTAGCGAGCATACTATTTATACCGCAGTTTTTAGAGGTTTCAGAGGGGAGTCCTGTAAGTGTGGCGAGGGTAATAGAGACGGTAGGAATACGGGAGTCAGGCTGCATTACCAGAGTGAGGCCGTTTTTTAATGTGCGTGTTTGGATTTCTCCGCGCTGAGATGATTTCTCATCACTGATGATAGTTTCTTCTGCTTCTTCAGGGTCAAGAGAAGTGATGGTGAGTTTATCTGCTACAAGATAGGTGCTGGCTATACGCTGAAGATCTTCAGGGGTGACACGGGTAATTTGATCTAGGTAATCACGGGTAAAGTTGAGGTTACGGGTATCGTGCCAGTTTGATGCTAAATCAGAGGCTCTGCCAGATGCCGTGGTGAGGGTGCGGAACTGACTGACGAGTGTCATGCGAGTGGCTTTTTTTAGCTCTTCTGTAAAATCACTGATAGGTAGTTTGGCGATTTCCTCTAGTACAGTAGCCTGTAATTGGTCTCTTTTCTCTAGATCAACGATGGCGGATACACCAAACATACCTGTTCTGCCCGGAGAGCTGGAGGACCAGCCGGCGATGTGGTGGCATAGACCTAAATCTTCACGGATGCGCTGATAGAGTCTGCTGGATCTACCTGACCCGAGGATGGTAGCTAGTATATCTAGTGCAGGGGAGTCAGGGTGCTCAAGCTCGGGTATCTGCCACGCTAGAGTGAGCTTACTAGTAGGGATAGCAAAGGTATCACGCTGCACACGTTGGCCTATCTGAGTGGGCTCTATAGGGGCATGTGCTTGGTGGGTAAAACTACGTTCTATGCTGCCTCCTGTTTCGTCTAAGAAGGTAAGCATCTCTTCTTTATTAAAGTCACCAGAAATACTGAGGAAAGTATTTTCCGTAGAATAGCGCTCGCTATGGTAGCGGACCATGTCTTTATGAGTGACTTTATCAAAGAGATCCATGTGGCCGATAACGGGCTGGCAGCGGGGATCTTCTTTATATGATGTGGCGTAAACTAACTGGCTGTTACGATCATCAGGATCATCCAGATACATATCTATCTCGCGGCGGATGACGTCTTTTTCTTTTTCAAACTCATCGATGGGAAAGCTGGGTTTAAAGACCATTTCTAGTAGCACGGTTAGAAAGGTCTGAGCACTACTGGCAGGGCCATCTATATAGTAAACGGTGCGGTCATAGGTGGTGTAGGCATTCCACTCACCACCGGCAGCTTGTACGGTGTCAGAGATAGCTTTACCGTCATAGTTCTCAGTGCCTTTGAAGACCATGTGCTCTAACAAGTGGGAGAGCCCAGCACCTAGGAAATTTCCTTCGTGCATACTGCCGGTCCTCACCCAAGCTTGGGTGCTGATCACTGGGGCTGAACTGTCTGCATCAAGGATAACGGTAAGTCCATTATCAAGCTTATGAACGCTGGCGGTAGTGGCGGGAAACTGCATGGCTGAACTTGGCCTCAGATAGGTCTCTTGAGCAAGTTTCTAATCTATAGATGTCAACATACATTTCAAAATATAGTTACCCATTTTGGGTAATATCAAGTTGCATGAACGTGGGTGTGGATATATGTAATGTGCAGGCTGCTGTGTGCGACCACAAATGGTAGCATGCCCGAACCGATAGACTATAATTGGGGGCGGCCCCTTTGAGCTGATGTCATGCCTTTTCAGGAAGACAGAAGCATGAAGGATGTCCCCAACCTGTTGAGCAACGGGAACGTGGCTCTGACTCCATGGACGGCACAGCGGCTGTATTTTTCACTAATTATAAACTCTCGCTTATAAGAAAGATTTTGTATGTCATGCGTATTGAGAGGATACGTTTTTTTCTTGTAAAACACTAACAGTGAGCGTTTTCTTTCGTTGTCATGCCTAAAAAAGCAAAGAAAAAGAATGTTGTTAGTAAAGCAGGTGGCTCAACTGCATCTGTAACAAAGGCTACTAAAAAAGCCGGTTCAAGAGGTAAGCGTTATACGTCTGCTGAAAAGACCAATATCCTTAACTATATTGATGAAGTAAATGCTAAGAAAGGGCGCGGTGGTGCAGCCGCTGCATCACGTAAGTTTAAGATCAGCCAAATTACTCTTAGCCATTGGGTTAAGAAGGCTGGTAAGACTACGGCTGTTAAAAAAACCTCTGTAAAGGCTCCTGCAAAGAGTGTTGCTAAAGGTGCTGTGAAAAGCGTTGCTAAAAAAGGACGCCCTCAGACCGCTAAAAAAACTCAGTCTACAGGATTTGCCGGTAAGCTTCGCCGCCTTGCCGATGTGCACGAGCAAATTTCTAAAGTGGAAGCTCAGCTCTCTGCACTACAGAAAGAGTATGCTAGCCTTAAGAAGGAGCTTTAATTTTACTGAAATTATCATTAAAGCCGGCATTCTCAAGATGAGGGTGACGGCTTTTTTATTGGACAAAATGATGTCTTAACTAACCACTTTATAGAGAATTAAGCCATGTTTAAGGATTCCCAAATAAACGTAGAGAGGATAACTACGAAGCTTCTGACGCTGGATGATACTCCGTTTCACTTTAGCAGTGGCGATAGTTTTCCTTCGATCGATATTGCCTATGAAACATGGGGCGAGATGAATGCGGATAAATCCAATGTGATACTACTTTCACACGCGCTTTCAGGGTCTCATCATGCATGCGGGTATAATCCAAATTTACCAGAGTCTGGGGTAAACTGGAGTGCTGAACTTCATAATGGATGGTGGAATGATTTTATGGGGCCAGGAAAAGCCCTTGATACGGAGAAATTTTTTATCATAAGTGCTAATTATCTAGGTGGGTGCTACGGGAGCACTGGTCCGGCATCCATAGACCCTGAGACAGGGAAGGCATACGGCTCTAAATTTCCTCATATAGCAGTGAGTGATCAGGTGCAGATGCAGGCACGTTTATTAGATCATTTAGGTATTGGGGTATTACATGCAGCTATAGGGCCATCCGTGGGTGGGTTGATTACTTTAACTTTTGCTACAGTATTCCCTGATCGTGTAAAAACGGTGATTCCGATGGCATGTGGGATGAAAACTACGGTGCTGAATAGGTTGATTCTTTTTGAGCAAATTTTAGCTATTGAAAATGATCCTCATTTTAATGGTGGGGATTATTATAATGGTGAGCGGCCTGATTATGGCTTGGCACTGGCTCGAATGATTTCGCACAAGACCTTTGTGCACCTAGATGCTATCGAGCGCCGCGCTCGCCAAGAGGTGAGGCAGGATAGCGAGGTGTTAGAGTGGTATAAGGTGCAGGATACCTTCCAGAGCTATATGCTGCATCAGGGGAAAAAATTTGTGCAGCGCTTTGACGCGAATACATATCTTCGTATTATTGATATGTGGTCACGCTATGATGCTTGCGCTGAGGCAGAGGCGGATAGTGTGAAGGAGCTTTTTGATCGTTGCGCCAAGAACGATCAGAAGTTTTTGGTATTCAGTATTGATTCTGATTTTTGTTTCTATCCTGAGGAGCAGGCCGAAATAGTAGCAGGTCTAGAGGGAAGCGAGGTGAATACGATGCATATAACGGTACATTCCGATAAGGGACATGACTCATTTCTGCTAGAGCCGGCCTTGTATACGCCGCATATTGCTTATGTACTTTCTTCATAGGCAGAGACGCCTTGTTATTGAGGCTAAATTCTAAGGCGTAGTTTCTTTGGGGAACTATGGTTCGTATTTTTGAACACTAGCTGAGAAAGCTTAATACCTGGGCGACTGCGTGCTCTGAGGTGAGGCCGTGTTTCTCTTGTAGCTGCTCTACTTTACCGTGATCTACAAATTCATCTGGCCAGCCGATACGTGTGACTGGTGTGGAAATACCACGGTCACTTAGTAACTCGATAACACTGGAGCCAAAGCCGTTCTGGAGGACGTGATCTTCCATGGTGAGGATGATTTGGCATTTTTCTGCATAGCTGGTGATAAGCTCTGCATCGAGAGGTTTGATAAAGCGTGGGTTGATTAGGGCAACAGAGTGACCTAGAGCTTCAAGTTTTTTAACAGTTTCAAGGGCCGTTTCATACATGTGGCCAAGTGATATGATAACGATGTCATCACCGTCTTGGAGGACTTCACCTTTACCTATTTCTAGTATGACTGGTTTTTCCTTAGGTGTTACCCCGATACCGCTGCCACGTGGGTAGCGAATGGCCGTTGGGCCGTCATCATAGTTTGCCATAGTCCATAGCATATCTATAAATTCATCTTCATCTTTGGCCTGCATGTGGATGAGGCGAGGGATGGCACTGAGGTAGGCGATGTCAAAGAGCCCATGATGGGTAGGGCCATCATCTCCTGAGAGTCCTCCACGGTCCATGCACATTCTGACAGGGAGGTTTTGCAGTGCGATGTCATGAATAATCATGTCAATGGCACGCTGCATAAAGGTGGAGTAGATGGTGAGGAACGGGCGTAGTCCTTGGGTGGCATGGCCACAGGCAAAGAGTGCGGCGTGTTCCTCTGCGATGCCTACATCGAAGTACCGGTCTGGGAGCTCTTTTTTAAATATTTCGAGTTTAGTGCCGCCGGGCATAGCGGCTGTGATAGCGGTGATTTTTTTGTCCTCTGTGGCAAAGTCAGTGACTGCGCGCCCAAAGAGTTCAGAATAGGTGGGGTTTCCTCCTGTAGCGGTAGACCCATCCGCTACTTTGTAGGTGCCAAGTCCGTGGAATTTACCGGGGTTTTCTAAAGCCGGCTTATAGCCACGGCCTTTTTCTGTAATGATGTGTAGTATGACTGGCTCATCTTGACTTTTAAGGTGCTCAAAGGTGCGGATGAGGAGTGGAAGGTCATGGCCGTCAATAGGACCGTAGTAGCGTAGCCCAAATTTTTCAAAGAGAACGTTGGGGAGGATAAGGTTTTTGGTATTACGTTCTACTTTATGAGCAAATTTCCTGACGCTATCACCACCAATTTTCCCTACAAAGTCGGCGGCTTTATTACGGACTGAGGAAAATGTGGGGTGAGTTTGTAGGGCGTTAAAGTACTTTGCCATAGCACCTACATTCCGGTCTATTGACCATTCATTATCATTGAGGACAACGATGAGTTTATCGGTGGTGTCCGCGATGTTATTCATCGCTTCTAGAGTGGGGCCACAGGTGAATGCTGCATCCCCAGCTACAGCAACGACGTGATTGTCATCACCATTGAGGTCACGGGCTGATGCCATACCTAGTGCTGCAGAGAGGGCTGTGCCTGCATGGCCTGCACCGTAACAGTCATGTTTAGATTCCGTGCGGAGTAAGAAGCCATTTAGTCCGCCGGGTGTGCGGATAGTATGGATGGTGTCTGCGCGGCCAGTGAGCATTTTATGAACGTAACCTTGGTGCGAAACATCAAAGAGAAATTTGTCATCAGGGCTTTCAAAGACGCGGTGCATGGCAAGTGTAAGCTCGACAACACCTAGGTTCGGGCCGAGGTGGCCACCTGTTTTGGATAGAGAGTGGATGAGGGTGTGACGTATCTCTTCACAGAGATCCTCTAGTTTTTCTACTGGTAGTGCTTTGACATCCTCTGGTCCTTTGATTTGGGAGAGGATTTCAGGTAGCTCAAAAGAGTCGGATTTCGTCTTCATTATCGTTGGTTGAGGCAGAGGCTTCGTCTTTGGTTAAGTCGTTTTTTTCACCTTCGCGGGGTGCTTTGGGTTTGAGCGTAATAAGCTCAAGTCGCTGGCGGGCGTCGCTGAGGACAGTTTCGCAGTGATTGATTAGTTCCGCTCCACGTTCGTAGCTGGTGATGAGCTTTTCTAGTGGGAGCTGGCCAGATTCCATGGTTTCTACCATTTCTTCAAGCTCTTCTAGTGCTTTTTCGAAAGTTGGTGAAGTGGTGGTGATTTTTGCCTTTTTCTTTGCAGGTGACATGGTGGTGCGTGCTAGTCTTGGGTGTTTACAGCAGCTCGCCGGGAGTAGTACATAATGTGTCCTGGTCCGAGTAGTGGCTGCTTATGAGGGTAGCGTGCTGAGAGGTCTTTGAACTTTGAGTGAATGTCTATAAGGTTTGGGGCCTGGGCGTTATAGCCCCAAGCACCGTAGACAAGTGGGTAAAGGTCTCCATATGCTGTTCCAGGAGCTCCAGTAGCAAGGATGCGCTGGCTGTTGTACGAGTATGGGGTGATTACGATACCGTTAACTGGAGTTTGCTGTTCATTGGCAATTTTTTCCAGCGCTCTAATTTGTTTGAGGTCTGTCGGTAGCCATGCGGAAATGCGATCAGCATACCATGCTACGGCCCATGGTGTATCAGATATGACGATTTCTTGGGGGCTAGTATTATCGGCTAGGGTGAGGTTAAAGACCTTTGGGAAGTATGGGGGCCATTGAGGTGCTCCTCCGTAGCCTTCCATTTGGATGCCGCGTTTTAGATCTTGTGGTATGGCGAGGAGCATGGGGCCAGCACTGATAGCGACGATAATGAATAGGTGTGCATTCCGCAGTGAATACAGGGAGTGTGGAATATTTAGCCGTGCCCATAAGATGGAGACCATAGCTAAACCATAGGCTGACATGATGGGGGCAAAGAGGATGTGGATTTGGTTAGGGTCTTGCGCACCACTGCGGATACCATAGATGGACATGCCAATACCGGCGCAGACCCACATGATAAGGATCATCCAGCGGAAGGATGCGAGGCTGGCGCGCTTAAATGGGTGTAGCAGGGCGATAAAAAAGAGTGGAGCTATCAGGATGGACCCAAAGTTCTGCTGAAGGTCTGAAATTTGCAGTAGAGTGGAGCGGAGGATATTCATGAGGAGGCCTTGGAGGCCAAGTTCTTGAATATCTGGTGTGAGTGAACGCATAATGGAGTCTTCAGAGTAGCCGAGACCATTATGAATAGCGTAGTATGCAGTACCAAAGGCGCTACCAGTAGGGCTAATGTAGAGGAGGTAGACCACGGGGATAACAAAGATAGCCAGCATGCCTATGAGCGCTCCGGCGATGATGCCGCGTGGCTTAAAGTAAAGTGCACAAAAAATGACGTAGCCGATATAAATCCATAGCGTGATCCAGTGAGTAAGCACTAGTAGGCACATGAAAATACCTGAGATGATCAAGGGGCGTAGGGTGGATTTATTTTCCTCTGAGTTCTCAACAGCACGCCATACGAACAGGAGGGCTGCGGAGAAGAGCATAAGCATAAGCATCTGCGGGAGTCCTGACTGAGAGAGTTTCCACATGAGTTCGCAAAAGATCATGAGGGTGGCCGTGACAGTGGCGATGGTGCTGTCAAAGATTTTTAGTATGAGGATGTAATTAATACCTATAGAGATGAGAAAGAAAATAACGCAGGTGGCGGCAATGACGCGGTCCAGCTGATAGATGTTTGCGTTTTCAGGCATTCTCCAGCGCTTGTTGTCCCCAGCGGCAGTTATCTTAAGTGCTACGGCGTATACGTATGGGTTGAGTGGGGCGTGGTAGGTGTCTTGTAGCTCTTTTATTACCGGGTATTCACCATGGGCTTCCTTAATCTGTGCTAGGGCTGCTGGGCGGATAACTTTGGTGGTGTAGCCGTTTCCTCTGGCGATTTCACGGCCGATCTGGGCCTGTTCCATGGCCCGTGGTGATGATAGGCCTTTGAATGTGAAGAATAGTGATACGACGGCTAGGCTTGCTAGGATGACAAAGTAAATAGCGCGCCGTATGAGCTGTGAGGAGTTTGGAGATCTCATTGATTATTCTTACGTTATATAATGGTGTGGAATGTTACTTTGGTAGTTCCTTGAGTTTGCGCTGTAGTGTGCGCCTACTAATGCCAAGTAGCTGTGCGGCCTCTGTGCGGTTATTACTAGTGTAGTTGAGAGCTCTCTGTATGGTGCGTATTTCCAGTTTATGCAAGTTGAATTCCTCCTCTGAGGTATGCCGGTTTTCAGGGTTTTCCTGTATTACTGGTAAGGGGTTTAGTAGGGGGCTACTAGCCTCATTAAGCGGTCCTTCGGGGGGCTGGATGAAGGCGGGTAGGTGGTTGGGCTCGATGCTGTTGTCATTACTCATGACAATGCCGTGCTCGATTACCGTGCGCAGCTCTCTGACGTTACCGGGCCAAGTGTAAGCTCGCAGGAGTGCTAGGGCTGTATCACTTAGAGGCTTTATTTTTTTATTATTCTCTAGGGAGAACTCTTTAAGAAATGCTTGTGCGAGGAGGATGATGTCTTCTTCTCTTACGCGAAGATTGGGGACGAGAATGCGGACGACGTTCAGTCTGAAAA
>JALZUC010000025.1 GCA_023301765.1 Akkermansiaceae bacterium | reverse complement strand
AACTGCGCTTTAGTATGACTAGCGACTGGCCCTGTCTCTACCACTGGCTTTGCTTCGACCACTGGCTTTGCTTCGACCACTGGCTTTGCTTCGACTACTGGCTTTGCTTCGACTACTGGCTTTGCTTCGACTACTGGCTTTGCCTCGACCACTGGCTTTGCTTCAACCACTGGCTTTGCTTCGACCACTGGCTTTGCTTCGACCACTGGCTTTGCTTCGACCACTGGCTTTGTTTCGACCACTGGCTTTGCTTCGACCACTGGCTTTGCCGCTACAACTGGCTTTGCTTCAACCACCGGTTTAAGATCAGTCGCTACTGCATCGCTTTGAGAATTAACAGCTCCTGATTTTGCTATTACTGGTGATTTTAACTGTGGTGTAGCAGAAGGCTTCGCTTTAGAAATAAGGTCATTAGCGGTGGCTTTCATCTCAACAGGCGCTTTAGATTCCCCTTTAGATTCCCCTTTAGATTCCCCTTTAGATTCCCCTTTAGATTCTCCTTTAGATTCTCCTTTAGATTCTCCTTTAGATTCTCCTTTGACAGCAATTAAATCGAGATCTGACCAGGCTTTTGATGCCTCACGGATGAGTCCTCGAGCATAAATCACCCCTACATCTAGATCCATCGTTTCAAGGATTTTCTTTCCGTTTACTCCAGCCCTATCAGCTAATAATGCTGCGGCCTGGTCTTTGGTCATAGGGCGAAGCTCAATAACAATGTCACTAAGGCGGTCCTTCAGCCCACAAGGGAGACGAGGTAAAAACGCAGTTTCCCAGACGTCACCATTCACGCTAATAACCAGCGCTAGCTTACTACAAGATTGATGTAGTGCATTGAGAAAGGTCGCCACCTCGAGTGCTGCATCTGGATTACCAGAAAACCCTTCTACTTCATCAAGCACTAACACTGGTGAAGTAACAAGACCTGTAAGGTTCAGTAGGGTCACTAGTTTTTCATGCATGTCTGTCTCAATATTCCCAGAACCAAAGACAACCTCAAAGAGAGAACTATTCCGCGAAGTTTGGTCAAGGGGGGCTGAGCTATACTGAAAAAGCAACTCTATCCACCACTCCACATGACGGAAACTTGCATCAGCAAAACCAGCAAGCTCCGCAGTAAGACGTGGAGCTAAGTCGCTAAAATTTGTCATAGCCCAGCGAGCTGTAACGGCATCTTTACTATGGAAATCAAAAGTCTCAATAGGGCGTTCCTGAAGAGCCTGTAACGCACTTTCACGGTCTTGACTAGGAACCTCACCGGAACGAACCAGAGGCTCTAGCCCAAGTGCAAATATGCGGCGAGCTAGGAGATCTATAACTGTGAGACCCGCTTTCGGTGAAGGTACACGCGAGAAACGGCGTAGCACGGCATTTAGAACATCAGCTGCATTTAGGTATTTACCTTTACTGGGCTCTAGTGAGATAAATTCATGAGTATGAGCCACTCTCTCATATAAGCGTGTGAGTAGGTGGGTTTTGCCAAAACCAGCACGCGGTGAACGTAGTAAAACCATACGCCCTCTATCCTCAGCTCTAGTAGTTAATGCTTCAGTAAGTTTTTCAAGGGCCTCTATATTGATAATGTCAGTAGTAACATCAGGGACATGTCCCAGCATTTCAAAAGCGTGATCAAATGGGTTTGAAGAAGAGTTTGGCATATTGGTTGTCAATTTTTATTAAACCAGCGAGTTGCCCCGCGCGGTGTCAAAGTAGACATTACATGTCCAAGAATGGTCGTCACTTGAAAAATCGATATTTTCCTACCTCGACAAAAAAAATACCAAGTCTAACTTCGCTTTGTATTCAGTATATATAGTTTATATATATTCATCTTCTTAGTTTTTAATCAATAACGCGGGGAATAGAGACTGAAAAAAATCTATCATACCTCGCATAAGCGATTCTTTACTGAAAGTAGCGAGAACCCTTTACTTACAAGCTTTTACATAACAGATTAACTCATCAAACCCATGGAAACGTCACCCTCATCTTCAGCAGAAGCCATCGACAGCGCCGGTAGCCCCACCCCTACAAGTAGCCCTGAACATACGTCAAATCTTCCTGCTGATGACGTAGCAGCCATTGACCATCTAGGTAAGGTTTACGCAGATTTAAAAGAAGAGCTTGGTAAAGTGATCATCGGGCAAGAGGAAGTTATCGAGCAGCTTGCTATTTGCCTCTTCTCACGAGGTCACGGCCTACTTATGGGAGTCCCCGGACTAGCTAAAACTCTACTCGTTTCTTCAGTAGCTGAGACTCTTGACCTCTCGTTTAACCGTATCCAGTTCACCCCAGATCTTATGCCTGCTGACATCACAGGTACAGACATCATTCAAGAAACAGATACGGGCCTACGTGAGTTTCAATTTATCAAAGGTCCAGTCTTTGCTAACCTCGTTCTCGCAGACGAAATCAACCGAGCTCCAGCTAAGACACAGTCAGCCATGCTAGAGGCTATGCAAGAAAATATGGTAACTGTCCTCGGAAAGACCTACCCACTTGATAAACCATTTTTTGTTCTAGCTACCCAGAACCCCGTCGAGCAGGAAGGAACATACCCACTTCCTGAAGCGCAATTAGACCGCTTTATGTTTCTTATAAATGTAGACTACCCATCGCACGATGAGGAGCTACGCATCGCACGCGAAACCACTGGAACTGCAAAAAATGCGCTACGCCAAATCCTTAACGGCGAACAGGTAATCGATTTCCAACAGCTCGTACGCCGAGTGCCTGTGCCAGACCACATCTATGACTATGCCGTTGAAATCGTGCGTAAGACTCGCCCTGGCACAGAGAATGCTCCTGACTGGATCGCAGAATATGTAGGTTGGGGTGCTGGTCCACGAGCAGTTCAGTATCTCATTCTCGGAGCGAAGGCTCGCGCAGCACTTAAGGGTTCTTATATGGCACGCCTCGAGGACATCGAGGCCGTTGCACGCCCAGTGCTAACACACCGTGTGCTAACGAACTTTGCTGCTGAGTCTCAAGGAATGACTGCTGCTAAGGTAGTAGACCGTCTCGTAGAAGAAATGAGAGAAGCCTAAAATCCTATCTATGAAATACGATTTCCTTGATCCAGCCGCGCTCTCGCGGCTTGGTGCTATCCCCCTAGAAGCGCGCCAAGCTATGACGGGTAATATAGCTGGTCGTCACCGCTCACCTCACCGAGGCTCCTCGGTAGAGTTTGCTGAATATCGGAAATACGTTCAAGGCGATGATACCCGTAGGTTAGACTGGAAAGCTTACGCTCGTTCAGACAGATATTACATAAAGGAGTTCGAGGCTGATACTAACCTTCGCGCCTACTTTGTATTAGATGCCAGTGGCTCCATGGGCTTTACCGCAGGAGATGAAGAACGTATCCAGTTTGCACGGAAATTAGCAGCCACCCTCTCCTATCTAGTCATTGATCAGGGAGATGCTGCTGGCCTATCTGTGTGCCAAGAGAAAATCCATATAGAGATCCCCCCTACCCGCCGTGCTGCGCACCTCAACCATATCTTTGACGTTCTCTCTAAGACAGAGCCTACTGGAGAAACAGGTCTAGTAGATGCTCTCCACACTATAGCGGAAAAAATCAACCAACGAGCACTCGTCATCATCCTCTCAGATCTGTTCTGTGATACTGATGCCCTAGGCGGTGCACTCCAGCACTTACGTTACCGTAAGCACGATGTCGCTGTTTTCCACATGCTAGACCAGCAAGAAATCGCCTTCGACTTCGAACGCCCACACCGCTTTGTAGACATGGAGGATAAAACATCCATCGTAGCTGAGCCTACACTCGTAGCAGATGAATACCGTGAGGCCATGACTACATTTATGGAAAATGTTAGGTCAAAGTGTCACGATATCCATGCAGACTATCATCTGGTCACCACCGATCAGGACTATGAGGAAGTAGTCCATAATTTCCTAACAAGTCGCCTCACCCAAAAAGGCCGCTCCTGATACTGACTCTTATTTTCTACCGTGTCTTTTCTGCAACAAACATTCCTCTGGGGGCTACTTGCTATGAGTATCCCAGTGATCATTCATCTGCTGAACCGTAGACGGCACCGTACTGTCAAATGGGCCGCTATGGAGTTCCTTCTTAAAGCTACACGTGAGTCACGTGGTAAAAAGAAGCTTAAATACCTAGTCATACTAACCTGCCGAGCACTAGCCATCGCGGCACTCATCTTCGCCATCGCCCGTCCATTAGTAGGAGGATTCCTTGGCTGGAGTGGTGGTAAGCTAGATACAGTCATCCTTATTTTAGACCGCTCTGCTAGTATGGAGCAGCTATCACCTAGCAGCCGTGAGAGTAAACGCGCTAGCTCTATAGCCAGTATTAGAAAATCTTTAGCTGAACTAAACTCACCTAAATTACTACTTATAGATAGTGCCAGCGGTATCATTCAGGACATACCATCTCCTGACGCACTGGAAGAATTATCAGCCACCTCAGCCACGGATACAAAAGCCTCTATCCCGTCCCTTATTTCTACCGCTATTGACTACATTTTAGACCAGTCACCAGGGAAAACTGAGATCTGGATAGCATCTGACCTACAGCTCTCAGACTGGTCACCAGAAGAAGGTCGCTGGGAGGCCATTCGCACAGGACTCAATGACCTACCACAAAAGACAACACTCAGAGTGATGTCCCTAGCGTCAGCTCCTAAAGATAACTTTGCGATACGGGTGCTCTCATCTCGCCGTAGTAAAGATAACCTAGTGCTAGACATTGAGATCACAAGAAGTGATGCAGAAGGTCCTGCATCCATACCTATTACCTATAGTATTAATGGCACACGAAGTTCTGATAGAGTCACTCTCAGAGGCCAGACCTATCAATTTCAGAAACGTTTACCGCTCGGTAACCGTGATGGGATAGGACATGGTTTCCTATCTATACCTTCTGATACAAACTCACGAGACAATGTTGCCTTTTTTGCTTATGGAGAAGATTCACCCTCGAGGACATTCATTATCTCAGAGGGTGGTGAGTCCCCTGATTGGCTAACACTCGCAGCAGCCCCTCCAGGCTTTGGAAGAAATGAGGCCACTCAGCTTTCACCTAAAAACGCTCATAAGATCGACTGGGATAGCGCGTCCCTCATTATCTGGCAGTCCGACTTACCACAGGGAACTATTGCAGAAGAACTTACACGCTTTATTGATTCAGGTGGCGCCGCACTTATGCTTCCACCGCGTGGAGAAAAAACGACCAACTTCATGGGACTCAGCTGGGGTGAGCAGACCACCTCACCAGATGGTCAATATTTTATTATTAAAGAATGGGATCAAGCAGACGGACCACTCCGAAACGGTCTAGAAGGAACTCAAGTTCCAGTCACAAAAGTTAAATCTATCATCCGCCGTGATATCCTAGGAGAAGCCACCACTTTATCCAGTTGGGATGATGATAAACCGTTTTTATTACGTAAAGTCATAGGAGATGGATCCGCCATCTTCATGTCTACTATCCCCGACTACACATGGTCTAACCTCGCAGATGCTGACGTGCTTCTACCCGTAGTTCAGCGAATGATTTCACAAGGTGACATTAGATTCGGCTCCGCCTACGCAGCCATCACAGGTAGCCGGAAATCCCTCGCGGCTGAAGGAGAAATTAGACAACGCATAGATACTCACGCTAAATCTAACAGCAGTAATGCTGAATACCAAGCAGGTGTCTGGAAATTAGGTGACCGGATAGTGGCTACAAATCGCCCTAAGACAGAGGATCAATGGCAAATCCTCACAGAACAAAATCTAAACAGCCTACTTGATGGCGTGTCTTACAAACTCTTCGAAGACAAAGGCGACTCCGAATCTCTCGCAAGAGAAATCTGGCGAACCTTCCTCATCGCCATGCTCGTCTTCCTTATCACGGAAGCTATCCTTTGCCTTCAGCCTAAGCCGAAACCTAAGCCGAAACCGAAAAGTAATAAATCCTAACTCAATTGAATTTTTCTATCTCAAATCTCACTTTCTCGCCGACCCCCCTCATATTCTGGGTAGGTCTTCTGGCGTTATTCGTGATTGGCTTTCTCTGTATTACAGCTATCAGGCGTTCTTCTCGCAGGAAACGAACAGGTAGCCTTGAAGTATTACGTTTTCTCTGTGGGCTAATCTGTGTCCTTATGCTCTGGAAGCCAGAATGGCGTATAGTCACCATTCCTAACACCAAACCTGAAATCGCAATTTTAGTGGACCAATCACGCTCTACTACTACCGCTGATGCTATATTACCTATAGATCTAAGTGGTAGTCAGGAAGTGGTCACACGAGCCGAGTGGATGGAGAAAGTGCTAGAAAGTGACCTCGTTACACCACTTAAAAATGACACCCGTAATCGTGTATTTGAACAAACCTTCTCAGCTCCACCGCAAGATACAGACCCAGCCACATCTGCACTAGCAGGTACCGATATTAACACGGCTATAGAAAAAACTCTCGAAGAACACAAGAACCTCCGAGCAGTCATACTACTTACTGATGGTGACTGGAACACTGGCGAGGCGCCAGTAAGAGCGGCCCAGAAATTACGCCGCCGCAACATCCCTATATTTGCCATACCCGTAGGAAGTAATAAACGCCTACCAGATCTAGACATCACTAACGTCACCGCCCCCACATACGGCATCATAGGGGAAAACGTGCAGATTCCCTTCACTATACTCTCATCCCTTGATCGTGATATTCGCACTATTATCAGATTACGCGACAGCAAAACAGGCATAGAGCGCACCAAGAACATTACCCTGCCTGCTGGTGAAGAATATCACGGATCTATCCTCTGGCGTCTCGCTACTGAGGGCTCTTCTACTCTAGAACTTTCCATTCCCTTTGCTAATGGTGAGATGGTTGCCAAGAACAACAAAAGGCAATTTACTATCGCAGGTAAAAAGGAATCACTTAATGTATTAGTCATTGAATCATCTCCCCGCTGGGAATATCGCTTCATTAGAAATGCACTTTATCGTGATCCAGGTGTCACCGTAGACTGTTTACTACTACACCCACAACTAGGCCCTGGTGATGGCCCAGGCTATATCCAAAAATTCCCTGAAAAGCTGGAAGACTTACAGAAATATGATGTCGTATTCCTCGGCGACGTAGGTATTGGCGAGGGCGGTCTGACCACTAAACAAGCCGAACTTCTAAAAGGCTTAGTAGAAAATCAAGCCAGTGGCATAGTCTTCATCCCAGGTGTGCAGGGACACCAGCACAGCCTTCTAAAAACCCCTCTCGGTGATCTCATTCCCGTGATTTTAGATGAAAAACGTCAAGAAGGCTTTGCTGAAGCAACAACATCATCATTAAATCTAACATCTGACGGTAAAGGCTCATTACTCACCATGCTAGGTGATACAGAGGAGGATAACCCTCTCATCTGGAAGAGTCTACCTGGGTTCTTCTGGCATGCTCCAGTGATCAAGGCTAAAGGCGGCACAGAAGTCCTAGCTGTACATGCCAGCCGCTCTAACGAATTCGGCCGCATCCCCCTCCTCGTTACTAAAACTGCTGGGAACGGTAAGGTTCTATTTCTCGGCCATGATTCTGCGTGGCGCTGGCGCCGTGGTGTGGAAGACCTTTACCATTATCGTTTCTGGGGACAGGTGGCACGATGGATGTCCTACCAGCGTAATATGGCAGCAGGAGAACGTATCCGCCTATACTTTACTCCAGACAGACCTAAGCCAGGTGACACCGTCACACTTAACGCAAACGCATTTGATCAATATGGTGCACCTCTGAAAAAAGGTGACCTCCTCGTAGATATCACCTCACCTGACGGCATGACTCGCCGTATGAGCTTAGATAAAGCTGAAGGAGCATGGGGTAGTTACAATGGGCGCTTTAAGATCTTGCAAGCGGGTGCATGGCAAATTCAAGCTGCTGTGGGAGAGGATAAAACCCACGGCATAAAAACCACACTCCTAGCACAAGGAAGCGAGTTAGAAAAAACAGGTATGCCCTCTCGGGCTGATGTTCTTCAAGAAATGGCAACAGTCTCAAGAGGCCGACTTATTGATGGAGAGAAGCTCTCATCACTAATCACAGAAATCCAAACCCTCCCAGACCCTAGACCACTAGAAACACGCATACCTCTATGGTCTAGCTGGATCACCGCAGCCATACTTATCTTACTACTCGGAATCTTCTGGGTAGGAAGAAAACTTAATGGGACATTTTAGTATGACCTTAACTCTCTTTATTTCTCTCAGCTTGATTTTTTACAGCTTTGGGCTAAGCGCTCAGGAGCGAATAATTAGACCGAATGTAATCTTAATTTGTGTAGATGATCTGCGGCCAGAACTAACGTGTTACGGTCGCACACACATGCACACACCGCACATAGACAACTTAGCAAAACAAGGCCGACTATTCAGCAGGCATTACGTCAATTCTCCTACATGCGGCACCTCGCGCTATTCACTACTCACTGGTAAATACCCCCTTAATCCAGGGGATAAAGATAACTCCGCGTTACTCAATAATGCCCCAAAAAACTCTCTCTCCCCCACTCTACCCCTTCTATTTAAAGATAATGGTTACACCACCGTAGCCATTGGTAAGGTGAGTCATTACCCAGGAGGTCTTAGCGGTAAAGACTGGCAGGATCCCACGCAAGAGGAAATGCCCGGAGCATGGACAAAACAGCTAATGCCCAGCGGTAAGTGGAAAACTCCTCAAGGTGCTATGCATGGAATGGCCAATGGTATTACCCGTGTGCGTTCTGAAACGCCTCCCATTGAAATCAAAGAAGGGCCAGATACCATCTACCCAGACGGGCTCATCACCAACTCCGCGATTCAAGAAATTCATACTATTAGCACGAGTAAAAAACCATGGTTTCTTGCAGTAGGATTTATTAAACCGCACCTCCCGTTTACCGCACCTAAAAAATATTGGGAGCTCTATGAAGATAAAAAACTACCTTCTATCAAAACTTCAGAAAAACCTGCACGTAGTCTCACATGGAGTCACAGCTCTGAATTCCTAACAAGCTATCAACACAATGGTAAAGATCCACGAAAAGACAAAGAATATGCATCCCTCATACGGCGTCACTACTACGCCTCAGTGAGCTACACTGACGCTCAAGTTGGTAAAATATTATTAGCACTGGAGAAATCTGGTCAAAAGGAAAACACCATCATCATACTCTGGGGCGATCATGGCTGGAATCTTGGTGAACGTTCTATCTGGGGAAAACATAACCTCTATGAAGAGTCCCTTTATGCACCACTCATTATTAGCACAGGTAAAATGAAACTAGCAGGTACATCTACCAGCGAAATCACAGAGACAGCTGATATTTTTCCCACACTTTGTGAGCTCAGCGGTATCTCACCCCCAGAAGGTCTCCACGGTAACTCCCTCGTCCCTCAACTCAAAAACCCCACCACCCCCACCGATGGCATAGCCAGATCATTCTGGAAAAAAGCACAATCAATACGCACTAACCATCACCGTTTAACACGCCAAATTAAAAATGGCCAAACTAGCTATAATCTCTTTCTATTTCCAGAGACCCAGGCCCCTACGCCAGAGCAAGTCAGTAAGGTGAGTAAGGAGCTCTCTGAGCACTTTATAAAAACCTAACTTCTAACGCTGTATGTAGAAACCCTCAAAGCACTCTTCTACTAATTTAGTAAAATACTTACAGCCAGTATCATGCCTGACACCACCTCACTCATATTATTAGCTGCGGTCTTTTTCTGCATTGCTTATTGCAGCGCATCAGTAGGGCTAGGTGGAGGTTCATGCTACACGGCACTCCTAGCGGTCTCAGGCACAGCACCTCTTGTCATTCCTCTAGTGTCTTTAGCTCTTAACCTGGTTGTCACCTCAGCTGGAAGTTACCAGTTTACTAAGCACCGGCATGCCTCGTGGAAGCTAATCATACCGTTTCTTATCACCTCTATGCCTATGGCCTATCTGGGAGGATCCTTACAGCTGCCTAAGCCACTATTCTACGGTATTTTATTCACCTCACTCAGTATTGTCGTTCTACGTATATTCCTATTTAAAAACTCCTCCTTCAGCCTAAAAATTACAGGGCAAAAACGCCTAGCTCTCAGCCTTTTTTTTGGCGCCATCCTCGGTTTCATCGCAGGCGTGGTAGGTATCGGTGGCGGTATCTACCTCGTGCCACTAATCATTATATTTGGCCTAGGTACAGAAAAACAAGCCGCAGCTAGTGGTGCTATATTTATCTGGCTTAACTCTATCACAGGTCTCATCGCACGTGTGCAATATCACTCTATTAACCTAGGAAATTACACGCCTCTTATCATAGCCGTAGCTGCTGGAGGTATAATAGGGGCCTGGCTGGGCGCTACTAAACTAACTCCCCAAACAATGCAAAAAATACTTGGAGGGATAATTATTATAGCCCTCTGCCTGCTCTATCAAAAGCTCTAGTAAACTCTACGGCGTAAGCTTAGCATCCTTAGCCAGCAAGAGATTATTAGCCACGGCATCTGCAAATGAGCCAGGTGTCCCACGGTAGGCAATCGCCCCGTTTTGATCTAACACTAAGCAATATGGCCAGTTACTTACACGGTAAACCTTAGAAAGCTTTTGGTTATGATCTGAAAAATTACGCCAAGTAACAATCTGATCTGCCTCCAGAGCTCTCAAATTTGGTAGCGTATCACGACTGACCCCCAAAACAGCAAATGGCTTACCCTGTTTGTCGTTCACGCTATTACGAAGAATTTTTAAGGCTCTATTAGCATCAGTATCCCAGCTAGACCAAAATACTAACATAACCACCTTCCCTCTATATTCTTTTAAGTTAAACGCTCTGCTCGAAGAGTCTAATCCCGTAATGTTAGGAGCTACTCGCCCTTTTGTAAGATTACTAATTTTATATAACTCATCTTTCGCGATATCTCCCACAGTAACATTACCCACCTTTACATCAGCACTTTTAATAATGGCCTCTTTAATCTGTGTTATCCTCTCTCGCATCACTCCACTGTCATCACCTAAACCACTTAACATCATGGATAGAGCCAATGCAGCCTGACCCTGCACCTTAGTATTAGGATTATTTTTTTTTACCGTCTCAAGAATCGTCATACCTCTAGAAGCCAGAGGTAGCTTGCCAGCTTTGGGTGACTCATCCCCTTGGCGAAGATTCACCAAGGACATACAGAACCTACCAACTAAAGGACTCTTTATATGGTGTTTCTCTACTGCATTGAGAAGCGCATGCTGCGACTCTGGCCTCAGCTTAGTATCGTTCTCTAGAAGCCAAGCTCCATATTTTATAGACCATTCATTTGCCAAATCACTACGAATAAGACTCTTTAACTTTGAAGCATACTGACCAGCATCTGGCCTTTTCTTCATTATAATATCCACCGTACGAGGATCCCTAGCCAAGCTCATCTCACTCTGCCACTGCGTATATGCTGCATTATAAGAATCTAAAATAACCTTAGCCTCAGTATCGGTAGCAGCATGTAAAGATATCGATAACAGGGAAATTAGACTCATAGAACCGAACAAACGGCCAAGTGATAGCAGACGAAAAATCATCATTTAAAGTAACTGAGTGGATACTATATTAAAGTAGCAGTTATTATATTATACAAAAAATAATCTACCGAGGCTCCATTACGCGCTGAAGCTCTCCCTGAAAACTTTTCAAATCTAGTTCAGTAGGGCGGTAACCTTCCGTATCAGGGTCTATTCCTAAACGCCCCATTTCATCTACATACCACATACCATTCTGCCCATCGGCAAAGGTAACTTGGCCACTAGCCATAACACCAGGTCGAGCAATCTCATCTACAGTTACCCTTACAGGCGCTGAACCTTGAGGCGTGGGAGGAATAACCTCTATGTCATCCTCCGTTAGTTCACTCCCCTCGACGGTGGGCTCATCTGCTGTATTTACCTCCTCAGAGCTAGCTTCCTCTTCTAAATTACGGATTTTGATACCAAGATCTAGAACTAAGAAACGGACATCCATATAAGTTAGGCGGATTTTAAAATCCTCCTCTATATGCTTCTGGATATCAGCTAGCTGGGCACCATCAATTGCCCAATTCTTAATACTAGCTACTTGGTCATCGGTCAGATTCTTCGCATCAAACATAATAGTGTATGCATGCTGTAGCGGCACCCGGCGAGGGATGCAAGCATAGGCACTCATTAACTAAGGAATTTATCCCCATATGATAAAAGGTAGTAGTATTATTCAGCAGAAATCACGCCCGCTTTAACCACGATGGTACGATCTATGATAATTTGCACAGGAGCCCCGAGACGAATCGTGTTAAAAATCGTTTCATGCAGTAGCTCTAAAGTATAAACTCCATCTTCCGTAATTCTCTTATCAAGCTCCCTCACTTGCCAATCATTAGATACTGGCACAACAGTATTTGGTGTATAATTACCTATAACACCTGACAAATTTGTGTTTGTAGGGTC
Organism: Akkermansiaceae bacterium; assembly: GCA_023301765.1. Taxonomy (GTDB): domain Bacteria; phylum Verrucomicrobiota; class Verrucomicrobiia; order Verrucomicrobiales; family Akkermansiaceae; genus Oceaniferula. The sequence continues at coordinate 2,595 of JALZUC010000025.1, read as the reverse complement.
ATTTGATTTATAATAGCGGATAAATGTATGACTCTCTGGGTATAAATCTACAGTTGAAATATTAAATGCAGGGATAGTTGCATATCTCCTTGTGGAATCAATGCCTGAAATAACACCGCTAGCTATCGGCCATATTTGGATTCTGGCTTGCGCAAGTAGAGAGCCTCCTTCGTCACCAAAATCGGGATTTGCAAAAATACTAAACTGCTCTTCTCCTCTAATTTTAGTTAAGTCTGGGGCAGATAGTTGAGTTGTAAGATTAATCAGTGAACTGTCACCATTTTTCCTAATTGGGTCATGCTCCTTAATGATTCTTGGCGCTCCCGCAGCAGCCTCTGTAGCACCCGCGCTGTAAGCCACCACACGGTGATCAAGAACTACAGACTTTGCAGCTTCTTGAGCATCAGGATTATCTGTAACAATCCCTGAAAGATTAAATTTCACAGTGAATGGCCTATCTACACGTGTGCGGGGTATCGCTTCATATGGGTCTTCAGATACAATACTAACCTCTGCCTGGGGATGGTAGGTAGAGACAGTTTTTTCATCTAAAAGGTAACTCTCAAATGTATCAACATGCGTTGTATGTAACTGAAACACAGCAATATTAGGCACCTCGCGAGGTGCTACGCTCTTACCTTCAGCGTCAAGATGATCTAAAAACTCTACAATTGGGTTTAGTGGATCAACTGGATTTTCAATGATCTGGATAATGCGGTTAGTGTATGAATCTTCGCTCGCAAAAAGAGAGGTAGTCAGAGCAAAGAGGATGCAATATTTAATTTTCATATTAATTGGGGTTCATGTTAAAGTAAGTATAAATCTTACTATGGGCTATTTTGATTTTATTTCTTCATTTTCAAGCGGGATCACCAGAGCCTTTGGCGCTACAGATATAGGGTTGCCGCCATTGACTGCTATGACGATCTTACCTATTGACTTATAAGCCTTCATTTTGTCTTCATTTAAAAACTCTTGTCCGAACGCTTGCTTTAGCCGGACTTGATGAAGGTGAATCCACCCAGAATTGGCACTTAGAAAAGCATTCCAATTTTTTAATTTACCCTGAGGTTTCATGACCACTTTATTTTTATAACGATCAGGGACATATATCACGGAACCTTTAGGTACCATCGCGCAATATGCTCCTGACGCCAATAAAGTAGACCTCTCTACAAGGCTGAGTTTTTTCTTAACAGTAATGATAGGTTTAAGCTCCTTGTTCACTCTTACCTTTGCTTTCTCCTCACGCTGCACACCTTGCTTTTTAGCAATTTGCCTATGCGTCGGCCGTTCTACAACGACTATAGGTTTAAGTTCAGGCTTTACTTCCTTCGCGAAAATCACGCAAGAAGTAGTTGCCAATAAGATCAGAGTAGTTGGAGCCTTCATATGATAGTGGTAAATAAGACAACTATTTAACTGGAGTGAAACGCACTAACACTATCGTATCTTGAATATCGAAACCTCTATTACTTGGGTCAGTATGAGTAAGTTCAGCTGCGTAGATGATGTCCAATGGTCCTAGTGCGAGCCTACCATTCTTAATATAAGGCCCTAGGTAGTCTGCTACGCTTGTCTGGTGATCAGCAAATCCAGCAGCATTACCAGGAGGTAAATCTCCATTTTTAAGGACTACAACATTATTAGACTCATTAGAGAAATAACTATACCCTCTCAGTTGCACTCGTGAAGAAAACCTAATTCTCTCACCTTCAGGAACGATCCTATCAATATAGTTGACTCGTGGGTTTACTTGATACCCAGCACCTGTGAAAAGGTGTAGCCAACCAAATGAACTAAAGTTAAGGTATGTGCTAGATGGATACTCCCGTCCGTTTTGGTCAGTGATACCAACTCCAATTACGGAAACTTGGACACGTAAATCAGTTTTAGTAACGACATCATCATCATCTTCAATATCGACAACGTCTTCGACATCTGCGGGGAAATCGATTTTCCATTCTAATAGAGGCTTTGCACCCTGTCTTACCAATTCTTGATTAACGGACAAAGAGCCTACTGGAACAGGAGGGTCTAGTTCTTCCGCAGTTACTGTGCAAGTTATGGCTAATGTTACGGCTAATCCGTGAATATATGTATTTTTTAGTAGTTTCATAATATGTGTGGTTAAGTTAGCGCTCTACTAGATATGAGCGAAGACAACAATTTAGTAATTCATAATCAATAACATACGAATATATGTTTATTTAAATTCGATTGGCAAACCTTTTTTTTCTATTTATTTGAAAATTAGGAGTTTTTTATTCTGAGGGTTGGCCTGGCTCCCTAAAATTAGACACTTTGAACTGTAGTATAGGATCTTATAACTAAGAAAACTAAACTATAAAAAGAAGTCGATTCAGCGAAGAAGCCATCACCCGTATCCTAGGAGAAGCCCCGTCTGGAAAGCAGAGGAAGGAAATATGTGCGGAACACAATATAAGCCCCCCCCCTCTATAACTGGAAACGAAAATACGGTGATATGGATGTAACCGAGGCTCGAAGGCTTCGCACGCTCGAGAATGACATCGCGTGACTTAAAAGAATTGTCGCCGACCAAACCATGCACATTGATATTTTGAAGAAAGTGAA
>JALZUC010000024.1 GCA_023301765.1 Akkermansiaceae bacterium | reverse complement strand
TGGAGGTCTAGACCTCCAGCCCCTCATCGATCGCCAAGACCGAGGTGAGTGCGTCACCGCTATCTCCAAAGCAGCCCCTATCCTACTAGCCCAGCTAGCAGCTCAAGGGGAAATTGATGGTATCATATCCCTAGGCGGAGGTGGTGGTACCGCCCTCGGCACCGCAGCCATGCGTGCGCTACCAGTGGGCTTCCCAAAACTAATGGTCTCCACCCTCGCAAGTGGAAATACCGCACACTACGTAGGCACTAAGGACATCACCATGATGCCCTCCATAGTAGACGTAGCAGGGCTTAACTCCATTTCAAAAATGATCTTCACCCGCGCCGCGCATGCTATCTGCGGTATGGTAGAAGCAAAGATCGATCAATCTGAAAGCAAGCCCCTGATTGTAGCCAGTATGTTTGGTAATACTACTGACTGTATCAACATCGCCACCAAAGTATTAGAAGACGTAGGCTACGAGGTTCTCATCTTCCACGCCACAGGCACTGGAGGAAAAACCATGGAGTCTCTGATTGAAAGCGGCATGGTTAAGGGCGTGTTAGACCTAACCACCACAGAGTGGGCAGACGAACTTACTGGTGCTACACTATCCGCTGGCCCCACACGTATGGACGCCATGACACTAGCAAAAGTGCCTGCCGTCATCTCACCGGGCTGCCTTGACATGGCAAACTTCGGCGAGCGTGAGAGCGTGCCTGAGAAATACAAAGATAGACTCTTCTACATCCATAATCCGCAGGTCACCCTCATGCGCACCAACGCAGAGGAATGTGCTCAGCTAGGTAAAATCATCGCAGAAAAGGCCAATGCTAACCCTGCACCTACCGCCATTCTAAACCCTCTTAAAACGGTCAGCGTCATCTCAGCAGAAGGCCAGCCTTTCTATGATACTGAGGCAGATGCGGCACTCTTCGGCGCCATCCATCAGCACGCTAAGGTAGAAGTCATCGACTACGATGAGGAAATCAACAGCGAGGTATTTGCCAAAGCTGCTGCGCATAAATTGTTAGACCTTATCAACAGCTAGCCTAACACGCTCACCTCTTCTTCAGGTAGCCCAGCAATGCTCGGCTACCTTTTTTATTTCTTAGAGGAATGCTTAAGGAGGAAATCAATCGTGCTCGTAATGATTTCAGCACGAGTAGGTGCTATGGGCGCATCAACAGAACGCCAATTATGCCCTGCATTTTTGACAATCAAAATCTCAACTGGCGCCTTAACAGTCTTTAAAGCCTCCTGCATACGATGCGCCTGCTTCACAGGAATAGTCGTATCCTTATCCCCCTGAATCATCAATAACGGTGGACTATCCTTTGTCAGATAAGTCACCGGACTCATCTCACGATAACGCGCCTCTTTTGCCTCTGGGTTAACAACGCCTCCCATGATGCGCGGACCAAATCGGTCACGAAAACTGGCACGATCATCATGATTAAAAAGCTGTGCATCTTGAAAATCACACGGACCATACCAAGATACACCAGCTACAGTCTTATAATCATATTTTGCCAGCTCAGGAGCCCCCTTAATAGCACTTGATGACGATAGTAAAACCATCTGTGCAAGATGTCCCCCAGCAGAATCGCCAAAAGTATAAACCTTATGTGGATCAATACCCAGCTTCTTACGATGCGCAGATAAGTAACGCAGCGCATCTTGGCAATCTATTACACAATCTCGCATAGCAGAATCTCCCCCCTTACGAACTAATCGATACCCCACTGAAGCTACACAGAAACCCTTCTTCAATAACGCTCTATGCACATTATTAAATGATCCCGTGCCCGCCTTTGACCTATCACCAGCAGCCCATCCCCCTCCATGGGTAAAGAGCACTACAGGCTTCTCAGTGCTAACATCTTCATCAGGCATATAAATATCCACATACACCTCACGCCCATTGACCTCCTTAAAAAGCACATTAAGAATCTTTTTCCCCGGGCTATTAATATAAGTAATAGGTATGCCCCTCAACTCATCAACGTCTAAAGCCCCATCTTTATTTTTATCATAACGAGCATACCTCTTCCAGCGACTTTCATCCTCACTCTTCTGAATTTTTCCATCCTTATTCTTATCAGAGACACTCAGAGAACGCTTAACACGCGCCTCCACCACCTGAGCTAAAGAATCCTTAAGCGGCTCAAGGGCATAAGCCTCCGAGGCCAAACACACAAATAAAGAGAGCAAATATAGATTATTCATAAACAGCGCAAATTTATACCACTCCCCCTAAAGCGCCATCCTAAAAAGCACATCTGGGAAAATTGGTATTTGTTTTGTCATTCCAAGAGCTCTAAGAAATCCACATGGCATTTCTTGAACTGCGAGATATCAAAACCCACTTCCCTGTTAAAAAGGGCCTAATGATCCAGCGCGTCACAGATACTGTCAAAGCTGTCGACGGTATCACCCTAGACATCGCTCAAGGAGAAATCCTAGGCCTCGTAGGTGAGTCCGGCTGTGGTAAGTCCACCCTGTCACGCACCATCATGCAGCTCATCCCAGCTACCTCTGGCTCCGTATTACTTGAAGAACAGGACCTATCTGCTCTAGCTCCCTCTGAAGTCAGAAAGAGGAGGCTTGATTTCCAGATGATCTTCCAAGATCCCTACGCCTCGCTGAACCCTCGTATGACTGTCTACTCCACCCTCGCTGAAGCCGTCAGCCAGAGGCATCCCGGTCTAAAAGGCGCTGCCATGGAAAAAAAAATCACCAACCTCATGGAAACCGTAGGCCTTGATCAACGCTTTATGAAGAAATACCCTCACGAATTCTCCGGAGGGCAGCGTCAACGTATCGCCATAGCACGCGCACTAGCCCCAGAGCCAAAGCTAATCATCGCAGATGAGCCTGTAAGTGCACTTGATGTCTCCATCCAGTCACAGATTCTCAATCTACTGTTAGAACTCAGAAAAGACCTCGGCCTAACCATGATCTTCATCTCACACGACCTCTCTGTAGTCCGCTACATCGCAGACAATATAGCGGTCATGCATAAAGGGACAATCGTAGAATACGGTGAAGCCGAAGAAGTCTTTAACCACGCCAAACATGAATACACTAAAAAGCTACTACAAGCCATTCCGCGTATTCAACAAAGTGTATAACTAAGACAATCACAACAGTTTACGCCCATGACTGAACCAAGTCAAAATGCTTCACCAGTGAAACTCTCTCACTACATTCCCTACGGAATCTACCGGAGCTTTGAATATTTCCTTAAGCTCTTCCCCATGGAAGTAGTCTGCACCGTAGGAGGACTCATCGGATCTCTAGCCGCCTTCATACTCCCCAGTAGAAGAGCTACCGTAATCCGTAATTTACGTATCGCCTATGGAGAGCATTATAGCCATAGCCAGATCCAGGCACTCTGCCGTCGCACCTACTGGAACGTCGGAGCTAATCTCATAGCCTCTATTAAAGCAAATAATATGAAGTCTGAAGACCTCCTAAGTCGGATGGAATTTGTAGGCATGGAAAATCTAGCTCTCACTCGTAAAGAAGGCGATGGCCTTATCCTGCTACTCGCCCACATGGGCAGCTGGGAAATTCTAGTTCAGATGCACCTGACGGTCCCAGGACTACTCCCCTTTGGTGGCCTATACCGCCCTCTAAGTAACCCCCTGCTGGACAAACTAGTTAAACAGAGAAGACAACAAACAGGCACCAAGCTCTTCAGCCGTAAAGACGGATTCTTCACCCCCATTGCCCACCTTAAGGACGGTGGCACCCTTGGAGCATTCTCAGATCAAAACGTCGGTAGGCGCGGCATGGCTGTCTCCATGTTTGGAAAACTAATGTCGCTCACCAATTTACCAGCGCTCCTCTACAGGCGCACCGGAGCTCCCATCGTCCCCGTATCAATGCGCACTACAGGCCTCGGCAAATGGCGTGTCACCTTCCACCCAGCCTTAGAAATATCAGATACCGATAAAACAAATGCTGCAGTGACCACAGCGCTATGTGCAAAAGCCTATGAGAGCATGATGGCCGAAAGCCCAGCAGATATACTCTGGATGCATAGCTACTGGAAGCTCACCAAAAAAGCCCCGTTAAAAATAGGAGGTATGCAAAAAAAGAAAAACCGCCACTCACTAGCACAGCCCACTAAGCCATTTAAAATACTCCTTTTCACAGGTAATACCCCCGCCAACGATCAAGAGATACTCGCGGTTATCAAACTACTCAAAAACCATCGCCAAGATGCTGAACTCACCATCGTTAGTGAATTCCTCAGCTCCCCTGATGCCCGCCATCACCTAAAGATGAGCTCTTCGGAGCCTCCACACATCATCGGTAACGCCATCTACCAGCATGACCTAGCATACACTACCCCCATCGACTGCGCCATCGACCTCACGCCAGATGCCTCAGGTGAAAAGATACTCAAAATATCA
>JALZUC010000023.1 GCA_023301765.1 Akkermansiaceae bacterium | reverse complement strand
GCTGATAAGCCTGTCACGGTGCAAGTGGCTATCTATCACCACTGGGGAACGCCTAAGCAAACATGCCAATGGACTACGGCATATTTATCCAAAGGCCTCACCAAGATTATGGATTTTATTATAGAATTTGGGCATTAACTCCAGGCACCAGCTAGTAGCTCCTGTAGGCGTGCTTCTTCTGTAGCAATTGTTTTACAGAGAAAGCCGCTGTTGTGCGCAAAGTGCACATCCTCCTCCGCTTCTATACGAGTGAAATCTAGCCTAGGGTGATCGTTAAAACGCGCTAGACCAAAGCCCTCACCACGGCTATCTGGATAGATCATGGCAGCAATCTCATTATCCAACTTATTTACCAGAATGTAGCGAGCTAGAGCACTGGAGGTGTCATCCAGTGGGTTTTCTAGTCTGGGGAAATAGAGCGCACTCCATGACTCTCCGTCCGCTGCATTAATCTCCCAGCGTTGTACATGCTCAGCGACACGGTCAAGGCGGGCGCGGATGTCACTGAGGTAGTCTAGTAGATCCGTGCCTATGATTTTCATTAGCTCATAGATTGTCTCACCGGATTGATGCTTTTCAGCTTCGGCAAATCTACGTAGCACAGATATATCTATGGGGGAGTTCATCTTTGAGACCACAGATCTATCTACACCCAACCATTCTGCTGTTTTTTTAGGCCCTCGGGTGTCAAACCACTCAGCAGGCTCTAGCCAATCACAAAACATACGAGCGTCCTCGTAGATACCCATGTGCTGGAGGACTAAGGTAAGGGCACAGGTAGGTGTATGGTCGCGGGGAAATTGATGATGATCAAAGTTATTATTCTCCGGCTCGTGAAGATGCCCTACATCTACTACGGCGATACCTGGATCGGTTAGTTCTTCATCAGTAGGGTCTTTTCTATAAATAGGCACCCCGTGGCGCGCGACTAACAGGCTGCAGGCCAGAAAGTCATCCTTATGTGCTCCGCCTCGATGCGTGATGATAGTCTTGATGTCCATGCCCCCCTCCATAGGGAGAATGAGCAGCTCTGTCCACCACTGCTCGGATTAAATCACGCGCAACTTACTATGAGCCTACTTTACAGCCTAACATAGTCTCATATCGCTCAATGTAGGCGGAGGCCGTTGTTTTATGGTTAAAACGCTCAGCTGATTCTTTCATGATCCTAGAGAGCACGCGTTCTTTATCAAAATCTGCCCATTTGTAGAAACGGATAGCCTCATCAATACCCCACCTTAACCCTTCAGGGCTGTAGTCTTCAAAGCGGAATCCATTCCCAAACTTACCATCGTGATTCAGGTGCTCCACGGTATCATGGATGCCCCCAGTATCGTGGGCGATAGATAGGGTGCCATATTTAGGGCTAACCATCTGTGGTAGTCCGCAGGGCTCAAAACGCGATGGCATAAGCATAAAATCAGAACCAGCATAGCCGAGACGTGAGAGGCGCTCATTAAAGTCCACTATAGAGACTCTCCCCTGTAGTCCGTGAAGATTCACAATATTTTGGAAATGCACCTGGAATGAACCATTAGCGATAATGGCTACCTGTAGATCAATATCTGAGTAATCTGCCACCACCTGATAGATGATATCAGCTAGGAGCTGGCAGCCTTTTTGCATAGGGTCTAGACGTGACGGCCAGAAGAGAATCGGCGCGTCAGGATTTACATTCAGGCCAATAGTCTCTTGGAGCTTCTTCTTATTAGCCGCCTTTCCCTTCATGACATTGGTATCATCATATTGCACATCGATGGCGCTGTCCTTAGCCGGGTCATAGGAAACGTCTGGTGCATTAAGAATACCACTGGCACATCCGGCCCAGTTCTTATTTGCCAGCTCCTTCTTAATCGCTTCAGGAACAAAGTCATGTCTACCTTCTACCACTTCATGAAGAAACGTCTGACTTACCGTATTTACATGATCTGCAGCAAAGATACCGGATGCTAGTAAATCCGTGCCGTTGTTAAGACGGGACTCTTCATAAGAATGGGGCTGACGTTCAAAGTAGAGGTATTCCCAGAAAACAGCGGTGTCCACCCCCCTGTCTTCCATCTCGGCCATACTCACTTTCTGTGTGTGAATATTATGGAGTGTCATGAGACATGGAATGTCAAAACGGCGTGCCACAGCTGGAATCAGCCCTGTCATCCAGTCATTACAGTGAATCAAATCAGGCCTTACCAGGGGGATAATATGATTAATAACCTCACGCTGAAATGCGAGAGCCACTTGCAAGTTCTCATCAGCATAAACCTCGTCCCGGTGGTAAAAGATACGATCTTCAGCTAGGTGTATACGCTCTATACCAAGATTTTCTTTAACCCTCTCATATTCACGATCAAACATTTCCTGCACGTCCATATGAAACATCCGGCGGTAGTTGGGTAGTGCCACATGGATATCAGCACCTTGATCGTATAGTTCACTCACCAATGATGCTGAGACATCTGCCATACCCCCCGCCTTAGCACTCATGCGCTGAGCCATGTTCCCCATCCCTTCAGGGAGGTAAGTAATCTCGGGGGTAACAACTAGAATCGTGGGCTTCTTTGGCATGAATTGGTTAGTTTTAGTATGACGCTCATCTGTAGCTGCAGCCAATTGCTTATTTTGAGCTACTGGAATCCATGAGAGGTATCTGAACTCATAAATTTACTACGAATGATTACATATATATTTAGGGGCAAGTGAGGCTACCTAGCAAGAACGATGTCTATATATTGCATATCACTCCCAGCCTCTTAACTAAAAAATAGTATCCATACGCCGGCCCACCTAGACCGCATGCAGCTTTGAGCGTACCATCGTTAAGACAGTAAGTAAGATCATGAGGTATGAGAACCAGTCTCCCACTAGTGCATAGAGACTAACAGGGCCATGCACAGGTGCGTAGGCGTGGCCATAGAGCGTGCTACGAGTAAAGTGATTACCGTCTTTATCCTCTACCACCTGCCTCTCACCTGTCACAGGGTCTTGCATAGAGCCTGTAGCGGAAACAATACCACTCACTCCTGTGTTAGCACTTCTGATCATAGGGCGGCGTAGCTCAATGGCACGGAACTTAGCGTTCGCCATATGCTGAGCGGCGGCTTCGCTTTCCTTAAACCAACCATCATTAGTGACATTTACAATTACCTGCGGTGCACTGCGTACAAACTTCCGAGTAAGCCTACCCACACTATCCTCAAAGCACACTGTGGGGATCAGCTGTACCTCACCATTACTCGTATCCACTGTGAGAGGTTCCGTAGATATCCCAGCGGAAAAGCCTCCAGTGAAATCCATCCCTGAAGAGAATTTAAAAAGATCACTGAGAAATGGTAGCTGCTCCATAAAGGGGATGTATTCCCCAAAGATAACGAGGTGCTTCTTTCTGTAAGTATCTACACTCACAGCAAGATCACCTTCCGGCTTCATCATAGCAATCGAGTTATACCGTGCTCCCCCTTCCCTAAAGTTGATGAACTCTTCACCAAAGACAGCCTCAGCCTCATTCATACCTGCTATCAAAGTAAAGTCCCCCAGAGGGCGAATCATTTCCTCTATCAGGTGACGTGTCTCTCCGTAGAAAAAATACCCCTCATACCCATCACCAAAGAGTAAGGGTGATGGCAGCGCACTCTCCGGCCAAATAACAATATCAGGCACCTGCAGTGCCACGGCATCACCATTAACATTCTCCTCTAACATACGGAGATCATCCTGCTCAAGAGCCTGTAGCGCTGATGCAGTAGCTTCTGCATAGCCAAGACGAATGTCAGCACTCGCTCTAGGCTCCCATTTAATATCTTGTGGAATATTCTCCTGAACCAAGAGCGCCTTTACCGCGCTTGTCTCCCAGCCAGTGACATTCTGTATCCGCCAGACACCATAACAAAACTGGAGTGCTAAAAAGAGCGCCGCCACACTGAAGTCGAGGCGTGCCTTTAGCTTCCCTGTCTGCGCCTCCCCCCCTAGCCTGCGAGCCGTCTGTATAATCACAGCACTCATAAACACGGGCATAAATGCTAATCCTGTAATACCTACTAGATCCGCAGACTGCGCCAGCACTGGAGTATCATGAAATGCCACGCCCAGACCATTCCAACTAAAGCCGGTAAAGAGCCAGCCACGTAGCCACTCACAGGCCACCCATGCGGCGGCATTGATAAAAGCGAACTTTAGAGAAATCAGAGAATCTCCCATAGCTGCTGCTAGTAGCCCAGATCTGCGCCCTGTATTTTTTTTAGCTGCAATCTTAGCTTCTATACCAGTGGCTTTTTTTCCATTTTTGTTAGGCTTAGATTTACGTTGTCGCCATGGATTACCCATACTAACAGCCATCGCCCCCCAAAGGCCGAAGTAGAACGCGAGAAATGCGGCCATGGTCAGTGCCCCCAGCCCGCTGACTACCCAGATCCACTTTAAATTAATAGCCCAGAAGACAAACCCTGCTAGATAGCCTACGGCAAAACCATACTTCTTAGACTGCCCCACCCAGATGGCAGGTAGCAGTAAAAGCATCCACACCCAGATAAACCCAGACAAATTATAGTCAGGGAAACAGAGCGCTAGCAGCACACCACTAAGTATGGCTAAAAGCCACGGCCAGAGCTTGGCTTTTCCTTTTTTCTTCATATTAATTAAGTCGTTGGTGAGCCTAGCTCATACGCGCTGTGGCATCCGTCTCCAGTGCCTGCCAGAGGGACTCTAGCTCTGTGCGGACTTTTTCCTTACTTACCGCTAGATCGGCTACTCCAGCAGCATCTTTCCCAAAGAGGTAATACTTAATCTTAGGCTCAGTGCCAGATGGGCGCACAGCGTAGGAGCGACCATCTTCCAGATCAATGATGATCATACCCTCCTTTGGTAAGGTATCACCCTCCGCATCTTCAAAGTCATCTTTAGAGAAATCACGCACTCTTACTACTGCTGAGCCGTCCACTTCTACGGGAGGATTTTCTGAATAGGAAATAGCTAATGACTTAATCTGAGTGGCACCATCAGCACCCTCCATCACCAGAGCCTTACCTATTTCTAAATGGTAGCCATACTCCTCATAGAGCTCGTCCATCAGTTCGGCTAGGCTCTTCCCCTCACTCTTAGCATATGCAGCCAGCTCAGCAAACATAACGGCCGCACCATTCCCATCCTTATCACGGATGGTATCTGTGCCAAGGTAGCCGTAGCTCTCTTCACCGCCAAAGATAAAGAAGCGGGAATACTCTAACCGCAGCGCACGACTCTCAGTGGAGTTAAGTGTCCGGTAGTTACCCTTTTTATCCGTAGGGATAGACCGCTCATACTTTTCTAGCTTCTCCGCGATATATTTAAACCCTGTCAGGGTATCGACTATACCCACACCATACTTCTCAGCAATAGCACGCTGGAGCTCTGTGGTGACAAGTGTTTTGATTAATACCGCCCGGCTTCTGTTAGAATCATTAATTACACCTTGCTCGAAGAATGTCTTAGTCCGGTACCACGCCATCAATGAGCCAATCTGATTCCCCGTAAGGATCTGCATCTTACCTCCTTCTCCTCTAACAGCCACGCCCATACGGTCGTTATCAGGGTCTGTACCGATAACAATCTCCGCCCCCTCTTTTTCTGCAAGGGTAATTGCCATCGCCAGGGCCTCAGCGTTTTCGGGGTTTGGTGACTTTACTGTAGGGAATCTGCCATCCTGAATATCTTGTTCTGGAACGGTAAGCACCTCAAAGCCTAGCTCGCTGAGCAGAGGTACTATGCAGTGTCCTCCTGTACCGTGAAGATTTGTAAAAACCACCTTCGTACCACCACCTTCAAGTAGCTCCGGACGCAGTAGAAGTGACTTAGCATCATCCATGTATACTCGATCATCTTTAGCATCTAGCACATATAGCGTACCCTGCTCTGCCACTGGCTCATAGCGCTCACTAGTAATGGCATTCACCTCAGTGATAACACCCTCAGCATCCGCACCCACGATCTGGGCACCCTCATTAAAGTAGGCTTTAAAGCCATTATCATGTGCTGGATTATGACTAGCTGTTAGCACAACTCCAGCATCAGCGTTAAGCTCGCGGATAGCGTAGGAAATCTGCGGTGTAGCACGTGGTCCATCAAAGAGGTGCACATCACAGCCCAGCTCCGTGCAGACCTTCGCGCAGAACTCCGCAAAGTCTCTGGAGAAATGACGCGTATCATGACCTAATACAAAGATAGGCTTTCTCACCTCTCCCTTTTCCTCAAGGTAACTCTTTAGATAGTTCACCATACCGCGGATCGCTCGGCTGAGGTTGTAAAAATTCATAGCAGCCGTTCCCACACATGGGTGCTCAGGACGCTCATTAGGACCACCACTCCCTAGCTCAGCCTGTGTCACCACTCGCCCCACTGTACGGCCACGCAAACCACCAGTACCAAAAGCTAAGGTCTTATAAAATCGATCATTCAGCTCCTGCCACTCACCAGCGTCTATGAGCTCGCTCACAGACTGCTCTGCCACAGCGCTTGTAGTCCCTTCTAATAGGGCTTTTATATTATCTTGAGAAGATTCTAGCAGGCTGCCGTTCACTACGGCATTTTCAATAAGATTATAAATGTCTGACATTTCGCACTGGATGATAAGTAGAGATCATGAGATTGCAACCCCATGATCAGGCAGGAACTTCAAGCCGCCATTGAAAAGCGCCAGCATCTTCTTGATGAGGGGACTAATGCCCTACGTCTCCTAGATGGCCATGGCGATGGTTTATCGGGGGTATTTCTAGAGGCTTATGCTGATCACTGGCTGGTCTCTACACGTGATGACCAACTACCCTCAGAGGTCCGCACTTGGCTAAAAGATCAACACCGCACAGTCTATTGGAAACGGCTCGATCAGCATGAGAAAGAGGACCCTACTCATGTAGCTGGCCCCACTTTAGATACCGCATTTAATGCAAGGGAAAGTGGCGTAAACTACCGAATACACTTCCAAGCAGGCTACTCACAGGGCATTTTCCTCGATCAGCGTCTCAACCGCCAGCGCGTCAGAAAACACTCCAGTCATGGACAAACGGTGCTGAATACCTTTGCCTACACAGGGGCCTTCTCTGTCTGCGCCGCCCTTGCAGGTGCCACCACCACCACACTTGATCTTTCCCAAGTCTACCTAGACTGGGCGCGTGATAACTTCCGCGCCAATGAGCTAGACCCAGAGCAGCACTACTTCTGTAAAGGGGATACCTTTCACTGGTTAAAGCGCTTTGCCCGCCAAGGCAGACAGTTTGATGGTATCATCCTTGATCCACCCACTTTCTCACGCGATGATAAGGGGAAAACCTTCCGAGTAGAAAAAGACTACCATCGCCTAGTTACCCTAGCACATAACTGCCTCGCCCCCGGAGGGTGGATACTCTGCTGCACCAACTGCCGTAAACTAGACCCGCGTGACTTCGCCATGATGGTCCGCAAAGGTGCGCCCAATGGAAAAATCACCCCCCTCAGCATGCCAGAGGAATATTCCGGTGAAAACTACCTCAAGTCTCTATGGGTGGAGAAAGCTTAATCTTACTCTCCCATTGTCTCACTAGACTAATATGATACTCTAACTGCCATGGACGAATATAACCGCCGCCACTTCATCCGCACCTCCATCCCCGGTTTTCTGGGACTAGGCCTTGCCCTACCCACTATCACAGCACTAGCCACCCGCGCAAACGCCTGCTACGGGCGCACTCCAGAAAATGGCGCTATTAACTGGGACGCTTTTCTAACCGCTGTAGAAAAAGAAGCAGAGAAACAACACCTCGATAACTGGGATCAGGCTGATTATGTAAAAAAAGCCGCTGCTCTAGCACTACGGCTTAATTTACAGGACGAAGCTCTTTCTGAAGCATTCGCCAAAACCAAGAATGGTCTAGGTAATCAACGGGCCGATTTTTACAAATTAGAAAAACAGAGAAACTTCGAGGTCAGTCTCGTACAGTTTGAAAAAGGAGAGCAAATCTCCCATCACGATCATCCGGGTATGACAGGTGTCCTACTCTGTGCCACTGGTAATGTGGATGTATGGAACTATGATTTGTTAGAACAAAAAGCAGAGAGTGATCCTCTACTACTCCATCAGACTGCTAAGAGCACCCTAGAAAAAGGGATGGTCTCCACCCTAACGTCTAAGTCCAGAAATATCCATAAACTACAGGCTCACAGCCTCACCCAGCTCGTAGACATCTTTGCCCCACCATATAACAAAGAGCGCGCGCATAACAGCTCTTGGTTTAAAGTAGATACAGAGACCTATCAGGGTAAAAAGGATATCTATCAAGCTACTAAACGCTAAAAACACTCACTTAAATCCTAAAGATATGTCGCTCATAGGTAAAAATGCACTCGTCACCGGAGCATCCTCAGGTGTTGGTTACGCCATCGCAGAAATGCTTGTCAAAGCTGGTGCTAACGTCATCGGCCTCTGCCGAAATACCTCTGCCGTGCCCGAGGGCGTTCACCCCATAGCGTGTGACCTCAGTGATGCCAGCCAGATAGACACTGCATTCGCTGGCCTAACAGAGCTAGACATCCTCATCAACAATGCCGGAGTGGCAAAGCTCGCCAGCATTACCACCGGCGCACCAGCTGACTGGGAGCTCATGTGGCGGGTAAACGTGCATGCCCTAGCGCTCTGCTCTCAAAAATCCCTCCCCCTCTTTCCTGCCGATGGCGGCCAGATTGTTAATGTCTCCAGTATGAGTGGTCACCGCGTCCCCAGTAGCGGAGGATTTTACTCCCCCACCAAGTTTGCGGTAAGAGCCATATCAGACGCACTACGCAGCGAACTTAGAGCAGCAGGCAGCCATACACGCGTAGCAAGTATATCCCCAGGGTTTATCGATACACCACTACTAGACATCTATTTTACAGGCAGAGAAGATCAGCTAGAAGAGACTAAATCATCCATGAAGATGCTCACCGCTGAAGATGTAGCCTCATCCGTAATACACATTTTAAAAACCCCAGCACACATCGACATCACTGATGTGAAAATGCGCTGCACAGAGCAGGCCAGCTAATACCAGAGAGCCGAAGAGACTCCCACTACGTAAGATCCTTACGCTCCACCTCTATATCCCCGAGGATACCATCTTGGCGGATGCGGAACTGATTCATCTTCATCAGCTCTAAGACAGCTAGAAAGGTGACAATCATTTCCGCCTTCGAGGTAGCCTCAGCAAAAAGTGCTAAAAACCTCATCGTCCCACCCGGTTTTAACTCACCTAATAGATATTCTATTTTATCTGCCACCGTGTAGCGATCATCTACGATGTCACCCAGGTCATTAGCATCTTCAAAGCGTTTTAGAACGTTCTGAAATGCGCGGATAAGATCAAAAATATTTACATCTGGCAGTGGCTCATCCACCACCTCCACTGGCGGTGCTACCTTCTCTGGCACATGGGCAAAGTAGTCCTCCTGCTCCGTTTCCTTACGTGAGAGGAATCCAGCCGCATCTTTGAATTTTTTATACTCAATAAGCTGCCTGATCAGCTCCCAGCGCGGATCATCCTCCTCGATGTCTTCTTCCGGTGGTTGCTCCGCCTTAGGTAGTAATGTGCGGCTCTTAATATACATCAAGTTCGCTGCCATCACGATGAACTCAGAGGCGAGATCAATGTTGAGCATTTTAAACGTATTTATGTAATCAAGATACTGCTTGGTAATACGCTCAATAGATACGCTATGGATGTCTACCTCATCTTTTTTGATGAGGTAGAGAAGTAAATCTAAAGGGCCTTCGAAAATATCGAGCCTTACTTTGTAGTCAGCTGCTTCCACGTCACCAATATCGATAGATCATACCCCCACTACGTGCGAGGAAAATATCCCTAGATCAAGCTCCTATGGCTAGCTGCAGCCAGTGCTAGTAGCGACGGTAACGACTTCTATTAGAGCGGTGGTAGCTACGATGGCTGCGGTTATTATCAGCAATAGCGTAGGCTACAACCCCCAGAGCCGCAGCCCCTACTGTAGCAGCTACAGGATCTACCGCCTGTACAGGCACACCATTAGCATCATAATAAGTGCTGCAATTTGATAATAACACTGAAGCTACCATTGCAGATACCGCGATTTTCACAGAGGAAAGTTTGTTTGTCATACCCTTATGACGCATCTGCTTTAGAAAATATTCACTCATTTATTGTTTTTTTTTAGATTTTTCAAAAGTGCCATCGCACGTCGCCTGTAAATAAGAAAAGTAAGTGAAATAATCACAAAGGCTATACCAATAACCAAAGCGCTCATCATATTTTTATGCCGCACGTGCTCCCTCAGCTCAGGATCATAGGGGTACTTGGCATACACCAGATTAGATGGATCATGGCGTTGTTCACCCCATACACTATCAGGCCCAGTTTGAAACAGCGTTGGGGCATCAGACGCTGTCTCATTAAACCTCTGGGAATTAGGTAAGACAGCATGACGATCATCATTTAGCTTCAGCTGCTGCACAGACCCATCAATACGCTGCACCACCCCTTTATTACCAAATAGATACGGATCAAATTTATAACCATCTCCATACATTGGAGCCATCAGTAATGGGATCCCTGAATTAGACGCTGTACTATATCCTTTATTATAAGCAAAGCCGCACTCTCCCTCCTTGAGAATCTCTTCTTTAGGGCTAATCACATTGTCTGGTTTACTCCCCCTATTATAAGGCCCCTTGGCATAGAAGATCACTTCACTATCGATGTAACTTGCTGCAACAAATTGACCTAAGTAATCGTTCGAGTATTCTCCGCTATACCCATTGAGCTTTGTATTACGTGCCGCAGTCCGATCATTTGGAAACTCTCCATACTCACTATCAAAATCCAACATGAGATAATAGAGAAGCTTAGTATGACTAGTAGCCTTTGTTATAGCCGCCTTTTTTGTTTGCTTAATTAGAGAGGGCGTCAAAGCAACCAGGCAGATCAGTAATACACCCACACTTAGCATTACCTTCAGCCAGAAATCTCTGGAAGAGTTATGATGCTCAGCACTGGGTTCAGTATTTTCCATCTAGATATACTAACAACCCAGTTTATTCAGCCAATTCTTTTTAAAGAGTTCTTCGGATAGGAGCATCGCGCGACTCCTAAGAAGCATGGGGCTGCAGTATCAAATCCCTATCAGCTGAGCCAGCTTGACTCTAGTCTCCCTATATCTCAATAGGGGCTTTACCGCTCCTGGCTCATCCATAAGTGTTGAAGATGTAATTAAAGACGTACAATCCATACCTGCGCCCTTTTCACTGGGGCTAGGATTCTGGGAGAACGAGGTCAGCATGGGCATTAGCCATCCGTTCAGCTAGCGCCTTATTGATAGCCTCTGAATGACTCAAAGGTATATCAACAGATCCCAAATGATTTTGAATATTGTTTAAGTCTTTATCTCGGCTACTTTCAATTACACTCACCATAAGATCTGCGCGTTTATCAGCGGCTCTTATTTTTTCACTCCAGGCCAAAGCCTTGATCGGGTTTTTATACGAGATAATATCAACGATACTCGCAACCCCAGCTTCGAAATTAGCCCCTTCAGATAAGCCGGAAACCCATGTCTCAGCAGCAGTCAAATCGCTTTCTGCCCAGCTGGTAACGAGGGCGGTTACCATTTTGGGTTGCCTGTTAGGAGCTATATCAACAACTCGTGAGGCTGCCTCTACTGGCGATAAGGCACCTAATGAAGCGAACGCATTTACCACTACTCCTGCCGATAAATCGGCTTCTTTAGACACTACTTCGTTTAACAAGTGCAATCGATTACCGTCATCCTTCATATTCATTAACTCCCTTACTGCGTCACTTCGAACCTTCTTACTCTCTAGCGACAAAACCCAATTTAATGCGGATGAATAATCTTTCTTCGCATATTCTGTAGTAGTGGAGTGGAGAAGATCATATTGTAACGACTCTGACGACATAGCAGACACAATCTCCGCAGTTGCTTCAGGATCTATCTCTGCGTGCTTTCTCATTATAATACCGTAAGAGTCTATAATTACGTCCTTTGAGACGGAGCGCTCATCAAGGTTTTCTAACCAATCTAAAGCTTGATTAACATTTTTATCTGCCCAGCCTTTTGCAAGAGCTCGGGCTAGATTATTACGATCTACTTCAGCTTCTAATGTTCCCAATAGGGCGCCCGCTGATGCAGGATCTATGTGACCCCAACTTGTTAATATGTCTTTTTGGAAGTTTGAAAAATCCTCCTGACTAAATCGATCTTTATTACTCAGCATCCAATTATACGCTACACTTGGATCTTTTCCTATCTGCTTCATAAGCAAATGATGCACCATAGCATAGGCGTCACCTTGTGGTGCGTTTTCTAATTTTAAAAAGTCAAGCTGGGATAAGAAATCCCCGCTTGCGCGCCTTTTACGCTGAGAATAAGTCAAAGTTTCTCTAGATGATTTTAATTGTCTCGTATTTAATCTCGACTCATTTGGCTCTCGCTCTGCGGCATCACCCATATGTTCCTCGCTTTTAAATAACAGCGAGAAGTTACCGATCGTAAAACTAGTAATTACGATCGGTAGTAGGTATCTCTTTTTCATTTCCTTTTTGGATTTATCTATCTCAACCGTTGGTTTGTTTAAAAGTAAATTGTTATTAAGAAACTCAAACCAAGAGAGGGTTTATTTAATCAGTTCACCAAGATTACTAGTGCGTGAACCGTTTTGATTAAGTTGACCCTTGAGGACATTAATTGGCCAAGCGCCACCAGGGTTTCTACTTACTATAGGTTTTTCAATCTCATTAACTAAGCTCACTAATTTATTTCTGTGGGCACTCGTAAGACCCTTTTCTGAGTATACTAGATACTTAGTCCGCTTGATGTATGTTGGTGGATCCATATGGCTGACATACAAACCTGGGTTAATCGCAATCATAGGACCAACTATAGGATGATCACCACTACGGCTTGCTATATTTAAAATGTATAATGTATCCGCATCATCTGGCTTTTTATTCCCGTATACCATTGATATAGCATTACGGCTTCTATTGTTATTTTTAAACATTGTTGCGTAGCCAGTATTACGGGTTACTGAGCCGTGACCAAAGGGGGTATTAAAATTGTTCCAGAATTTACCGTTTTTAGGAGATCCATTGTAATTCAGTTCTGTAGCGACGGAATCAAAAGTCGAATCATGGATAGAGAATGGGGTCCATGCTTGTAGATGATTTAAGGCCACAGTGTCCGGAATAGAGCCATTTTTTTTCCACTGATCAAAATACGCATGGGTTGTGATTTTAAGGGAACCATCGTTTTTCATTCTGTACTCTGTCATCATGCCTTGCTTACCATCAAAGTAAGCTTCGTTTGAAGGTTTCCATTGGTCCTGTGGCACTGACCATACTCTGACCCATTTGGCACCTCTACTCCATTGAACCCGAATAGTAGGAGTGAAAAGCCCGCCTTCTCTACCTGCTAAATTTACATTATACCGTTGCGCCGCAGCACCTAAGCTACTGTCACCTAACAAACCATTCCAGAATACCTCTTGCACAACACGTCCTACTTGGCCATCAGCAGTTGATATTGGAAGAGCCATGATTGGCTGCCCTTCCCCGTGCATGTCGTCTATGCAACCACCCCCGCCGAGTACAAGCCTCCATTTTACCTCATTGCCAATTTTATAGACCATGATTATTTTATTACCATTCTTGAAAAGGCTGGTTGTATATTGCGCACTAGCGACAGGAGTTAACAATAATAAAGCTAGTATTAATATTGCTCTGATTTTGTTTTTATTTTTCATTGGACCTTTTTTTTATACTACAATTATGAAGATTTCTCTGACCATCTCAGCAATTGGTTGTATCCTTACATACTATAACAAGCGCACGTTTCTTCCAAAAAATTTACTAGGTGCAGGTACAGGGTCATCTAGCTAGAGATGGTAAACGCGCTTTTAAAGGCCTTCTGATCAAGTTACCGCAACATATTGTCTGTAACAAAAGTATAAGGGGGTGATAAAGTGTGATGCCAGTGCGTTGATTGACAATGGCAGTGGACATAAATACTGGAGCCGTTTGTCTGTCCATATTCCGCAAGGGCAGGCTAGACTACATGAAACATGTAGACTGCAGACTGCAGACGCAGACGCAGAACCTACTTAGTAAAATCACTCCAGCCCCAAACACTCACCGTTTTTACAGAAAACCTATTTTGGTAACAGCGCATGCTGTCATATCTAGACTATTACCCTAATTCTTTTTCTCGTTCACGAGTCTTAAACTGACGCGCAAGATTATGGATAGGCAGTTCTATGTAATTATAAAACAGCATCGCCGCGCAGATAGATATTACCGTGGAAAGGATGATACCTAGCGGCTGAATATTGATCCACTGCAGACCCTCTGAAAGCTGGCGCAGGTGTGTAAGCACCGCACCGCCAAAAGCCAGGTGCAGCAGGTAAAGCGAGTAAGATACCACGCCCAGCTTCACTAGCCATGGCACTCTAATCTGTGGGTTCCAGAGAATGCACACAGCTGTTAGAACACCTAGACATGCACTTGTGAGATTCCGAGTTTCTTGATGTGAGTATGCCGCCAGTAGTAATAACGCCCAGAACCATACTCGTCCTATTTTTTGATTCTGATACAGGAATACCAGTATCCCCATGGCAAAAAATGCCGTCCATGAGAAAACAGTTTCTGTGTAGCCTACAAAGTAGCAGGGGCATATCCAGAGCAAGAGCACCAGTATCCGCACCCAGCTTTCCTTATGCACAAGTAGAGGAAATGATATCGCGATCAGAAAGTAATACTGCATCTCAATAGCCAGCGTCCAGAACACGGGTAAATACCAGCCTTCTCCCACTAGATCAGCCGTGAGAGTGAAGTTCGCGGCTGCACGCTGCCAAGTCAGATCATCCTCACCACCACCGTATCCTAGCAGAGGATTTCCATAGATAGAAAATAACAATGTGCTGAGCGCCACAATGGCAAACACCGGATAGAGCCTGATCATACGCCGCAGGAGAAAATTACCCACATCGCGATACTGGAACCTTGACCAATTCATCGCTAGAGGGATGACAAACCCTGAAATTACAAAAAATACCTCCACCCCATAATGACCATACTCCAGCGCCACAGATAGATTACCTCCATTTCGGTAATTAAAATGGAATAGACACACCGCCACCGCCGCTACCGCTCGGAGTATATCAAGGATCGCAAGATGAACTTTCTGACGCGGCATGGTAGCTAAGGTCACACTCAGTGCTGCTAGCGCCCGATTACCTGCAAGGTACCCTCTGTCACTCCCAGCTGCTCCATTACATCTAGATTCTGCCAGAGATGATGCCCACTAGTCTCACCTGCCAGTAACTGTTGATAAGCACGGATAGTCTCAGCTGCCGCAGCACGATCTTCATCTAAAAAGTCCACGCGGTACCTCCGTAGCCCGGTGCCACGTAACTGCTGGTAGAATCTAGCACCCGTCTGAGATCTACCATTAAATAATGTATTCCTACAGCCCACATCTGCCTTCAGCGTATGTAGCTGGCCCACTCTGTCCTTCAGCTGCACGTGGTGCTTCTCACAGGGTTTACCACAGTCGAGAATACTCGTGCCACCATCGCTGAGGAAGGTGCAGAAAACGCAATGCTCCATATGAAACATCGGCATATGCTGGTGCAGTGTCAGCTCAAACCAATCGGTAGGAGCTTTAATTAATAAATCTAACACCTGATCAACATTTAGATCATAGGAAACAGTAAGATGATCAAGATTTCCTTCTTCACGCAGGATTTTCGCCGTGATGGGATTAGCGCAATTTAGAGAAAAATCCCCCGTTTTATAGAGATCCTTCCGATCTTTAAAATAGGATATCCCCCCGAGATTACGGATCAGCACACCATCCGGCTCTGCACGCTCTATTACTTTAAAAAATCCAGCTTCACCAGATTTCTGAATCCGTGGTGTAGCCAGATGCACGCGTGAGCCACTGGACTGACGTACCAGAGCCACTGCATCATTACCACGGCGCACATCTTCAAAGTCTACATAAATGTTAGAAACTCCAGCTTCCAGCGCCGCCTCTATCTGCTCCATACTCCGGCACAGCGTGGAGAGCTCCCGCTGAGATGACTCATCTGTCTTACGCTCCGGCATCAGATCAGCCAAGCTTCCGCTGGTAGGGCGTGCTGTCTCAGCGCGCTGCGTCTCAGCGGCATCATTCACACGCCCAAGCTCCTCCACCAGCGCTCTGCGTAATCTGTTTACCGCAGAGACGGGCATCATTACTTCACCTTCTAGCTGATTAGTCACAGCGCCCAGCTTCCACGCTGTTCCACCGAGTCTACCTAGCTGCTTTTCTAAAAATTCCTGCGTAAAAGGGCGGCTCTCAGCAATCTCTAACACATCATCTGAGCTTACTTTAGCCCTACCGCAGTTCAGCGTCATCGCTGAGCCGGCCGCGCCCGTAACGGTGACATCTAGAGTATCACGCAGTGGCTCCAGCTTAGCATTTTTCCAGCTCGCCTTTAGCACATTGTTAAGTTTGGGGTCATCCGTCTTCCAGATTTTCTGCCCCGGCTTGATACGGCTCCAGTCCAGTCCGCTCTGATCGCGGTGAAACATCAGGCGCTCATCCTTTACCTGCCAGACACGCGCGCCTTGTTCTTTATTTCTATCCTCACCAGCATCAAAGACGATACCATCTCCAGCCTTCACAGGAATTCGTGTAGTGAGTTTTACCTCCACCCAGCCACGGCTAACATCAGTAACCTCACCAAGATAAACCCCACGTTTTTTGCCGAATTTCCCATGTGTCAGCCGTGGATGATTAGTCTCCTCCAGCCAGCCAGATGAAAGCCCACGTGAGAATGTCATCTCCATAGAGTAGCGGTCCTCATCCGTGATAGGGCTATCCACCTCCGCCACTGCTGCATCGATCGCCTTACGGTAAACCTTAGTAATGGCCGCCACATATTCTGGGGATTTAAGCCTCCCCTCGATCTTATAAGAAACTACACCTTGGCGCACCAGATCGGGGATAAAATCCACCGCCGCTAGATCCTGTGGGCTAAGTAGATAGCGCACATCCTCCATGTCACGCTCCTCACCATCCACCACCAGTGTATAAGGCATACGGCAGGCCTGTGCACACTCGCCACGGTTAGCAGAACGCTGCCCTAAGCTTTCACTTGTTAGACACTGCCCTGAGTAAGCCACACACAGTGCCCCATGCACGAACACCTCCAGCGGCACACACTCCTCAGGTTTAAATTTTTCAATATGTTTAAGTGATAGCTCACGTGCTAGCACCGCACGGTCTAACTTATACAGCTGATCTGCAAAGGCTAGCCCCTCAGGGGAGGTAATAGTCATCTGTGTAGATGCATGAATCTCAATGGCTGGCGCTACGTTACGGCACAGCCTCGCGAGCCCAAGATCCTGCACAATGATAGCATCCACGCCGCACTTCTCTAATAAAAGTAACTGCGCCTCTGCCGCCTCTAGCTCACCGGTAAAGATAAGCGTGTTCATGGTCACAAAACCACGTACCCCATGTGCATGGAGAAACTCCATCAGCTCAGGGAGGTCCGTCTCAGTAAAATTATCCGCGCGAATACGTGCATTAAATTTAGGTAACCCAAAAAAAATGGCATCCGCACCATTAGCCACCGCCGCACGGGCACAATCCCAGTTTCCCGCAGGGGATAGGAGTTCCGGCTCTCGGTCAGTAGTAGTGAACATAGGCGGCAGCATTGCTTAAAATAGTTAAATGTCCATTCGCGAAACACCTAAAGACCGGTCACTTCAGGTATCTTAGTATTAAAATTACCGTCATATTACCGTCATGGCACTGCACTTGCTATTAGTTATATCATCTGAAGTTACGTCTTACTCATTTTACCCCTCCCCCCCTTATGCTACCCGCACCACCCTGGCTTCAATCACTGATTACTGAAGAGGCACTACCCTCCTCTTTTAAAGATCTAGCTCTGACATACCTACTACCCTTATCTGAGCAGATTTCTAAGTGGTCAGAAAATAGCAGCACCCCACTAGTAGTAGGTATCAATGGGGCTCAAGGCACGGGAAAATCTACCATATGTAAGGTTTTAGCAAAATCTCTAGATCATACACACCAGCTCCGCTGTGCTATTATTTCTATCGATGATATTTATCTAACTCGCACAGAGAGAGTTCAACTTGGTAACGACGTGCATCCACTATTCGAGACCCGTGGCGTACCTGGCACTCACGATGTTAATATGGGCATCGATCTCATCAAAAATCTGAAAGCGCATAAAAAAGTAGCCCTTCCAGTATTTGATAAATCTACCGATGATCGCTCACCTACAGATCAGTGGACCACGCCTGAACAGCCAGTGGATATTATCCTCTTTGAAGGCTGGTGCGTGGGAGCCATTGCTCAGCAAGAGCAATCACTTATCACCCCCTTTAATCAACTTGAAAAGAATGAAGACCCAGATGGCATCTGGCGCAGATTTGCTAATCAGCAACTCCGGGAGTCATACACGGCGATCTTTTCACTTCTAGATCGGCTGGTGATGCTTAAGGCACCAGACTTTGAATGCATCTATGAATGGCGTAAAATCCAAGAAGATAAATTGCGCCAAAAAAAACAAGGTAAAGGCATCATGAGCGCAGCCGAACTAGCACGCTTCATCATGCACTACGAGCGCCTAACAAGATGGATGTTTAAAGAAATGCCAGCGCGTGTAGACTGTTTATTAGAATTAAACTCAGACCACGTAATCACTAACGCCACTTACCAGAACCAGTTGCCCACTCATTGATGAAAAAACTTCTAATCATTACCGATCTCGATGCCAGCTTCATTGATGACAACTACCAATACACTGAGGCCACAGAAGCTATTGAAAAACTCAGATCTCTGGACTACCCCCTCATTTTCAACTCTAGTAAAACCCTCGCCGAGATACAGTCTCTAGCTGAAGAACTAGATCTTACCACCCCTCTCATCGCGGAAAATGGAGGTATCATCGCCGTGCCTTGCACCTCAGAGCTAGCCACATTCTGTGACTCATCAGAGTGGCAGAGTAGCGGAGCATACAAAATACTCATCACCGGCCTATCACGGAACTATATCCTCACCCACGCCCACGCCGCCCGCACGGAGCACAGTTATTTATTTACCGGCTTTAGTGATATGTCAGAACAGGAACTATCATCCATCACCGGCCTTACAGAACCCGAAGCATACAAGGCAAAGCAAAGAGACGTCTCAGAGCCCATCCTCTGGCAAGACACCCCAGAACGCTTCGGGAGCTTCTGTGAATTCCTAGCCAGTAAAGGTATCCGCACCCTGCACGGCGGTAGATTTATCCACCTCATGGGACCCGCTGATAAAGCTGACGGACTCCATGCCACCTGCGCACTCTACCAGCACTACCAGCCAGATATAGACTGGTCCAGCGTAGCACTAGGAGACAGCCCTAACGACCACTCCATGCTCGAAGCAGCAGATATAGGCATCGTTATTCCCCACCCAGACGGCGCAAAAGTTCAGACCAGCGGCACACACATTTTTCAAGCAAAATACCCAGCATCCAAAGGCTGGAATGATTCAATTCTCACACTACTAACCACCATCTAATACCATGGGAGACTTTCACCAATTCGGCGTTGTAACCACACTTCATCAATTTAATCAACGCCCACTCGAAGACCTCGAGGAGGAGCTACTTGCTATCCGTAAAAAGAAACCCATGGGGCTTATCCTCCCATCACTCTACTCAGAACTTGAAGGCCCAGCCCTCAGCTCCATCGTAGATGAATTATCAAATGTCCCATATCTTGATCAGATAGTAGTAGGGCTAGATCGTGCCGATAAAAGCCAGTTTAAAAAAGCCCTCCAGTTCTTTGATCGTCTACCACAGCATCCAGACATCCTCTGGAATGATGGCCCTAGACTCAGAAAGATAGACGCACTACTTCAGGAAAAAGGCTTAGCCCCACAAGAAGCGGGAAAAGGGCGTAACGTTTGGTACATGTTCGGCTACATCCTCGCATCAGGGAAAGTAGACACCGTAGCCATCCATGACTGTGACATCCTCACCTACAAGCGCGACCTCCTAGCACGCCTCATCTACCCAGTGGCAAATCCAGCACTTAGCTATAAATTCTGTAAAGGCTACTACGCACGTATTGCTAACAACTCACTTAATGGCCGCGTATGCAGACTCCTCGTCACACCACTACTCAGGGCGCTTAAAAAAGTATGCGGCCCTAACGAATACCTACACTTTCTAGACAGCTTTCGTTATCCCCTTGCTGGTGAATTTTCCCTCTCTCGCGACGTCATTGAAGATATTCGTATCCCCTCAGACTGGGGTTTAGAAATGGGTACTCTCTCTGAAATGCAGCGTAACTACGCCACCAATCAAATCTGCCAAGTAGACATCGCAGACACCTATGATCACAAGCACCAAGATCTATCCCTAGATGATAAAACCAAAGGGCTATCAAAGATGAGCTGTGATATTACCAAGTCACTCTACAGAAAAATGGCCACACAAGGTGAAGTCTTCACCCAAGAACGTATCCGTACTATTAAAGCCACCTATTACCGCATCGCCCTTGATCTTGTAGACAGCTACCACAGTGACGCCGCCATAAACGGCCTCGACTACGATATCCATCAGGAAGGCCACGCTATCGAAACCTTTGCTGAAAATATCATGCAAGCTGGCAATGACTTCCTAAATCCTGAGCTCTCTATGGACACCCCATTTATGCCCAGCTGGAAGCGTGTGATCTCAGCCGTCCCCAATATTATGGACATGCTCATAGATGCTGTAGAGGCAGACCGCCGTGAATACGGCGCCAATACCAGATACAATGTGATGCAGCACCCAAAAGTGCAGCAGCTAGAAGTCGGCGTAAAAGAACGTGTAAGAAATATCTACGGAGATAAAAACACCACGGACATCACAAAAAAGATATTTGCCACCATACCACTTGCTCAGAAAGCCATTGCACTACCGCCTAACCCTAACAAATGGAATGAAAAAGACGTTATGGTTATCACCTACGCAGACTCCATCCACACCCAAAACGAAGCCCCATTAAGAACACTCTACGACTTCTTCCATAAAGAGCTCAAAAATCACATCAACAATGTCCACATCCTCCCCTTTAATCCCTACAGCTCTGATGATGGATTTTCCGTCATCGACTATAACACAGTAAACCCCGATCACGGCGACTGGGCAGATATTGAGAAATTTACCCATAACTTTAAAGTAATGGCAGACCTCGTGCTTAACCACTGCTCACGAGAATCTACATGGTTTAAAAATTTCCAGAAAAACACCTCTCCTGGAAAAGACTACTTTGTCGATGGCTCAGAGTTTTCAGACCTTACTAAAGTTGTTAGGCCACGGAGCACCCCCCTCATCACATCGGTAGCAACCGTCGATGGAGATAAGCAAGTCTGGTGCACATTCAGTGAAGATCAAGTAGACCTAAACTTTGCTAACCCCGAAGTACTAATAGAAGTCATCCGTATAATACAGCTCTATCTAGATAAAGGTATCACCACCTTCCGCCTAGATGCCGTAGCCTTCCTCTGGAAAGAAGACGGCACAGACTGTCTCCACCGCCCAGAGACACATGAAATCATTAAGCTACTCCGCCTCATTATAGAGAACCTAGAGCCTAATGCCGTCATCATCACAGAAACCAACGTACCTAATAAAGAGAACCTCAGCTACTTTGGTAACGGTAATGAAGCCCATCTTATCTACAACTTTTCACTACCACCACTTCTACTACACACCATGTTAAGTGGGGACTGTAGCCACCTCAAAAAGTGGATGATGTCCATGCCACCAGCCAGACACGGGCGCGCCTACCTAAACTTCATCGCCTCTCATGACGGTATCGGCCTGCGCCCAGCAGAAGGATTACTCTCGGAACATGAAAATCAAAATCTCCTAGAAACCATCCGCAACTTTGGCGGTGAGATATCCATGCGCCGCATGCCCGATGGAAATCTAAAACCATATGAGGCGAACATCTCCCTCTACAGCGCTATGGCAGGCACCATCAAGAACGGGAAAGATAACCTACAGCTTGATCGCTTTATCACCGCACACACCATCATGATGGCTCTAGAAGGTCTACCAGCCTTCTACATTCACAGCCTACTAGGCACAGAAAACAATTTACAAGGTATGGCAAAATCAGGCCAAGCACGCTCGATCAATCGCCTTAAATGGAAAAAAGAAACCCTCCAGCAAGCTATGGCTGATGACTCCACTCATCACAAAGCCCTCTTCGCTGAGATTCTACGTAGAATTAACATCCGGAAGCAGCAAGTAGCCTTTCACCCGAATGCTACCCAATACACCCTCCACTTGGGTAATGAAGTATTTGCATTCTGGAGAGAAAGCCTAGACCGCTCGCAGTCTATCTTCGCCATTCACAACATCACAGAAGAACCCCAGAAAATCCCACTCGTAGAACTCAATATGATCAGCACAGAAAAGTGGGTAGACCTACTCAGTAACACCACCTATACCAGCGCAGACACCCACCTAAAACTCCCCCCATACGGCTGCGCATGGATTACTAACAAGGCATAAATCATACCAAAGAGATTAAATATTCATCCTTGCTCTACTGGCAGAAATACATTGCCATTAGAAGCATTAGGAAATGGCAGATAATCCACTGATGAAAGATGGCCTCGGTGAGGTCGCCGTGGAGCGGATCATCAATGGTCTGCTCAGTGCTGGTGCTAGTTTCTCACCAGCATCATTCCGTAAAGACGCCCACTCGTCCCTACACCAGCTAGAGCTAAAAGACCGCGTGCGGCACCTCATCCTTGTGATGGCGCGCCATTTACCAGAATCATTCCCCGAAACAGCTCAGATCCTAGGCCGCATCCGCGATCACTGGGGAGAGACAGACCCCTCAGATAAACTCTGCTACTTTGCCGCCTGGCCTATTATAAACTACGTAGCTGAGTATGGGCTAAACCACCCAGAAATTTCCCTAGATTTACTCCGCTATCTCACCCCCCTCTACACCGGAGAGTTTGCCATCCGCCCATTTATTGAAACCCATAGGGAGCAAACCTACCAGCAGCTACTCGTCTGGTGTATGGACTCTAATGAGCACGTCCGCCGCCTAGCCTCAGAAGGATGCCGTCCACGCCTACCATGGGGAAAAAGGCTCCCAAGCTACATCACAGACCCCACAGAGGTTATCACCCTCCTAGAAAATTTACGTGATGACCCATCAGACTACGTCCGCCGCTCCGTGGCCAATAACCTCAATGACATCTCCAAAGATCATCCCGAGGTAATAATAGAAACCTGCCGTAGCTGGCTTGCTGATGCCGTACCCGAGAGAAAGTGGATTATCAAGCACGCCACCCGTACCCTCGTAAAAGCAGGCCACCCAGAAGTCTTCCCCCTCCTCGGATATACCCAAGACCCAAAGCTAAAAGTCACCCCCCCCACACTACACCCCACCACTATCCACCTAGGCACCCCGCTACAAATCAGCACACAGATCACATCCACCTCGAAAAAAACACAACACATCGTCATCGACTACGCCATTCACTTCATGAAAGCCAATGGCCGCACCACCCCCAAGGTATTTAAGTGGAAAAACCTCACCCTAAAACCTCAGCAAACCTTCATCTTAACTAAAAAACACCCGCTCAAGGCCATCAATACCCGCCGCTATTACCCAGGTAATCAGCAGGTAGAAATCATAGTAAATGGGAAAACCACCACTAGCGCAGAATTTCAGCTAATCACCCCCTGATACACAAACTTCAAACTTGTAAATCCCCCCTTCCAGCTTAAAGATAAGTTATGAATTGCCACGGCCCAAAGATGAAGATGGACCCCTCTCTCCACACAGAGAGTAAACCAGACTGGATTAAAGTCCGTCTACCCAATGATCCTAAGTTCTGGTCCACCAAGTCCATGATCACGGACCTGAATCTAGTCACCGTATGTGAAGAAGCTCAATGCCCTAACCGCTGGGAATGCTGGGGCCAAGGCACCGCCACATTCATGATAGCGGGTGAAAAGTGCACTCGTGCCTGCGGATTCTGCGCAGTAAAGACTGCACGCCCAGATGCCCTAGAGGCAGATGAGCCACAACGCGTAGCAGAAGCCACCAAACGCCTCGATCTTAAACACGTAGTCATCACCGCCGTAGCACGTGACGACCTCCGCGACGGTGGCGGAGAGCACTTTAAAAATGTCATCACCGCAGTACGCGAAGTAAATCCAGGCATCATCATCGAAGTACTCACCCCCGACTTTAACGATAAAGACTTTGCCCTAGAAATGTGTATGAGCGCGCGCCCACACATCTTTAACCATAACCTAGAGACAGTAGAGCGCCTCACCCCCATCGTACGGAGCCGTGCTAAATATCAACGCTCCCTAACAGTCTTGAAAAAAGCCAAAGCCATAGCTGGTGGAAAAGTAGTCACCAAAAGCGGCCTCATGCTCGGACTCGGCGAAAAAGAAGAAGAGCTCTTCCAAGCTATGGATGACCTCCTCGCACATGATGTCACCGTCCTCACCCTTGGCCAGTACCTCCGCCCCACACCGCGTCACCTCCCCGTGGTCGACTACATCAGGCCAGAGAAATTTGATGAATACAAGCAAATCGCTATCGACAAAGGCTTCCGCCACGTTGCCAGCGGCCCACTTGTTAGAAGCTCCTACCACGCCGCAGACTTCCGTCCAGAGCTAGACCTCATCGAAGACATCGAGCAAGAAGCCTCCGCCGCCGCTACATAACACCCTCCTCCCCATGTGGAAACCCCTCACCTACGCACTTATCCTCTGTAGCCCTCTTGCACAGGCTCAAGACCCCTCACAGGAGCTTAAAAAATTCGCCACGCACGCGAAACAGCACAGCACAGAAGCCACCAGAGCCAGTGACTACCTGCTAGCAGGCATGCCTAAATCTGATCGTAGCACGATCAGTAGCAA
This sequence comes from Akkermansiaceae bacterium, assembly GCA_023301765.1. GTDB lineage: Bacteria > Verrucomicrobiota > Verrucomicrobiia > Verrucomicrobiales > Akkermansiaceae > Oceaniferula. The sequence continues at coordinate 1,974 of JALZUC010000023.1, read as the reverse complement.
GCTCCTGATTAACAATATCACCTACGCCCTCCGCGCACGTGAGGAATTTCCATGGTGTCAGAAACTCTCTGAAGAACAGTTTTTTAACGACGTTCTACCCTACGCCGTCCTAGATGAAACACGTGAAGACTGGCGCCCTAAATTCTACGAAATATCCAAAGCACTCATCAAAGACTGCAAAACAGCCGGAGAAGCCGCACAAATCCTCAATCGTGACCTCTTTAATAAAATTAACGTCCACTACAACAGGCAGCGCAAAAAGCCTAACCAAAGCCCGGCTGAATCCATGGAGATTAACAAAGCCACCTGCACCGGTCTCAGTATCATCCTCACCTACGCCTGCCGCTCCGTCGGTATCCCAGCACGTATCACAGGCACTGCACTCTGGTCAGATAAAAGTGGCAATCACACCTGGGTAGAAATCTGGGACGGCGAATGGAAATACCTTGGCGCAGATGAATATGACGCCAAAGGGCTAAACCGCGGATGGTTTGGCGGCCGCGCCTCCAAAGCTACAGCAGATAATCCCCTGCACGCCATCTGGTCTACCACCTGGGCGCCCACTAAAACTCACTTTCCTATGGTCTGGGATACCAAAAACCAAGAAATCAACGCCATAAATGTCACCGCGCGCTACACAAAAAACACACCCAAAGCTGCTAAGCACCCCACCGCCAGCATCCGTGTATTTAGTAAAAAAACTCGCTCACGAATCATCGCATCCATAGCCCTCATGGATGACAAAGGTAACACCCTAAAATCCATCAAAAGCCTCGCTGGCAGAGCGGATCTCAATGACATCACCCCTTTACCACTCATCGGTAAAGCCCCATGGCGTATCGTCATACGCAGCAGCGGCAAGCAGGAAGAAGTAACCCTCAAGACAGCACCTCAAAAAACCATCGACGTCATCCTCACCGAGGAAAGAAAACCCTACCACTACACTGATATAGTCGAAGCATGGAAAAAAGAAGAACTCGCTGAACGCCAAGAAGAACTTGATAAAAAAACCATCAAAGCCGGCAAGCACACCATGCGGATTTTTGAAAAAAAATATGGCGCTAAGCCCAAAGACGGACACTCCCTATGGATCTCCATGCACGGTGGCGGTGGAGCACCTGCCGCAGTAAATGACCAACAATGGCAAAACCAAACTAAACTCTACCGCCCCACAGAAGGCTACTACGTCGCCCCCAGAGCACCCACAGACACATGGAACCTCTGGCACAGAGAAGGTGTAGACGCCCTCATGGACCGCCTCATCTCAAACTACGTCATCTGCCACGGTGTAAACCCAGACCGCATCTACATCATGGGCTACTCCGCCGGTGGTGACGGAGTCTATCAGCTCGCCCCCCGTATGGCAGACCGTTTTGCAGCAGCCTCAATGATGGCTGGTCACCCAAATGACGCTAGACCGGACAACCTCAGAAACCTCTACTATGAAATCTTTATGGGCGGCCTTGACGCTGCATTTGATCGCAACAAAATAGCCGCAAAATGGAAAACCCTCCTAGTAGACCTTCAGAAAGCAGACCCAGAAGGCTACCCACACCGCGTCACCATCTACCCAAAGCTAGGCCACTGGATGGACCGGCGTGATGCAGAAGCCCTCCCGCGTATGATCAAACAAACTCGTAACGCATGGCCTAAAAAAGTAATCTGGCATCAGAGTAATAGCGTCACCCACCAGCGCCTCTACTGGCTAGGAGTCACCGCCAAGGGCGCTATCAAAAAACGCCAAATCACCGGCGAAATTAAAGGTCAGCACATCGCACTCACTGGGGACAACCTCACTGGTATTAAACTATGGCTCAGTGATAAACTCATCGATTTGACTAAAGAAATCATCGTTACCCGTAACGGAGAAGAAGCATTCCGTGGTTACGTATACCCCAGTAAAGAAGCAGTTAAAAAATCCCTAGCCATGCGCTGCGGCATGGTAGCTACTGCCCTACTAGAGATAGAATAGCT
>JALZUC010000022.1 GCA_023301765.1 Akkermansiaceae bacterium | reverse complement strand
AAGAGATCTTTGATGGTAACAGGGTGGGTCTCTAGTGAGGCTTTTACATAATCATCATAGTCTTCTTTCTTGCCGTCTTTGAGGAAGGTGTGGAAGTTTTTAATGACATCAGTGGTAATGGCGTGGCGCTCACCTTGCTTACGGAAGCGGTAGTAGCCTGGGTCACCAAGATCGAGGCGTTTCTCAGTAGGGTTACCCTCATGCACATCTGCGTAGGCGGCCTGGTGGCGGATGATGGACTCTTCAGCAATTTCTAGGAAACCAATACCCTCGATACGTGATTGAGCACCGGTGAAGCAGGTGTCCATAACCTCTTGGCCTATACCGATGGCTTCGAAGATCTGAGCTCCTTGGTAGGAGTTTAGCACTGATATACCCATCTTGGACATGATCTTAAGTAGTCCTTTTTCTAGAGCCTTACGGTAGTTACGCATGGCTTTACTTTCAGAAATACCGTCCGTAATTTTATTTTTCTTATCATGTCTGACAAGGTCACGCACAGTAGCGTAGCCAAGGTAGGGGCACACGGCAGTGGCACCAAAGCCAAAGAGACAAGCTATCTGGTGAGTATCACGAGCTTCAGCACACTCGACTACGATAGAGGCACGGAGACGTTTGCGCACGCGGTTCAAGTGATGGTGCACGGCACCTGTAATTAGCATTGCGGCTAGTGGCACACGCTCAGCAGATGCAAGGCGGTCTGATAGAATAAGTATGCTGATATTTTCATCAACAGCAGCTTCAGCTTCTGCGCAGACCCGCTTCACAGCGTCTTCCATGCCAGTAGCGCCAGTGGCGGCATCCCAAGTGGTATCGATCACGCGATTACCAAAGCCATATTCTTCCATGTCTTTGATTTTGTGCATTTCTTGTTCTAACAGAATAGCGGAATCAAGATTCAGCACACGGGCGTGTTCAGGTGTCTCAGCTAGGAGGTTCTGCTCTGCACCTAGGCCAGCGGCGAGTGTCATTACTGAGCGCTCACGGATGGGGTCGATAGGTGGATTAGTCACCTGTGCGAAGAGTTGCTTAAAATAAGTGGGAAGCAGACGCGGGTAGGAGGATAGAACGGCGAGGGGTATATCATCCCCCATGGAGAAGACCGCCTCTTGTGCGCCATTAATCATGGGCGGGAATACCATGTCTAGTTCCTCGGTATTAATCGCGTGCATAATCTGCTGACGTGAGAGGGAGACATGGTCAAAGTCCACAGCAGGGGTGTGTGGCTCAGGGGAGATGAAGTCATGGAGCTCTAGACGATTCTCATCGATCCACTGACGGTATGGAGCTCTTTTTGCGAGGGCTTCTTTAATTTCTAAATCGTAGCGGAGCTCACCAGTACTGAGGTCGGCACAGAGCATCTGACCAGGTCCTAGACGGCCTGTGCGAATGACCTTACTGCTGTCTATTTTTACCGCTCCAATTTCTGAACCGATGTATAGTAAGCCATCTTCTGTGAGTTTGTAACGTGAGGGGCGTAGGCCGTTTCTATCTAGTGATGCGCAGATTTTATTACCATCTGTATAGACTAAGCCAGCAGGGCCGTCCCAGGGCTCAGCAAAGGAGCGGTGATACTGGTAGAAGGCACGGAGGTCATTGGAGATGTCCGCATCTTCAGCAAAGGCTGGGGGGACGAGCATACACATGGAGTGCTCTAGTGAACGGCCGGATAGTGTTAGTAACTCTAGGGCATGGTCAAGACTGGCAGAGTCACTTTCATTATCACTGAGGACATTTTTTAGTAGGTCTACGTCATCACCCCAGACATCTGAGACGAAGAACTCCTCACGAGATGCCATCCAGTTACGATTGCCACGCACGGTATTTATCTCACCGTTATGACACATCATTCGGAATGGTTGACCTAGGGGCCATGCAGGGAAGGTATTAGTGGAGAAGCGCTGGTGGTAGAGGCAGATAGCGGTCTCAAAGTCAGGATTCTGTAGATCTAGGTAAAAGGCCTTTAGCGTAGCGGGCATAGCCAGTCCCTTATAAGAGATAAGGCGGCTGGAAAATGATGGCATGTAGAAGTCTTCTACATCTTTGGTCTCACGCTCTATGAAACGGCGGCAGAGGTAGAGCTGGCGCTCAAACTGCTCTGAATCCCAGCCCTCAGGCTTTTCCATGAGTAGATGTAGAATATGTGGACGGGTATTACGTGCTAACTCGCCCAATTCTTCTGGAGCTACAGGAGCCTCACGCCAGCCGATCAGTTTGATGCCGCGGTCAGTAATTACTTTCTCAGTTAGCTGCTTGATTTCCTCCTGTGTGGATTTATTTTCCAAAGGTAGGAAAAAGACTCCTACAGCGAGGTCTTCATCATTAGAGACTTCTGTGCCAAGCTTTGCGGCTGCCTTACGGAAGATTGGCAGAGGGATCTGGCTGAGAATACCTGAGCCATCACCAGTTTTCATATCTGCATCTACAGCACCACGGTGGGTCATGTTACAGACAGATTCGATGGCTAGATTGACAATATTGTATGAACGTATGCCGTTGATATTGGATATTGCCCCCATACCGCAGTTGTCGCGCTCATTGGCGAAGCTGTGCATGGAACCCGTGCTGTCTGGTGTAGATGTGTGATAAGGAGAAGGCATAATAGAAAAATATTGGTAATAGAACGATAGCGAGGGGGGGAGGAGGGAATAAAGCTGTGCTTCACTCGCTTGCCAAGTGTGAAATGTAATAGGTGCCTTCTTAGTTGACCTCTGAGGGGGGAAGAGAGACAGTGAGAGTGTTGTATTTAGTAAGAAAGTATGTAGTGAAAAAAGCTTTTTTAAACTTGGGTGACTGGGGTGGTAGTTTACCCGAGGGGGGATCGAAAGCGGGCGATTAGCGTGTGGTTTTTCCGTTTTTATCCTGCGGCGGTAGAGTTCTGCGCAGGGGTGATTGATAACTGGTGGTCAAATATTTTAAGGTATGTTTTTTAAAATATAATTTGAGACAGTTTGACATTTCCATCTTAAGAAAAAAGACGATAGTCCGAGCGGCTGCTATCAGGGAGTGAAGATTATGAATGGTAAGGACATAGAAGTATCAGATGATGCACTAGAATCCGTAAGTAAGGATAAAAGTCTGGGGGGGAAGCTAGCAGGCCTCTCACTACCTAGGCAGGTGCTGGCACTTGCGCTATGGCCGTTTTTACAAAATCTTATGAGTGTAGGGGTGGGCTTCGCAGATATGGTGATCGCGGGGCGCATGGAGAGCGGCAGCGCTGGGGAGGCTGTCATGGATATGATGGGTGCGGGAATGTACTTAATGTGGCTGCTGATGATTTTACAGAGTGCTATGGGCACAGGGGCGATGGCTCTGGTGTCACGTTGTACAGGTGCTAGGGATATGAAGTCTGCTAACTTAGCATTAGGGCAGTCACTTCTTTTAGGGTTAGTCACTGGGGTAGTTAGTGGTATTATTATTTGGTTAATAGTGCCTTATATGGGACGTTTCTTTGGTTTAAGTAATCTGGCGCAAGAATATGTGACGGACTACATGAGATTGGGAGCTTTGCTAGCTCCATTTAGTGGAGTGATGTTTGTAGCAAGCAGCTGTCTGCGTGCTTATGGAGATACAATGAAGCCTTTTATGGCGATGTTGTTGGTGAACTTGGTTAATATTGTAGCAAGTTTTTACTTCGTATATGTGTTAGGCTGGGGTGTGAAGGGGCTTGCAGCGGGGACGGTAGTGGGCTGGGCAATTGGTGCGGCAGTGATCTTATGGTTTCTGCTTCCAGGTAGTAGTTTTAGAAAGAAAAAGGCGGCAGAAGGCTTGTCCGAATCTCTGCAATTAAGTATGGTAAACTTGCGCTATGACATACCTATGCTGCGCCGTATCTGGCGCGTGAGCTGGCCTTCTATGATAGAGATCATGGGAATGTGGTCTGTCCATGCCGTAGGTATTTATTTTATCGGGACCATGAAGGCTGGCACTATGGGGGCTCATGCTATGGTAGTGCGTCTAGAGTCTGTTAGTTTTATGCCTGGCTTTGCTATTGGTATGGCTGCGAGCACACTGACTGGTCAGTATTTAGGGGCAAAGGATCCTGAAATGGCGAAAAAAGCGGTTAGATACTGCTGGCTAATAGGTGTGATTTCTATGGGGGGGGCTGGGGTATTAATCTCTGTTTTTAATACTGAGTTTCTCTCACTATTTGGAAATCCTAACTCTGCGCAATTTCAGATGGCGGCCCCCGTGATCCGCTTTGTAGGTCTCTTACAGGTATTAACGGCGACGATGATGGTCATGAAAATGTCCATGCGTGGTGCAGGGGATACACGGACTGTGACTATTTACTCATTTACGTCCATGGGGGTGATCCGGATAGGTGTACTGTGGTCATTCATGTATTATGGGGATCTTGATTTATTAGGCGTCTGGCAGGTGATGACGCTTGATGTCTTATTACAGGGAGTAATATTTGTATGGCTACATTATAGAGGGGACTGGCTTAAAAGAGAGGTGTAATAAGCCGCTCAGAAAGCTGGTGCTGATTAATGGTATGCTCCTAATCTTTTAATCTTAGACAGAGAGGTGCTTTTATAGTCCAATTTTTATGACAGATACAAGCTAAGCCCCGAATCAGTGTAAACCCTCCTCCCATAGCGGATAGGTGTAATCAGTCACGGCCAATCTTGCTGTCTTTTTTGCTCCTATGGGGTGGCTAGGCCGTTTACCTTTAGAGCTTTATGAAAAGCGGTATTTTTGCGCTAAAAATCCCCGACTATACGCTCTGTGAGTTCTTTAAAAAAAATCACTTTTGCGGGGCAAGGGTCCGGAAGTTATCATTCCGTGTGGTGATACCGATGGCGTCTAAGTGCTCTAGGAATGGCATGACGACCTTACGGGTACTATCAAGGTGCTGGCGGAGTTCGCTAGCTGTGGCTTGGCCTTGAGTGGAGATGTAGCTCTTTACTTTTTCGATACTGGCATCACGAGCTTTTACGCTGATGACTACTTTAGGCTCTAGCTCAATTACTTGGCCAGAGCGGATGAGGAACTGCATTGCTTGGTCAGATTTTCCCGTGGCAGTGAGGTCTGTTTTACTAGGTGGCCTCAGGGCCGCTTGATCCAGTGTATTGATGATAGATTTTGCCTCTGGGGCGATTTGTTCTGGTAGCGTGAGGGTGTGACTGGCGGAGGCGAGGCCTTTACCGGTGTATTGAAACCCTTTTTTCTCCATGGCACTTGGAATGTGCTCGAAGATGGTGTCAGGTATATCTGGTAGTGCTTGTGCTAGTATCTCTACGGGCATGGTGGGGATATCGGGGTGCTTCTGGTGCCACTGGTTAATGAGTTTGGAGGTGGCTTTAAGCTGTTGATTCCACCATGCGGTGTCTAGTAGTAAGCTTGCATGGGGGGTGATGGTGTCTGTTTCTAATAAACTATTGATGGCGGCCGCAATGTCGTCTTTATGAAATGGATTATTAGGCAAGGGGTCTGATGCATTCAGTAGATGGTCACGAGCAAGGAGTGATGCTAAGTAGCTGGTAATGGTGTCTGGGTGCTCAGCACGTGGTGTTAGAAAGCGCGCGCGCTCTGCGGTGCGAAAGCCCTGGCGTGTGGGTAGGGCATCTAGAACAATACCTCCTGCTAGGGTGCTCTGCTGGGCACCGTCACGTAGTACGATGCGGTCTCCTGTGAGTAAAAAGAGTGGTTCGTCCAGGCGTAGCTGAGCTAGACAGCTTTCACCTGGGTTGAGCTGAGTGTGATCATTTAAAATGACGCGTGCGTGGCAGCGGGCAGAGCCGTGGTGTAGAATAACAGTTTCTGTATTTCTGAGTGCGCGTGGTTTATACCCGGGGATGGGGCGTGTGATACGCTGGAGGAGGATGTCTAGCGTGCGTGTAGTTTTACCCGTTTCTGGTGCGCAGATTGTATTACCACGTTGTGCGCCAATTTTTCCTGGAGCAGAGATGGGTAGGTCTGGGAGGTTCAGGGCCGTACGCATACCGGACATAGCTGTTTCTAAGCCTTGGTTATGATTCTGAATATAGCGTACTTTGGTGTCTAGTCCTGTAGGCTGAAGGGTGAGCGTGTCACCTAGGTTGATGGTGCCTCCACTGAGGGTGCCTGTAACTACTGTGCCGGTGCCTTTGGGAGAGAATATACGGTCTATTGCGAGGCGTGGCTTTGCGTTATCCTTGGCTGGTGTGTAGGTGTTTAGTTTATTTAATAGTGCTTCTTTAAGGTTATCAATACCTTCACCTGTGATCGATGATACAGGGATGATGGGGGCGTCTGAGATAAAGGTGTCTTGTAATTCGTCACGTAGGACTTCAATGGAGAAGGGTACGTCTTCGCAGAGGTCTGCCTTGGTCATGGCGATAACGATATTCTGTATGCCGAGGTAGGATAATATGTGGAGGTGTTCCTCAGATTGTGGCATCCATCCATCATCTGCAGCAATGACAAAGACGGCGAGGTCTAGGGCTCCTACGCCGGCTACCATGTTATTTACAAAGTCGGCATGGCCGGGGACATCAACTATACCTATTTCGTAATCATTCTCCGCATCACTGAGTGACATGTGCGCAAAGCCTAGCTCGATAGTGACACCTCGTGCCTTTTCCTCCGGCAGACGGTCTGGATCTGAGCCTGTGAGTAATTTTACCAGAGAGGACTTTCCGTGATCAATATGGCCTGCGGTTCCAAGGACTAGGTGTGTGCTCATACTGTTTGAGTTGTATAGATGTAGAGGGTTAATTGTTCTGACCTCTTCGTTTTTTTTGATCGATATTATAGATGTCGAAATCTATTTTGCTGAATGCGTTTAGATCGATTGAGACATTACCAAATGCTTGGTTAAAGCCACTGATCTTGCCATCATGGAAGCTGGCAAGCTTCAGGGTGATACGGCCACCGTCATGGAACCATGCACGGACGTCTTCGGCGTATTTTCTTGGGGTTTCTTCCTCGTCTTCGAGGGTGAGTGTTTTAATACGGTCGAGCGGGATACGGATGGGGGTATAATCTGTTTCTATTAGGATGCGGCCATCTTTTACTTGAGCTACCTTACCGGGTACTTTGTCACCGTTTTTGAGGATGATGTGGTGTGTGAGTGATTTTTTGTTGTCCTCTTCAGTGTTGTTACTCTTGGGGGCAATGCTTGTGAGTTGATTTGGCAATGACGTGCCATTCCAGGGTTCTATAGCGAGGGCTGATACTTCGATAGGGTAAGGGTCTTGTGATATAAAGTGGATGGCTTTACCTAGATCAGTGGGGTCTGGGGTCCCTGACTGGAGAACACAGGCGTGCTGTCCATTTATAAAGAGTGTGATAGCACCTGATTTACGATTTGCGTAGATGTCAAAGAGGGCGGTATTATTAAAGGTGTCAATATTGATGTTCTGGCCCCTACCTCGTGCGGCAAATATTCCTTTGCGTGCATTTTTTCCTTTGGTGTTTAGGTAGGCGTAGTTCCCGTTGAAACTTATATCATAGCAGGCACTAGGATCACTGCTGCTGACATCATTAGAATAGAGTAGGATACGAAAACGCATGCTGGATGCCCAGTTTACTGTGAACTGGAGATGAGATTTTTCAGTGAGACCTACATCACGGCCAATACTTCCGGTGGCTATTGATTTTAGTGAACCATGGCTTAGTTTCCAAGAAGGTTTCGTAAGGTTTGAGGTCCATTCTTTAATATTGTTAGGCCCATGGTAATTACCTGGACTGTTGTTGATGATTTGGAATGATTTTACCATCTTACGTTTCAGCGTGATTACGCCTGCATACCAGGTATCTAGCTTTATGCTGTCTGAGGTGAGGTCTGTTAGGTTGCCTGTTAGCATGTCTCCTTGAGATTCACTATGGCTGGGATGTAGCTGCAGGCGGGCTAGTGTTTTTGGTACTTTTCTATCTTGTTTATTGTCTAATTCTAAGGAGAGGATGTTATGTAGTGGAAATATGGCTTTGGTATTTAGGCTTGCTGAGGTGAACTCAAGGTTTCCTCTGGAATCAAAACTGTGTGGCGTGCCTGTTAGGCTGTCTCCATTGTTAAGTAGGATACGGGACTTAGCCTCTTTAGGTTCTGAAGATTTTAATTCATCCTTGCTACCTTCCACTGCTTTGGTTGGGCTTTCTTGGGCCTGTAGGTAGCAGGAGCTAAGTGCTATGATAATAGCTAAGCTCAGGTTTAGAGGTGTGGTTTTACTCACTGGGATCTTTAAAAGAGGTAGCATGACTGTGGAGAGGTAATGAATGGTGCTAGGCTATTTTTTAGCGGGGTTTTCACGCTGGGTGATACTGGAAATAACATTGGTATCTATAGCGCAATGGCCGAGAATAGGGTGGCGGATAATGACTTTATTATTTGCGAGCTGCGGTTGATCAAGCTGTAGGCTACCGTAGTGTGCTAGGTGTAGGGTGAAATTTGATTTTGGAAATTCAGTATCATGTTTTCCCTCTGCAAAGTAGAGAGCACTGATACGGTGACCAGGGATCATGAGTGGTTTAGAAGCATGCTCAGGCTTAAATTGTAATGTGCGGCTTTTATCTTGATTTACCGTGATGCTAACGAGGTTACCAGTTATTCTATTGCCCTCATTATCGAGAAAGAAGTCTGATTTAATAGGGTTCTTTTTACTAATGGCTCTGCTGCTAGCGCCTTTACCCAATTCACTAACGCTGATGTTACTAAGGGTGCATGCTGAACTGTTATTTGAGCGAGTATTGAAGATAATGAAGTTTCCTCTAGTTGGTTTAAAGGAGTCAAAATAGGTGTCTACTTTGTGATCATTTAGGTAGAGTGTGATGCTGCCTTTACTGCGGTCAATGCGTAGATCAATGCTAACTTTGTTATTTTTAACCGTGTTTGGTTTAAGTCCGATAGTGGTAAGTGTAACAACATCGTGAGTGCCTTCATATCTACTGATACGCATGCCTGCGGAGTTAAATGTGAGCTCGTAGCTATCTTGCTTAGTTGTGGCAGAGTTGTGATCTGCACAGAAGCGGAATGCAAAGTTTGGCGTATCTCTCCATGCGAGGTCAAAGCGGATACGGATATTTTTTGGGAGGTCTAATTTACGGGCAATGTAGCCTATTTTTTTTGCATTATAGACTCCGTCTCTCAGAGTCCATGTACCTTTACTGCTATGCCAATCTGAAATGGGGTCACCTCCGCTGTAGAGGATTTTCTCTTTAGATACACCGAAGCTAAGTGAATGGATGTTTTCTGTAGTGACGGTGAAGTCACCGGCGTATGAGGTGGAGAAGTTTATTTTGTCTTTATCCATGGCGGTTACACTGCATGGTAAAAGATCCCCGTTTACGAGGGTGATTATCTCTGTATGAGGTGATTTCCTCTGAGGTGTATCAGGGAAGGTGATACGCTTAATGTTAGAGGAGTTTATCTCTAATGGGCTTAATGAGATGGGGGACTTAAGCGTAGTGGTGTCTCCAGTCATGGAGGTGATAGTGCCAGTTAGGGTATCGCTATTGAGTAACTCAACGCGTTCGGCATTAGCTAGTGGGGTGACGGCTAGTAGTCCGGCTATGAGGCATGAAGGTTTCATGTAATAAGAGTTAAAAGTTATCATCCCAGGTATCGAGAAGGTTATTTTTATGCGAAAAGTCGATAATGTTGATGTAGCGCGTATCTAACATGATCTCGCCGATGATGCTGTGCTGTAGTTTTGTTGTCCCATCTGGGCCTTGGCTGGGGATGCCAGTGATGCGGCCGTAGGGGGATATGTAGAAGTAGGTATCGTCTGGCTTTTTAGGTGGAACTTTAGCAGTATTTTTGTCATGTGTGGCTAAAGTGATCTCTGTGACTTCGTCCATGGGGATGACGAGTTCATTATCATAGCTACCTTGAAAGTAGACTTTCTGCTCACGAATTTCTTTAAATTTACCTGAGTAGCGATCTAGGCCATTATTAAGTAGAATGATGTCGCGTTGGCTTGATTGCATACTATTGGCTGAGTCTTTCATGCGATTCCAGTGGGAGATGGTAATGTCACTGACTCGGATGGGAGATTTATTGTTGCGATCGTTTTTGAAGGCTAGGTGATTACCTTTTCCTGCGTATGTGTCACCGAGATTCCACTTGGCTTTAAAGTCTCCATTAATAAAGAGTATGATGTTTCGCTTAGTTTTATCTAGGCGTAGTTCGAAGACTGCTGAGTCTTCTTCAGATAGCTGAAGACTGGTGAGGGAGCCTTGAAGGCGAGTGGTGATAGGTTTACCATCAGTGCCAAAGGTGAATGAGGAGAGTGTGGCGTTGTGACTAGTGAGGGTGAGTAAGTAGGCATTTCCTACGACGGCGGAGGGGTCTGTTCTGGTTATGATTTTTTCATCGCGTTCTGGAGGGGCGAAGTCTGCGTGGATAAAGATTCTGGTGTATAGTGAGTTACGCCACCCTAACTTGAAGCTGAGGTTACATGTCTCTGGGAGGGCGTGCTCTCGGATGAGAAGTCGACTGTTATTCGTGCCTGAGTAATATGCCGAGCCAATATGTTGCCAGTCAAAATTAGGGTCGGTTAGTTCGCTATCATGATCAGGCTGTTCTTTATTTTGATCCGCGCTGATGGAGGTGGTTTTCCACCCTGTAGAATTTAGTGGGCCGTGGTAGAAGAGCTTACCTCCAAATGGGGATGGAGATATTTTAAGGATTGAATTACGGGGTATTTTTACTGTGTTAAGGTGCTCTGTTTTTATTATGGCGGTAGCACTATTTATGGAGATGATTTCTCCTGGAATAATGTCGCCATTTATGAGCTGTATGTTGGTTGTTTGTTTGAGTGGTTGGTGTGCCTTGCCTTTGTTAAGGCTAATACGGTGGATCTTAGTGGTGGAGAAGTGTATGGGCTCTAGTGCCTCAGGGGTTTTCCATATTACGGTGCCTTCTGCGCTAAAGGAGTGAAAACTCCCGTGGAGGGTGTCGTAGTTGGTAAAGCGGATGAAGTCAGGGGCTTCCTTCTCCTGATCAACGGGAGCGGCTAGCGTAGAGCCGACCACTGTGATTAGGGTAAGTGTGATGAGGCGAGAAAGGGTGTTCATTTTTCGTAAATTGGAAGGAAGCGGTAGTTAAGCGCTAATGATAGGAGAGCTCCAGCTGTGCTGTATGGATTCCCATGATTACCGGCCCATGATCCATCTGGTAGCTGAGTGACGGAGAGTAAACGGATGTTATCTTTGTTCCATGTTTTCCAGAGTTCCTCGTCTGCTTGGAAGAGTGCCTGGGACATGTAGTATTTAAAGTAGAATGGGTAGCTGTTGTCTTGAGTATTGATGTTTTTCTTTAGATATTCAGTGGAACTCTTGAAGCCGGCTTCGTCTTTCTTTTTTGCTAGTGAGAAGCAGAGTGAGCCGATGGCTGTGAGGGTAAGCCTACCGCTGGTTTTGCTGGTGTACCCGTAGGAGCCGTTAGAACTTCTGCAGCTACGCATGTAGGCTAAACCTTTATCGATAGCATCATCTGGCACGGCGATACCGGCATTACGGGCGGCTAGAAGAGCGACGAGCTGGCAGCCAGAAACGGTGGTGTCTGCGCGTTGGGTGGCTGGGTCATATCGCCAGCCGTGACGTGGATTTACTTTCTGGGCTTTAAGAATGACGTCTACAGCTTTTTTTAATGCTGGGGCTAGCCGCTTATCTGCTACCATTCCGTAGCATTCTGCTAGTGCAAGTGTGGCAAATCCATGGTCATACATTTGAGGTCCTATGTAGCCTTCTGAGCTTTCTTTTTGTTTCTCTAGTAGGAAGGTTATTCCTTTTTTTATTTTCTGCGCGTAGGGCCCGTTATTAGGGTCTTCTCCGTGGGCTAAGAAGGCTAGTGTGCATAGGGCTACGACACCAGGGCGTGAGCTACTGCCGCCGCCCCATGAGCCAGAGGTGTCTTGGGTCTTAGATAAGTAGCGGAGCCCTTTGTTATACATTGTTTCTACTTTCGTAGGGATGGAGTCATTTTGCCTACGTTGTAGTGGTTGAGCCTGGGCGAGACCTGTAAGTATCAGGATGGTGATGAGCAGTGAGGTGATGAGAGGGTGTTTCATGGTTATGAATGATGTAACACTATGGTTTATTAGATTTTTTAGCTGCACCTTTGTTATAGGCGTCCATGGCTTTTTGAAATTCGAGGGGTAGAGTACTGCCGGAGTTTCCAGAGTTTTTAGGGACTCGTCTTTGGGTGTTTTCTGCCGTGTTATCCGGATTTCCTGTTGTACCACCGTCTCTACCTCCGCTGGAGCTACCACCTTGGCCTGGTGTGTCACCACCTTTACCGGGTTTTTCGCCTTTACCATCTTCTGGCTGTGCACCTGCGCCTTTATCTTGACCGCCATCCATCATACGCTCGAGCATTTCCATCATACCTCCTTGACCCTGACCCTGACCTTGACCCTGGCCTTGGCCTTGGCCTTGGCCTTGGCCTTCTTTTTCTCCTTGGCCTTGGCCTTGGCCTTCTTTTTCTCCTTGGCCTTGGCTTTGTTTTTGTTTCTTTTTAGCGGCTTCGAAGATTTTTTCGATTACTTCTGTTTGTGTGGCGATGGTGGTTCCGCCGGTATCGCTATTGTCTAATTGATCTATGGCATCTGCCATGATGATTTCTACTTCACGGAGTAGTTTAATGACAGTGGCGTCTGTTTGTTCATCGATGAGGTCTTGGACGTCTGCAGAGAGTTCGTCTTGCTCATTGGCGAGTTTTTTAGCACCTTGATTGTGTTGCTTTAATATCTCAGTAGTTGATTGATGTTGTTCCTTAGTGTGAGGCTCAGGTTCGGCAGTGATTGATGATGTGAGTATGGCTGAGCAGATGATGATGGATGGAGTGAGTTTCATGATCTATTAGGAAAGTGATAAGGTGTTAGGGGCTGGAGAATCTGCAGTGGAAGTTGATGGTAACGGCAATAATTTTGGTCTTGGTCTTGGTCTTGGTTTTGGCTCAGGCATGACATTATTCTCTGCTGGTGCAGCAGGGGTGACACTACGTTTGAGGTTTTCTAGTGCACGGGTGCGGCCGCGGATGTCTTGTTCTTTCTGAATCATACGCATGACTTTAAGCATGAACTCGAAGTCGGTGTCTTGCTGCTGACCACCACCTCCACCGCCACCACCTCCGCCACCGTCATTCTCTCCATCTAGTTGTTTTGCCCATTCACGGAGTTGTGCGGCCCATTTTTTTGATTGGTCAATGGAGCCGTATGAGATGTTCGACGCTACACGTGGGTAGAGTATCTCCATAGCTTCATCTATACGTGAGTCTGCCATCTCCTGGATTAGCTTTTGATGCTTTTCTTCCTGAGTGCGGGTGTAGTAGTGGGAGAGGTCTTCTTGAATCCATTTGATATCAGCTGCGGTCTGACGCAGCTGCGTGGATGTAGCTTTGATGGCTCTTTGCTCTACGGGGTCTAGTTCATTGAAATTCGCACCGATGACAAGATCGATAATGTTGATGAAAGAGGATGCTATGCCTTCTTGCTCACTGGCGGCGCGTTTGATTCTATTTACAAAGGTGCTGGCTTCAAGTTGTTGGTTGGCTTCATTAGCCTCCTTGAGGGTTTGCTTCATTTTATCCAATGCCTTTTTCTGTTCTTCTATGGCTTCTTGGAGGTCTTTTTTTGTTTTTTCTTCGGTGTTACGTTGGCTTTGTGCGTCTTCGAGTTTTTGTTCTACTTTGGGGAGGTCTTGGTCCGCTAGTTCACGCATAGACTGGAGTGATCTGGACATTTTTTTCAGAGTCTCTTTATTTATTTCGCCATTCCGGACTGACTTTTTAAAGAGTTCTTCCATATTTTTGGTGAGCTCTTTCATGCGGTCTTTGTTTTCCATTTCAGCGTCTTGCTGTGCTAGGAGTTTTTTACGATTTTCTTCATTTTGAAGCTCTTTGCCATTTTTACGATTTAGTCGTTGGTTTTCGTCGTTATTGTTTTGTTCTTTGCGGGCGATATCTTCTAATTCATTAATGACTTTATCAAACTGGCTTTTTAGCATTTGAGCGTGTTCGGTTTTGGTAAGGATAAAGAGGGTGATAGGTTCTGAATAGATACGGCCACGGCCAGGTTTATAGTCTTCTGTCCATGAGCGGATAAGGAGTTTTTGTGGTGTGATGGAGAGGTTTGCAGGGGAAAAGGAGAATGAATGATTGATACTGGTCCGCGTGGGTCCGCCTTTTTCTAGGGTGAGTTCACCTTGTGCGGGTGTAACTCCGTTGAGCTCTGTGGATTCTCCTTGCCAGGTTATGCCGCAGGCTTTGAGGCCGTAGTCGTCTTCTGCGAGGATTTCGAAGCTAAGTGTTTCTTCAGCGAGGAGGGTTTGCTGGCGCTCGATTCCTTGGATGTAGGTTGAGGGTATTTGGTCTTGGGTGCTTTGTATCCTTATTTTAAAGGGCTTATCTGAGTCTAGTCCATAGATATCAGTCCATGTTATTGGTATGATAAGTGAGTTCGGCCCAATGGCAATGGTGCCAGAGGTCATTTTACGATTTTTAAGATGGATTTCTACTGGGGTGGTTTGAGTAACTGTTTTTTCTGGCTGTAGACCTGGCGCAGAAATAATTTCTTTAGGGACTTGTATGGTGGAGCTTGTGGCTGCTGAGAGTGCACGGCTGGCAGTGGCCTCGATGGTAATTTCGCTACCTACTAGAAGGGAAATGAAACCTGAGCGGAGGTCTGGATGGGCATTAAGGCGCTGAAGGTAGCTGGGGTAATTTACTGTGCCGCGAATGTTTTCGATGGATGGTCTGATAGATGGTTCTACAGCTATGTTATACTGGGCGTCATCTGCCTCGATGTATATGGAGTCTGAGGCTCTTTGACCGGGGAATTGAAATGCGTATGCGCCGTTAAGTAATGGGGCTTCTACCCATCCATCGTTTCCGTATCTGGCACGGGCGGTTTCTGGTCTGCGGCTGGTTTTTTCATCTAAAGGAATGGTGAGTGTAAAGGCTTCACCATAGGCAACATGGTGTGGGATTCCTATGTTTGAGAGGTCCAGCTGAGTGAAGGTAAAGCGTTCTGTTTTTGATAGTGGTAGCAGCCAGCGTTTTAGGGAGTTTACCCCAGCTTCAGGAACTATGACTAGGGATGCGACCATGAAGATGAATAGGCCCATTACTATAAAGGAGAGTTTTTTATGTCTGGCGACTGGTAGCGCCCCTGTGAGGTCACGGCCGGCGGCGTCTGCAGCTACAGTGCGCATGGCTGCGGCACGGAGTGCGGGGGAGAGGCTGTCTTTACCTTCTTTTTGATCTTGGAGTTCTACAGCACCTAGTAGTCTGTCTCCTAACTTTGGGTAGCGGCGTGAGATGAGCTTTGCGAGTTGGTTTTCACGGCGATGGCCATAGACCCAGCGACGAATCCAGTAGGGCGCAAAGATGGCAAATATGGATACACCTAGTATTAGGATAATTAGGCGAGTCATCGGTGGGGTCTCGATAAAGCGATCGAGCCCGAAGACTAAAAGGAAGGAAAATAGTAGACCAAAAAACCCTGCAAGAACGGCTTCTGCAATTTTGATACGCCAGAGCTGTTTTTTAAATTGTTCCAGCTGGTTACGCAAGCCCTCAGGAATGTTTGCCTGAGCTGGCTTAGAAGGTGATGAGTGGTCTGACATGTGGGAATAGAGAGGGAGAAGAGATTGGCTATATTAAAGCGGGGGGTGGTCTATAATGTTAAAGTCTAGCCATTAGATGGCTGGTGACAAATAGTTATTCATAAGAAAAGCAGGCTAAGGGGGGCGGAATTAGCAGGTTATCTGTTTTTGAGTTACTGCATTTTACTTTAAGCGCATTATGAATCATGAGGGCTATATTATAGTAACGGCGCACGAGGGTGGGTTTTTTGAGTAAAGGTGGGTTTATTTTAAATGTTAGGTGTTTGTGTATTATTTTAATATGAGGGGCTATAAATCTGATGTTTATTTGTGTGGGTGCTTAAGGTGAGTGGATATACGCTTGCTAAATTAGAGATATTAACTATTCCAAGTGTTGATTTTGCGTGACCTTAAAACAGACCCTGCGTGGAGCGAGGAGGATCTCGGGATACAGCTGCCTAAGACGCAGCATGCTTGTTCTGTGTGTCTTCCTACGTGGGAATCAGTTCTGGGCTATGAGGAGAAGAGGGAGAAAGTCATCCGTAAGCTACGTAGTGGTTATCCGAGGTTTACCCTAAATCCAGCTACTGTTCGGCTTTTTCACGAGGCTACAGTGGCGTTAGCGGATAAGGACACACAAGCGATTGTATTCCCTAATAGAGATATTGCTCAGAGGGCGCAGCGGTTTGTGGAAAAGCGATCTGGCTCGGCATCACGAGTGGCTAGTTATGAGGGGTTACAGGCTCTGATCGTGACGTGTGAAGACTATCCTACCGCAATGGAATACTGGCGTTATACCGGTGAGATTGTCAGTAGCCGGATGGCTGAAAAAGTACTACAAGGCCGTGATACCAGTGAGTTTCGCCCGAAGAGTCTACGCAAGAGGTTAGCGAAGCATGGAGGCTATAATGACTCCGATATATATCTTTATGAAAATGGGATGGCGGGTTTATTCTCTGTCTATCGTGCTGTAAATAAGCTGCTGCCTGGTAGGAAAACTCTTCAGCTAGAGTTTCCATATGTGGATGCGATGAGGGTGCAAAAACACTTTGGTAATGGTGTGGTATTTCTTAATGAAGCCGTGGGGGAGTCTTTTGAGCAGGCCCTTCAGCGTATCAGTAAGGGTGAGTTCTCGGCTGTGTTTTGTGAGGTTCCGAGTAATCCACTGCTACGGACTGTGGATCTAGATAGTATTGCAAGCGCTTGCCGTGATGGTGCAGTACCTCTCATTGTAGATGATACTACATGCTCGGTAGCAAATGTTGATGTATCAAAATATGCGGATGTTGTGCTCTCTAGCCTGACCAAGTGGGTTTCAGGTAAAGGGGATGTAATGGCTGGGCAGGTGACGCTATGTGAAGATTCAGCATTTCATTCAGATTTGAGGGAGTTCTTTGAAGAGGACTGCTCTGGTGGATCTCGTCTTTTTGCATCTGATGCACGAGTATTATCCAGAAATATCAGTGACTTTGGGCGTAGAATGGCTTTGAGCAATGAGAACGGAGAAGCGTTAGCGGAGCTGTTGAATGATCATGCTGCTGTGGAGAGCGTGTGGTATCCTAAGTTTACTACTCCGCTGTTTTATAATAGACTGAAGCGTGACGGTGGAGGGTATGGAGGGTTAATTTCTTTAGTGCTAAAGAACCGCAAAAAGAGTGCTAAGTTTTTTGATAGTCTAAAAATTTCTAAAGGTCCAAGTCTTGGCACTGATTTTAGTATAGCGTGCCCGTATACGCTGCTAGCTCACTATGATGAGCTGGAGTGGGCTGAGGGATGTGGTATTGATAGAAACCTCATTCGTATCTCTGTAGGGCAGGAAAAAAAAGAACGCCTGCTGGATGTGGTGAGTGAGGCCTTAAACGGGCTTTAATAGCCCGTCATTTGGCGCGTATGTGACGAGTAGGAGCTACTTTTAAACAAGCTAGTAATTACGGCGGCAGGGTATTTCTTTATGTATTTGATGAAAATCTGAATGATTTGCCAAAAAGCGAACGTTATAGAGGTATCGACAATTTGTTACCGTATAATTTTCAATGGCTAAAACGAAAACCAAATTAGCACTTCGCGTAAACGAGGGTAACCCAAACCACCATTTGTGGAATAATAGGGGGATCTGGTGGTGCCACCTTACTGTTCATAAAAATGACGCTACTTCTGAACGACTCAGGTTTTCTCTCAAAACCCGTGATCTGATAATTGCCCGTGAGCGTAGAGACGGTATTCTACGTGATATCGCGGAGCACTATGCTGTGGCTATGTAATTGCCCATTTATAGAAAACAACAAGATTACAGCTTCTCATCCTCATGAGCCTTGCTAGATTCCTCTGCGATGGCGCGTGAATATAGAATAGCATCAGGGAAACAGGGGAAGAGTAGCTCAGGGATAGACTATGCCTCAGAGCTTAATGAGCAGCAGTATGCGGCGGTTTCATCAAGGTTTGGCCCATCACTAGTGATAGCGGGTGCTGGATCTGGTAAAACACGAACGCTTACACACCGTGTAGCTTATTTGATAGATCATGGGGTTGATCCAGGTGGTATCTTATTACTTACCTTTACTAATAAGGCGGCACGCGAGATGCTGGAGCGCGTGCAGCAGCTTATCCCTAGTGATATTTCTGCTTTGTGGAGTGGCACTTTCCACTCTGTGGGAAATAGAATACTGCGCCGTCATGCAGATGAGCTGGGCTTTACTAGATCATTTTCTATTATGGACCGTGATGATCAGAAGTCATTACTCAAAGAGGTGATTAAGGACTGTAATATTGATATTGGTGGTAGACGTTTTCCTAAGGCGGATCTTTTGGCCTCGATCTTCAGTTTAGTGGAAAATACTGATGAGTCACTCAATGAGATTGTGGAGTCCCGTTACTCACATCTGGAGGAGTGGATGGATGATATAGCGCGTGTGAGTAAAGGTTATAGGAAAAGGAAGCGTGAGACAAATTCGATGGATTTTGATGATCTGTTAGTTCTAACGCTGAAGCTTCTACAGGAGCATCAAGATCTACGTCAGCTTTACCAAAAGAAATTTCGCCATGTGTTAGTGGACGAGTATCAAGATACCAACAAGGTGCAGTGTGATTTGATAGATCTTTTAGTGGGGGAAAGCCAATACCTTATGGTGGTGGGTGATGATGCCCAGTCTATTTACTCATGGCGCGGTGCAGACATGTCTAACATTCTAAGTTTTCATAATAAATACCCAGATGCTGAGGTTTTTAAAATTGAGACAAATTATCGTTCTGTTCCAGAGGTTTTAGAGCTTTCTAATGCGGCTATCCGACCGAATAAGCAGCAGTATACTAAGGAGTTACGGGCGGTGCGAGAGCAGGGTATGACACCTGCTTTGGTGGCTTTAGATGATCCTTCCCTGCAGGCGGAATTTATTGGTGAGCGTATTGATGAGCTCATTGGTGATGGGGTGGAGCCTGATGAAATCGCGGTGCTTTACCGTGCTCATTATCATAGTATGGAAATTCAGATGGAGATGACGAGGCGTGATCTACCATTTCAGATTACTAGTGGCCTGAGATTTTTTGAGCAGGCGCATATTAAGGATGTTTCAGCTATGATTCGCTTTGTAGTAAATGGGCGTGATGAGATTAGTTTTAAGCGTATGACTCTACTTCTCCCCGGTATAGGGGCAAAGACAGCTGATAATTTATGGCTAGCGTGGAGTAGATCTGAGGCGGGTAAAAGTGTGGATGTTCCTAAATCTTTTTCTGAGACACTACTCACGTTTAAATTACCAGCAAAGGCAAAGGACACTTGGGTGCAGCTTTGCCATACTTTAGATGAACTTGCGCCAGATGGCGTATTCCAACGTCCGTCCAATATGATTTTCAGTATTTTAGAGGGGGTTTACCAGGAATACATGAGTGTGAGCTTCGATAACCATGAGCACCGGCGAAATGATATTGAACAGCTGATGCAGTATGGTGAAAGTTATGAGGATATACTTGAATTTCTAGCTCAGCTTTCTCTGATGTCAGCAATAGATGGTGACCCTAGTGAAGATAAAAAAGTGGAAGGAGGTGTCGTTCTTTCCTCTATCCATCAGGCAAAGGGACTGGAGTGGAAGGTGGTATTCCTAGTCTGGCTAGCCGACGGAATGTTCCCCAATGGGCGTATCCTTGAGTCGGATGATGAGGGGATGCTAGAGGAGGAGCGTAGGCTTTTTTATGTAGCAGTTACACGGGCAAAAGATCAGCTTTATCTAACCTATCCGATGACAAATCCAAAGAGCTATTCAGGTGATTACGTGACTCGTCCATCACGCTTCCTAGATGCTATCCCTACTGAGATGACGGAGGAGTGGAAGGTGAGTACTTGGTAAACGGGATATCGATTAGTTAATCGATTATCGAAACAGGAGGAAGGGTTTCAGGCTTAGTTTAAGTAACAGTCCAAGCCCTGATCCTACATTGGCACCTACTGTAAAGCCCGAGACAGGATTATACTAAAGCTCTCTTCAAAGTGGTTTGGAAACGGATCAAAGTGCGGTTTAATACAATCACCCAGTTGCTGAATTTGTATGATTTTTCAAGGTGTCATCCGCTGTGGTGATCACGCTTGCTGCTCATGTGGGCGTCAATACCATTAGTATTATTGTGTTTCAACAGAACAATAAACACAGAGGTAGCCAGTATCGATAAAAGTCCCGGTCATGAACGTAGTTTAGAACCATTGACCACGGAACGCCTTTCTATATTTCTATACCGAACGATCAGAAGCTACTGCTTATCCTCAAGGTTGACATCATCAGCGGTGGCTGAGGGAACTTTAAAAAGAGGGAGTCCAGCATTGAGCTTCAGCTCAACAGGTGGCTTCATATCAAAGGGGCCTATGTGTGGCGGACGAAGCTTACTCGCCAAGCACACAGCGGTGACTACCACGATGGTATCATCATCCTCAATGGTAGCTTTTTGTACATGAAGTAATGAGGCAAAGTGAGGTGTGATACCTAGGTCTAACATATCACCTTTATGAAAACCTTTATAAGAGTCTTCGTAGTGAGTGGGGAAAATAATCTCAGCAACTACTGGGTATGGAGACAGCTCTGTGTATTCATCCGGCTGTCTATATGCTCTGAGCTGCACGGCAAAGCCCTGGCTGATGATGTCATCTTTAGTGAGCTTACGCGAGGAGATCACCTTATAGTTACCAACGAGATAGTGACAGAATGTATGCTCACGAAAGTTTACAAGGTAGCTGTGTAGAAGGCTTTTATTTACGAAGGCTAGTTCTTCGTCTGAGAATCCTAGGTAGCTTTTTCTGAGTAATGTGGATGATCCGGCCGGGTGCTCAGGTGCGGTCTGGGAGGTGTAGGCTTTTGGCTCAGGGAGTCTTCCTAGTTTCCTTAGGATTTCATAGTTCCTCGGGTCTTCAGGGTTATTGAAGATACTGATACAGAGGCTCCATGCTAGGATAGTGAAGCATGAGCAGAGGATGATAGTGAGTAACCACCAGAACCATGGAGGACGGCCATCTGCTAGGCGCTCCATTAATGTAGGTTGAGGTTCTCTGGGCACAGTGCATTAATGGATAGTGCATTATGGTTATTGGACAATTAAAAAATCTTCATAAGGTGAAAAGTACTGTTGGCTAATTCTATGTGCTCCATTAAGAGTGGCTCTAGCGGATAACGACCGCATTTTAATAACGTGGCTAAAATTCAAATCCTTGATGACACTCTCGCCAGTCAGGTGGCGGCGGGGGAAGTAGTGGAGCGTCCTGCTTCTGTAGTAAAGGAACTGGTGGAAAATAGTCTCGATGCTGGAGCAACACATATAACGGTGGAAATTCAGCGTGGAGGCACAGCTCTAATTCGCGTGACTGATGATGCCTGTGGAATGAGCCGTGAGGATGCGCTACTCTCGCTAGAGCGTCATGCTACGAGTAAACTAAAGAGTAGTGAACAGCTGGAGTCTATCAATACCCTAGGCTTTCGTGGTGAGGCGGTACCAAGTATAGCAAGCGTAGCACGCTTCCGCATGAGCACACGCGAGAAGGGTGAGATAGCTGGTACGGAGATTCAGGTGGATGGTGGTAGTTTACGTGATGTGCGTGATGCAGGAGTGCCTGAGGGTACGAGTATTGAGGTTAAGCAGATCTTTTTCAATGTACCGGCTAGAAGAAAATTTCTTCGTGCTGAGACTACTGAGTTTGCTCATGTGGAGCATCAGCTACGGTTACATGCGCTGGCTGCACCAGAAGTTAGATTTACCCTGATTAAGGATGGGCGAACAGTGTTTGATCTGCCTGCAGCGGATGACTGGCGGGTGCGTATTTCTAGTCTTGCCGGCCTTGATGTAGCGCAGGTATTGATAAAAATCCCATACAGTGAAGGGCCGGGCCTGTCAGTGCAGGGGTATCTACTTCCTGCCGAATTTGCACGTAAGGGGAAGCGGCAGCAGTTTGTTTTTTTGAATGGAAGACCTATCGAGGACTCTGCCATTGCACGTGCTCTGCGCGATGGCTTTAAAGGGGGAATTATAGATGGGGTGAACCCTGCTGCTTGGCTGTGGCTAGAGATGGACCCTACGCTGGTGGATGTAAATGTACACCCGGCTAAGAAGGAGGTCCGCTTCCGTAGGCCGTTTGATGTGAGGAATCTCATCGCAGAGGCCGTAGAGAGTGCCTTAACTGTTGATGACCACCAGTCCACGCCTTTATCATTAGCGGCGATTCCAGATAGTCCGCTAGTGGACTGGACGAGTAATGAGGAGGCTACGCGCACATTGGATGATTTTGTTCCTATTTCTGTAAAAACAGAAAGCTCACCTGAGTTCTCCGCTCCAGCTGAAGGGGCAGATTTCCCTCATCAGGCAGAACAACAAGAGAATCTTCTTACCCCAGAGGGTAAGGAAATTATCGAGCAGCCAGACTTCCGCGTCATTGGCCCGCTACATGAACGCTATATCGTGCTTGAGGGGGAGGGAGGAGTTGTATTGTTAGATCCTGTGGCGGCGCGTGAACGCATTGTTTATGAAGATCTTCTATCTGCTGCTGAGGGAGGGCGGGTCAGCTCTCAGGGGTTACTTGTTCCTGTGTTGTTAGAACTAGATGCTGTCGATGCGGATGTAGTTTTACGCCATTCAGAGCATTTCTCTGAAGCTGGTATGCAGGTAGACTCCTTTGGTGGTAGTACCGTGCAGGTAAGTAGTTTGCCTGCATTTTTGGAGGTTTCAGATATTCGTGGTTTTTTGTTAGAATTAGTAGATGAGCTGATTGAGACGGTAGGGAGTAAGAAGGGGAAGGCGATGGCTTTTGATAGCTTTGCCGCAGGTGTAGCCAAGCGCGTGGGAAGGCTTGAACCTTGTGAAATCAATCATGCAGAGGGGTTATTGTCGGCGATGTTTGCATGTGATTTACCCTACTGCACACCAGACGGCAGCCCTACATTGATTCATATTTCCTTAAACGAGCTAGATAGAAAGTTTGGTAAATAGAAAGTTTATCTCTATGTTACTAATCATTAGAAAATATAGTGAAGCTCCTGCAATGACAAGTTGGGGGCTGAGGCTTGCGCGTGCGCTACAGGCCCCCCTTAATATTTTGTGGCTGGAACACGGGGCAGGGGATAAAACTGCTGAGGATCTAACATGGACGGCATGGCAGGATCTAGATTTAGAAGATGAGTCACCATGGGGTGTGGTCGCGGCTGCGCTGGAAGACTGTGCTGATGTTGAAGTAAATCTAAGCCGCGCAAATTGTGTAAGCAGGCATCTAACAGCTCTTTCTGTGGAGCGAGCTATATCGCCCGGTCTAATAGTGGTAGGTCGTCATGACTCAGCGCGCGATGGCTCAATGACAGGGAAGTTAGCGCGTGAGATTTTAGATGATGCATACAGTGCGGTCTTGATTCTTCGCCTCGGCAGTTTTGATATTACTGAGAATACGAGCCCTGCTATTCTGGTGCCCTGTGCTGGAGGCAGTCACTCACGTATCGGGATTAAATTAGCCTCAAAGATAGCAGCTAGAAATACTACGGCATTTTATATAGAATCAGACACAGATGATCTATCCCTGGAGGTGGGGCATGAGCACCTACGGCGCGCGATTACTCGTGCAGGTGTTGAGGTCGATAGTGTGGTGTCTAAAGTAGTGCTTTCAAATAGTATTTCAGATGCTCTTAAACACGAGGTAGCAGATGGTAAATATGGACTCCTACTAATAGGCGCTACTGGTGGTGGATCGCTAAGAAGAAAGCTCTTTGGCACTGTGCCTGAGCGGCTTATTAAGGGGGATGACTCTATGAGCGTAGGAGTCATCCGTGCTGCAAGGCCTATCGGGCATCGACTGAGAGAGAAGTTAGGCCAGATACTTAGTCTAAATGTGCCACAGCTAGAGCGCGAAGAACGCGTAATGCTATTTACTGAGATGGAAGTGAAGGCACGGTGGAGTTTTGACTTTGCCGTTCTAATGATTCTTGCCACCACGATTGCAGGCTTAGGCCTACTAGCTGATAGTGCGGCGGTAGTTATTGGAGCCATGTTGGTAGCACCGCTGATGACGCCCTTGCTAGGTGGTGGGCTTGCTGTAGTGCAGGGGAACTGGCCGATGTGGAAACAATGCCAAAAAGCTGTTCTGTTAGGTTTTTTATCCGCATTACTAGTAGGTGTTATACTCGGCCTTTCAGCCCGTTGGGTGGGGATGGGTTTGACTACAGAGCTACTGGCACGCGGGGAGCCTACGCTATTAGACCTTGGTGTAGCATTTGCCTCAGGTATTGCTGCATCCTATTGTCTAGCGCGCCCTAAGCTTAGTTCTGCATTAGCGGGTGTGGCGATAGCTGCTGCACTGGTTCCGCCGATTGCTACCACTGGTATTTGTTTAGCCATAGGCGCTCATGATACGGCGAAGGGTGCAGGTCTACTCTTTGGCACAAATGTAGTCGCCATCGTCTTAGGCTCTGCCTTGAACTTTATGGCTGCTGGTGTGCGGGGAAAAAAGGATGACTCTCAGCTATGGGCACATCGCTTATCCATTGTCCTAGCACTCGTCTGTGCTGGCCTCACTGTGCCACTGGCATCTGTGCTGGTGACCAAGGCCTCCAGAGTAGACCCCATTGAGCTGTCCGTGCGTGAGGTAATGAACTCTGAGAATATTGAAGCTGACGGTAAATTTAGACTTATTTATGCCAAGTTACGTAGAGATGCGGACACCGGAAGCTGGGTAGAAATCCACCTCGAAGGGCCAGAATTCCCATCCGATCATGTAACTGAGAAGTTCAGCCGTGCTGTGCAAGAACGGCACGGAAAAGCGGTGAAAACACGTATTCGGATGACTCTGATGAAAAATGTGACAGAGTAAAATCACTGTTATGTTTATAACTGGTTTATAGTAAGTTATTTGAGAATATTGACTGTATCTTTAAAACCCTGCTATTCTTCTTGCCAAAAGGGGGCTTCCTAGTAACTTCCGGCCTCTGATTTTCTTTCGTTCTGCAGATTGGCGCCCCGTATCTGTAGAACATAATGGGGCAATACCACTGTGTTAAAGCGGTGGCATACGGAAAGAAATTAACCAAGGAACCTAACCTTAACCAAAATAACTAAACAAATGACTGCTACTGCAGAACTGGAATCTTTGATCGACTCAAAGTTCCGTACATTCGAAGAAGGATCCGTTGTCAACGGAACCATCATTGCCATCAAACCTCAAGTTGTCCTCGTAGACATCGGATACAAATCAGAAGGTGCTATCCCATCAGCTGAATTTGAAGATGAGGAAATCGAAGTAGGCGATGAGTGCGAAGTCCTTCTGATGAAACTCGAAAACGACGAAGGTATGGTCGTGCTCTCTAAGGAGAAAGCCGCACACCGTAAGAACTGGGAAAAAATCGTTGGTGTATTCCACGATGGTGGACTCGTTAAAGGCAAGATCAAGAGCGCTGTTAAAGGTGGTCTCATGGTCAACGTCGGTGTCGAAGCTTTCCTTCCTGGATCACAAGTCGATATCATCCCACCAAAAGACCTCAACGAATACGTTGGTAAGGTTTACGAATTTAAGATCGTTAAAGTTAACGACGAGCGTAAGAACATCGTTCTTTCACGCCGTGAAGTGATCGAGAGCGAGCGTGCTGAGCAACGTCAGCTATTCCTCCAGAGCGTCAAGGTTGGCGATAAGGTTGACGGTCAAGTGAAGAACATCACTGACTTCGGAGCCTTTGTTGACCTTCAGGGCATGGACGGACTTCTCCACGTTACAGACATGAGCTGGGGACGTATTTCTCACCCATCTGCACTGGTTCACATCGGTCAAGTTGTGGAAGTTCTTATTCTGGATGTTGATCGTGAAAAAGAGCGTGTTTCTCTGGGCCTCAAGCAAATGGAGGACAACCCATGGGAAGACATCGAAGCTCGTTACCCAATCGGCACAGAGGTTACCGGAAAAGTTACCAAGCTTCTTCCTTACGGTGCCTTCATCGAGATGGAGAGCGGCGTAGAAGGCCTTGTGCACGTATCCGAGTTATCTTGGGTCAAGCGTATCAACCGCCCAAGCGATGTGCTTGAAATCGATCAAGAGATCAAAGCAGTTGTGCTCGGTATCTCCATCGAAGAGCAGAAGATCTCTCTCGGTGTTCGCCAAATGGACGAAAATCCATGGGACATCCTCGAGCAGAAGTACCCTATCGGCAGCCAGGTCAAGGGCGAGGTGCGCAACCTCACTCCTTACGGTGCATTCCTCGGAATGGAAGAAGGTATCGACGGTATGATCCACGTGTCCGATCTTTCATGGACACGCAAGATCAACCACCCATCAGAGATCCTCAAGAAGGGCGACGAAGTGGAAGCAATAGTGCTCAGCATCGACAAGGAAAACCAGCGTGTTTCCCTTGGCGTCAAGCAGCTTGACGGTGATCCATGGTCTGAGATCGAAGGTAACTTCAAGGTCGGTGACCTCGTTAAAGGTCAAGTCGCTAAGATCGCAAGCTTCGGAGCATTTGTTAACCTCGAGAATGACATTGATGGTCTTATCCACATCTCCCAGCTTGCTGAAGGGCACGTTGAGAAGGTCAAGGACGTCATCAAGGTGGGCGACGATATCGAAGCCCGTGTAATCAAGGTGGACAAAGTGGAGCGCCGTATTGGTCTCTCCATCAAGGCCGTTGACTACGATCCAGAGCAGCTTGAGAAAGAGTCAGCCAGCTTCGAGACACTACGTCCGTCTGGTGACCTCGTTGGTCTTGAGCAGGCATTCAACCTCGCCTCCACTGGAGACGCTGAGGAGTGGAGCCCAAGTGCTGAGGACGACAAGGAGTAATCTCCTAGTCCTACCAAACTAAAAGAAATTATCACGCCGCCGGAGGGAAACCTCCGGCGGCGTTTTTTTATGCCCGTGGTTGCAGAGCTTTAACTTGATAGACTATTAATTATGTAAAAATAAATAAATCTATAGAAATAAAAGACCAGTAATACCTATACCTAATACACAAGAAAAGTTATCGACCAAATGAGTGATGACTTTTGTGATAATCTAAAACTGGGCTATCCCAGTGAATTACTTTAGGCTAGAATTACGGGTGATAGGGAAGGCCTGCACCTGTAAGTAGGCCCGTCAATGCTTGTTCAGCTCTAAATCCGAATATCTAAAGATATTATTGTTACGTTTTTAAATGTATCTTCAATATATAGTCTGATAAGAGTAAATATTACGTTTAATTGTAAATTGAATATTTTTTCATCATGAACAAAGTAGATTTTAACAGAGTAGGATTTAAACATGTAACCCTCATCACAGGTGTGACAGTTATCTTATCATTATCATCTCAGGCAGCTGTAATTTTTATTGAAAACTTTGATAACACTGCTTTCGCCTCCTCAGGCACTGAGGCTCATATTTTCGGTGGGGAATCCCCAGATATTCAGGTTGGTGAATGGTTTGGTTCTACCAATGGCGTGAGTATAGCCTCTGGTGACCTTTCTCTAGGGAATACCACGGTAAATAGATACCGAGGTGCCGGCATCTGGCTTGATGCGTCTGGCTGGACTGCTGGAACTATAACTGTAGCCGTTGATGTAGCCAGTTTTCCCGTAACACCGAATTCTAATTCAAATCCTGTTTTTCAGGTATTTACAGCGAATGGAGTAGATTCCATGAATTCGGTGAGCTTGGATCTTCATGGAGGTTTTAATTCTCAGGGTAATCCTACAGCAACAGGTAGCGCTTCGATTAATCAGCTTGGCGTAAATCAAGAAATTACAGGGAATGGAACAGCTGTAACCTTTAGCTTTGACTACAATGGAACCGACCAATTTGTGGGTCTAGTGTTTGCTAACTCCACACCAGGTAGCGCTACTGGCGTAAATACAGTTGACCTAGATAACCTCACTGTAAGCACCATTCCTGAGCCATCATCTGCGGCCTTCATAAGCCTAGCTGGACTTATTGTTATACTCTATCGTCGCACTTAACGGAGCTCTTTAATTCCCAGCGGGTATAAAAAAAGAAACCCGCTGATCCGTTAAGATACAGCGGGTTATAAAGTACGCAGACTGGGACTCGAACCCAGGACCAATTGGTTAAAAGCCAACTGCTCTACCAACTGAGCTATCTGCGCTTTTTGTTGGGTTTTTGCGATGCAGCTCTTAACGAGATGCGGCGCGGCGGCAAAATACGTATCAGCTGTGATTACGCAAGATAAAACTCACACTTTCTGATTTTTTTTTTCTATGTTAAAATGAGGCGCTTTATTAATAGCTTTGGTGTGGTCGCTCGAAAAAGAAACCCAATGCATTCATGCCCCTCTATTACCAAGGGTAAAAGCTCAGTTTCTACTTGCCAGTGATAGTAATTCACAGTAATGAACCGTTCGTCAGCTCTACGAACGTTCGGGGGTGGGTCATTAGACCCACTCTTTTTTGTCGAGAGGTGATACCGTCACTTTCATCAAATAGGGCATCAGCCCTTACTCAAGTAATTATTTAATCAACGCAAGACCAAGCCATGACCAACGACATCGTCGCTCTCATTGACTACTATGAAAAAGAAAAAGGTATCGACCGTGATAAGGTCCTTGCCGCACTCGAGTTTTCATTCATTTCCGCCTACAGAAAGACGGTTCCCGGTGCAGATGCCATCGAGAAAATCCGCGCAGATGTGGATGCTAAAAGAGGTGACGCCGTTATTTTTGCAGCTCTTGAGGTAGTGGCTGATGACGACTATGTAGATAAGTTTAATGAGGTGCCTGTTAGTCTTGCTCGTAAAAGCAAGCCTGATGCAGAGCTTGGTGATTCAGTAGACTTTAACGTCACACCTAAAGACTTCGGCCGTATAGCAACACAAACTGCTAAACAGACAATGATGCAGAGACTGCGTATGGCTGAAAAAGAAATGATCTATGATGAATTTAAAGACCGTGCTGGAGATATTGTCAGTGGCACAGTGCGTCGTTTTGAAAAAAGCGATGTGTTAATTGATCTTGGAAAATTTGAAGGCCGTATCCCATCACGCGAACGTGTAGTAACAGAAGACTACAACATCGGTGATCGCATTCGCGTTTATGTAGTAGCCGTGGAAAATGAAGCACGTGGACCTGAGATTATACTCTCACGTAGCCACCCGAACTTTGTGCGCCGTCTCTTTGAATCTGAAGTTGCAGAAATCGCAGACAATACAGTGGAGCTCCGCGGTATTGCTCGTGAAGCAGGCTACCGTACTAAGGTTGCTGTGGGTAGTAATGATGAAAAAGTAGATCCAGTAGGAGCCTGTGTAGGGCTTCGTGGAGCGCGTGTAAAAAATATTGTTCGCGAGCTGAACAACGAAAAAGTAGATATTATCCGTTGGTCAGATGATCCTGCCACTTTCGTAGTTGATGCTCTTAAGCCTGCTAATATTCGGACTATCAAGCTCGATAAGGAAAACAAAGTCGTCTCAGTCACTGTAGATGAAGAAGAACTTAGTAAAGCAATCGGGCGTCGAGGTCAGAATGCAAGGCTTACAGCTAAACTTATGGGCTGGGATGTTCAGGTCAGTAAAGATGAAACTCAGCACGAACAGTTTGAAGCCCGTGTGGGTGATGCTGCATCATCATTGGGTGGTCAGCTTGGTCTAGATGATGAAATGGCAGATAAGCTTTTCCGCGCCGGTGGTGCTACCGCTGAACTTGTAGCACAAATGCCCGCCGAATATATTGCTCAAGCCTTGGAGGTATCCGAGGAGGAAGCAGCTGAGATACTTAGCAAGGTAGTTATCCCTGGTGAAGACTCAGCACCTAATGATAAGGCTGACGCCTAACAGACACTTGATTGATCTCTACGCAGTTTAATAAAAACAGCTGCACGCACATTTCCAAAGACCTCCTTCCCACTTAATTATATCCAGCATGGCAGATTCCAGCGACAAACCAAAAAAAACAAAGGAAACTCTCAATCTTATTGATGAGAATCCTGAGAAAAAGCTCTCACGTCGTGAGCGCCAACGTCTCGAGGAGGCTTCCAAGGTAAAGACAGTGGATGCTCAGAAAAAGGAGGCATTAGATATTTTTGAAGATGAGGGGACTAAGAAAAAGACCTCAGTAATCAAGAAAAAGGGTGGTGCTAATAAGCCTCTACCAGCTATTTCAAAAGTCCTTAAAAGGGATGTTGATGAATTTACTACGGATAAAGCAGCTGCTGCTGATAAGTCTGACGAAGTAGCATCAGACGAGAGTGATGATAAACAAGCAGAGGTCAAGGAGGGTAAGCTCATTACCATTAAACCTCCCATCATAGTAAGTGATTTAGCTGACCTTATGGATCTTAAGCCATTCCAGCTGATGGCAGATCTCATTAAGCTCGAAATTTTTGTAGCTCCCCATCAGGCGATTGAGCCTGAGATTGCAGAGAAGCTCTGTGATATGCACGGTTTTGTCTTCGAGCGCGAAAAGCGTGAGAAGGGCGGCGGTGTTCACAAGGAAAAGAAAAAGATCAAGGAGCCTAAAGCTGTAGAACATGAGCCTGAAGAAAAACTTGAATACCGAGCTCCGATCATCACCTTTATGGGGCACGTTGATCACGGTAAAACTTCACTACTAGATTACGTCCGTAAGAGCCGTGTTACCAAAGGTGAAGCAGGTGGTATCACTCAGCACATTGGGGCTTACCGCGTAGAGCACAATGGCCACCCAATCAGCTTCATTGACACACCTGGTCACTCTATTTTCACAGAAATGCGTGCCCGTGGTGCTGACGTTACTGACATTGTCGTGCTTGTAGTAGCTGCTGATGATGGCATTATGCCACAGACTAAGGAAGCCATCCAGCACGCTAAAAAGGCAGAGAAAACAATCATCGTAGCTATTAATAAGTGTGATACGCCGGGAGCTGATCCTATGCGCGTTAAGACACAGCTAATGGAGCACGAGCTACAGCCAGTAGATTTCGGTGGTGACATCGAATGTGTGGAAGTATCTGCTATTACAGGTCAAGGCATGGATGAGCTACTAGAACTAATGGCTCTACAGGCCGAAGTTCTAGAGCTAAAAGCTAATCCTAAGGCTAACGCACGTGCATCTGTTATAGAGGCAAGTATCCAGCCTGGTAAAGGACCTACAGCCACTGTTATGGTGCGTGCAGGATCACTTAAAGTAGGTGTTCCATTTATTTGTGGTCCATATGCAGGTAAGGTGAAGAGCATGTTTAATGACCGGGGTGAGTCAGTCAAAATAGCTGGCCCAGCCACTCCAGTGGAAGTAATCGGATTTGCCGAACTACCGCATGTAGGTGATGAGATGGTGCAAATGAAAAACGAGCGCGCTGCTAAAAAGCTCTCTGAGGAACGTCAGGAAGGTAAGCGTAACGATCGTCTGCAACGTCCTAAGATGAGCCGAATGGAAGACCTTCTATCCATGGTGCAGGGTGATAATAAGGCCCAGCTCAACATCATTCTTAAAGGTGACGTGCAGGGATCTGTGCAAGCTATTCAAAATGCTGTAGAGGAAATCAAGAGTGACAAGGTGGAGCCTCGCTTCATCAGTGCCGCTGCTGGTGCCATTACAGAGTCTGATATCTTGATGGCCGCATCATCCGGTGCCGTTGTTTTAGGCTTTAACACTAAGGTGGAAAGTAATGCTGTTAGAGCAGCTAAACGTGATGACACTCAGATCAAACTCTTCTCCGTAGTTTATGAGCTTCTTGATACTGTAGAGGAATCCATGCTTGGACTACTTGATCCAGAAACTCGTGAGACAATTATTGGTCACGCTGATGTTAAGCAAGTATTCAAGGTGCGTAAAGGCCGTGCTGCCGGTTGTATCATCAAGGATGGTAAAGTTACCCGCACAGCGCACGCTCGTGTGCTCCGGGGTAAGGTACCAGTATTTGATGGTAAAATGTCCACGCTTCGCCGCCACATGGATGAGGTGGATGAAGTTAAGCAGGGTATTGAGTGTGGTATCCGTCTAGGTGAGTTCAGTGACTACGAAGAAGGTGATATTATCCAGTGCTACGTTCTGGAGAAGATCCCACAGACCCTCTAACTAAATAATTTAGTGAGCCAAAGACTCGATAGAATAAACGAACTACTTCGCCGTGAAATCAGCACTGTGCTGGCACGTGATTTCGAGTTTAGTGGTGCACTCGTCACAGTCAGCGCTGTAGAGATCACGCAGGATCTGCGTGAGGCAAAGGTCTTTGTAGGGGTGCTCGGTGGACATCACAATAAAGTTCTAGAGCAGCTTGGCCAAAAGCGGGGCTTGATTCAGAGCCGCGTGGCTAAGCGAGTAGTCTTACGCTGCACACCTATCCTAGATTTCCGTATTGATCAGTCTGCGGAACGTGGTGTGGAGATGGTAAATATCCTTGATGAAGTCGATAAGCTACCCAAGGCACCTGAAGAGGATCCAGAGCCAAAAGCTTAGGAACTCTAATCATCGAGTGAATCAGGAAGAGCTATAAGTAGCTCACGATAGCGCGTCTCATCAAAGTTACGCTTATCGATAAACATGCGGTTAGACTCATCTGCTAGGCACAGGGCTATTGCCTCAAGTGCATCGTTTGGGCTGAAGGCCTCTTTTTCGACCAGTCGAGTAAATGTTTCTTTTACATAGGGAGTTTGTGTAGACTCCATTTGCTGTTTCACGGCCGGTAGCAAGGACTCGATAAGTGATTCGTCGTTCATGGAGTGAAGTTACTGTGATGCAGTATTAGTTTCAATGTTTAACAGACTCCTGAAGCGCTCGTCCACGGTAGATAATCCTCTGGAATTTCAGCCTGAAAAGCCATTCTTTCTCCTGTCTTAGGGTGGTCTATTACTAGTTGCCATGCGTGTAGCATAAGTCTGCCTGGCTGTTGGGGCTGCCTAGCTGGTTTAGCATAAATAGGATCACCAAGAATAGGTGTGCCTAGGTGAACCATATGAACACGTATCTGATGCGTCCTACCTGTATGTAAGTCACAATGAATGAGAGAGGTGCCATCTGAGGCAGTGTGTAGCACTCGGTAGTCTGTGATAGCACTTTTCCCACTACCAGGGTTTACCACAGTCATTTTCATTCTGTTGACCGGGTGTCTGCCAATGTGGGTGAATATAGTATCTTCTTTTTTGTTAGGCTGGCTCTGCACTACAGTTAGGTAACGCTTTTCATTACTACGGGCAGCAAACTGTGCGGCTAATGCTCGGTGGGCCTCATCTGTTTTAGCCGCAACCATGCAGCCAGAGGTGTCCTTATCTAGGCGATGTACAATGCCTGGCCTCTGAGCATCAATAGCTATTTCTTCATCAAGATCCGAACCACTGAGACCAGATAACTTACCCTTACAGTGAAAAAGAAGGGCATTAACGAGAGTGCCATCTGTATTCCCAGCAGCCGGGTGTACGACCATCCCCGGGGCTTTATCAATAACGATCATTTCATCATCTTCATATAAGACGTTCAAAGGGATATCTTGAGGCAGTGTTTCCGATGTTGGATTTTCATCAGGAATGGAAACTGAGATTGTATCACCGTTAGCTATAGTTTGCTTCGCCTTTGCTTTAGCTCCATTAAGCAGGATAGCACCTGACTTTAGGAGTGTTTGAATTTTTGAACGTGAAAGATCTGGTAAGTAAACGGTCAGAAACTGATCGATCCTCTGGCTCTCAACTTTATCCACTTCAATGTTCACAAAAAGAACCGTGCAGGGTGGGGAGGTGGAAGTCAATACGGCGAGTATTCTTCATTGATTTAGAATTTGAGATTTTGCTCAGAAGATTTAAGCTCGTCTCGTGAATCAGCTTAGCCTTATACAAAAGCGCGCCGCCCTCTCTCTCTTGGTGGCGCTCGCTGTGCATGGCCTTATTCTCGCCTCGTGGGTATCTGTCATCATTCTAGAGGTAGCCGTTTTTAAACCTATTGTTCCTGAAAAAAAACTACCTCCTGAGCAGGCTGTGACTGTAATTCTTAGAGCAATCGAAAAGGTTCCCCAAGATACTCTAACACCCTTAGCCAAGTTAAAGCCCAAACCAACGCCAGTGCCGCCGACAAGACCTAAGGATACGCCACCTCTACCAGCTGAGTTAAAGCCCCCGGCGACACCCCGAGCCATCGCAAAACCAGAACAAACTAAACCTACCGAACGTAAAACTCTAGCTGAGCAAAAACAGCGCTTTGCTCGCACATCAACCGATCAAGAAGGAACTCCAGATGCACACACAGATATTTTAGGTGAGCGTGATACTCGCGCAGCATCTGAACTTCCGCCTTCTGCAGTAAATAAACCTAACACTCCTAGCCAAAATGGTGCTGCCCCTCTACACCCCGGTCACGTAGAAACCGTAGAGCGCAGGCATGTAGATGGCTCTGTGGGAATGGATAAAATAGGCGATGAAACTGAGCGGCCTCAAGAGGCTACAGCAAGGAAGGATTCAGAAACTATTGATCAAAAACCAGCGCTTATACAGCCTGAACCAGGTGGTGGTAGCGCGGCTAAAATTAAAAATAAACACCTTGCCGAAGGGGAGCTGAGGCCGACTGCGGATAATGGTGTAGGGAAGTCTACCATTCAGGATAAAACTAAGCGAGATGAGGCGCCAAAGGAAAAACCAAACCTAGGATCAAAAAATGACGGGCAGGGTGACGCTACTGAGCAGACACCTAAGAAAGACGGCTTCCGTGGGCTTTCGCGTAAAACCAGAGTTACAGGCTCTATTTCCCGAAGTGGTAAAAGTGCCCTTAATGTTAAAAACTCAGCATTAGGGCGTTATCAAGCACAGGTCAGTAAAGCTGTAGAGCTACAATGGCGTAGAAAATGTGATGAACACCGTGACCACATCGTACCCGGTGTGGTATCAGTGCGTTTTTATGTTGATAGTAAAGGGCTGATATCTGGTGTGAAATTCCAAGAGGTAATTGGTGCTAGTTATATTATGACGGGTTTCACTCAGCGAGCCATCCGCCAGACTAAACTACCTAAAATGTCATCTTCGGTAAAAAAAGAACTTCAGGATGAATCGCTGGAACTGATTTATAACTTTTATTTCTAAACTCTGAATAAGAGCGATATTACTGAATAATTTAACAATGCGCAATTTACAGCTGGATCATGCCGCTGCCGCAGTGCATCTCATGAGTAGCCCAAACTAAGTAAACGAATATGGAAACCTTTATCGCAAGCTCTGATCCCACGGCGTGGGAGACGGTGTGGAACTTCTTCAAAAATGGGGGAGTGTTTATGTTACCCATTCTCATCTGCTCAGTAATAGCAGCTACCGTGGTGACTTATAAACTCATGACACTATCTAAGTCATTAATTATCCCTGATCAACTAGCCGCCGAGGTTGAGAAGATCGAGGAACATTTACATGAGGGTAATATTGAAGGTCTTCAAAAGGAGTTTCAAGCCGGAGAAACGTCCCTTGCTCGCCTTTGTCAGCAAGCGTTTCATAATGCTGGCCGCACACAGGTGGAGGTGCAGGAAGCAGTTCAATCAGCAGCAAGGGAGGAAATTGTGAAGATGAATACCGGTATGGCAACACTTGAGGTGGTCATTACCATCGCTCCCTTACTTGGTTTGTTAGGTACCGCCAGTGGTCTGGTAGTTGTCTTTGATAATGTAGGCACTGATGCAGACCAGGCCAGCGTAGGGCAGGGAATCGCTATGGCACTAAACACTACTGTAGCGGGTCTAGCAGTGGCTGTTCCTACTGTGATTGCGCACAGCCACTTTGGCCGTAAAATCGAGCTTATGGCAGTACGCCTTGAGGTACTCTTGGGTAAGGTGACTTCAGCTTGTCATCAGCATCTTTTTGGTCAAAATAAGTAATTTTATCTCGTGGAATTTCAGCGCGTCCAACGTAAAATACCTCCTGTGCCGATCATTCCTCTGATCGACATCATGGCTATTTTGTTAATCTACTTTGCCCTCGAGTTTGCCCCTAAGAAGAAACGCCCGATTATGGATATCCAGTTAGCACTGGTGCAGGACTCTAAGCTGACAAGTGCTGTGGTAGAGCCTGCCGCTGTGCTTGCCATTTCCGCTGAAGGCCTAATTACACTAGATGCCACTAGAATAGATGACTCGCTACTAGTGACATATCTGGAACAATTCCGTAAACTTTACCCAGACCGCCGTCTAGAGCTAGAGCCCGATAAAGCACTGCCCCTTGAGCGTTTTATCCGTGTTCAAAATGCTTTAATTCAGGCTGGCTTTAACCCTAAGGATGTCCCATCACGGGTAAAAATCCCCAATACAACTATTAACCAATAATATACACCACACGCTTTATGATTTTGGAAATTACTCAGTATGGAAATCCAGTGCTCCGCAAAAAATGCCGCCCTGTAGATGCTATCGATGATAAAATCATTAAACTAGCTGAGGACATGGTGGATACTATGGTGGATGCTAATGGCGTAGGTCTAGCCGCACCACAGATAGGTGAGGAAATCCGTATGGCCGTAGTAGATGTCTCTCACGACCCTGAGTGTATTTCTTATTTTAAAGTTAATGGAGAGGACGCGAGGATGGAGGACTACATGCCCTTGATCTTTATTAACCCTGAGTTAGAGCTTGATGGTCCTAAGGAGACTGACGCTGAAGGCTGCCTCAGTATCTACGAGGTGCGTGCTAATGTAAAACGTCCCAGTCAGGTAAAGGCCATATTACCACTCATAGATGGTAACACCATTGAGCTAGAGACTGATGGTCTACTAGCACGTGCTATTCAGCATGAGGTAGATCACCTTAATGGCACCTTATTCGTAGACCGTATCAGCCCCGCCTCTAAGGTAAGTATTAAGCGGAAGCTACGCAGACTTGCGGCTCATGAGGGTAGTTAGTGTTTAACCCGTTTATTAATTTCAGTGGCTAATAAATACCAGAAACTTAAGGGACTCACTGTGCGTGTAGATGATGTAGTCTATATGCCTAGCCTAGACGCACCTGCGGATAAGCCGCATCCCTTTGTTTACTTCATTACCATTGTTAATGGCTCAGAAGAGGCCATACGTATATTCGGGAGAAAGTGGGTAGTGAGAGAACGGGGTGGTGAGACTCTGGTAGTGGAAGGTGAAGGGGTAGTAGGGCAGAAACCTATACTAGATCCAGGTGAAGAATTTTCCTACAATAGCTACCATGTAGCTGCGGATGACTCAGATGTTCAAGGTGCATTTTTTGGTGCCACAGTGGATGACCGCAAGGTTCTTGCCATCATACCTGATTTTAAACTTGAGCTCCCAGACTGGGCTTAACTATTTTTTAAAACCACACTCTAGCTCGAAGTAGCGTGGGCTAAGCTCTGCAAGCGGTTCTTTGAGCTTAATTAGCTCAGCTGCAGGGCCGTGGATTTCTAGAAATGTCATCTCTGAGATCTCCAGAATCAGCTCAAGGAGAGGACCCACTTTTTCAATGTGTGCGAGCACGCCTTCTGCACCTTCATAGGCCTCACGGCAAAATGCTGTATTACCATCAAAGTAAAAACTATAGTAGTGACAGAGTGGCTCATTTTTAGTCTGTTCTACCATTTGCTGGCAAATGGCTTTATAAGCATCTAATTTACCTTCCTTGATTTGGAAGTAGGGAATAATGGTGCAGAGGTTATCTATGGTCATATATAGGTATGTGTTTAGGTGAGAAATATTTTAGCCTGTTCGATGTCTGCTGGGTAGGTGATCTTGGGATTAACCGTATCGTTACTGACTAGGTGCACAGCTTGACCGATGAGTTCCATGGCTGATACTTCATCGGTAACACGTGTCCCAGATTCTGCAACTCGTCTGTAAGCATCACGCAAGAGATCTGCTCGGAAAATCTGTGGGGTTTCCATGAGCCAGAGATTCTCTCGGTCTACAGACTCACATACAGCGTGCTGATCATTAGCTCTTTTAACTGTCTCTGTGATGGGGCGTGCCGAGGCTGCTGCACCATGTTCCTTAGTAGCAGTTAGAACCTTGTGAATTTGTGTTTTTGAAATCAATGGCCGAGCACCATCATGCACAGCGATGTATGAAATATCTTCTGGTAGTGCAGCTAGGCCAGACGCTACAGAGTCATGCCGGTCAATCCCACCGTTTACCCGCTGGATAACTTTGTTAGCGCATTCGAGCTCTAGGCGATCATAACTTTCCTGAGGGCAGACCACCGTAATGTCTGTGACATCAGGGCATGTGATAAAAGCCTCAATACTACGCTGGAGCACAGTTTTACCGCCAAGGCCAGCAAGTAGTTTATCAAAGCCCATACGCCGGCTAGAGCCAGCAGCTACGATGATGACAGCGAATTTCAAGTAATGAGAGGGTAAGGGGACGATTAAGAAAGATGTTTCATAACAGCTTGAGAAAGTGTTTTTCCATCTGCACGTCCTCCCGTTTTTTCCTGTAACACTTTCATGAAATTCCCAATGTCTTTTCGTGATTCAGCACCGGTTTCAGAGATAGCTTCAGTAACTGCTTTTTCTATTTCCTCCTGACTTAGCGCGGCTGGTAGATAAGTTTCTAGAACAGTGATTTCTACTTTTTCTGTCTCTGCTAATTCAGCACGTCCGGCTTTTTCAAATTGTTCAATAGAGTCTTGGCGTTGTTTGATCTGTTTACGAATGATCGTAATAACTTCGTTATCGTCTAACTCAGTGCCTGCACCGGCTTTTTCAATAGCGGTATTGGTGATGGCTGTTTTAAGTGCACGAATGACATTAAGAGCCTCCTTATTGCGCTCGCGCATGGCGGTTTTCATATCATCGGTTATTTGTGTGGTAAGATTACTCATAAGTATATTGCAGAAGTGTTTTTTGATTAAGGCTGAGCAGAAGTGGCGGGGGATTTGACATAATCGCTACGTAGTTTTTGCAGTGGGGCTATGGTGCTCTGGCTTACTTGGTAGACTCTGCCTTCTAGAGTCTTTGCGTAAGCAAATTTTTCCTGAGCTGATTTCTGTAATTGGTTAAACTGCTCGTCTAATATCAAAGTATCTTCAGGTTTTTCATCCGCTGCCTTATTTCGTGATTTAGGAGGGTCTATTGTAACCTTGACTGTTAGGCTGAAGCTTGGAGGTACTGGTGGTAATCTTGAATCGGCATTGGGGTCTTCTGGTAAAATTTTGTGTGGCCAGAGGTGTAACTCGTAATTCAAGCCATCAAAGGTGGTAATTAGAGCCTTACGTTTGAGTTTCTCATCTGGCTGTGAAAGCTTAATTACATGTTCAGCACTAAGCACATCTTGACACTGACTATTGACCAATAGGTTACGCAGAGCATTTGTAGAGGTGAGCTGCATGAACTCACCATCATTTATACCCTCTATGCTGAATTGTGCTTTATTATTATCACGGCTGAGTTTCCATTTAGTAAACTTAGGGTCATGAGGAGCACTGAGTGAAATAGACTGCATTTGTTCGATTTTTAAAAAGTCTTTAGTTATCCAGTTATTAGGTTCGGCAGTTACACCGGGGAAGGTTTCTGCCACGGTGTAGACGCCGCTTTCATCACCCGAGATTCTGACGAAACGTCCACCCACACGTGAAGTTCCACTGTATTTCCCCA
The DNA here is from genome assembly GCA_023301765.1 of Akkermansiaceae bacterium. Taxonomy (GTDB): domain Bacteria; phylum Verrucomicrobiota; class Verrucomicrobiia; order Verrucomicrobiales; family Akkermansiaceae; genus Oceaniferula. The sequence goes on along the minus strand of JALZUC010000022.1, from coordinate 49,830 downwards.
TAGCGATCTCCGCGATAGTGTTACCTTTTTTATCTGTCATGGTAACTTTGATAGCCCCTAAGTAACCTCGCTTTTCATCCTCTACTGAAGGTTCTTCCGTAAGCCCAAAACGTGGGAGATACTCACTAGCTACTGGATATCCTTGGGTAACCTCTAGGCTGTTTAAAGATCCTAACAAATTCCTAAGTAGTTCATAATTAATAGGGTATTTAGCACGTTCTTTAACTCCCCATTCATTATTTTCTCCACGTAGAAGCTGGGTGGTCTGCTCACCTTGTTTAAGTGTGACGGAGTAGATCTCACGGATGGGAAGACTCTCAAATAACTTTTCACCGGGAGGGAGCTGAGTGCGCGCTGTAGCCTCCTCATTACCGTGAAATTTAACGAAGTATGCGGTCACGCCAAGTAGGATGGCAATAAACCATAAAGTGATAACAGTAGGGAATTTCATAGGAATGGAAATTAGCAGTTAGAGAAATAAAGATTTAAACTGTGCGAGTGGAGCGGCGGCGGAAAAGCCAGACACACAGACCAGCAAGTGCCACTAGGATAGGTGTGGTAGCTACAGTTTGCCATGTAATCTCAGAGTATAGTTGATCTTTACGATCACGTAGGCCTTTCTGCTGCTCGCGAAGGTCACGGCGTAGCTTTAACTGTTGGGTCTGTAGCTCTTGTATTTTAGCTTCCTGTTCTGGGCTTAATACGAGCGCGTTACTGCCGGTTTTTTGTTCATGGAGGACTTGTAACTGCTGGACTACTTTCTCCATAGAAATTCGAGCAGCTTCTACATCTTCGTGCAGGTCTTTCTCAAAGTCAGTCTCCATCTCCTTGATAATGGTAAATGGCCTTGTGGTAGCGGCGCGGCTACGAGAGCCTATTAGATGTCTGGAGCCTGTGCATTGATCTAAAATGTTCTGAAGCAGAGCTGCGTTATTATTCACCGCACTGTAGCCTTGATCACTGCTAGCAAAGCTAGCTTGATCGATTAGGAAATCTGCGTCCGAGATAAGGTAAACGGAGCTGGGTTCTCGAGCTGTAGTTAGGTGTGGCAGAGCTACTTCTTTCTCTGCTTCTGGCTCCTCAGTATCTTCTTTTTTAACGGTAGGAGCTCCCTCAGGGAAAGCTGTTTTAAATTCACCCTGAAGTCGTAAAACAAGACCGTATTCTTTACCTGTTGTTTGTTTACGAGCAAAGAGACCTTGGTCCGCTTGTGTGGCAGACTTACCGTCTATGAGTAATACTTCATTCGAGCTTTTGACAAGGGTGTCAATAGACACGCCACTATCACCTTTGAGGGTGAAGCCACCGGCTAGAGGGAGGTAGATGTTTTCAAATCCTTGGGTAATGATGTCATCCTGAGAGGTGATTGCCGCAGTACTTAGAGATAGGTGTGAGTGCATACGCTGCCCATTTCCAAAGTCTGTAGCGTATTTTCCATCTGCAATTACGGAGAATGCATCAAAGCCTACACCCCATGCTCCTAGAAGGGATTTTAATGTCGATGATGGTGATACGTTACCTCCAGGCATACTTTGCAAACGAGGATCTTGCTTTGGTGCAGTAAGAGCATACGGATCTAGACAGGCAACGACGATACCGCCTTTGAGTAGGTATTGATCTATCAGATATTCAGTCTGAGTGCTTATGCCAGCTGGGTGCACAAGTAGTAGCACGGGGGTTTCCTCTGGATCTAACTGCTCTGGAGTCATTCCCAGGTATTGGATAGAATAACGCTGGCGAAGTAGCTGAAAAATCACCCACGGTGGACCTGGCTCTTCACCTGGCTGTGTGGCAGGGGTCCCAGCTAGTGGGAGGGTAGTCATCAGGCCAATGTTTGGTTTTTTAAAGGTGGTGACATTAGCAATAGCACTGGAGAGCATATACTCTAACATAGTGTCATGAACTGGATCTAAAAATGGAATGGTAGTTTGCTGATCTAGGCTAGAGATCGCGAGGCCAAAATAGAGGTTCTCATCCTCGATGCGCTGACCTCCCACACCGTCCATATTAGCCGAATCTTCATCATCTGTATCTGGCTGAGGATCTAGGTGCTCTATACGAACTTTGCCATTTGCTAGATTCTTATATCTAGCTAACAAGTCATCTACTTTGCGCATGTAATTTTTTACCCTCCGTGGCATAGCTTCACTCTTGCGTGTGGCGTAGTAGCGGATGGTAACGGGAGTTTTTAACTCACTGAGAATGGCCTCTGTGCCCGGTGTGAGGGTGTGGACTTTATTCTCCGTAAGGTCTAATGTTCTATTACCTAGTGAGGTAGAACGGACTAGCCAGTTAGCAAATACGAGGATACAGATGACGGCTACAATACCCAAGATGGTGCGCACCACTGGGTGGGTCACTTTGGCGTGGGATACCGAATCTTTTTTTGTCTGTGCCATAATGTTAGAAAGTGGGTGGGGGACTTGATTCTCAGGAACGCTTTGAGTTCAGAATAGCGCTGGTGCAAAGTAAACAGGCGATGATGATAGAGGCAAAGTAGGTGAAATCCTGAAGACGTAAAGCGCCACGGAGTAACGGCTGGTAGTGATCTAATACAGAGGTGGAAACAATGGCATCTGTAGTGGCCTCAGAAAATGTCTGGGAGAAAATGCGCACAACATGATCAAACCCTACCACCACCAGAATCACACAGATACTACATGATATAATAAGGCAGGTCACCTGATCTCGCGTAAAGGCGGAAACTAAACATGTGATTGCTAGAAACGTGCTGCAGAGAAGAAAGCTACCAATGTAACCAGAAAAAATGGTGAGATTATCTGGGTCTCCTAGCTTATTGACAGCCATAACCATAGGGAACGTCAGTAAGAGGGCGATACCCCACACGACGACAGCCGCAAGGTATTTCCCTAATATAGCGGAGCCAATAGTGGTGGGGAATGTTCCTAACAGCTCGATAGTACCACTGCGCTGTTCATCAGCCCAAATACGCATACCAAGGGCAGGGGCTAGCAGCATGTAGATCCATGGGTGCCAGAAGAAAAATGACCATTCTAAATTTGCATCACCAGTTTTGATGAAATTCCCTAACGAAAAGGTAAAGAATAGGGACATAAACAGAAAGATCACAATCACTGCATACGCTGTGGGCTGGGTGAAGTAACTTTTCAGTTCTCGTTTAAATATAGTAAACATGGAATGACTTGGAGTTGAGCTGTTTAAAGGTATTTTTACTCAGTTTCCTTAGTTGTTAAGTTCCGGAAGAGGTCGTGGAGTGAGTCTGTGCCTGATTGTTTTTTGAGTCCAGTAGGGGTGCCATCTGCCACGATGACACCTTGATCAATAATGACAGCTCGCGTGCAGGCGGCCTCTACTTCTTCAAGAATATGGGTGGAGAATAAAATGGCCTTGGTCTTACCTAATCGTGCGATGAGGCGGCGTACTTCATGTTTTTGGTTAGGATCTAGTCCATCAGTGGGTTCATCCAGGATCAGGACATCAGGATCATGTAGCAGTGCCTGAGCTAGGCACGTGCGGTGGCGGTATCCTTTAGATAGGGTATGAATAGATTGACGTGCTACATTTTCTAGAAAACATGTCTCTATTGAGTAGTCGATAGCCTCCTTTGCGGCAGCACCACGGAGATCACGCATGGCTGCACAGAATTTAAGAAAATCAATGACGGTCATATCGTCATATAGCGGGGCTGACTCAGGTAGGTAGCCGATGAAGGATTTGGCTTTTTTAGGATTATCTACTACTGAGACTCCACAGATAGTCGCGTCTCCTTTACTAGGTGATATAAAGCCGGTGACCATACGCATGGTTGTGGACTTACCAGCACCATTCGGCCCTAGAAATCCTAGAACTTCACCTTTGTTTACCGTGAAGGAGAGATCGTTAACCACAGTTTTAGAACCATAGTTTTTTGTGAGGTTGTTTACTTCTATCATGAGTCACGTAGTGATTCTTTACTTAGCTAGTGTCAGACAGCTTATGACTTCTGAATTTCTTCAGTCGACTTTAAATTTCAAGAGTAAAAGTGAGTAAGGCTCATTGGAATACGTTTTATCCTCTTTATATCAATCAATACAATGTAAACCACGTATTACATATATTGTGCGAAGTTGTATTTAAGGTGCGTATTATAGGGCTGTATATGGTTATGACTAGGAATTCTCTATTATGCGTTCCGAAGCTTAATCAGCTCTGTTTGCAGGTGCAATTTGCTAAAGGCTCTGAGAATACGATATTTGACTGCTAACTGGATGATGGGTCGCGCTGTGTAGGTGGAAAAAGAAAACGGTCATACCTGACTAGCAAGAATGACCGTTGATTTAGATTTTTTCGTAGGATTACTTCACAAGCTTGCCGATGAGCTCATTCATACGTGCTGCCATCTGATGCGGGTTCTCCAGAAGTCCGGCGGCTAATAATGCGTTATCTGTGAGCTGCTGAGCGATGAGCTTGGCTGTATCCTCATCTGAGGTTATGAGCTTATGGAGACCATGCATGACTTCGTGGCGCGGATTAATTTCTAATGTTGCCTTAGTAGCTGGCATATCTTGACCCATGGACTGCATCATAGCACGCATCTGTGCATTTGGCGCATCCTTAGGCGTAAGTGCAGCTACTGGGCTGTCTACGAGTCTGCCTGAAGCTTCTACTTTTTCAATACGTGCAGAGAGTTCTTGTTCTAAAAATTCGATGAGCTTTTCGCTATCTTTTTCGCTAAGAGCTTCACCTTCAGTGGCTACGTCATCTAGCTCGATTTCTGCACGATCTGCAGACACCATTTTCTTACCTTTAAATTCAGGTAGCGCTTCCATCACGTATTGATCCACTGGCTCTGTAAAGAAACAAACCTCTAGCCCCCTGGCCTTAAAGGCTTCTAGATATGGGCCACTTTCAATGGCGTCACGTGACATCCCAGTCAGGTAGTAGATACTTTCCTGCTCATCTTTGATACGATCGATGTATTGTGCGAAGTTGGTGAGTTCACCTTTCTCCTGCATGGAGCTTTCAAAGCGTAGTAGCCCAGCAAGTTGCTCCTGGTGCTCGTAGCTAGTAGCAATACCTTCTTTGAGGAAGCGGCTGAACTTAGCGTAGAAGTCTTCATAAGACTCAGGGTTGTCTTTAGCCTCTTTCTCAAGGAACTTAAGGTAACGCTTGGTGATCATCTTGTTGAGTTTCTGAACCAAGGCACTGTCTTGCATAGACTCGCGTGAGATATTTAATGGTAGGTCTTCACTATCGATAACACCGCGGAGGAAGCGCAGCCATTCTGGGAGCAGCTTTTCAGGTTTAGCATCGATGAGAACTTTTTTGCAGTAAAGGGAAACACCTGCCTCCATCTGACCCATTCCGAACTGTTCGGTATTTTCAGTAGGCGTAAAGAGAAGTGCATTAATTGCTAGTGGTGCATCTGCACTAAAGTGCATGGTAAAGCGAGGCTCATCAAATGCTTTGGCGGTAAATTTGTAGAACTCAGAATACTGCTCAGTGGTAACTTCTTTTTTATTTTTAAGCCAGAGAGCGTCTACTTTATTGATGTGCTCATCATTAAGTTTGATCGGGAAAGAAACGAAGTTTGAGTATTTCTCAAGGATGGACTTGATACGAGAGACTTGGCTGAACTCCTCCATATCCTCTTTGAGGTGTACGATGATGCTGCAGCCTCGCTTGGCGTCTGCATTATCATCAATGCTGTAGCCTGTAGTGCCATCACTACTCCAGGTGTGACCAGCTTGATCTTTCTCCCATGAGTGTGTGCTGACTTCTACTTTATCAGCAGCCATGAAGGCTGAATAGAAACCTACACCAAACTGGCCGATGACATCTGCATCAGAGCCGCCCTCTTTCATTTTCTCAAGAAATGCCTTGGTGCCAGAGTGAGCGATAGTGCCGAGGTTTTCAACAAGCTCGTCTTTATTCATGCCGATACCACTGTCAGCAATAGTCAGGGTCTTAGCTTCTTCATCTACTGTGATCTCGATACCTAGTTCACGATCAGGCTCGAAGAACTCTTTTTCAGTAAGTTGCTTAAGGCGCATCTTTTCCAGCGCGTCTGAGGCGTTGGAAACTAACTCACGAACAAAGATTTCCTTATCAGTGTATAGTGAGTGGATAACGATGTCGAGAAGCTGACGGACTTCAGCCTGGAATGAATGAGTGTGTTCTTCTGGAGCAGTAGACATATTTTTAAAATGGATAATAATTAATATTTAAAAAGTGGAGCTATAGAACACTCCATGGTGCGCGCGAAAAATACGCAAAGTCCCCCGCCCTGCAAGAGAAATCGAGACACAAAAAATCCTCCACGAAGCTGATTATGCGGAGGATGAGGGAAATTAATGACTCAGCGTAGAGCTTGGTATTTATCTCCGCACTCATACACTTAGTGTATAAGACCTTGGAGTGTAATCATTCAGAGGTTTTTTTTACACTAATATCGCGTAAGATTTGCTCTCTAGCATTTTCTTTAGCGTTGTTATTTTTAAACTCTGTTATGAGCACACCTTGGTAGGTTATTAGCCCTGCCTCCTCATTATTTTCTGTTACGTTGTTTGTAAGTCTCACCCTGGTGTCTTTATCTCTAACGACTATGCCGCTGAGTAGGTTTTTATCACAGCGATTAGCATTCACAATGGCTGACACCCGATTAGATATAAGGATGCCGGCCTCGCGATTGTATGAACAGATAGTTTCTGTAATATTAACCTTAGTTCCTAGCCCCATTGCGAAAATACCACAAAAGCCGTTTTTGGAGAGATTGCTTTTTCTTATATTACCACTGCCCCCACCCCAGATACCCAGTCCATGCTGGATGTTAGCCTGACTCTTGGTATCACGAATGGTAACTAAACTTGCATTTCCATATACGGAAATACCGTCCCACCCAGAACCTTTGATAAGGCAGCCGGTGATAGCGGCTGATGCATTTTCTAATACGGCAATTCCATGCCCTCCGGCTTGTAAAATGCTACATGCTATGATACTGACTTCTTGCGCTTTTACCGTAACTGCTGAAAAACGTTCATCGCTATGATCGAAGCCCACATGCTGGAGCATCAGACCACTGATCAAGGTGCCCTTTGCCTGTGGATGGATAGTAATTATGGAAGCTTCAGTAGCAGCTATCTTTATAACGGTTCCTCCATCTGTAGAACCTTGGATTCTAATAGGCTTAGTTATTTCAAGTGATTCTCTATAAATACCTGGTGCTATCAGAATCAAGTCTTTAGGCCGTGCCGCGGCTACTGCCTCCGTGATGGTAGGGAAATCTAACGGTACATTAATAGCTCTAGTGTAGCTACTCATTTTACTAAGTAGCTCAGAGATTTCTGTGTTTCTAGGGTTTAGATTTCTAGCCTCTGCAAGTAATGATATGGCCTGAGCAGAAAATTCTCCGTTGTCGAGTTTGCGGGCCCTTTCTAGAAGGGTCATGGATTGTTCCTTACGCTGGCGGATGGATGTGGCAGTCTTGTTTATATGTTCCGTCAAACCCGCTAAATTAGCGTTTTCAGGATCAATATCACGGAGGTCTGCCATGGCTTTACGAGCTTTAGATATATTCTCAGCTCTCACCGCTTCTGTGATGGTAAGTATTTTAAGCGATACCGTTTGCTTGTAGCGTCCCTTATAAATCAAAGCTAACTGTTTTTCAGCTACTACATTATCTGCCTCAATTTTAAGCACGGCATTAACGAGGCTCTCTGCTTCATCCCATCTGCTAGCTTCTAGGGCAGCCTGACTTTCCCCAAGTGAATAGTGAACTTGCTGGCTACGTTCTTCTGTTTGACCAAGTTTGATGGATACATTCCCCTCGGTGGCGATCCGTGAGTTTGGATCTATCTCTATGATCTCAGCATAGGCTTTTTCGGCCTCTAGCCACTTACGCTTGGCAATGGCATTACGTCCTACCGTGTTTAAATGCGCTATACGTTGCTGGTTTTCTGATTCCTGATTCCATATTTTTTGATACCAGTTATAACCCCACCACCCACAAACGCAGAGAGCAATGATACACATGAGGACTGCAATGAAATCCGTATTTGGCCGGAATTTTTTCTGCCCTACGACCACGCTAATAGCGGCTTCATATTCTAGTAAATTCTGTTCGTAACGGAAGCGCAGTAGATCATTAGGAGCATTTAAAATTAGTTCCTTTTTGTATTTTTTAGTCGCTTCAAAATCGGGCAGATATGCACGCAGATCATCCTTAGGTTCTAGTCCTAGAATTTGACGTGCTTCAGTATTATTCATCGTGTTTTGAAGGTGGGCTTAGCGTATGAGGTAAAAGTTAATCGGTGAAACGCTGCACAATGGGCATGCGTCTCCCAATTCCAAAAGCTTTGGAGGTAACTCTGAGGCCAGGAGCGGCTTGGTGGCGCTTCCACTCGTTAAGATCTACTCTACGCTGGACCCACCGGACAAGGTTTTCATCATGACCATGATGTTCGATGATTTCCTCGCCTGAGAGCTGCTGCTCAACGTAGAGTTCTAAAATGGAGTCCAGCACCTCATATGGTGGCAAGGTATCTTGATCTTTTTGGTCTGGTCTTAGTTCTGCGCTGGGTGGTTTATCTATAGTATCCCATGGGATGATTTCCTCATTGCGGTTGATCCAGCGTGAGAGTGCGTAGACTCGCATTTTTGGCAGATCACTGATCACAGCTAAACCGCCACACATATCTCCATACATGGTGCAGTAGCCTACAGCGAGCTCACTCTTATTTCCCGTGGTTAAAAGGAGCCGGTTCGTTTTATTAGAGAGTGACATGAGAAATAGGCCACGAATACGTGCTTGCATATTCTCCTCAGTGACATCCTCTGCTAGATCACCAAAGATTGGCTTCATAGCATTTTTCACCTCCGCGAAGGTATCTCCAATGGGCACTGTATCACAGTGCATACCTAGATTTTTAGCTAGCTCTATAGAATGATCCACACTTCCTCCGGATGAAAACTGGCTGGGCATGGTCATGCCGTGCACGTTGTCTGCACCTAGTGCCTCACATGCTATTGCTGCAGTGAGTGCGGAGTCGATTCCGCCACTAAGTCCTAAGCAGGCTTTAGTAAAACCGCATTTATGCGCATAGTCACGTAGTCCAATTACGAGGGCTTTATAGATATTTTCCTCTTCTGCGGTGTCTATCGGGAGGTTTTGATCTTTTCCTGATAGTGAGACATCTACTACTTTACACTCCTCCTCAAAACTAGAGAGGCTGATGAGTGCCTTGCCGTGGGCATCTAGCGCGAGTGAGTTCCCATCAAATATTAACTGATCATTACCGCCAATAGAGTTACAGTAAACTAGTGGTAATTCAGCTTCTTTAGCTACTTCACGGAGCATCTCCCACCTACGTGCTGGTTTCCCTATACTATAGGGTGAAGCGCTAAGGTTGAGTAATACATCGATCCCTTTTGACTTTAACTCCTTTACTGGATCACGTTGGTAAAGTGGCCTATGGAGGTAGCTTTCTGTCCAAATATCCTCGCATATTGTAATGCCTAGACGGGTGTCATTCCAGATAATGGGCTCGCAACTTTCCCCCGGCTCAAAATAACGGCGTTCATCAAAGACATCGTAAGATGGTAGTAGCGTTTTCCAGATTTTATTCTTTATTTCACCCTCGAGGAGAAACGCAGCTGCATTTCGGAACGGTTTACCTACATTATCTGGTTCACAGTGATCTACGTAACCAACTACCAGAGGTACACTCTTTACTTCATCCGCAAGATAATCCAAAGCCTGGAGGCATTTTGGCACAAACTGAGACTTAAGGAGTAAATCTCGCGGCGGGTAACCTGTAAGCGCCATTTCTGGAGCTATAACAATATCAGCACCAATTTCTATACATTCACGATAAGCTGTTAAAATACGCTTCGCGTTTCCAGGGAAATCCCCAATTACGGCATTCAGCTGAGCTATTCCGATCTTCATATAATGATAAGTGCTAGGTGTTATTAGAATAATTTATGTGGAAATAACAGCAAGTAGTTTGAAAAATACTACCAAAGTCCGTACTTAGTAAAATGGAGGGCGTAACACCCCATGATGAGGTTTGCTACACCATGCATCATCACACAGGCCAGCAGGCTCTTAGTTTTTACCGCTACCCAATACATCAAGGAGCCAAAGATAAATGCTCCTAGATAATCCACAGGCTGGTGTATCAAGATAAAGGCAAGTGTTACCACTCCATAGGAAATCCATGCGGGTTTACCAAAGGGCACCTTCCAATAATCTCTGTCTGGATCCAATAAAAAGCGCATTAAAAACCCACGCCACAAGATTTCCTCCACAAGGGATACAATAACTACGGCACGGAAAAAACGCATGAGTAACGACGCCCAATAAACACCCTGATGCCCACCAAATTTATCCGCTATATCTTGAGGATTAAAACCCTCATCTCTGGGCATAACTCCCAGATACTTGAGTAAACCTTCCTGTTTTCCGTCAAGCTCCATCCAGCTATGAATCTGTGTAGGGAGAATCCAAAAACTAATTCCCACTACCCCCATAATAGCACCAAGCCACACATGACGACTCCATTTTAAACTATAGTTTTTACGGAAGTATATTAATAATCCACCACATATGAGGCACTGAAGTGGATACAGCCACTGTGTGGGGTAATGCCTCCACCATGGTGCGTCTGGATGATTCCACTCAGGCCAAGCAGTGAGCTGATAAGGCACTAAAATCAGCATAAAGACCGCCAAAGGTAAAATGTGAGCTGCCGAGCGATCCTTTTTAAGCTTCTTTAGGTTCACTTTGATTTTGGGATTAAACTCTAGAGCGTTTTGACAAAACGCTCCATGCGTAACATGGCAGTCTTCAGCTCCTCAAATGAGGTAGCGTAACAGCAGCGTAAGAACCCCTGCCCTGCTTCACCAAAAGCATCACCCGGCACGGCCGCCACGTCTTCACTCTCGAGTAGTTTCATGGCGAATTCCTGACTCGTAAGTCCCGTCTTACTAATATCAGGAAAAACGTAAAAAGCTCCTCCGGGAGAGTGGCATTCAAGGCCAATTTCATTAAGCCTATTTACTAAGAAGTCACGGCGCTGGTGGTAGCTTTCACGCATCTTAAGCATGGCAGCCTCACCGTTCTGGAGAGCTTCCAGAGCAGCAGCCTGACTGGTAATAGGAGCACATAGCATTGCATACTGGTGAATCTTCATCATTGCCTCAATAAGAGGCTCAGGAGCACAAGCGTAGCCTAACCGGAACCCTGTCATGGCGAAAGCTTTCGAAAATCCGTGAAGTAAAATCGTGCGTTCTCTCATATCTGGTAACGACGCTATAGAAACGTGTTTTTCATCATCATAGCGTAGTTCGCAGTAAATCTCATCAGTCAGCACGATTAGATCATGCTTAATACATAGAGCAGCAATTTTCTTCAGCTCATCAGTAGGCATCACCGCCCCTGTAGGATTAGTGGGGAAATTGAGCATAAGCACTCTTGTTTTTGGAGTGATAGCGGCCTCTAACATGTCAGCCTTTAGCGCAAAGCCATCTTCTTTTTTAGTCGATACATTCACAGGTACACCGTAGGCGAGCGCAATGCTCGGTAGGTAAGAAACGTAGCAGGGAGAGTGGTAGATAACCTCATCTCCAGGATTAAGAAGTGCACGCAAGGCGAGATCAATGGCCTCCGAGACTCCCACAGTCACTAAAACATCTGTATCAGCTTTATAATCGACATTGAAAAAATCACTAACGTAGTCACTAATCGCCTTTCGCAGACTCAGTAGCCCTAGATTCGATGTATAGCTGGTTTGACCTTTCTCAAGAGAGTAAATCGCGGCCTCACGAATGTGCCACGGTGTGGCAAAATCTGGCTCACCGACACCGAGAGAGATCACATCATCCCTACCCTGCACGAGTTCAAAGAAATCGCGGATGCCAGAACGAGGAATTCCAGCTACTTGATGGGAAATTTTATCTGAATAGTCCATGATCACTATGGGGCAACAGGTAATCTTCCTTCTGGTGTATCAGACTCGAAGATGAAGCCTTTTTCCTTATAGGCCTTCAGGCGGAAATGAGTGGCTGTGGAAATAACTCCGTCCAGCGAACTGAGCTTCTCCGACACAAAGCTCGCGACATCACGTAAGTTAGCCCCCTCCACCACAATCATTAGGTCATAGCCGCCACTAGCAAGGTAGCAGGACACCACCTGATCAAAGCGCGCCACGCGCATCGCTAAACGGTCAAATCCACCACCACGCTCAGGAGTGACCTTCACCTCGATAAAGGCGGTGACCACGGAGCTATTTATATTACCCTCATCTATGACAGCCTGGTAACCTAGGATCGTGCCGTCTTGTTCCCAGTCACTGATACGCTGGCTAACTTCTTCAGTGCTTAAACAGAGTGCTTCTGCTAACTCCTCATTGGTGTAGCGCGCTTTTGTCTGCAATAGTGTAAGTAATGGATCGTTCATAGATTTCTGTTGAAAAAGTTAAAAGTGGTTTAGCGAGGTGACGGGACGACAAGAAATTCGCGTTGATTTTCAGACCGAGGAAATCCCTGCGCTGCCCATTGGTCATAATTTGACCACCCCTGAGAGGTTAATTGGCTGGCACGGCCAAAGCGGTCCGTGCTACCGAGAACAACTACAATGAGGTCTCGCTTATGGATTTGAGAGCGCCCACCGCCAAGCTTTTTCACTAGTGGCGCTCTATTTGAATTAACAACAACACACTGACCTGCCGAGGCACTATGGCTTGTTTTAATACCATTCACGCCCTGTTTACCGAGCATCATATTAGTATTGCGTACCGTATATCCCTGCCTCTGACCATTCACACGATTGACATAGATCTGGCGGCTGCGCTGTTTCACGTAAAATTCAAAACCAGTATCTCTCATAGCATAGACACTGAGACGGGCCATATCTGCGGCAGTAGAATACCCAGATTTCCCGGCCAAGTCTAGACCGTGAGGACTAGTAAAACGGGTCTTTTTCATACCCAGGCCTTTAGCTAAATTATTCATTTCACGGATAAAGGCTGTCTGCGGATTACCCGTTCTTCTTCGGTGAGCTAATAAGGCGCTACCTACATAATTTGAGAGTGTTATAGCAGCCACATTATCAGAGCCTAATAAAGATGAATAAATAGCGTCCCGGAGAGACACTTTATCACCGGGGCGCAAGCCCATAGGGTTCACCACGCCCTGATTTAAGGTAATATTAGGTACTACTGCTAAAGTAGAAAGAGAGCTACCTGATACTTTTGCCCAGTCTAGTACGACCTTAGCTGTGGCAATTTTAGTAAGGCTTGCTACCGGGCGTTTTGCCTCTGAGTCAGATGCCAGTATCACACGTGCGCTGTTGGCTTCCATAACGAGGTAACTTTCAGCCGAATATACCAATGAGGAACATGCAGCTGAAAAGCCGAGCGTAATGATGAAAAAAGACTTCATAATAAATAGAGTGAGATGAACCGGGCGCGACTTTACCTAAGAGTAGCTATCTGACAATACCGGAATCTGTCCTTGTTATTCCAGCATTCACCGCTAGTTTCACCGCGGCAGCCACCTTGCTTATGCCATTTCCCCATGGAAACCCACATTTTTTTACCTATTAGCAGCCACCGCTTAGCCTCACATGAGGCAGCTAGGGTGCCATGCAGGCAGTGTGTTTCCTCCCTCGTATTGGGTGATTTTTCATCGATAAAAGATGTAAATGCGGAATCCATTTTAAGGTGGCCACATTATCCGCGCACTAATGGCCTGATTTATCTGCGGAACTTTCCGCATCATCTATAAAAAATCAGATAACTACACGAACAGCTGCCAACTGCTGCGCCCTACTACAACATCAACGACTTATTACAATGTCTCAAGAAAGCAATACTCAGCCCCGCAAGGAAGGGGGCCAAGGAGGCCAGAATGGCCAAAACAGAAACCGCAATCGCAACAGAAACCGTAACAGAAACCGTAAGCCCCAAGGAGGCGAAGGTGGCCAAGATCGCCAAGGCAGAGATAACCAAAACCGCCAAGGATCTACAAGTAACGGTGGTAACAGAAACCTCAGTCAGAAACGCTCAAATAATCAGCAAGGACGTCAGTCAGGTGGTGGCCCTCGCCGCCGTCAGCCAAAACCTGCACCACTTACATTCTGGGAGAAAATCCTCAAGTTGCTAGGTCTCTACAAAGCGCCTACACGCCCTCCACGCCGTCAGACTACTGCTAAAAAAGCTGCTAAGAATCAGCCAAAGAGTAATACTCGCGATACTCGTGGAGCCAAAAAACCAGTAGATAAAAAACCAACACAGCCAAAGGCAGCACCAGCCAAAGCCTTTGAAGGTGAGTTTCCTGTAGAAACAGCACGTCTCTATGTAGGTAATTTATCCTATGATGTTACAGAACATGATCTTGAAGATCTGTTTAAAGGTATTGGCACAGTGCGTAAGGTAGAGATAGTCTATAATCGTCAGACACACCGCTCTAAAGGATATGCATTCCTTCAGATGCTCAGTGTAGAGGAAGCTCAACGCGCAGTAGAAGTCCTCCACGACCAACCATTTATGGGGCGTGTACTCATTGTGAACGGTGCTAGCTCTAAGCCTCAGGATAAAGCATCCCCTGTCCGGAATAAGCCTAAAGCTGAGAAAGAAACTAAATCTGAATCTGCTGAATAGTGAGAGTATATAACTCTTAACTTCATACAGTCACATTTCATTAAATACCCGCGTGCGAGCACTCATACTCACACGCGGGTATTTTAATTTAAACACAGCTACTCTGCATTGACCACCCCACCTCCAGTCTATGTTTGTGGCCCCACGGCGTCTGGGAAAACCTCTCTAGCTATAGAGTTAGCACGGGAGCTTGACGGCGAAATTGTTAACGCAGATGCCTACCAGCTATACCGTGGACTAGAAATCATCTCTGCAGCACCTAGTGAAGAAGAGACATCACAAGTCCCCCACCATCTGTATGGCGTTTTAAACCCATCAGAAACATGTGATGCCATGCGTTTCCGTGAAATGGCATTACCTATAATAGCTGAAATACAAGGCCGAGGTAAGCACCCCATCATCACAGGTGGCTCTGGAATGTATCTTAAATTTCTTACTCACGGACCATCACCGGTCCCATCAGGGTGTGATAACTTACGCCTTGAATTAGAACAAGAAACTGATGCAGCACTCATTGAGCGCCTCACCCACTTAGACCCCGAGGGTGCCGCTGAAACAAATCTCCAGAACCGCCGCTACGTCATCCGAGCATTAGAAATCTGTATCCTCTCTGGAAAGAAAATGTCTATCTTGAAGAGCGATTGGAAAAAAACCTCCGCCGCTACCGAGAAAGACCTCCACGGCGCTTACCTAATGTGGGACAGAGAGACTCTACGCCAGAGGATAAATCACCGGGCTAAGGTGATGCTAAGCTCAGGAGCTATCGAAGAAGTTGCAGCCCTTACCGATCTCTCTAACACCTGTGAAAAAGCCATCGGAGTACCACAGATTTCTGCACACCTTGCCGGTGAGCTAACGCGCGAAGAGTGCTGTGAACGTATCGCCGCCGCCACCCGCCAATACGCCAAACGTCAGCGCACATGGTTTGGCAAGGAACAATGGCTCACTACATGTGAGATCGGCTCCGATACTAACATCCATAGAGTAAGTGAAAAATTAATCACTCTATTTACCCGTTAGCCATGTGCTGAAGCTGCATTGTAAATTCCCATACAGCTTATAATAGTAATCTAACTCTTAATCTGGTAGAACATCTTTTGTGAATGTAATTTTCATCATCTGCGCTTTCGCATTTCCGGTTCTACTTCTGATCTTTATATATAACGGCCATATAAATAGACGTAATGCCGTGGACTACTCATACTCCAGCATCGATGTACAGCTCAAGAAACGCTGGGATCTAGTGCCTAATCTTGTGAACTCCGTTAAAGGTTACGCCAAGCACGAGAGTGAGCTTTTTAAAAATATCACCACTGCCAGAAATCAGGCAAAAAACTTACGAGACGCCTCCGCCCGGCGCTTTGATGGCGAGCGTGGCCTGGATACTAACCTACCCAGACTTTTCGCCGTGGCTGAAGCTTACCCTGAGATTAAGGCTGACATGCAGTTCCTTAACCTACAGCGTAATCTTACCGAAATAGAAGCTCAAATTTCCGCTGCTCGCCGTGCTTATAATGCATCTGTGATGAATTATAACAATGGCGTGGACATGTTCCCTTCCAGTATTATAGCTAGCATCTTTGGGTTTAAGAGAAGGCAACATTTTGAAACTGGCACCTCCGAGCGAGAGTCCAAGGCTATAAACATCTAACACCTTAATGAAACCTCCCCCTATCCAACCCATGAAGCAATTTCCTGCAAATGCACGGATACTTGCAAAAGAGTTAGAGCCCATTTTACTCATGATGGAGCAAGGCCGTAGGCAGTCATTGGCGAACATGAGTAAAGGCTGGAAAAAAATGGGCCTCACATTACTGGGAACCGCAGTAGCTTGTATCCTTATTTTATTAGTTCTGAGTTATACTGATCACCCAGCAGGCACAGAGTTTATCATTCTAGTCATCGCCGTTCTGGCTGGATTAACTTTTTGTTTTGTTACTTTTAACAAATATATCAAAGGCCATTCCACTGCTTATAGGTATGCATATAAGCATCAGATCATTGGAGGTATGAGTAAGTTACTCCATAGCAGTATGACTTATTCTCCTAGACGAGGAATTTCTGAAACTACATTCCGAGATGCTGGACTCTACACCACAGGTATAGATCGCTATGGCAGTGAGGACCTCTTCTCAGGAGAAATCGGCAAAACAGAAATCATGTTCTCAGAGATACACGCAGAAGATAAGAGAAAGCGCACGAACTCCGCCGGGCATACTAGCACCCACTGGGTGACTATTTTCAAGGGGGTCTTTTTTATCGCTGATTTTAACAAGAACTTCCGTAGCTGGCTCACGATCAGGCCTGACTTTGCGGAGAAATCCTTTGGATGGTTTGGTAGAAAGATTCAGGCGTTTAGCCCTAATCTCATACGCTTAGAAAACCCAGAGTTTGAGAAAGCCTTTGTAGTACACGGTAGTGATCAAGTAGAAGCGCGCTACATTCTTACACCAGACATGCAAGAGCGCCTACTCACATTAAGGAATCGATACGGTGCAAACATTAGGCTCTCACTAAAGAAATCTCAGCTCTACCTCACTATACCTAATGTGGATAACTGGTTTGAGCCCAACATGAAGTTACCAGCAAACGATATCACACAGATGCAGACGTTTCTTAATCAAATGAGCCACTTGTTCAATGTGGTGGAAATGTTAGATCTGAATACCCGTATTTGGAGTAAGCACTAAATCAGAGCTGCACGATAAAGCCATCCAGATCGACACCTTTTCCGTCGATCTTTAAGTCTTTATCCTCATTGATACTTACACCTGATATCCTGACACAGCCATCTTCAGATTTCACCTGAAAACCTGGTAACAGTCTCCCCCATGTCCCCTTGCGGTATCCATCCTGATGCTGTTTAGTAGCCGTTTCCGCCACTGGATGAGGCATAGACATTGAGATCACGCGCCCCTCATGAAGTAGGCATGGCAAAGTACCCTTTTCTGCTACTGCATCTGGAGAAACATTATAACAAGATAGCTCATTACCAGCCTCCACACAGACAGCAGCAAGAGCATTACCACCTATATATTTATCCACCTCATACTGATGACTTAGCTGTAGCAGCTCATCCTTACTGATACTAGAGTCTACTAAGATCAACTTTAGATTATAATACTGTGCAAAGGTAATAGCGATAATATCTCGGCAGCCCTCCAGAGCAGTCCACTCAAGCATAACGGTATCACCACGGATAATGGCATTAACATCCCCCATTTGAAGTGCATTTGCCACGAGCTGTTTTTGCAGTTTAAGATCTTCATTCCGAAGCCCTATCACAGACTGCTGATAGTTATCCATGATAGCTGGTTTAGCAGAAAGCAGCATGACCTCCCTATCCAGAATCGATAGAGGATTCTCTAGCACCTTACGCGCAGCGAAAGCCTCCACGCGTAGCGCACTCACCGCAGCTCTTACACTACCAGCCTTCAGTTGCTCAGGTGGAATGAGTTTACCAAAGTTTACCGTCAAGCCATAGCGTATGGTATAAGGGATTTTATAAATAAAACGTCCCCTCTCAAAAGAAAATATAGACCCCCATAAACCATCCATAGCGGTTGGTAGCACTGGGCAACTAGCCTTCTTAGCAATCATTTCAAAACCACGCTTAAATTCATTCATACCACCGCTTCGTGTCAACTGGCCCTCAGGGAAGATACATACTAAATGCCCTTGCTCTAGAGCCTCAGCAGCTACTTCTAAAGCCTCCTTAGCACGAGTTTTCGAAATAGGCACCGTATCAAAAAACCGCACAAACTGCCCTATCAACGGGTGTTTAAAATAACCATCAAAAATAAGGAAACGTATCTTACGCGGACTAGCTGCTGAGAGGATAAATGCATCCATATAGCTAACATGATTAGAGGTTAGAAGTACCCCACCCTCAGGAGGGATGCGTTCTGCATTCATGCCGCGCACTCCGTAAAACACCTTAAACAAACTTAATACCAGAAAGCTTAATAAATGCTGTGGCAGTAATCTAGCTGAGTATTGCGTGGCAAAAATACAAATCAAAGATAGCCCAATAAACTGATAGGCAAAGCTCACCTTCATAACCATCAGACCTAATTGTAAAAGCACAGCTACCAGACCAAACAAGCAATCTAACAAACCTAAACCAGCCAATATTCTACCACGCTTTTCAGGTGGGCATAAATCTTGAATATTAGCATTAAGTGGCACCAAGAATAATGCTCCACCCACACCCGCAACAAAAAGCCATAATCTCAGCCACACAGAGTCTAATGGTGTAAGTGCCAATGCTAATGACCCCACCACCATCACGAAACCACCCAAAGGCACTAACCCGAGCTCAATTTTTTTACGGCAAATAAACGAAGCCATAGCCCCGCCAGTAATAATACCCAAGCTAGCAGCTGACATCAAAACCGCTGAATCCAGTGCAAAATTTCCACCACCACCGGTGAGATACTTGGGAATAGCAATAGCCGCTAAATTCAGAAAACCAGCGTATCCCCAGAAAAAAGCCACACCAAAAGCTGATAGCCGCAGAGGTCTCTCAGAGAGTAATTCGCGCAGCTGGCCGAAATGCTCAGTAAGAATCGAGAGCTTAAACTTTCGCTGCCCCTGAGCCGGCGTTTTTTGGATTAGCAATGACATGCAGAGAGCTACCAGCGAAGCCACTGTCAATATCAGCAAAGGAGTAAGCGCAGCCTCCCACCCATTCTCTGTTTTGCCTAATCTAGCGGTAAACCAAAAACCCGTAATGATCTGCCCAGCACAGATAGCAAGGATAACGGTAATCTCTAGCAAGCCACTAGCAAACCCCAGCTTCTCATGTCCCACTAGTTCCTTAACCAGCCCCTTTTTTGCAGGACTCAGAATCACCGACTGCACAGAGAGCATAAAGAAACCAAGCACTGCCAGCCAAAGCTGCTGGTAATAAATACACACAGATACCCAAACCAGCACCAGTAACTGCAGAATAGATGCTGCTCTCACCACCGAAGTTTTACTAAATCGATCTGATAGCCAACCAGCAAAAGGAGAAAATAAAATAAACGGCAATACGATGACAGACGCTAAAATATACTCTATTTTGTCTGCACCGGGAACACTAGCACCAGTTAATACCAACCACGCGCCCACAGGTATCAGCAGAAACTGTGCTGCCTTATCATTAAAAGCATTCTGTGTTTGTAGAGTTAGCAAGCCCCAAAACGAAAGCCAATTCCTCCGAGATGGCTTAGCCCCAATCTTTGAATTCACATCGCTTAATTCATCTGTCATCCCCTGCATGCTGGCTAAAACAACAGAAAATAGCGATTCGGTCAAATCGACTATAAAAGGATGATCATTGATTTAAATGATGCCTTTTATCGGTGTCTCGATGACTTACGATAAGATAACATCTAATGACTAGCTTAGACTTAGCAAACTATGCTTGCTTACACATTACTTTTCCTCTAGGTAATCGCTACAATTCTTAACGCCATCTGACTATGAAACTATTCGTTTATACGCTACCCGTTGCAGCTATTCTACTCGCGAGCTGCGCAAGCCCTAAGGTGCCCAACCCTAAGCAAAAGACTGTTCTAAAGGCCGTTTATATAAATCCTCACAAGGCAGGCACCTATAAACATTTTCGCGCAGAGAAGAGCTATCCAAGAAACTACGGGGTCTGGAAAAACGCAGCTGTTCTAGCTAAAACTACTCCATCTAACTCTAGCGTTCGCATCGATCTTTCAGATCAACGTGGCTACCTTATGAACGGCTCTGAACTCGCTATGGACTATCCAGTAGCTACTGGCCGCAGCAAATACCCTACTCCTACAGGCACTTTTAAAGTTCTAGAGAGAAATCGCAAAGAAAAACGCTCCAACACCTATGGCCGTATCTACAATGCATCAGGTGGCTTAGTAAAATCAAATGCAGACACCCGTAAGGATAAAGTTCCTCCTGGCGGGAAATATGTAGGTGCCGCCATGCCTTATTGGATGCGCTTAACATGGGACGGCATCGGTATGCATAAAGGGAATGTTCCTCGCCACCCAGCTTCTCACGGCTGTATACGCACCTATTACAAAGTAGTAGAGACAGTTTTTGATAAAACACGTATCGGCACCACAGTTACCATCGTCGAATAATCACTATCCACACACCTTACCTGAAAATTAATTAACGCTATGAAAAAGCTACCTCTTTTCTGTCTACTTGCTGCTACATCCCTAGCTGCAGTCAGCTGCTCCACCACCGCTACTAGCAAAAGCAAACACACGAAATTCACCAACAGAGCTGACTACAAAAAAACTTATGAAGTCTACCGTGATGAAGAAGTGATTCGTTCAGCAAACTCCTCTAATACTAGAGTGAAAATCGACCTCTCTGATCAACGTGCACAGCTACTGGTAGGTCAGGAAGTAGCTCTAGATCTACCTTGCTGCACTGGCAAAGCAGGTAAACGCACACCATCAGGTCAGTTTAAGATCACTAGTAAAATAGCAACCAAACGCTCAAACATCTTTGGTAGATTCTACCAAGGTAATAAAGTAGTCTACGGTGGTGACCGCCGTAAGTGGAGTGGTGGTGGCCGTTTTGTAGGCTCTCCGCTACCTTACTGGATGAGACTTACTGATGACGGTATCGGTATGCACTACAGCGGTAGTGTAAAAAGGTATCCAGCCTCTAACGGCTGCATTCGTATGCCTAAGGAAGCTGTAAAAACTATTTTTGCTAAAACTAAAGTTGGTACACCTGTGACCATTACTCAGTAGTTTAAGCACTAAGTAGTCTCCTACATTAGCTCTACGCCAAAGCGCTTCATCACCCACGCGGTGATGACAAAGCAGCTCGCTGTTAGCACACACGCAGCTAACAGCGTCCACCCGTAGTGAATACCACGGCGTAACATCCACGGCATGAGTAAAAACATCGGCATGGTAGGTATGACGTACCAGAAAGTATACCACGCGTGATTTGCTATTTTCTCTGTCTGTTCTTCACCTTTTAGTTCAAAAAACATCCACGTCATAGCAAGCACCGTAATCATCGGTAAAGCCGCTATTAACGCGCCTATTTTATCACTACGTTTAGCGATTTCTGAGATGAATACGATAACGGCAGCAGTAATTAGATATTTAAATATGATAGGCATAGAAACTTATTCTTGGAACGAGGTTAATTGAGCGTATTCTAGCCCTATCATGCAAGTTTATCCAGCATTCACTATTATTTCTCTTACTTTCGCTCTGGCTGCCTGCTCACCCAGTGTAGCTGAGCCCACAGCCCCTACAGGTGTGGCTAAGGCTACACCAGCCACTGCAGCACCCGCATCGATCAGACTCACCGCATCACAGAAGTCAGCTATCGGCAGGAAAATATGGCAAAATGAATCTGCCGGTAAAGTCACCGGACTCACCCACTGGAATGATGGCGAGGAATTTCCATCCATTGGTATAGGACACTTTATCTGGTATCCTAAAGGCTTTAATGGCCGCTGGACGGAAACCTTCCCAGAATTTGTTCGCTACGCTACCTCGAACGGCCACAAGCTCCCAGCCGTAGCCTACTCCATAGATTGCCCATGGCCTAACAAGGCCGCCTTCCAGCGTGATTTTAACGGTGCTCAACTTAAGGGACTGCGCACTTGGTTAGCCGCTAATGTCAATGTTCAGACAGAATTTATAGCTTACAAATCACGGGCAGCGCTACCTAAGATCATGTCAGCTGCCCCTTCGGCTCACCGCGCCCGTATTCAAGCTAACTACAATAAAGTAGCCACCACCTCAAATGGCATCTACGCACTCGTAGATTACGTTAACTTTAAAGGTGATGGCACTAACCCCCGCGAACAATACAGGGATCAAGGCTGGGGGCTTATGTGGGTGCTTATGGATATGCAAAACGTAGCATCCGGCCAAGCGGCTGCTAAAGAATTTGCCGCCTCATCTAAACGCTGCCTAGACCGCCGTGTGCGTAACTCCCCCCCTGCCCGTGGTGAAAAAAGATGGACGCCCGGCTGGCATAACCGCTGTAATACTTACGCTAAACCATTTTAATTAATGCGTAAGATCGTTGACCCAGTCATCCATTCCACCAAGGAACTCCGCTCGTTGGTAAAACGTATTAGCGACGACGGGCTAGAGCACTTTCGTGGTCAGCTAGGTAACATTCCCTTTTTTACATCCATAAAAATCATTGCTTCAGTTGACCTGAAAAATAGAGATGAGACACACTACTTTCTAGTGCCCTACCGGCTAAATGAATCCAGTTACGCCCTCTTCACCCAGCGGGTATTACCAGATGGGGTTGGCCCAGCTAACAGCCTTCCTAAGGCGCGTATATTTCACCTGCCTGACAAGGCTGCATCAGCAGCTATAGAGAAACTGGCTACAAACCAGATCAAGGAACTAAAACTTAAAACTGCCAGCACCTCAGCTCCGCTAGCCGATCGGCTAGACCTCCTAGCACAGGAAATTGATAGGCATTCGGATAGAATCACTGGTGGACTCGTGCTAATCGGTGGAGTTATAGCCATTGCGAACCCTATACTAGGCATTGGTATAGCGGCTAAAGCACTCCTACCCACCGTTACCAGCAAACTTTCTAAACATGGTATTAATCATGTTTCTGACTGGTTACGTGATAAAAAAGTAAAATCGCTAGAAAAATCAGCCACTAATGAGGCAGAAAAAGAAATTTCCAAACTAGCGCCTGAGATTCTGAATGACCCAGTCTTGAGACTCCTCGAAGAATCGTTGGAGACCTCGGATACAAATCATGATCCTAACATAGCCTTTGCCGCCATGATGAATACCCCCAGCGAGGCCACAGCTACTATATTTACGGCATCTGCCATCAGTCATGTTTATGCAGACTGTATGGCAGACCCAGCCACTCACAGTAAAGCACAGCTTCACCCAGCCGATCTGAGGTGGTTAAAATCGCTGGCAGAGCTGAAGCCTAGCTAACATAGACTATCTACTCTTAGTCTTTTTTACTGTTGCCACTATCTTTACTCGCTCCTTTTTTATAGGAATCACTCCGGTAGTCAGTTTGATAAAATCCGGTCCCCTTAAAGATCACACCGGAACCTGTGCCTAGAAGACGCTTCACTTGGCCAGCACAAGACTGATCTGGGCAAGTCTCTAACTTTTGATCACTCATCTTTTGAAAAACTTCAAAGACAGTATCGCATTTCTGACAACGGTAATCGTAGTTAGGCATGATAGGGGAAATTTAAATTGTTATAGCTTAGTGTGAAAACACAGTCGCTGAGATCGGTAACGCTGGATTCTACTTCACACAAGCACGAAAGATCTAGCCACTAATATTCTACATCATAAACATTTCTTGATGACTATGGAACGCCACTTGACCGCAGCACCTAGACAATGGATAATCACAAGTATATTAGCCCTTCAGCAAAGTATTATGAAATTCTCTACTGTATTCAGATTTACACTCACGGCCCTCACACTTAGCTCTCTTATCCAGTGTGTTCCATCCACGGGTGGAAGTAGCCAATATCTTGCCGGCTATGGCACTGGAGCCACAGCTCAAGGTAATACTCCTGGGTATAGTCCGCAAGGATACTGGGACGGTGATGACGTGCAAGGAACAGCTAAAATACGTATCGTCCGTGCAGAACAAAAGGCTTACTTTTATAAGGGAGGTAAACTCGTGGGCATGAGCCCTATCTCATCTGGTGACGAATCACATGGCACACCTCGCGGGAATTTTAAAGTCACACAGAAAAGTAAAAATCACGCATCATCTCTCTACGGAGTGATTAAAAATCGCGCTACGGGTGAAGTGATCAATAAAGATGCAGACACTCGCAAGCACCGTGCTGGTCCAGGTGAAGTATTTGTCCACGCTCCTATGCCTAATTTTCTTCGTTTTAACGGTGCTATTGGTATGCACACAGGCTACCTGCCTGGATACGCAGCCTCACATGGCTGTGTGCGGCTACCTGAGTTTATGGCGGCTAAGTTCTTTGAGCACGCCAGTCATGGCACACCAGTTATTGTAGAGTAGCCCCCTAGCCTTTTATTAGCTTAGACTACGCTGTCTAACGGCTTCATATAGGCAGACTGCAGTTGCTACACTTACATTTAAGCAAGCTACACTTCCAGCCATTGGGATTTGAATAAGGAAATCACAGCTATCTTCTGTGAGGCGCCTCATACCATCACCTTCAGCGCCCATTACGATACCCATTGGGCCTGTAAGCTTAGATTGATAAAGAGTGCTTTCCCCTGCATCACTAGTACCTACTAGCCACACTCCTTCTTCCTGAAGTTTACGCATCGTCCGCGCGAGATTAGTTACTTGAATGAAGGGCACGTGCTCAGAAGCACCTACGGAAATTCGGCGAACGGTATCGGTAATACTTGCTGACTTATCTTTAGGTGCAACCACAGCAGTAACACCCGCACCATCTGCAGTACGCAGAATTGCCCCTAAATTATGAGGGTCTTGCACGCAATCTAGTATGAGAAGTAGCGGCGCTTCCTCATCTGCTATGAGTTCATAAAGGTCTTCCTCTGGGCGCACTCTCTTAGATTTCCCTTGTGGACGCTCTGGCCCACCTCCACGGGCTCTTCCACGGCTCGATTGTGAATCATTTCTTCTTACGTGCTTATTTTCACGTGCTTCACCTTCTCTTCCTTTACGCCTCATAAATCTTGTTCTATCTCTTTAAGCTCGAGGAAAAGACCGTTCCATTGCTCGAGGTTTGGTTGAAGTTCTAATTTCGCGTCAGAGATATAACTGCGTATACTCTTTAGCAAACTTCCATATTCGATATAAAAATCCCTGACACCATCTCTGTAATCATCCTCTAGGGCATCCGCAAATGGAGTGCATGCACCACCCAGCATCTCACTCAGCGAGGTCTGTATACCCGCGCGCGTAGAAAATGTAAGAATGATAAATACAGCAGCAAAAATTACCGCCAGTGTCAAAAATGCAAGTGCTAGATAAGGTGCTACAGTGATTTTCAAACCTCCTGAAGTACCAGCTAGTATAAGGCAAACTAGGATACCATAGAGCCACCTCTTGAGCTGTCTACGCCTCTCAGCAAGCTGCATATCAATGCCAACACGAATTTTAAGATCAACAACGGCCTGCCGTGACGCTCTGCCAATACGTTTGATAAAACGCTGCCGAGTATTACTGAATCCTGATGCAGCCTCTTGAAAGCTGCCCAGCTCAATAGCTAATTTCTCTCTCACGCGTGGCCGTATACCCTCCCAGTGTCTGTAGCACTCCGCCTCTAAGTATTCACCATCGTGGAGTGCCTGGTTTTCAACAGCATGCTTAACTGAATCCACCAGAGAGGACTCAATCAGCTTTGGTATATTTTCAGTAGAGAAAAAACTCTTCAGCGTAGGTATAACAGAGAGCTTTTTACTGACTAGTGATTTAATTTCCTCGCTCTGGGCGACAAAAACCTCACGCATGCCAGTGAATCGACCTACAAAATCAACTGATTTATTTTCCCGCTCTTGATCTATTTCAGCTTCTATTTCACGTAAAAAATATTCATTTTTATCGAGTAGCTGAGTGCGTAGCTCCACCATACCCTCAATATTACGTAAAACCATGGCGGCGGCATGACGGGCATTTCCTAACGTCTTATGCCGGAATGGAGAATCTGTCACAACACCAGAAATATGCTTCTCAAGTGCTGGATATCCACTGATTTGCCAAAGAGCTTCATCAAACGGAGTTTCAGTTTTTGCGTGTAGTGCTAATTTTGCTGAAACAGGAAAAATAGGTGGCACCATACCTATACGCTTATTTGCAAGGTCAGCTATGTGCCGCAGAATGACGTCAAGATCCTCCTCATCGCGAAGATCAGCCTGCTGGACGATGAAGATAGACTTACTAAGCATCTCTTCATTCTGATTCTGAATAAAATCCCAAGTCGACGCTCCCCATGGATTACTCGCAGGAAACACCCACATAATGAGGTCTGAAACAGGAAGAAAACGAGCTGTTATTTTCTCATGCCCTTCAACTACAGAGTTAGTCCCCGGTGTATCCACGAGGTTAAAATCCATCAGAAATTCGATAGGCCGATAACGCTCCTCTAGGATAGGGGTTATTTCCTTATTGTAGTTCTTTTCGTTATACCGGTACCAATGCACGCGATCCGTCTCTGGTAAAACATTGGTTTTGCAGAATACTTCACCAAAGAGGCCGTTAAGTAATGTCGATTTACCGGCATTAACCTCACCACAGAGCACAAACAAAAAAGGATTACTCAGGCCATTGGTAATATCATTTTCGAGCAGAGGCGTCTTATCTGCCCCAGTTTTGTCCGCTAATTCAAGAACGCGCAAAACTACGCTGGTAAGACGCTTGCGTGTTTTGAAATACTCTTCGCCGAACATAGAATTCAATTAGATATACCTAAATCAAGTCAAACTAGCTGTTGCTGATATTAAGTTCGCTACTAATCCTATGGGTTTGTAGCAGCTGTAGATGGGCTGAGTGCAAGAAGCTGTGAGATCGTTACAAATTTAAAACCTTTTCTTAATAAGCCGTCAAGGGTCCCTGGCATAGCATCGATGGTAGGCTTGTGGAGGTCATGAGCTAGAACGATACCACCGTTACGGGTATTATTTACTATGCGTGAGGTAACTACAGATACACCCGGGCGCTTCCAGTCCTCTGGGTCTACACTCCATAGAATTGTAGGGTAACCATACTCCTTATAAATCCACGCACGTTGGTCCTGGCGTAAAGCTCCGTATGGCGGCCGCATCGTGCGAGGTTTTACTCCACATGTGGAGACTATGATGTCACGCGTGCTGTTGAGCTCCTTACGAACATCAGCATTACTGAGTGTCTTAAGATTAGGGTGCGTCCATGTATGATTACCAATCTCATGTCCCTCCGCTACTATTCTGCGCGTCAACTGTGGGTAAAGATTTACACTACGCCCAATTACATAGAAAGTAGCCTTAATATTACGCTTACGAAGTATATCTAGCAGCCGTGGAGTATTCTGCGGATGAGGGCCATCATCGTAAGTCATGGCGATGTATGGTAAATTCGTGCGCACACGTGAATAAGTCAGCCCAGAGGCTCTAGCTCCAGTGACGGGTAGATTTACATCAGGGTTTTTTAACGCAGGGGCACGCAGAGTAGGTGTGCTGTAGCTTGGGCTATTCTGCGTAGTTGTTTTTGTGACGGGTTCTACCACCGTTTTCTTTGGTTCCTTATCTTTCGCTGAACAAGCGATAAGAACCGTTGTTGCAGAACAAAGGACAAACATGAGAGGTGTTTTAAAAATCATGATGAATAGTAGAAATTAAATGGGCCATATAATTCTCATTTGTCACCTATGGTGAAGTAGAGAGATACCTGAGCCGCGCTATACATAGAGAACACCCTCACCCTTGTCACGCCTTTCTTCTTATCGATAGTAAGCATATCTAAATAAAAACACCGGTAACCAACTACTGTATTGATAATAAGTAGGTTGAGTATTATACGGCTCAGGGAAATACTCAAAATATCATTTTTTATTAATTTCGCTATTGCAAAGAATAATTGCGTAGCGTAGAGACTCCGCCGTCACGAGTTAGTATTTTACATACGCCTACCAGCTTGTAGTTCGCCTCGTGACCGCATCAGCGAAAAAGCCCTATAGTGTAATTGGTAACACACCGGATTTTGATTCCGTATTTCCAGGTTCGAGTCCTGGTAGGGCTACTTTATTTTTGCCCATACTCGATATCAGCCGCACACTTTCAGTAGTGCCTACTGCATTAGTCAAAACTAGCAGGAATATTCGTTCATCCATTGACAAGTGGTCTCACCTGAGTAGCTTGCATCCACAATATTTATTATTCATAGGAGAGTGAAGCGTGCCTGGTGGTCGCCGCGGTCTTCAAAACCGTTGAGAGGCTGTTATGGTCTCTGGTTGGTTCAATTCCTTCCCTCTCCGCCATTTTTCTATGTTGCCGTGTTACTCTCCACCTTACAGTGTAGCGTGGGTTTTCATGAGTTTAAGAGTTTTCATAGTTTATCTGCTTCCCTACGTGAGGTTGAGCTGCATTATTAACTATGTAGTATCCACACAGCACTCGTTTTATAAATTATGAGCAAATTCATTCTAAAATCTATCACGCCCACTGATGAACTCGACTGGGGAAAGCTTACTTGGTTAAGCCGCCCACCTGCTACAGGCAGTGAGCACCTCACAGTAATCGATATTGAACTGTTCCCTGGAAAGGGACATGATTTTCATAAACACCCAGATCAAGAAGAGGTCATCGCCTGTATATCAGGTAGCATCGAGCAGTGGATAGGTGATGAAAAAAAAATCCTTGGCCCAGGTGACGCTGTCTTTGTGGGAAAAGATCAAGTGCACGCCACATTTAATATAGGTGATGTGCCAGCCCACCTTATGGTTACCCTTGGGCCATGTGTGGGGACAGAGGGCTACGAACTCGTAGACGTCTTTGATGAAGAGCCTTGGTGTAATCTGCGCAAATAATGGCAGCCCTGAGCACCATAAAGCTCGATTACACTATTTACATGATACAAGCCTAATTAACGTACTTTGCCAATGGCCACAGATAGGAGTGGGAATCTAACTACTAGTTTAACAAAGTGGCAGTTGATTTTAATCAATTAACCTGAAAATTACTTAAACAGTAAAAGTTATATCCACCTCTATGGGCTTATTCCATTTTGAGCTTTGCAATCTCAGACATAATTCTATCTGAAATTTGCTGGTATTCGTCTCGAC
The DNA here is from genome assembly GCA_023301765.1 of Akkermansiaceae bacterium. GTDB lineage: Bacteria > Verrucomicrobiota > Verrucomicrobiia > Verrucomicrobiales > Akkermansiaceae > Oceaniferula. The sequence continues at coordinate 20,472 of JALZUC010000022.1, read as the reverse complement.
CTTTAGCATTTAGCTCTTCCTCTGAAAATGTTATCGGATCACCTACGACGAGGGTAATGGGGCAAAACTTCATTTTATTGGAACCTCGAGGTAAAGCCTCACGTGCGCCAAAAATACGAACTGGCTGTACCACTGTTTTACTTTTGGCCACTATAAGCCCAGTGCCAGGCTGCGCCTTCTGAAGCTCGCCGGTGAGGGTTCTTGCGCCTTCTGGGAAAATAACAACTTGTTCACCATTTTTGAGTAGTTTGATAATAGTTTTCAAACTCGTCATATCTGGACGCTCTTGGTCTACAGGGATAGAATTAAGCCTAGGGTAAAGCCAGGCACCAAAACCACGGAAAAGGGTTTTACGCGCAAGGTAGTAGACTGCTTTATCATAAGCTATACCTACTAATGGAGGGTCCAGATAGCTCTCGTGATTTGAGGCTACAAGTACGGAGCCATCTGTAATGAGTTTTTCTTTCCCAATCACTCTATACGAGAAAAATGCGATAAAACATTTTTGCCATAAACTCTGAAAAAACCAATAAACTGTCTTCATTTCTTTTATTATAAGTTAGTTAATAATCATCCCCTGATTCAACAAAGTCTGTAAAGCGGCCTCTACAACATCATCGATACCCATCTCTGAACTATCAATTACAGTAGCGCCATCAGCCACGATCAGAGGTGATGTTTTTCTCTTACTGTCATCCTCGTCACGTTTACTTACCTCGTCTGTAAGCCCTTCAGCAGAACGTCGAGCTAGACGAACTTCCTCAGAGGCGTCTATATAAATTTTATAAGGGGTGTCAGGGAAGACTACAGAGCCTATATCACGCCCTTCCATGACAAGACTACCTATTTTAAGATACTCACGTTGTTTATCTACAAGGAGGTGACGAACTTCAGGAATAGCAGCTACCGCTGAAACACGGGAGTTCACCGCATCCTCCCGTAGTGCATCTCCTGCATCTACTCCATTTATGAGGATAGTTGATGTAGCATTCTCCACGCCACAGGTAATTTCTATAAGATCTAACATGGCAATTACAGCTGCACTGTCAGAGGCATCGATCCCCCGCTCTAATGTAGACCAAGCAATCGCACGATACATGGCACCGCTGTTAATCATAATAAGGCCTAACCGCTGTGCTAGGCGGCGTGCTACAGTGCTTTTTCCAGAGGCGGCTGGGCCGTCAATAGCAACGGCAACGTATGGAGAATTAGACATAGATAAGATAGTTAATCAAAGTTGAAAATTAGGCCGGTGATTTGCCAGCTTTAATTGCGGCAAGGTGATCTACAAAGCCAGGATAAGATGTATTTATACAATCGGTATTATTAATAATCGTCTCACCATCCGCAAAGAGTCCTGCGATGGCAAAAGCCATGGCGATACGGTGATCACCGTAGCTGTCTAGATTCGCAGCATGAAGTGCGCTCCCTCCTGTGATTTCCATACCGTCTTCGAATTCCTCAACTACTGCACCCATGGCTAGTAGATTATGGACAACGGTAGCGATACGATCGCTCTCTTTTACCCGTAGTTCCTTAGCATTGCGGATAACGGTTCTTCCTTCGGCTAAAGCACCAGCTACAGCGAGGATAGGGATTTCATCGATAAGGTTTGGTATTTCTTCCGCTTGAACTTCTGTTCCACGTAATGCCTGCCCGGTAACCTTGATATCTCCGTATGGTTCACCATGTTCCTCAGAAAGCACTTCAGTTTCGATCTTTGCGCCCATGCGGATGAGCACGTCAAGCAGTGCTGTTCGAGTTGCATTCAGGCCTACATTCTTAATTTGAAGGTGTGCGCCAGGCATACTTGCCGCTGCCACTATCCAGAATGCCGCAGAAGAAATATCACCAGGAATACGGAAATCACGGGATTCAGGAGTCTGCCCGCCATAAACGGAAATATGATTCCCCTCACGCTGTGAACGAATCTTAAAAAATGCGAACATACGCTCCGTGTGATCACGCGTTTCGTTCGGTTGAACTACAGTAGTCTCACCTTCTGTAAAGAGCCCTGCCAGAAGGATAGCACTCTTTACCTGTGCACTAGCCACGGGCATCTCATAGGTAATCTGCTTCAGCTCTCCACCTTTGATGCGCAGTGGCGCACAGCCAGGCTTTTCCCCCTCAGTATTAATAGAAGCTCCCATCTGCTCAAGTGGCGTGGTAATCCTCCCCATTGGCCGTGAGCAGAGTGAGCTATCACCAGTAAGGATAGACTCAAAAGGCTGTGCAGCTAGTAGCCCAGCTAGGAGGCGCATACCTGTTCCAGAGTTTCCACAGTCTACTTCATCTACTGGCTGGGTAAGTTGCATGTTTTTACCTCTGATAATTAATGAGGTAGGGCCATAACCTTCTAGCGAATCTAGAACTTCATATTCTACACCAAGACTCGCCATAGCATTTAGCGTACAGATACAGTCTTCACTGGGAAGATAGTTATCAATCTGGCAGGCACCATTAGAGAGCCCCGCTAGTATAGCCGCCCGGTGCGAGATGCTTTTATCTCCGGGGACTTCGAATTCCGCCCAAATTTTTTGTATCGGCTTTATCTTAATGGTTGACATTATCTTAGATTTTTAAAGGGTAATTTATTTTAACATTGAGGCCTTTATATGAATTATCATGAGGCTACATTTGATGCTTATGTTAGATTATCTCGTAACACCTTAGCATCGTTAAGTATTTTGATAAGATCTTCTTCGCTTGAATTTTCCAGCATAGCAAGCATTTCACGCAAGTGAGTGATGGTCTCTTCGATGGGTTCTTTGAGTGCCTTTTTATTGCGCAGCAGAATTTCCGCCCACATACCGGGGTGGCCTGATGCTACTCTTGTAGTATCACGCATACCATTACCAGCAAACACAGCATCATCAGGATGCTTTAATCCTACTAAAGCACCCACTGAAGCTAACATGTGGGGTAAGTGACTAATCCGAGCCATTGCACTATCATGATCTTCAGATGTAGTAAGGTAACACCGGCAGCCTAGCTGTTCCCAAAATTGACGTAACTCCACAACATCCGATTCTGGGTGGTTAAAATCATTAGTCATCACGCAGGCGGCATCTACAAATAAATTCTCACATGCAGCGCCTACACCAGTCTGCTCAGAGCCAGCCATAGGGTGACTGCCGATATACAGCGCACCTGACTTTTCGACTACGTCACCCAGTGTATTACGCGGAGTAAGTTTTACACTTCCCACATCTGTTATGATAACGCCAGCTAAGGAAGTTACCAGTGATGCAGATTCTAAAATCTGTAACATCGCCCCTACTGGTGATGCCAGAATGATGAGCTGAGCTCCTTCTACAGCTTGCGCTATATCGGTAGTGGCACCATTAATACCTCGCTGCTGCGCCTCCCTGATAGCCTCATCACGGCGCCCCCACAGGGTAACCGCAGTATCTGCCATACGCTTCTGAACAGCCAGAGCGATCGAGCCGCCAAGCAATCCACTACCAAGAACAGCAATCTTTTTCATGCGCGCTCATCACTGCCATCTGTGGCAATAAATGCAAGAACCGACGCATTGAAAATACAGCATCGGTTCTTGTTGAAAGTTTTATATCGGAATCTCACAATGAGCTTCCGCAAAGCCAAGACCTACGGGACGCGAAACTTGTGCGTAGTATTACCATCCTCAGGGTCTCTAACGAGCTTACCTACACCAATACCTCTAACATCAACAATATTTTGTGTATAAGGGTTAAATACAAAGCCTGGCTTTCCTGGCACCGCGGTAGCCGAAGGATAATTTGGTCTTGTCGGAGCAGGTGGAGTCACCGGCCTAGAAGCTGCTGCTGCCTTTCTTGCTTGCTCACGGCGGTTTGCCTCCTCACGTGCGAGACGTTGGCGTGACTCTTCGATCTTACGCTGTTTTAGATCTGCCGCTGTCTCCTGAGGAGTAGACTGTGCCGAAGCTGCCTGCTGTGCTTGTTGTGCCTGCTGCGTTAGCTGCTGAGCTGGGCGTGGAGGGTATGGGGCACATGCACCAATGAGTGCTACACAACCCAGTGGTAAGATGATTTTAGATAAGTCCTTCATGAATTACTATTTAAGTTAAGATGTTTGGGTAAGTAGGAATAAATTATAGATGACAGTGTCTCCGCTAGATTAAGTAAGTCAAGCTCAGGCCGTAACCTTCTACTAACATTTAAGACTTCAGCTAATATTTATTTTTATCATTAAAGCCTAGCAAAAGGGATAAAGTCTATAAACCACTATTGGGGGTAAAAAAGAAGGCGAGATGCCCCACATTAGGAAGCACCCCGCCTTGATAATTAAATAGGTTGATTAACCTTTGCGTTCGAGCCAGCGAGCAACAAAATCTTTGCCGCCTAGACCGATAGCGATAGCGCCACCGATACCAAATGCTGTAGCAAGTGCGTAGATAGCAAACTGGAATGGAAGACCAGTAAGATCAGGAGCGATCTGTGAGCGATTTAGCGCTACCACGGTAGTGAGCACAAGAATTGCAATACGAGCAACATTAGCAAGGAGCATGTTCTTATCTTCAAGGTTTGTGTAAGCAAACTTAGAAAGAAGCACACCTGCACCGAAGATGATTATAGCTATGAGCACGTTGAAGTATCCATCAACAAAACCTTCAGAAGCACCGGAAAGAAGTCCGATGTTTAATTCGTTAATAGCAGAGCTGATCATGAGCACAGCAATGCTGATCATAACTACAAGACCTACAACTTCGCTAAGTGAACGGCTGCCCTCTTGTGGTACGTCTAAACCAAGTTTAGCAGGCCATGCATTTGCACCAGCTGCCTCAAGGAGGTTAGAAACAAGTTTGCGAGCGATTTGACCGATCATGATACCTACAGCTACAAGAACACTAGCGATGATGATATTTGGCACTGCGGCAAGGATTTGCTCAACAACGTCACCAACAGGCTTAGATACACTCTCGATCTTGAGAAGCTCAAGAACAGCAGGCATGAAGAGAAGAACGATGAAGCAATAAAGTGCTGTAACAAGAGCATTAGATACTGGCTTTTGGCCAGGCTTAGAGCCTAGACGCTCGTCCAGCTTAGCACCATCAAGAATTCCTCCTGTAAGGTTCTTAATCACTTTAGCGATGATAAGAACACAGAAAAGAAGTAAAGCTGCGCCAAGAACATTAGGAATGAAGTTCAAGAATTGGCTAAGCATTTCCTGAAGAGGACCGCTTACTTTATCAAGCTTAGCTACACCCAATGCAATAATAACTACAAAGAGAAGTAGAAGGTAGTATACGAATGTACCGATACCTTTCTCAGCGCCACTCTCGTGACCGACCATGGCAGCAAGTTTATTATCAATATCTGTTTTACTGAGGCCTTTGATTACCAAGTTACGAATTACACCGGCGACCATACGGCCAACGATGAATACCAGAATGGCGAGGATGAATGCCCCAAGAGGGCCTAGAGTGTTGATACCGTCTTGAGCGGTAGCAAAGAACTCTTTCATCTTTTGACCAAAAGACAGGTCAGCTGCGAGTAGATGCATTGTTTGTATCATTGTGTTTGGGTATTTATTGTTTAGAAGACGTGGCTTGAAAAATTACCACGAAATATAATTTGCAAAGCGGCAATATCATAAATTCAATTGATGACAAGCCTCTCAACGTAATATTTGAGTCTGAATCTAGCCTTGATAGTCACAGCGAATTTCAGAATAATCCACGCTCTACTGCTTTTCTCCAATGTCACCCTCACCAGAAGCTCCCCAGATACCACAGCCATTACTACGTAATTTAATACGTATGCTGCGCACACCCGAAGCAATAGATACTAATTTTGAAATCCTAGCTATAGAGGTATTTAAGTTCCAGTTTACGCACAACATCCCATACCAGAACTACTGCATTACCCATGGACGTAACCCAGAAAATATCAATCACTGGCATGAAATCCCAAGAGTTAGCACAGACGCTTTTAAGGTAATTAGCCATCCACTAATTACTCATAGCCCTGCATCTACTCTACGCACATTTCACACCTCAGGAACTACGGGAGAGATACGCGGGCAACATCACTTCCCCTCCCTTGAGCTTTATAAGCAGGCCATCCTAAGTTCATGGCAGAGGCTCTCACTGGCACAACCCACTACTCTAGTCTTTCTCACCCCTCATCCTGAGCACGCCCCCCACTCATCTCTCAGTTACATGATGGGCGTTCTAGCAGAGCACTACGCAGAAGCTCAGATCATATGGGCTATCTCAGAAGACGGCACATTAGATCTAGATAAAATAGAGCCACTCGCTGAGCTCACCTCACCAGTCGCTATACTCGGAACGGCCATTACTTTCCTCCATCTCTTTGACTCAATCTCTATACCCCTGCCCTCTGGTAGCTTTGCCATGGAAACGGGTGGTTATAAAGGTACTAAGAGACAGCTTGAGAAAGCTGAACTCTACGCACTCTTTAGTGAAAAACTTGGCCTGAAGCCAGACTGCGTGATCAATGAATACTCCATGACCGAGCTTAGTAGTCAGTTTTATACACGAGGACTTAACCAGCCACATACAGCCCATTCCTGGACACGCACACGGGTTATAGACCCTCGCACAGGCACAGATGCTGCCGCTGGCGAGTCTGGCCATCTAGCCATCTATGACCTCGCGAACCTCTACTCTGTATCTGCTATACAAACACAAGATATAGCCATTGCAGGAGAAGATAATTCCTTCACACTGCTGGGGCGTGATCCCACAGCACTCCCACGCGGTTGTTCTAGATCTGCTGACCAAGCCCTTGGATAAAAAAATGACAACTACTCAGGAAAGAATCCAACTCCTTGGTGAAGCCTGCCGGCACAGGATTACCAGAGAGCTATTAGGTGAAATCAGCGAGACAGAGCTAACAGACTGGGTATCAGCTGAGCTAGGTCATGCTGATGCCTTAGATATATTTCACCCACATGGTAACCTCAGCAGTAAAGCTTTTGCCCCATCTTCCATTCTCCACATTGTAAGCGGGAACACTCCACACGCAGCACTCCAAAGTCTCCTCCGCGGATTAGTGATCGGCTCTAATAATACGATTAAACTACCATCCCTCGGTCTGCCTGATTTTGAAAAATGGATACTCACACTCCCGGCGGAGCTCTCCAGATTAGTAAACTGTCACAGTGAGCTCACAGATGACATACTGCATCCAGCAGACGTCGTCATCGCCACAGGCTCAGATACCACCATCGCAGATATCCACAGCCGGCTACTACCTCAACAAAGATTTATCCCTCATGGTCATAAAGTTTCCATAGGCATAGTTACCGAGGATTTTTATAATGCCGCCCGCCTAGCCGCCAAAGACTGTTCATTACATAATCAGCGCGGCTGCCTCTCCCCTCATGCCATTTATGTTCAGGGAGACACCCTTCACTTTGGAGAAATACTAGCACAGGAAATGGATAACTACTGCCGAGAGGATCCACCACAGCCACTCTCCCTCTCTGAGGCTGGAGCCATACAGAATCTCAGGCAGACCACACAGTTTATAGCTGCCAACGATCCCCTCACCCACCTCTGGCAGAGTGAAGGAAATCTACACTGGACAGTTATCCTAGAGCCTGATTCCACCCTAAAACTCTCCTGCCTAAATCGCTGCATCTACGTGAAGCCCCTCCCTGCTAAAATTACTACAGCTAGCCTAGGCCCCGAATCTCAGTATCTCTCCACCATCGCGCTACACCCATTTTCTACAGTAGCTGCAGAATCTTTTAGCCACCTTCCAGCACACCGCATATGCCCACTAGGCAGCAGTCAGCAGCCAGATCTCTTCTGGCATCACGATGGCATTGCCCCACTAGCATCCCTCATTAAGTGGAAGGATATTGGCTAATATTTCACCACACCTCACACCATAATACCATGTTTGATCCACCCGTTGTCACCACAGGAACTATCCTCGAATCTCCAAAAGCTAACATCTACTTCGTTGCGCTCCCTAACGGGAAAAAAATAATCGGCCATGTAGCCAAAGCTATGGAGCACCTGCACGAGTCACTAGCAGCAGGTGTTAAAGTCACCCTTGAGATGACGCCCTATGACTTTGAAAAAGGCCGCATCAGTGCCATTGTAGAAGACTAGCCGGCTATATCTGCCAGCCATCACAGAGTGTCTGATTCATCCCTAACGCTGGATTCTCCTCACCACTCTGGCCCATCACCACAGCAGGCACACCAGCCACTGTAGTATGTGCCATCACATCCTCTAGCACCACACTCCCTGCCCCCACCTTAGCGCACTCACCTATAGTTACGCGGCCTAGAATTTTAGCCCCTGCACCTAGTAACACGCCGGAGCGCACCACTGGGTGACGGTTTCCTGCCTCCTTCCCTGTACCACCTAGCGTCACCTCGTGGAGGATCGACACATTATCCTCCACGATAGACGTCTCACCGATCACCAGTGACGTAGCGTGATCTAATAAAATACCACAGCCTATCCGTGCGGCAGGATGGATATCTACGGCAAAGATCTCACTGCTGATACTCTGAAAATACAAAGCCAAAACCCTACGATCACTGACCCACATATGGTGTGCCACACGATAAGCCGTCAGCGCTAAAAAGCCTTTATAAAATAATAACGGCTCAAGAGCCGACTTACACGCAGGGTCACGGTCCACAATAGCCTGCATATCCCTAGCCGCACTGCGCACCAGTTTGCCATTTTTTGTCAATGTCTCCAGCAGTAATGGCTCTAGCTCATTACGCTGCATATCTTCTCCCGCCAGCTTTCTAGACAAGCGTGCAGCTAAGCTCTCCGCCAGCCCATTACGGCTGGTTACCACATCCTCAAGTAAATGTCTAAGCTGTGGCTCATTTACGATAACCTCTTCAGCCGCCATCTTTACACTCATCCATAACTTATCTAAGCACTCATCATTAAGGACACCATTACAGACCTTAAACTCCTCGGCACTGGTATTCATCTGCATTTTATGTTCCATTTTGATTTATCAGAATTTTGCTAAAACTAGCATACGCATACAGAACTAACAATCAGCTAGCTAAGTAACACGCGAGACACACTCCTACACGACTTCAGACACAAGCGCAATGCGAAGCACATAATCTCATTTTTTAAAAAGCCTAAATACTCATAGTATTTACACATCCGCCCCCAGACCCATAGCACCTAGTTATCTGTAAATGTAGTAGTCTATAAATAGCCATCTATAGCCCACCCTCCTCATCTCCTCACGCCATGCACGTCATACTAAAGTATCTCCTCAGCACAATCACCGTATTATCGGTAGCACCCGCTACACTCATAGCGCAGGAATTACTAACAGCACCCAATAAAAGTGCCTCACCTATAAACCAACGCCGCGCACACGGTAACTCCTGCGGCCCAGCATCTCTCCTAAATGCCTTTCAATACGGAAATACAAAATGGCAAAAGTCCTATAACGCAGTAGCCGGCACAGATAGCCGTAGCCGTATCAACTCCGTTATCAAAAACTGGGGAAACAAACCCTCTAAACACATCAAGGGAGTCCACCGCTGGAATGTTAAACAAGGAATCAACCTCCTAGACCTCACAGATATGGCTAATGAAATGCGCACCTCCTCATTTCTTCCCAAAATCAAAAACGAAACCCTCACCACTAAACCCAGCGAAACTAAAACCAAACTCCTCCAGCGCACCCACCAGCGTATGGTGAAATCTCTCACTAAAGGCCTCCCACCTATCATAAGCATCCGCCGCTACGCCTACCGCTATAGTAAAGCCGTAGGACAGCACTCCTGGTGGCCTATCCGCGCCCACTTTGTCGTCGTCAGCGAAATTCCCAAAAGCATCCCCAAAAATGCTCAATCGTTTAAAATAAGCTACATAGACCCCTACGGAGGCTATACCAGAACTGGCACCATCAGTGCCACCACCGGGCAATTTACCCACTCCCCCTTTCTCATCGCCAATTTCCCCCAAGCTAACGTCGGCAAACACCTGCTCAAACCCCGAGAAACCTCAGAACTAAGCCTCTCCGCCATCATCGGTAGATGGTAGGTGTGTATTAGCAGGCAGTGTTGATTCTGATGAATCTATATTTGAGCTTATCTTGTGGTTTTGATCCCTCGGATATGAGGGTTCAATGAATAGCAGCTACCTCGGTGCAGCTACTGGTTTCTAATCACTAGTATTAGATGTTCATTTACTCCTCACATAAGAGCCGTCCCAGTGCGCAAGAAAGCGATCTAACTCACGTTCAATATCAAATTCAGCTACAGGCTTTTCCTCCCACTTAAAATAGCAAAGCAGATGCCACAGAGAAACAAACACCTTGTAGTAACCTTTATCATTGAACACGTAGATCATCTGCTTACTTCCACGAATTATGATCTCCATGATATCCACGCTCCGATTTGCAAAATCCAAATACTCGGTATCGAGAACGCTAAATTGATTCAAACCCTCACCTTCTAACTGCTTCGCTATATCCGCGATGAATTCTTTCCAAAGGAATACCATTTGCTCCGCCTCATACTCGGAGCTACACTCCTCAGTCTCTCCTTTAGATTCCCCCGAACGCTCGTAGATTAGAGTATTCTCCCAAACCTCAAGTCTTTCTTCTAACGCCACCATCAAAAATGAAGTATCGATTTTCTTAATCCTGAGATTCACATATTTATTATCCATCCCTCAATTTTATGAAACCTGTCAACGGACTATGAGCATCATATACTGGATTTAAGATTTTCGTTTGTTACTATCACTTCATGGCTAAATCCTTATGGTCTCGTGAAGAACACATTCTTGCCCTCAACCTTTACTGGCAAATTCCTTTTGGGAAAATGCACAAAGGGAACCAAAAAATTATCGGACTCGCTAATTTAATTGGGAGAACGCCAAGCTCAGTAGGTATGAAACTTGGTAATTTTGGCCGATTAGATCCTGCACTTCAAAAACGTGGCATATCTGGACTGAAAAATGGAGCCAAAGGAGAACAAGAGGTTTGGGAAGATTTCATTCGTAATCCCGAAGACCTTGCATATGAAAGTGAACAGGTAAAAGCAAAATGGTTGAACTCAACTGTAGAAAAAATTAACGCGATTGAAACAGACCAGCTTCCTGTAGATGGCACAGACAGAACACGTGTAGTAAAGACACGTGTGAATCAAAATATTTTTCGAAATCGAATCCTGTCTGCCTATAATTATAAATGTTGTATAACCGGTTTAAATACACCAGGACTTCTAATCGCAGGGCACATCATCCCTTGGTCCAAAGACCCTCAGAATAGGCTCAACCCACTCAATGGACTCTGTCTGAATAGACTCCACGATAAATTATTCGAAGACGGCTTAATGTGGATCGATCCAGACTACCACATTCATTTTTCCGAACTCTTTCTTGAATCTGAAAAGAAAGACACTAGCGATGCTTATTCATGGCTTAAACAATTTGAAGGGCGTAAAATCATTACGCCTTCTGGGTTTAAGCCCAGCGTAGAGTTTTTAGCGGCTCATGCAAACATTCACGGGCATTAGCAATACAGCAAATCTTCACAGAAGTCGACTTACCGTGACTAAAGAGGTCGGGCGAAACGTATTCTCTTTATTCACCTACACAGCTCTATACCACACCTACCATATTTAATTTTTCATTTATAAGGGCACTAGCTTCCCTTAAGTTCTTTCTTATCTGAATAAAACGCCCAAAATCAAAACTCTCACTCTCGTTGTCTACAAGAGTCATTACTCCAGCAGTATCAAGATTGCCCTCAATGTGAGCTAAACGATTACGAAGATTTTGTAGTTCATTTAACATGCCTTCCTCGCTAAGTGCAGAACTAAGTTCCTTTTCACCGTCCAATTTCAGAAAATCAGAAAGACCTCTCCTCACTAAGTCAAAATTAGTTTTCTGAACATTAGAATACTGTTCAATAGGACAATCGATTGTCGTTGACTTTTTAAGTAGTTTTTTTGCTTGTTTTTCAAATCGTCGTCTCAGTTTAATTTCACCTAAATCTCTGTATTTTTCATCTTTTTCTAAATATTTCAAACAAAGTTCTCTCAACAGCCGATCAAATCGACTAACCTCATCCATTACAATCCCACGCATCATATTAACGTCTGAGATACGTTTAATTTGATCTTCGATAATTGGGTCTACATCCTCTGAAAAAGTATATCGCCCCGCAGTAAACACCCCTTCAACATTTTGATCATACAGAAGTTTTCTTAGCTCGCTTCTAGGGCTTGCGCTGTAAAAAATCATATCAGAGTATAGATGCTGCCTTAATGATATAGCTACATCCATACCGTCTGCTCTCCCATCTTTACCTAACTGATAGTCAAATAAAATTAAATCGTAAGGATTGTATCCAGAAAGCTTCTCCGAAAGCTCAGATACGACACCAGGTGTAACAACTTCAACCTTTTCAATATCAGCTTTAAAACCAAAGTCATCCAAGAGGTTCTCTACAGCTTCAACTGTTGCTGTAATATCCTCGAATTGGTCTTCAAACCATAAAATCTTATATTCTATTTTCATCCTGCTATTTTAACTATTAATTCAAATCCTCTTTGCTGTTGATTTTGGGAAAGTTCAAGCGAACCACCCATCCGCTCTATCATTTCTTTACAGAAATGCAGGCCTAATCCTGAACCCTTTGTTCGAGTAAATCCTTTCTCAAAAATATTTTTCTCTGGATTTACTATTTTCTTATCAATTCCTTTTCCGTCATCAGATATAGTGAGGACTAATATCTTACTTTTAACGCCTACAGAGAAAACAATTTTTGTAGCTTTTGCTTTTCTGGAATTACTAATGAAATTATCTAATACCATCGAAAACTCAATGGGTGAAAAGGTCATTTCCAGATCACCTGTTTCTCTGATCGCCTGAATTTGTATCTCTCCATTATACAAAGGCGCTATTTTCGCTAAATATTCCTCAATGAAATCTGGAACATCAGATGTAACCTTTCCAGACTCTAATCTGAAATTTGCCAACGTAGCGTAACGAGAAGCCGTTGATATCTTGTCAATTCCCTGTCGCAAGGATGACACTAGATCTAAAGTTTTTGCTTTAGAAACCGTTTCCGATTTAGATCTCAACAAACTTTTATAATGGTTTTCAATAGCCATTTTCTGATCACTTGCATACAGATCAATCTGATGAAGAAAACTTTCTAATAAATCCTTATCTAAGAATTCACCTCTAGTCAGAAACAGATTTCTTTTCTTCTCTTCTTCGTAGGCTTCAGTAGCAGTAGCTTCAGCTTCTTGAGCCTGCCTAGCCATAATTTCGGCTTGTTCACGAGCTTTAGCCTCTCTTTCAGCATACTTCTCAGACTCTATTTGTTGTTCCCTAGCCTTTTTGACAACTATTTCAGCGGCATCAATTTTCCTACTTAATGTTGGATCGTCTATTTTTGCAACTAGCGCCCTAAGAGGAGCCAATGTTTCCTCATAGCGTTCACTTTTTCGCCCTAAAACTGAAACAAGATCTTTGTTATAGTCTAGAATTTTGACATTTTTAGAATCAGATAAAGCCGAGATTAAATCAATAATACGTGCTCTGTTATGATCGAGATATAACCGCTCTGTATCCTCAATATCTTTATCTAGTTTATCTTGCCAGGTGACACCTACTACATACCTTTCAAAACGCTTGATGATATTAAAAACAACTCTCGATAAGGCACTGGAAGCAATAGTATCAATAAGCCCCTTGTCCCGACTTGATGACTCACGGAACTTATCATCGCCCCCAGACACATCAACGCGCCCCATCATATCTCGATTTCCAAGAAACCGGCTATGCCCTTGAGCTCTTCGATGGTCAAATCCCCAATAATCATTACCCTCCTCACCTACAGGAAAAACCTGAAATCCATTTTTGAACAAAAATAATGAACCGAAAGCTTTAGAACTAATCCCCATTCGACGAGTAAACGTAGCTTTAGCAGATCTATTTAGATAATAAACAACAGTCCTAAATTTTGAATCTTCTAGTAGCTGTAGGTCTTCAGGAATCGGCTCTGATATTTTATAGATCAATTCACCTCTATCCCTAAGTTCTGTAGTTAAAGCACCTTCTTCGATACTGACTATGATACTTGCGCTTTTTTGTTCTAAAACGTCTAGGATATGGTTCTCAACAGGGCCATTTACTATAATAGGATATTGATGCTCATCTGAGTGCTCTCTATGATCATCCTCAGCTATCTCTCGCTTACAATGAATCAATATTTCAATTTCCTGCTCTTGCCCGCCGAATGGATTGATCAGCTTAGCTAACCCTCTTTTTAGCTTTTCTAGTTTAAATCTTGTCCAACTTTCGACTTCACGTAATTCGGTAATCTGAATGGCTAGCCCCGTCATTGGGGACTTTAATTGTGGGTCGATAGCCCAACCTTCAACTTCTTCATAAAAAACATCGACGTCAGAGAACTCTTTTTCAGAGTTTAATTCATAGTCTAGCCAGTCAACGGTCAGAGTGTTAACGTTATTACAATGCTTTGTTTTTGATTGGATAGTTAGTTTTTTTCCAAGTCGGTCACATGAAAATCGTCCAACTCCTTTATTACCGGCATAAGTTTTTTTATACTCGTCTTCAACACCTTCTCTTTTAGCTGAGTAACCTAAAAACAACCATTTTTTGCGAATGTCATCTTCAGACATCCCTTTCCCATTGTCTGTAATCCAGATTGAAGGGTTATCCGCTTCTAGATCAAACAGAACTTCAATTTTAGACGCCCCTGCATCAATAGAATTTTTGACTAATTCAAAGACTGCTACAAAATCATTGGTAATAAGATCTTTCCCAACAATACTTTTGAGCGAGGAGCTCACTCGAAATTGAATTTTTTCTTTAGCCATTGATTATTTTTTTAAGCACGCGACCTGTTTGTTCTGCAAACAAAGGAGGAATAGCATTCCCAACTTGCGTATATCGAGGAACCTCTATTTTTCTTCTAGGACCTCCTGTTGTATATTTCCCTTTAAATTCATACGAATCAGGGAATGATTGGATTCGAGCATACTCCCGAACTGTTAAAATCCTCTCTTCTTCATAATGAACGTAATCATCAGGAAGGGTTGTTAAAGTTGGTGTCGGGAGGTTCGAGCGCAGTAATTTGGTGCTACTTTTTTTCGTATTAAATCGCTCCCTCACCTCTTGAGAGCTGAGCTTCTCATCGATTATCGCTCTAAATTTATTCTTAATTTTTTCACTATGATTCGCAAAGCGATGACTATCCGGGAGGCCCTTTCTTTCATCTCTCATCAGTTTTTGGTAGGCAGTGTATGACCTGGGGGCATATTTTCCGGCCTCAAAGTTTCTAGAATCAGGAGATTGAGTAGTTCCATGTTTAGCTCGAATATCTGAAATTGCTGAACTTAATTGCACCTCTTTTGTTAGTCCTTTTCTTTTTAAGAAAACAGATGACTCTTTGTGAAGTTTAGTAAAAAACTGCTTAGCTGTATTATTTTTTGTTGCAACTATGATGCAACGCTTGCGTCGCTGAGGGACGCCAAATTCTGAAAAATCAATGATCTCAGCATGAGCATCAGCATAGCCTTGCTTCTTTAGCTCTTCGATGACGACATCCGAATAAGGGCGACCTCTTGAATTATCCTTCTTCTTAAAACCCACTTTAAAACCTTTGACGTTTTCAAAAAGAATCATCTTGGGCTCTACTAACTTGATGAACTTTAAGTAAGAGTGAACCAAATTATTACGTTGGTCACTTTCAACTCGACGGCCTGCCATCGAAAAACCCTGACAAGGGGGACCCCCAGCAACAAGATCAACCGAACCTTTCAAGGCCTTCAGTTCATCTTCGTATGTTTCGATGAGAGCGTTGATATCGTGGTTTTTCGGTTTCCCTAACCAATCAGGCCAGCTAAAATGCTTTTTCCTTTTAATAAGGTTATGCTCAAGCGTAGCGAAAGCGTCAGGACTCTTCTCTACAGCAAAGAGTCCATGCCAATGACCTGAGTTATACAACCCTAGGGAAAGTCCGCCGCAGCCGGCAAAAAGATCTATGTATGAGCGTTTCTTCATTCAACAGTTTTTTTTTAACAAATTTATGAATACTCAGGAAGCTCGTAATTTACATTTCCCTCCATATCTTAGATTGAAAAAAGATGGGTTTTCTTTTTAAACTTGATAACAGATTACACAGCTCAAACTCTACTACCATGAAACTATACCTACTCCTCCCCTCTCTCGTTCTCCTTACTTCCTGTTCTACTGTTTACTATGGTGCTATGGAGAAGGTTGGATTTCATAAGCGAGACATCATGGTATCGCGGGTGGAGAAGGCGCGGACGAGTGAGCAGAAGGCTAAGGAGGTCTTTAAGGATGCGCTGGAGGAGTTTAGCTCTGTGACGGGCTTTAAAGGTGGGGATCTGGAACAGAAATATAACAAAGTCAATAAGGCCTATCTCTCTGCTGAACAGCAGGCTGCGGATGTAAAGGCACGCCATGATGATGTGGAGAGTGTCTCTAAGGCTCTCTTCCGTGAGTGGAAAAAGGAAATCAAACTCTACGAGAGCACGGAACTTAAAGCTGAGTCTAACAAGCAGCTAGCTGCGGCGCAGGCACGTTATAAAATCCTCATCGCCGCTATGCGCCGTGCTGAGAAGTCACTGGACCCTGTGCTACGCAAATTCCGCGATCATACACTCTTCCTCAAGCATAACCTTAACTCCAAGGCGATCGCTTCTCTCCAGAGCCAAGTCCAGACTACACGCGTGGAGGTGAGCCGCCTGATCAAGGAAATGGAAGTAGCTATCGCCGAGGCAGACAGCTTTATCCAACAGACTAAACAGCCATAAGGCCATAAATCATAAGCTCATAAAAGCTCAGGGACATCTAACTAGAGAGTGCAGGTATATATATATTATTACCTATACCGCTAATGGCCGCGAATATGGGCTAAGCTTTCGATATCACTTGAAATCACATCGTGGACTTCAGTTATCTTCTATTCGCCTATACTGGCTTTCGATCGCGGTGCACCCTCTCTTCTGGAACCCACTGATGGGTTCCAGATTCCAGATTCGTATGATTTGCTAGATTAGTGGGTTACTCCCACTCGATGCTTGCTGGTGGCTTGGTAGAAATATCGTAGAGGACGCGGTTAATCCCATCCACTTCATTAAGGATACGGTTACTAGTCTCACGTAGTAGCGCTGGTGGTAGCTCTACCCAGTCAGCCGTCATGGCGTCTTCACTGATCACTGCGCGGAGGCTGATAGCCCACTCGTAGCTTCGTTCATCACCCTTTACCCCTACAGTTTTCACTGGGATAAGGCCTGCGTATGCCTGCCAGACTTGATCATACCAGCCGTGCTCCTTAAGGCGGGTGATAAAGATATGGTCGCACTCACGGATAATGCGCAGCTTTTCCTCGGTAATATCACCCGGGCACCTAACGGCGAGGCCTGGTCCGGGGAAAGGATGACGCTGGAGGATGTCATTAGCGATACCTAGGGATGTTCCTAGCTCACGGACCTCGTCTTTAAATAGTTCTGCTAGTGGCTCAAGGACTTTCCCCTGTGCCTGAAGCTCTAGAATACGGTCTACACGGTTATGGTGAGTCTTGATTTTAGATGCCTTTGATTTAGCGTTAGAGGCGGATTCGATCACATCTGGATAGAGTGTGCCCTGGGCTAGCATTTCTGCATTTCCTACCGTATCCCAGAAGACGTCGATAAAGAGTCCGCCGATGATTTTACGTTTTTCCTCCGGGTCAGAGACTCCTGCAAGTTTCCCAAGAAAGAGGTCTGCACAATCGACCGTTTCTATTTCCACACCCATACGCTCAAAGTTCTTACGGACTTCATCACCTTCATCTTGGCGCATGAGGCCGTGGTCTACAAAGATGGCACGCACATTTACTCCAGCTTCCTTAAGTAGGACTGCTAGCACGGTGCTATCCACACCGCCACTGACTCCACAAACTACTTGCTTATCCCCTACTTGCTCACGGATGCCGTCTAGCATCTCACGCTTAAAGTCCTCTATGCGGAACTCAGCCAGTGTATCTGCCTGTAGTAGGAAGTTTTTAAGTATACTTAGTCCCTCATGAGAGTGTGTAACTTCTGGGTGAAACTGGATACCAAAGAAGCGCTCACCCCACTGGAGGGATACTGGTGTCTCTTCCTTATTAACAGCCAATACCTTACAATCTTCTGGAAGATCGTTAACAGTGTCTGAGTGGCTCATCCAGACCTGGGACTCCTGAGATATCCCCTCGTAGAGGCCTGCGCACTCTATAGGGCTTAATGCAGCTGGGCCATACTCACGGCGGTTACTTGATTTTACAGAGCCACCAAACTTGATATTTAGAATCTGCATACCGTAGCACACACCTAGAACTGGGACTCCGTAGCCACAGAGTTTTTCAAAATCAATATCAGGTGCATCCTCATCACTGGTGCTCTTAGGGCCACCTGAGAGGATAATAGCGCCTGGGCTGCCGATGTTAGCGATGTCTTCTGGCTCATAGAGCTTGGCAAAGAATCCAAGCTCACGGACTCTGCGTACGATGAGCTGAGTGTACTGTGAACCAAAGTCAAAAACGGCAACGTGATTGTTTTCTGTCATGTTAAAATATGGTGTTAGAAGCCTCTACTTAGAGTGGCCTAAGAATAGTAAAAAAAATTAAAGAGCTGGCTGGTAGTTAATAGGCTCCTCAGTGATAACAATGTCATGGGCGTGGCTTTCTCTCAGACCACCAGCGGTGATTTGGGTAAATACTGCACGCTCACGGAGTTCTGTAAGATTAGATGCTCCCACGTAGCCCATACCTGAACGAAGGCCACCCATAAGCTGGAAGACTACGTCAGCAAGTGGTCCCTTATATGGCACACGGCCTTCCACACCCTCGGCAACCAGTTTACCAGAGCTATTCTGCCCGTAGCGATCACCAGACCCCTTACGCATGGCACCTACAGATCCCATACCTCGGTATGTTTTAAACCTTCTACCCTGATAGTGAACAGTGGCTCCAGGACTCTCACGAGTACCAGCAAGGATAGACCCTAACATAACAAGATCAGCTCCTGCAGCAAGGGCCTTAGCAATATCACCTGAGTAACGGATACCACCATCAGCAATCACTGCCACTCCTTTATCCCGACAGTAGGATGCTACATTCTGAATAGCAGTAAACTGAGGCATACCTACTCCTGAGATAACACGAGTAGTACAGATAGATCCAGGGCCTACACCTACTTTTACAGCAGAAACACCTGCATCACAGAGGTCTTTAGCACCTTCAGCTGTGACTACATTACCAGCAATCACTGGTATGTCCCCTAGCTCACGGAGCTTCGAGATAACTTCCATCACGCGGCTGGTGTGTCCAGTGGCGGCATCTATAAAGAGTGCGTCTGCACCCGCCTTTACCAGAGCTTCACCACGTTCTAGACAATCAGGGCCTACACCAACAGCGGCACCACAGCGGAGCTGCCCATTAGGGTCTTTAGCGGAGTTAGTAAATGTGATCCGTTTTTCAATATCAGCACCAGTGATCAGTCCGGTGAGGTTACCAGAGCCGTCTACAAGAGGTAGCTTCTCAATACGATTTTCATAGAGGATACTACGAGCCTCTCTCATAGTGGTATTTTCATGAGATGTAATTAGCCGCTCAAGTGGCGTCATTACATCTGAAACCTTAGCTGTATCATTAGCAAAGTGACGTACATCACGGCCAGTAACCATACCTAAGAGTTTGCCCTCACCATTTACTACAGGGAATCCAGAGAAACCTTGCTGCTCCATTATATAGCGGAGCTCACCTACGGTTTGCTCTTTTCTCACCGTATAAGGCTCTGAGATAACGGCACTCTCAGAGCGCTTCACCTTAGTAACCATAGCGGCTTGATCCTCGATCAAGTTATTACGGTGAATCACACCAATACCGCCTTCACGTGCAAGGGCGATGGCTAACTCCGTCTCAGAAACAGTATCCATGGCCGCAGATACGACTGGTATGTTTAAGCCAATTTTAGCGGTGAGATCTGTTTTAAGATCAGCTTCACCAGGTAGCACACCACTCATCTGAGGGGTGAGCAGAACGTCATCAAAAGAAAGTCCAAGAGAGATATTCGCCATGGACGAATCAATAGAGACGATCGCCCAATGACAAGTGCGAAATACGTATAAGCGATGTTTTTTCCGCTATTCGTTTATTTTACTGATCCCTGCTGTAACGTTCGCGGAACTGGCGGAGAAGGTCATCTACTTTTTTCTGATCATCCGTCGTAACACTGCGTGGGCGAGGAACATCCTTCCTCTGCTGCGAGCCTTGTGCTATCATCGGCCCAGCTATGTCTGGCTGGGGCACTTTTGGTGGAGCTGCTGTTGGTTGAGCTACTGTTGGTTGAGCTACTGTTGGTTGAGCCACTGTTGGTTGAGCTACTGTTGGTTGAGCTACTGTTGGTTGAGCTACTGTTGGTTGAGCTACTGTTGGTTGAGCTACTGTTGGTTGAGCTACTGTTGGT
>JALZUC010000021.1 GCA_023301765.1 Akkermansiaceae bacterium | reverse complement strand
GCTAAATACAGCCCTAATCAACTCGATGAGCAGAAGTCCAAGCACTTTGCAGAGGTTCTCATAGCCGATATTACCTACATCCCTACAAAAGAAGGCTGACTCTACCTCTTTGTGGTTATCGATCTCTACTCAAGAGCTGTTCTAGGCTATCAAACCAGCTGAAAGCTCCTGACTTGAATCAATCGATGTCAGGAAAAGGCAACAGCTACGACAACGCCACCTGCGAGAGCTTCTTCTCAACGCTTAAGCGAGAAATGCTACCAGACTGCGGCTACTTCGAAACACGAGAACAAGCTAAGAATCATATTTTCGAGCACATCGAAGGCTTCTATAACACACGAAGAAAACACTAATCCTTAGGCTATCAATCGCCCATGGAGCTCATTAAAAATAACAACCAACTTTGAGCTAACAGCATAAATCAAGTAACCAGTAATTTAGGAGACACGCTGCGCGAAATCCTTGGGGAACACCACCTTTCTGGGGTAGCTTTCTTAAAATAGGTTTGGGCTTATGTTATAAGATAAAAAATCTTAACTAAGCGCAGTTTTTTTTTGTCGGTTACGCAGAGCGGTTATACCTTTGCTAATAACACCCCATGTGCGCCGTAGTAGGAAAATAGCTAGAATAAGAAATGTGAGAAATACAAAGAATGCTATAGCGGGGGCAACTGCCATCAGGCCTAACCCTCCTAATACGAGCCCGTCTTCACCTAGGCTAGCTAAGCTATTGGATACAGGCTCTGGTGACATGTTAATGAGTAATCTACTTCCGGCCTTAGTAGCGTGAGTGATGAGTGTAGTGCCTCCACCGAGTAGGGCGGCAATGACAGATATGGCAGGATCCATCTCACCGAGTGCTGCCAGGCTAAGGAGAGTGCCTCCTACAGGGCGAATAAATGTGTGCACAGCATCCCAGGTGCTGTCTAACCATGGAATTTTATCTGCGAAAAACTCTACAAAGAAAAGGACACCAGCTATCCCGATGATCCACGGGTTTTCAAGAATAGCTAGACTCTCGTATTTATCTGCGAGGTTGATCCAGTTAAAATGAACGGCTAACCCAGCTAAGAATGTAGTTAGGTAGAGATTTATTCCTGAGAGTGCGGCAAAGCCGAGTGCCATACCCAACATAGAGAGAGTTTCCATACTTTGAAAGTTATCTGAAAATCCATACTCCGCGATGGGAAAATGGAGTGAATTTTATAAAGGGGGGAGGTTTTTACCGGAGTCTGAGGGTGTATTTACATACTACAGATGCTTTTTAGAGTCTGGTGAACGTCGCTAATGTCCTGTGCTGCGTCAATGACGTGAGCGTAGGGCTCATCTACTAGTGTAAGAAAAAGGTTACGACAGAACTGCAGGGCTTCCTTTTTTTCAAATTCATTAGCTTCCCCATCTCTGACACCGATGCGTTGTAGTGCTGTATCTACATCGAGATCAAGAATTAGTAGTATATCTGGCATAGGGGCAAAGGCTTCATTTTTACTACGGATCTCTGTGGGGTCGATACCGCGAGCGCCCTGGTAGGCCATACTCGAAAAGTAATACCGGTCTAGTATAACTATGCCTCCACGTTGTATAGTGGGGTTGATTAATTCCTCGACATGTTGTTGTCTGTCTTTGAGGAAGTAGTGTAATTCATCCTCGATGGTGAGCCTACCAGTGGAGGCACTTTCTCTGAGTTTTTTCCCCCATGGGCCAGAAGTAGGCTCATGGCTCTGCTCGACTTCATGACCTTCAGCACGGAGTGATTCGGCTAACATTGTAGCCTGAGTGGACTTGCCGGTGCCATCGATGCCCTCGATGACTATAAGTTTTCCCCGTTTATTCATATGTTTATGTTATGGGAGTTTCAGCCAAGCATCTATTCCTCCAACGACATTAATAGCATTGGTAAACCCTTCACCACGGAGGAATTCGCAGGCGTGGTCACTGCGTGCGCCAGATTTACAGTGGATGATGATTTCTGCATCTAGTCCGTGTTCCTTGAGTTCAGGGATGATGCTAGGGACTGTGGCGAGTGGCACGAGACGTGCGCCAGGGATTTGAGCTACGTCGTGCTCCCATGTCTCACGAACATCGAGAAAGATGCCTGTGTAGCTATTAGCCAGTTTTTCATTAAGTTCGCTGACTGAGATTTCATTAGAGTTGTTTGGTGTAGGTGTGTTCATACCGCAGAAGTTGTCGTAATCGATGAGTTCGGTGATTGTAGGGTTTTCACCGCAGATAGGGCATTCCGGATCCCGCTTGAGTTTGAATTCTCGGAAGTGTGTTTGCAAGGCATCGTAATGTAAAAGTCTTCCTAACGGGGGGGCGCCGGCGTTGAGGATTATTTTGATAGCTTCCATAGCCTGAAGGCTCCCGATGATGCCGGGGAGCACACCTAATACACCTGCTTCCGCACAGCTGGGCACGGTGCCGGGGTCTGGTGGCTGAGGTAGCATACAGCGGTAGCAAGGGCCACCAAGGTGAGGAGCAAAGATACTTAGTTGTCCCTCAAAGCGGAAGATTGAGGCGTAGATATTTGGCTTTTTTAGTAATACGCAAACATCATTACTGAGGTAGCGGGTGGGGAAGTTGTCTGTACCATCGATAATGACATCATAGTCCTTGGCTATCTCCAGAGCGTTCTCAGAGGTGAAGTGGGTGGGGTATTTTACTACTTCTACGTGTGGGTTTGTCTCTGTGATTCTTTGCTGGGCACTTTCTAGTTTACTTTTCCCTAGGGTGGACTGGCCGTGGAGGATTTGTCTCTGAAGATTGGAGAGCTCTACTATATCAGGATCTACAATACCGATTTTGCCTATTCCCGCTGCCGCCAAATAGAGGGCGGAGGGTGACCCGAGCCCCCCGGCACCAATACAGAGGACTGAGCTAGCCTTTAGCTTCTCTTGTCCTTCCACGCCTACTTGACTGAGGCTGAAGTGGCGTGCATAGCGTGCCTTTTCTGCGGTGCTGAGCATGGTGGAGAGATTAGGCCTATCCGTGGTGAGAGGTAAACTGATTAGTTTATCTTAGGATAGTTTTTTCTAGCTTACTGATATTATGGAGATGGCGAGGTGGGGATGGCTGATGGTCTGTTTCTCTGTGAGCTCCGGTACCGGTGCTCTGGGTTTTGTTTTGCTTTTGCACTTTCCTCCATAAGTACGGAGACGGCTTTTTCTAACTGCCGGTCGATACCTGCGCTGAGTTCGCCTGGTTTATTCCAGATCTTGAAGTGTGGTGTGGCGCCATTGAGTTCCATATCCTGTCCGGTAGTAGTATCAAACCATGCGCGGAAAGGCATACGCATACTGGCGCCCATGATGTTTACGCTACCAGTAGAGATTACTCCACCAGCGGTGCGCACACCTACTAACTTCCCTCTCCCTAGGTTACGGATGGCATGGGCAAAGATTTCTGCATTGGAAAAGCTGTTTTGATTACAAATTACGATGATTGGTTTATTCCAAGTGGCGTAAACCATACGGTCTTGGGGAAAGCCTATTCCGCCACTGCGAGGGATCGTAATTGCGTGGCGTGGCTGGCAAAGTGTGGTCAGGAGGTGGTCTGCGGTAAAGCCTCCGCCGTTATCACGCACATCGATGACTAGACCTTCCTTACCAGCACCTTGCTCGTAGAGGTGATGTTCAAATTTCTCAAACTCATCCCACATCATACGTGCTACGTGGATGTAGCCAAGTTTTCCTCCAGAGAGTTTATTGACTGCGGCCTTGGTGGTATCAATACGTGCTTTGTTCGTGAGTAAGCGAGCTGTAGAGTAGCTGATAGGCTTGATTTTCACCTGCCGCTCTTTCTGTTGGTCATTTACGACAGTGAGCCAGATGGGGTCTGAAATGCGGACATTCAGGAGGGATGTTAGAGGTGTGGCTGAGGTGATTTCTTGTTCGCCTACTTTGGTGATAAGTTCACCCGCTTTAATTTCTGAAATTTTGTGAGATGCTGGGCTATCCGGGATTACAGTGGCTACCTGCCAGCCTTTACCTTGGTGGTTAGGGTCAAAGCATATTCCGAGGTGAGCGGTTTGCTTTTTCCAGGTGTTGTGAGGTTTCCATGGGGTTGGCCATTGGCTGGAGCGGATACCGGTGTGAGAGGCGTTTAGCTCGCCAAACATCATGCTAATGATACGGTCGAGGGTGTTAGAGTCAGGTGCAGCGCTGGCCATGGCTTCGTATTTAACGCGGACTTTTTCCCAATCACGGTTATTCATGCTAGCGTCATAAAAGTTGTCTCTCATGGTGCTCCATGCCGTACGGAATAGCATGAGTTTCCAGTTCTCTGGTATCCGCTGGGTGTGGATACTAAATGAGTATTTGGTATTTTTCTTCTTGGATAGCATGGAGGGGACCCCATCTGATAACCAGTAGAGCTGTCCACGTGAGGTCATGCGCAGAGGTATACCTGTAGCGCTTGCAAATTCTGTGGGTTTAGCGTCTGGTTTGGCTTCGATTGAGTAGGTTTTGTTACTCGTTTTAGTTTGGTAGAGGATGTTTTTTGAGTCCGTATCCCAGAGGATTTTACTAGGTGTGGCGTCTGAGATTTTAATGCGCTTTATTCGTTGCGCAATGTTCTCGAAGTGGAAGGTTTCTTTTTTGTCTTTTGTTTTTACTGTTTCAGTCAGGCTTTTGAGTGCTTTTTTTACGACTTTCTCGGTGGATGCTTTATAAGCAGGGTCTTTTTTCATCGCTTTACGGGCTTCCTCTCGTTTTTCGCCATCTTTGTCTTTGGCGTCATCTGAGCGGTAGAGGTCAAGGTAGAATAGGTCATAGCTCTCTTTGTGGTGACGTCCAATAAAGGCGAGGCGTCTACCGTCAGGTGACCATGCTGGAGTGAAGTCATTATCTGGGTGACGGCTTATGTTTACTGGTGCTGAGGATCCGTCAGCGGCGATGATATAGATGTCGGAGTTAAAATCATCATCGGATACAGAGTAGGCTAGCCATTTTCCATCAGGTGACCATTTAACATAGGGTGCATCCCATGATTCGAGCAGGCGGATAGGCTCAGTGCCATCTATATTAGATACCCATAGGTTCCCTGGAGAGGTGGTGTAAGCGATTTTTTTACCTTGTGGGCTGGGGGTGAGGCTTCTTGGTTGCTCACTGGCTTTGATAATTACCTTGTGCTGTGTTTCTTTTGCTTCCCACCAGTATTTACTGGAGTCAGTCTTGGTGAGGCTGCGTAGCTCTGTTTGTAAACCGTCATCATAGATGTAGAGAATGGATTTACCATCGTGGGAGAACCACACATCTTTCTCATGCCCTAGGGTGTTAGTTAGCCTGTTAGGTTTACGGAGTATTGTGTCCATAGCCCAGATTTCTCCTTCGGCTATAAAGGTTATTTCAAGGCCACTTTTAGAAAAGGAGGCATCACTGGTGCTCTTGATAGTAAGTTTATTGTTTTGGCTGGAGCTGAGGTCTTCTTGGTGCCAAAGGTCTAGTTTTTTTGGTTTTCCTGGTGCTTTTTTAGAATTATCAAGAGGTAGGAGATAAAGGTCAAAGAGGTGTCTGAAGGTGATGGCGCTACCATCAGATGAAATAGAAATATCCATTACACTGTCGTCTTCAAAAAACGTGATTTGGCGGTTAGCTTTGGTCTCTAGGTTATGGTGCCAGAGTTGAAATCCATTATTGCTTCCAGCGGTGTAGTAGAAGCCTTTGCCATCTGGTGTATAGAGTGGGGTACGGCAGCCGTATTTACTCGTGACGGGATTAGTGTATTTACCGGTTTTACTATTTTTGATCCAGACTTGGCTTGCCTTACTGCCGTAGTATCCTTTGCGGTATTTTTGCTCACTCTCGCGAGTGAAAATAATTGATTTGCCATCTGGGGAGTAGCGGCCATTTCTGGCATAGGCATTAAAGGCGAGTTTTTCAGGTGAGCCTTCGGCTATGTTTACTTCAAGAAGGCGGTAAGGCCTGGAGCCTGCGTGATCACGTAGAGCCTCTGTAAGAATAGATTTACCATCGGGTGAAATATCCTGTAGAAATGAGCCAGATGTGTGAAAGGTAAGTTGACGTGAGTTACCTCCTTTACTGGACATTATATATACCTGGTATGCTCCTTCACGGTTACTGTTAAAGCAAATGGACTTACCGTCTGGTGAAAACTTAGGTGCAAAATCAGTAGCTGGGTGTGAGGTGAGTCTCTCTGCTTCTCCGCCAGCTGCTGAGGTGAGCCAGATATCACCACGCCATGCAAAAGCAATTTGGGAGCCATCTGGTGAAATACTTGGATGATAGGCGGTCCGAATAGTTTCGCGTGATTGAGCGGTAGTAATGAAGAGCAGGCTAAAAAGAGGAGAAAAAAATAGAGTGAGTTTAAGTAGGTTCATGGCGGGTAATTACAAGAGCCATAGATCACCATACTGGTGAATTCCCATGGTGGGTGAATACAAATTAGGTGTGATAGCTGGTAAATAAATAATACAGAGCACTCAAAAAAGAGAAGTTCAGCTAACTGAGTGGGAATTAGTTAGTAAGTCTAAGCTCGTGCTGTGGATTAGGCGGGAGCCCATTATCTATAGCCTTAGTGTAGTAGGCTGTGGCTTCTTTTTTGTTTTGATCCTGAAGGTAGACTACGGAGAGATTAAAGTATGCTTCGGCGAGAGTGGGGTCTAGTTTCAGCGCGGTCAGAAAATGCTGAGTGGCCTGCTCAGAGCGTGCGGCTTTTCCTGCGAGGATTCCTAAGTAGAGATGGGCTTGGGCATTATTAGGTCTGAGGTCAAGTGATCGCTGAAATGAGTTTCTGGCAGCGTCTGCCTCCTGCTGCTCATAGCGCGTAAAGCCTAACATGTGGTGGGCATAACTGCTGTTCTCACGCATGGTGATAGCCTCATTAAAAAACTCGGCAGCTTTTTGATAGTCAGCTGTATTTAGTTCTACTACGCCACGATTACAGAGGGTGGGGAAGTGGCCTGGGAAGCGTTCGTCCATGTCTTCTAATATCTGGCGAGCAGCTTCAAAGCGTCCTTTTTCAAAGGCTCGCTTTACGGAGGGGTCATACCTGGCGATTTCCTTTTCTAATTCTGTTGCGTGGGTGCGTGCATGGGTGAGTGATACACGGTCAGGGCTTCTAAATTCCCTGTCTGGCCTGCGTTGTGTTACCAGCCCTTTTTCTTCCTGCGTAAGCTCCACTTTAGCGTTACGGATGTCATCGATCATGTTTTCGAAACCGGGGATCTTAATTTTAGATTTAGTGTATGTTTCCCAGAGAATTTTGGAGGCTGTACGCTGGCGTTCTTGGGTGGCAATAAGGCGTTTTACTGTTGATCTTAGTATATCATTTTCCTCTGATTTTACTCTATTTGCAGCAGGGCTGCTTCCGTTATTGTCTCTACCAGTAAGGAGGTCTGCTTCGGAATCGCGGAGTTGACGCTCAAGTGTCTTGATACGGATAGTATTACTGTAGCTATTCTGCTGGTAGGTCATGATGCGGTTCTTGGCGACCGCTAGATCTCGCTTGGCCTCTGTAAGTTCGTCCTTGGTGGCGTCATTATCAAGTTTAAGGAATTTAAGGCGGGCTGTTGAGTCCTTAAGCTCCTTACCTAAGCGAACGTTCTCTGCGATGAGTTTTTGCACACCTGCTGAGCCGTCTCGTTTCAGAATACTATGCAGAGTATCTCGTTCTGTGAGAAGGTCATTACGTTCCTCGGTTAACTCGGTTATGGTAGTTTTAGCTTCCAGTAGAGCGCGCTCTATTCTGGTTGCATTAGCATTAGCAACACCGAGCTCGCGGCGTGTATTATCTAGCATTTTGGTAACTGAGGTAAGTTCTTTACGTAGTTCAGTAACTACCTCGTTATCGATTTTTTTCTGAGCATCCATATCTTCTTGGATTTCCTCAGCCCGTTTTTGAGCAAGCTCAGCATTGTCTTTATGCTTTTGCATTTCCTTTATTACTTGGAGATGCTTTTTCTGAGTTTCTTTGAGTACGCGTGCAGTGATGTCTAACTCGGCGGCTACAGTGCGGTTCCGGCGTTCGAGAGAGTCCATGTCTTTCTGAAGAGGTGCGCGCGCGAGGATGTTACGTAGAGTGTTGATCTCGCGGGTTCTCTTGGAGATTTGTTCGGCGAGGCGTTTTTGGGTTACTGTGTCGCCTTTGGCGGCACCTTTGTTAAGTTCTTCATTCAGTTTTTGGCGGAGACGGTTATTATCGGTTTCAAGAATTTGTAGTCTACGCTGCACGTCTTTATCCGCAGAATTAGGTGCGCTAGGTGTTCTAGGTATGATGGCATTACCGCTACCTCGGCCTTGTGCGTCGGGCTCAGTGCCGCCTTCTATTAGGTCTGCGGTTTTGATTTTTTTCCCTGCGATTTCGGTGGCTGCTTTTGGCTCAATGGCCTTGATGGCAGCATTGGTGGTTTCTATCCGTCCTTTAACTAGGTGTGGTTTCCAGTTTTTATGGTAGCGGGAGAGAGAGTCATAATAATTTGCTGCTTGCCGGTATTTCCGCCATGCGTCTGAGTATTTTTTTTCCTGTTCCAGTTTTTCAGCATCGCGGATGGTAAGCCATGCTTGAAAAAAAACGTCAGCTGGATCCAGGGCGCGTGGATCGGGCTGTGCATTAGCCTGCGGTATTAACGAGCTGAATAGGATACATAGGAGTAGAAAAGGCATAATAAACCATTGTGGTTTAGAGCTATGGAGTGGTAGCAGGTGTGCACTCATGATGGTGGTGGAATAGCGATTATAGGTGGCTGTGGCAAATGGAAAAGTGTGGAGAGATTACTTGAATTTCAAGTGTGTTGCGTAAAGGGCATAACAGTAATTTTATTGATTATGAATTTTGCCAGCTTGTTTAAGAGCCACTGGTCAGGAGGGTGTTGATGACGGAGCTGATACGTAAGCGCATGTTATATGCATGCTGTATTTTAATCTGAGCGATATTACGGAGTTGTTCTGCCAAGTATTGCGGTTTTGTAGACCTTGATATAATTTTTTTCTAAGGCCTTAGGTTATTTATAGTAAAGTGAGTTAGCCCTGCCATTGACAAAAATTTACGGGCAAATTAGGGTGTGCCATATCTTACGAGATTATAATAAACGAGCAATGTCTAAGCGATTAACAGAGAGTGATATAGCCCAGGCGGTGTCACAAATGGTCAATCAAATTCTTGAGCGGAACGCTAGTAAGGAGTTTGTGTTGGTTGGTATCAGAAGTCGTGGGGACGAGGTAGCTGAGCGTATCCGATCTGCCTTGGAAACAGCAGGGATGAATGTTCCTATGGGAGTATTAGATATTTCACTTTATCGCGATGATTTGGCCCATCTTAAAGATAATCCAAAACTTCAGGGGAGTAATATTTCTTTCACCGTGGATGGTGCGCATATCATTCTTGTGGATGATGTGCTATTTACCGGTAGAACGGTGAGGGCGGCTATTGATGCGCTCACTGATTATGGCAGACCTACCAAGGTGGAGCTGGCTGTGCTGATAGATCGAGGGCATCGTGAGTTACCCTTTGCTCCCGATTATGTGGGAGTGGATTTACAAACTCAGCGTATGGATTACATTGATGTAAAACTTCAAGGTAGTGATGGTGAAGATTCTGTAGTGGTAATTGAAAACAAGGTTTGATGATGCAGATTACGAAACATAGAAATGAACCGAGTAATCTCCAGTCATTACTTTCCAGCACAATTTACCTGCTCTGTTTGTTAGTTATGCTGCTGTGTATCCCCAGTTTCAATGTGCCTGGAGCTAGCTGTTTAGCCATTATTCTCTTGTACGCTGTATTTATTTTTTTGAAACAAGACAAGACCCCGAAACTAAGCGGCTACTATGGCCGTTATATCATTACTTGTGCTAGTGGTGGGTCCTGTGTATACACCACTCAGTTCGAGTAGCCCGCCAATGACCCGCAAGGACCTATTAGATATTGAATCCCTCAGCCGTGAGGAAATCGAGCTTTTGCTTGATCAGGCTGGGCCGTTTAAAGATTTATTTACACGCTCGGTAAAGAAGGTGCCGGCTTTAAAGGGGAAGTCAGTTCTGACTTTGTTCTATGAGCCAAGTACACGTACTCTTTCATCCTTTGAAGTAGCGGCAAAGAGGCTCTCTGCGGATGTTACAAACTTTGATGTGCCTCATTCTTCTGTAGTGAAAGGTGAAACTATTAAGGATACGATCGATACGTTGCAGTCTATGCGTACGGATTATATTATTGTCAGAAATAAGATGCCTGGTCTGCCTCAGATGATCGCTAGAGAGACTAAAGCTTGTGTGATAAATGCAGGTGATGGAGCGCATGCTCACCCTACTCAAGCTTTGTTAGACGGCTTTACCCTACGTGAGGTTTTTCCAGAGTTAATGGGTAAAAAGATTTTAATCGTAGGTGATATTTTACACAGCCGTGTGGCGCGCTCTACTTCCACGCTTATGAGAAAGCTGGGGGTTGAAGTGGCATGGCTGGGCCCTGGCTCATTAGTTCCTAAACATGGTCCTAAGGATATTAAGAGGTTTACGAACTACGATGAGGCTCTGCGCTGGGCTCCGGACTGCGTTTACTTACTACGAGTGCAGATGGAGCGTCAGGCAGTCCAGTATTTTCCAAGCCTGAGAGAATACACTAAACTTTATGGAGTGACTGATGAGCGCTTTAAGCAGTTAGAAGCTCAGGGAACTTATATTATGCACCCAGGCCCGGTAAATAGGGGGGTAGAGCTCTGTGATGCTGTTATGGAGTATAACCGATGCCTAATTAATCAGCAGGTGGAGAATGGTATAGCTACTCGTATGGCTGCTCTCTACTGGCTGAAACCTAACCAACAAAAATAAATTTATGCTCTTACTTATTCAAAACGCCCGTATCGCGAGTGAAGATAATGATGACCTAACACCTGCCGATGTGCTGGTTGAAAATGGCACAATTACCCAGATAGGGCAGGGGGTAGAGGCTCCAGCTGGTGCAAAGGTGATCGATGCATTGGGTAAGATTTTAATGCCGGCGATGTTTGATACCCACATTCACATGCGTGAGCCTGGGCAGGAAGCAAAAGAAACTATTAAGAGCGGTACAGAGGCGGCCATCAATGGTGGAGTTACTGGTGTGGTGCTCATGCCTAATACTGCACCCGCGATTGATTCAGCTGCTATGGTGCGTATGATTTATGATATTGCAGAGCGGGATGCACGTATTCCGGTTTATACATCTGGTTGTATTACGAAGGGGCGTGAGGGTAAGGAGCTTGCTGGGATAGATGGGATGCTAAATCTGGGAGTGAAAATGCTCACTGATGATGGTGATGCTGTACCTGACCTACTATTACTGAAGCATGCTATGGAGTATGCGTCTGAGTTTGATTGTTTTTTTGCCAGTCACTGTGAGGTGCTAGAGCTTTCAGGGCCACGCGCTTTAAATGAAGGTGAGGTAAGTCACCGGCTAGGTATACCTGGAACACCTGCATGTAGTGAGGAGATCTGTATGGACCGAGATATCCGCCTAGCTCATGCTACTGGAGCGCGTCTGCATATCCAGCATGTTTCGAGTAAGATAGGTATGGAGACTATCCGCTGGTGGAAACAGATGGGAGCGAAGGTGACAGCGGAAGTTTCACCACACCACCTGCTGTTTCGCGATGAAGATATCGGCGATTATAATACCCATTATAAGATGAACCCACCTTTGCGTACAGCGGAGGATAATAAAGCACTTCTGGAAGGACTCAAAGAAGGTGTCTTTGATATTATAGCTACAGATCACGCACCGCATAGAGCATTTGAAAAATCACAAGATTTTGTTACTGCGCCTAATGGTATTACTGGATTAGAGACTGCTTTGGTTTCGCTATACCACTACTTTGTAAAAAAGGGAGAATTTGGCTGGGGACTTGTGGTTAATCGATATTCAGCCCAGCCGCGCCGTATGATGGGGCTCGATGCTGTTCCTATCAGCGAGGGGGGGAAGGCCGATTTTCTTCTTTTTGACCCTGAAGGTGAAACAACCTTCAATAAGGATTTTATGCAATCTAAGAGTCAGAATACACCATTTCTAGATAAAACATTAGATGGTAGTATTGACCTTGTTGTTTTAGGTGATGAGGTATTACTAGAGCGCTAAATGATTTGGCAAACTTAGTATTAGGGGCGCTAGCGGGGGACTAATCGGAGGGGAATGTTTGTTATCTCTAGCAAGCTTTCCCTTGTGCCAGGTTATTAGGCAGATGTTGTTTGTTTCATTATTAGCTGGTGCCTACGGTTCATTCTTAAAATAAACATGCAGTTTATGGATAGTGTTAAAGCTGCTAGAATCCATGTGATAGAGGCGCTGTTAGTAATATTAAGAATGGAGCGGTAGGCTGTAGAGCGAGCGGCTTCCGTATAAATTAGACTATGCCTGAGAGCTTCAGGGTTTTCTTCTGCCTCTGTGTGAGAAATGAAAGTGTTGTTAATGCTAGCGCCGGAGTAGTACTTTGAGGCGCTTTTTTTAAGAATTACTGCTGCGCCTAAAAGGAGGACGGCTATGGAGATATTGATGATTATAAACCATGTAGGATTTATAGGGCGTGTAGATTTTTTAAAGTTTAGCATACAGGAGGGGAACAAAGTTATAACCTGTATCAGTTATCATCCATTTTTCCATGAGGGTAAAGGTAATATGTTTAGGTAAGGCTGCGAGGTATATGGAATCTAACATTTTTTTTGAAGCTGTTGTATAAATAAACCTGAAAACTAGCAGGAAGATTTTGCTGCCTAGTTTTGTGACTATCATTATTACTTAGAAAATCTGGTAATAATCTTTCTAAAAAGGTTACAGGTTTTACCTTTAGATTAAAGTGGCCTGATCTTATAAGCTTGGCCTGACCCCGAAAACTGCACAGCACCTTATCTAGTTTGTGCTGTTTTTTTCATGCGTCGTGTTTTTCAAATGCGACTAAACACACAATCTTTATTGTCAGGATCTTCTAGTGAAAGAAATAGGGTAAATTCTATGTAAATAGGGTTATACAATATTGTATTCACTAATATGCTCCATAATAAAAAAAGGATTAGCTTTGTTTTAATCGGCTCTATACTGGGTGCATTTTTTTCGTTTGTTTCTTTAGCTGTAGCACTGGAGGTGGATCAATATGATGTTATCAAGCCTTTTTTAGATAAGCACTGCATTAGCTGTCATGGACCTGATAAACAAAAAGCAGACTTTCGGATTGATACCTTGGGTTCGACTATTAAATCCTCAGCTGATGCCGAGCATTGGCAGGAAATGCTAGACCTAATCAATACTGGAGAAATGCCGCCTCCTGAAGAGCCTCAGCCGACGAGTGAGGAGCTTAAGGCGGTGTTGGAACCTCTTTATAAAACGACATCTAATGCCCGCGACGTTATGGTTAAAAGCGGGAATGGTAAGATGCGCCGTATGAATCGACGTGAGTATGTAAACACAGTTTATGATCGCTTAGGTGTTACGCCCAATGAGAATCTATTACCTGTAGATCCAGGTGACTTTGGGTTTGATACTTTCCGGAAAGAATTGGTTGTGACTCCAACGCAGTTGTTAGGGTATATGAGCTCAGCTGAGGATCTAGCTAAGCGGTTAGTGGCTTTGATTTCTTCTAGGGAATCTAAACCTAAGGAGATTAAGTATATATTTGGTGAGTTGCTTTATAAAAAGAAAGCTGAGTTATCGACTCCTCGTGCGAATCAGTGGGCTCGACCAATGTTTGAGAGGTTCGTGGAGACTTTGTACAAAGGAAAGCCTTCATCGATTTCATTAGTGGGTGATATGGAGAAACTTTTTAAGGAGGGCCGCAGCAGGGGGCTTGATTTTTGGTCGGCTACCTATGACCCATTAGTTGTGGCACTAGCGTCGCCCAATTTTATTTACATAGTAGAAAAGCGCCAAGCTCTGGATCAGGTAGAGATCGCTAATCGGATGGCGCTATTATTATGGGGGGCTGCGAGCCCTGATGAAGAGCTTGTTGATTTAGCTAAGAGAAAACAATTACTGTCTAAGAAAGACTTCGTTGAACAGATTCTAAGAATGCTCAATGATAAGAAATCTGAGCGATTCTATGAGTCTTTTGGTGACCAGTGGCTGGAGTTAGACCGTCTTGACTTAGTGGTAGTGGATAAAGACCGTTTCCCAGACGTGGCTAAAAACTACGATAAACTAAAAGTGAGCATGAGAAAGGAGGTTCGCGAGTTCTTGAAAGAGCTTATTAAAAATAACGAGCCCGCGAATAAGTTAGTATCATCAGACTTTACGATAGTTGATCCATTACTAGCTAAGTATTATGGGGTTAATTACCCACGTCAGAAAAGAGGTTTTCAAAAGGTTAAACTAGAAGGGGCGAATCTTGTTAGGGGTGGTCTTCTTGGGAAGGGAGCTGTGCAGGTTCTGACTTCAACGGGCTCTAGAAATTCACCAGTAGAGAGGGGGGTCTACATTTTAAGGAAATTACTTAATCGCCCACCGCCTCCAGCGCCTGCCAACGTACCTGAAGTGGAAGATAACAAAGGGGAGAATGTAGCGCTACGTGAACTATTATCACATCATTCTACTACTGCTCAGTGTGCCACTTGTCATGCTCGTATTGACCCCTTGGGTTTTGGTATGGAGTTATTTGGCCCAATGGGACGTATACAAAAATTTGAAAATCAACATGAGGTGGGAAAGAGTGGGGGAGTGAGGATTAATCCTAGCGGTCAACTTCCTAATGGTAAGTCATTTAACTCTTACGGCCAGTTTGCTAGTCTTTTAGCCCAAGAGGATGAGAAGATTGCGAGAAGTTATGTATCAGCGCTGATGAGTTACGCTCTGGGTCG
Organism: Akkermansiaceae bacterium; assembly: GCA_023301765.1. Lineage (GTDB taxonomy): Bacteria > Verrucomicrobiota > Verrucomicrobiia > Verrucomicrobiales > Akkermansiaceae > Oceaniferula. The sequence continues at coordinate 115,080 of JALZUC010000021.1, read as the reverse complement.
TCCCATTGGGTTCACTGATAGGGGGCAAATTGACCAGATTATTGAGGAGTCACGCGAGCGTGGTTTTAAGCTGGCTGAATTAACTTTTCGAGTTTGTGCATCACCTTATTTTAGAACTAAAAATTAATTACAATGTCAAGATTCTCACGTAGAAATTTTATTCAAACCTGCCTTGCTGGAGGTTTGATATTACCTCAGTTTAAAAGTCTGTGTAAGGCAGCTTCTGGTTCTCCGAAAATACCTACTCGTATGGTGTTCTTAGGTATGGGGTTTGGTGTGTCTACAAAGGGGTGGTATCCTAGTCTGCGCCAAGCAGGGGCTGAATATGATTTGCCTAAATTACTGAAGCCTTTGGCAAGGCATAAAAATGATTTTTCCTTTATTCAAAATTTATCACTACTTGGCGAAGCACCCAGAACAGCGGCGCATGCGGGCTCACTTTATTTTTTGTCTGATGCATCAGCGATGCAAAAAGTAAGTATTAATACAGCGTTACCGAGTGTCGATCAAGTGGCTGCCGGCATCATTGGTGATGAGACACGATTTTCATCATTTGTTTTAGCTGGGAGAGGTATTGTTGGAAGGTTTGGTGGCCACGGAGGTGGGCTAAGATCACTATCTTGGAATAGAGAGGGGGGACATATGTCTGCTACTATTGGGGCATTCGAGCTTTATAAAAAGATGTATGGTGACAAGAAAACTGGGGTGAAGGCTCTACAGGCAAGATTACGTCAGAAAAAGAGTGTTTTAGATAGTCTCGTTAGGGAGTTAAATTCACTAAATAGTAAGCTTTCAGTAAGTGACCGAGTTGTGCTTGATCAATATTCTACTAGCTTGAGGGAGATTGAAGTGCAGCTGCAGCGAAGTTTTGAATGGGCTACTCGGGAGACTAACTTACCTCATATTGAACCTCCTACTGAAAAAATTTCTGGTATTGATGAGGTGAAGCTTACTTATGACCTAATTACACTGGCTTTTCAGGCTGACTTAACTCGAGTGGCTAGCTACATGATGCCCACGGAGACTATATTACAGGACCTTAAAGTAAAGACGAGCCCTCATGGGATGAGTCATTACCGTGGTGATATTAGTGTTGCGGCTTCCCACCTTAGGGATGAAACCAATGCTGAGTTACTTTCTTATTTCTTTGATAAGTTAAAAGCGACGAAGCAGTCAGATGGGCAAAGTTTATTTGATCATAGTATGATCGCTTATGGATCAGCGCTGAAGAGCCGTCACACACGTGCTAACGGGCCAATGATTTTTGCTGGTTACGGTGGCGGTGGACTTAAGCAGGGGCTTAATGTTGTTAATCCTTCAGGAGTTACTCCAATTTCAAATCTGTGGTTAAGCATGTTACGCCAAGTGGATAAAAATCAGTCAAAGTTTACATCGAGTAAGAATACGGTTAGTGAAATCTTTGGCTAGCTTTAAGGAATTTGGTGATTATTCGGGAATCTGTAGTCCCTGGTGCCCTCGAGCGGTAGAGTAATTTGTTTAATAGAATTAATACTCAGTGACTGAGGGGAAGATACTATAGGTCATGCAGGGTGCGCTGATGCTCTAGCGTGGCTTTGATATTAGTGATCGTTTGTTTGCTGTAAAGTGGTCTGATTATGCAAACAGGAGTGGAAGGTGATTGAATTACATCGTGAGTAGGTTAAGTTGCAGGGGTATAGCTTTCTGATGAATATGATCTTGGTTAAGAAAATTAAACGGTTGTGGGCTGGCCGTAACAAACTGATCAGCGCTCATTGAGGGTCTGCTCGAAAGATTTTACATAAACACATCTAGATGTATGAGGTCATCAAATCCCTATTTCATGAAATTTTTAATATTTATTATCCTAAGCTTACCTGTATTTGCTACTGAACCTAAGGCTCTTCTGGTTAGCCCTCCTGAGCTTAGAGAGGCATGGGCAGAGTATGTAGCTTTACGTGCTGAGCAGGGGGTTATGATGAAACTGGTAACTACCACGGAGATTTCTGAGAAATATGAGGGTAAAGATATTCAGGAAAAAATTAGACTTTGTGCGCGTGAGCATATTGATAAACATAGCTTCCATACTATTATTTTGGGGGGAGATAGTTCCGGTTCAGGGGGGCTAGTTCCAGATCGAGATACTTATCATAAAAATATGTGGGGGAATGATCAGGATATTCCTAGTGATATTTATTATATCAGCCCTACTAATTGGGATCATGATAATGATGGTGTTTATGGTGAATTTACAGAAGACCGTGAGGCTATCACTTACCCAGATGGTTCAGTAGCCATCGGCCGTATTCCTGTCCGTACGGCTGAGGATATAGCGGCTTACAGAAATAAGGTCGTCTCACATATAGCTCAGAAGCCATCGACTGAGCTGGTATTTACCTGTGAGGTGCGTGGGGCTTACCCCAAGGTGTTAAATGCTGGGCTAAATATCATCCCAGAGGTGTGGCCTACAGGGTCAGTATATTTTTTATTTAGTGATAAAACCTCATGGGATGGTGACGGGGCACCTGGATCATACGAGCTGAGCCCTGCTAATTTATCCGAGCAGTTTGCTGTTAAGGGGATGAATAAATGGCATATCCATGGACATGGTTTGATAGATTGCTGGGTATTAGAAAATAGAAAAAAATTCAGCTATGATTCGGTCAGAGAGTTGAAAAATAAAGACCAACCGTTAGTTATTACTACGGTATCATGTTTTACTGGGCAGTTTGATGCAGAGAAGGATCCATGTATCACGGAGGCGATGCTTAGGCAGCCAGATGGTGGTGCCGTAGTGGTGATAGCTCCAGCGCGTGAGGGGAAACCCCATTTGCATAACCCAGAAATAGATTTTCCACTGATGATGAGAGAGGGTAAACTTGATGGTACTACTGAGGTTATGGCGGGCTTCTGGGCTGCTACTCTGGGTCAAAAAAAGAACGTGGGTATGGCACTAGCTCATGTGAAGTCTGAACAGGCGGCAGACGCAGTAAAGTCAGCGACATACCATCAGGGTATCTGTGAGCTGAATCTGCTAGGAGATCCTACTCTGCCTGTGCGGTAGAGCTCGATGAGCTTTATTTAGTGGCTTTGCCCTATGTATTGGTTTGCCAAATTTTACTGGTATCTAGGTACAGGATACTGAGCTGGCCACGCATTGAGGGCGTAGGAGTCTGGGTAGATAGCGTGCTCTCAATTATCAGATATTTCATCAAGCTTACATTCGTAGGAGGCTAGTGTATTCAATCTTAGTAACTGTCAGAGATAGTGGGTATAATAATGTTCAGCCTAGTGGAAATTTAAGAAAGAAGGTTGTTATTAGGTAGTGAGGTCGTAATCATGGATTTCATGTCAGACCGATCATCTATAAAAACAAAGTCTTCAGGGCAGGTAGCGAAAAGAAAAAGCATTTGGTTTAAGCTAGGATGTGTGTTTTTTGCGACTATTGTTATTTTACTGATTACTGCGGTGATCATTATTAAAAGCCTGGTGAGTGAAGATTACTTAGCTGATAAGTTAGAGGGGTCGATTAATAGCCATGTAGAAATTGGTGCTGTAGAACTAGCACTTTTTAGTGTGCCTACGCGCTTTACTTTGTCTGACGTGACGCTTTCACCAAGGGATATAGATCCCTCATCCGCAGGGATTAAAGTAGAGCAGTTGGATCTTAATGTGAATTTCTGGAAACTTTTTAATAAACACATAGATGTTTCTAAAATTACTATTAAAGGAGCCGAGATTTCGATGATCTCTTTTGAAGACGGTAGTACATCATTGGAAAAAATGCTCAGATCTCCTGAGGAGGAAGATAATACTAGTGAATCAATATCAGGACCTAAGCGTGATAACTATGTAAGCTTAGAAAGTAATGAAGGTGGTAGTAATGAAGGTGGTAGTAATGAAGGTGGTAGTAATGAAGGTGGTTTTAACGCCTTTGATCAGGAGGATTTTATAGCGTCCCTGGGAGGGCTGGTGATTGAAGACTCTCATGTCGATATAACCTTAGAGAAAACCGGTTTGAGAATTCGCTGTAGTGATGTGCAGCTAGTGCTTAGTTCGATCAGTGTGGATACTAAAAATCTGAAAGCTACAAATACGGCCAAGCTGACGATGGCGAGTAAGATAGAAATTCATTCAACTGAGGGCTGGCACTATGGCGATCTTAACTTAACTGGCGATGCTAGTGCTATGATCTTTAATCCTGAGACAGGGAATATGGAGCCGGAGGTGAGGGGGCGCATTGATCTTGGTGATGCATCTTGGCTAAATACTAAGGTGCCAGTTATTAGTGATGCATGGGAGTCTCTCGAGATCCTTGAGAAAGTGGGGGTAAGTATTACGCGGCTTCCAGAGCGTGCTACATTCGGCCGTAGTCAGGCTGTTGCTGTGCATTACCATTTGGGAAAGATCACTGTGCATGAGCCACTATCCATCTGGCTGGGTGATTGGGAAATAGCGGCTCTAGATGGGTCATGGCTACAGACAGAGACAGACCAGCATGAAATTAATGCAGAGATGTTAGCGTCGGTGAAATCCAGTGAGCGCTTTCTAAAAGCTATGAGTGCAGTGGTAGGTCTATTACCCTCAAAGATGGCAGATAAGCTAATAAACGATGTAAAAGGGAAAATTTATAAGAATAACAGGCTTTTTATCAAAGTAAGGTCGAGTGAAGACCTCTCGGACCCTAAGGTCCGTGTGGTGGAGGGTGTCCCAGATCTTCTGGATGAAGCTAAAAAATCAGGTGAAGATGCGCTGAAGCAAAAGGCAGGTGACCTCCTGCGGGGGCTCTTTAGGTAGCGCCCTAGCGTCTAGTTAGACTCTTTCCATTTCCTGACAAATTCTACGAGATCCGGCATGAAGCTATTAAACTTCAGTTCAAATTCACTGTAGTTTTCTTTGAAATCCTGAATGCCATCAGCGATGCCTACCACGCGTGGCGACCGCTGTGCTACGCGCTGTAGGGTGAGTTCTATCCCTTCTACACTGGCGTAGGCCATGAGCCAGTTCTGCTTTCTCATGAGTGGAAATGCGTCCTTTAGACGGCCGGCTAGCCACTCCGGATGGGTTTCAAAATCGCTGTAAACTTGTGCACAGAAATCGTCTAAGGTGACACTACAGTAATCACCCCATTGTTGACACAGATAGTGATCAAAAAATATATCTACGATGACTCCAGCAAAACGCCTGCGCTCAGGTGCTAGCAGTAGCTTACATTCCTTGAAAACAGCGTGGGAGTCCGTGTAGCTATCCACTGCACGGTGCATCTTAATACCGCGGACTAGTTCCTCAGGGTATATCTTTGCTAAGTCCTCCAGACTTCCTCGCGTAAAATCACCTAATAAATTACCGACTCGCGAGGCGTCTGTATCATCGGCAAGTAGTAAGTGGGCGAGGTAGTTCACGAGGGTAAATGAAGTGACCGTAGTAAAGGAGGGCTATTTCAGTGTTTTTTGCCACTCAGTGATTCTGTTAGAAAGGAATTGGATCCATGTGGGGTGGGCGTTCATGCAGGGTATAAGGGTGAGGGACTCACCACCAGCATCTTTAAACTGCTCTACACCTGTCATGCCAATCTCTTCTATGGTCTCTAAGCAATCAGAGACAAAGGCAGGGCACATAACTTTGATTTTTTTGATACCTTCTTTACCAAAGCGCGCTAGCTCATAGTCAGTGTATGGCCCCAGCCATGGATCACGTAGTAGGCGGGACTGGAAGGAAATAGCTGTTTTCTTTTTATCAACCCCCATTTTTTCAATAACGGCTTTAGTGGTAGCTAGGCACTGATGCTTATAGCAGGTAGCATGGCATGGGTGAGGATTTACACAGCAGTCGTCACGGACGAGGCAGTGCGCGTGTGAGGGGTCTGTTTTCTGCACATGACGCTCAGGTATACCGTGATAGCTGAAGAGTAGTAGGTCATCATCGTCCTCCAGATGAGGCTTAGCGCTATCTGCTAGTGCCTGAATGTAGTCTTCATCTTGGTAAAACGGCTGAAGAAGATTTGTCCGCATATTAGGTGCTTGTTTACGAACTTCATCCATGGCGCAGACTACGGCGGTCTCATAGCTAGACATTGCGTAATGTGGGTAGAGCGGCATGATAAAGAGGTCGGTAACACCACTCGCCACGATTTCTTTGATTATCTCTGGCGTGCTAGGGTTACCGTAGCGCATACCGAGGTAGACGGGTATTTCCACCTGATCAGAGACAAGTTTGTGCTGTTCCTTACTGGTTACGATAAGCGGGGAGCCCTCTTCAGTCCAGACCTCTGAGTATGCTTCAGCAGATTCTTTGGGGCGTGTGGGGAGGATGAAAAGCTTGAGGATGAGTGCTCGTTTCCAGGCGGGGATGTCTAGAACGCGCTCATCGGAGAGGAACTCGTCTAGGTAGCGGCGGACGTCAGGAATAGAAGTGCTATCAGGAGATCCGAGATTAAGAAGTAGGGCTGCTGCTTTGGACATGGTTGGTAAATGTTAGGTCTAGTAGTGTGTCTGGATGGATGATAGCGATGCTTTACATTTTGTCCACTGCATGTCTGACTTTGATAAGAAATTGACAAATGTAGAGCATTAAGCGATTCCGCAGGTATGCGCGCTAGATTAACCAAGGACTTTTGCTTCGAGGCAGCACATCATCTGCCGAGCCTACCTGAGGGGCATAAGTGTATTCAGATGCATGGGCACAGCTTTAAAGTTGAGATCAGTATTGAGGGTGAAGTAGATCCGAAGATTGGCTGGATCTATGATCATAAACGTATCTCGGACGCTATGAAACCTCTGCTGGGGGAAATGGACCACAGTGTGCTCAATGATATTGCTGGGCTAGAGAGCCCTACAATTGAGGTGATGTGTGCTTGGTTCTGGCGGAAGTTGGAAGGTGATCTGCCAGGCCTTGCTGAAGTCACAATCTATGAGACTCCCACCGCACGTTGTTCTTTTCGAGGAGAGTTTTAGAGTAAACCTGAGTAGTTTCTAGTTTTACTGTTTACGATCTTGTGGCTGAATTAGAGAGATATGAGTAAGATGCCTCGCCTCGTTTGCCCGATTTTTCTAGTGATTCTTCTGTTACCGGCATGTAGTTTTTTTAAAAAAAAGCCAATAGCTCTTGGTAATAATTCTAATATAAGACTTTCTGGAAGGGTGCAGTCTGTGAATGAAAGCGCTCGGTTTGTACTCATTCGCCGATATGGTCCCTGGAGAGTGGCGGAGGGGCAGATAGTGGAAAGCCGTGGTGACGGGCGTTCGGCTAGCCTCATGCCAACAGGTGAAAAACTAGGGGAGCACGTGGCAGCAGATATCCGTGAAGGCAGTGTAGAGGTGGGGGATGGTGTATATATCCGCACGATTATTAAGGAGGCGTCTAAGACTCCTTTTGTGGATGAAGAGATCAATGCTGCACTTAAAGCGCCTCAAGCTACTGTGCCTGAGCCAGTAGTAGAAGAGTCCCTACCAGCACCAGTGTTCCCTGTGACTAGCCCTACTACACTAATAGCTCCCCCCAAAGTAAGGGCAAGCGAGCTATAGTAATAGCTAGTAGGGTAGCTATGATTTATATAAAAAATATACAATATTTCATGCCGTTTCCCGGTGTTTATTTAAAAATAACTCTTGCGGGCGCGTTTTGTTTTATGTATTTTAAATTTCTCACTACGTGAACATTAGTTGCAATTAAACAGCTAATGTGCATTAACTAAAATGAAAACTAGCCCTACCATTTCTAGCCAAGTCGATACCGACCGCCTCGCAGATTTTGTGTTGTTCACTCAACGCTCTTGCATTCTAAATCTATCTAGCGAACTGAACCGTGGTAACATCTCATTTCCTCAGTTCTTCCTACTAGCTTACCTTTCTAGTGAAGAGTATCTGACTATGTCAGACATCGCTAAGAAGATGGGGCATTCTACTGCTGCAGCAACAGGTCTTGTGGACCGTCTTGAAAAGCTGAGCTATGTTGAACGTGTACACGCTGCGGAAGATCGCCGTAAGATCATGGTTCGTATCACTCAAAAGGGAACTGAGCTAGTAGCACGTATGCGTAGCGAAATTGCATCAAATTTATCAGACGTTATGTCTGAAATGGATGAAGAAGAAGCTGATACTGTGGATCACGCAAACCGCGCTCTTCAGGGGCGGGGTTAGTATAGATCGTGACTCTAAGGAGGCTCGCAGATAATAAAGATTTTTTAAGGCCTCAGCAGAGGTTTGGAAATGAAGTGTACTTCCGTTGATGACTTAGCTCTATGACGCAAACGCCTTTTTATTTAGAAAAAATGAACCAGTTACCTGGTGTGTGTGCGGACTTCGTGGGCAAGATAGATGGGGTTTCCGTAGATACGGATAGGGTAGCTACGGTAAATAGACTTCAGCCGGCACATGAAAATGCAGTTACCAAGCTGGGTTTTTCATGGGGGCAGCTGCACCGTGCTGAGCAAACCCACGGAACGGATATTACCTTTATAGAAAAAGGTGAATCAGCACAGACGTGGCCAGAGGTAGATGGGTTGATTACCAGAGATAAGGGGATTTTATTAGGTATGTATGTCGCTGACTGCGGTGCCGTCTACATCCTAGACCCTGTGCAGAATGCGCTGGCGCTGCTACATTCTGGGAAAAAAGGCACTGATGGTAATATTACTGGAAAAGCAGTAGCAATGATGCAGGAGGAATATGGTAGCCAGCCCAGTGACCTGCGAGTGGTGCTAGCACCATGTATTCGCCCACCAGCGTATGAGGTGGACTTTGCGGGTCAAATACGTGAGCAGGTAATCGAGGCCGGAGTTCCAGAGAATCAGTATACAGATTCAGGCATATGTACGACTTCTGACTTGAGCTGCTACTATAGTTATAGGCAGCAAAAAGGCAGTACGGGGCGCATGTTAGCACTATTGGGGAGAAACTAGGAGATTAAAGAGTCTAGGTTAATGAGCATTAAGTTTTTTATTTTTTACAATCCATTGATAACAGGACTTGGAAAATATGGTGGATACAGTATTTTAGTTACGAGATGAAGTGTCCAAGATGCGTCCAGCGTATTCATCGCAGTGCGCCGCAGTGCCCTCACTGTGGCTTTGCGACATCTGATCTGGACGACCTGTATGGCGCAGATGCAGTGAGCATGCTTAAATTAAGTGATGTGGCCGGGGTGCTACGTATGAAGGAGCGTAGAAATGTGGAGAGGTGGCTGCATAATTTTGAGGATAATTTCCCGCAGCTATTTTTTAGTGTCTACTTCGGGTCTCTTGATGATTGTTCTCATATTCGCCAGTATGGTATGTGGTTACTTAACCGGAGTAACTTTAAGGATGTAGATCTGACAAGGTCCAATGATGGAGGCATTCTTCTAGTCGTGGATGTAAACGGGAAATCCGCATTTATTGCTAATGGTTACCTACTTGATATTTACCTTAAAGAGGAAGATACCTTTAATGCTCTATCAAAAGCGCACCCTCATCTATTACAGGGGAATTATTACAAAGCTTTAAAGATAGTTATCACTAAGGTTTCCGCAGCGCTGGTAAAGAGCTCAAAACAAGTAAAACGAAATCCAAAGAAATATCATGGACGAGCAGGGAAGGACGAGCAGGGAGATTTAACTTCACCGCAGACGATGGAGCAACCTCACAGCCAGGTAGAATGAAAAAGACATTGTCCATAGCACCCAGTGTTTCAGCAGTATGGTTAGCCCTTATCTGTTTGACTAGCTATCAGTATGTCTATGCTGAGAATCTCCCTGAGTGGTCAGACTCAGATAGAACACGTTTGAAAAATGGAGAAATCAAGGCCGGATCCATATTACTCAGAGGATCATTTCCGGGTGATACAAACCTTTATCCACTGATAGACTTAAAGTCGCTATCATTAGGTAATAAAAAATATGCACCATTTTTCACGCCTGAGTTTATTCCTGAGGAGTTTCTTGATCAATATTTTAAGCAGTTTCCAAGTGGCTATTTAGTAGACCCTCAACAGCTTTTGACGCGTAAGGAGGCGCAGGCGAGCGAGCAGTTTCTTAACTATTATGCTGGTGAATCAGATATAGATATACGGCTATACATTTTTGATACTGAACAAGATATACCATATAGATATAGCGTGGCTAGATTTGCCCGGGAGTTTTATGCTGAGTCTAAGCTTACAGCCGTAGTTTTTTATTTTATGGGGGACCCCAGCCGTAGCCTGCTTGCTTTTGGTGGTCAGGGGCTCATAGGGCTGAAAACTTTTGGGAAAAGCCGTGCTAATGAAAGCGCCATGTTGAAAGCGATGGAAAAATCTGAGCGTGCGGATCAGGTGGCAGCATATGCACTACAGCTCTCCATTAACCTCTACTGGATGGAGCAGGATATGATAGCAGCCGCTTCCGAGGAGCCTATCCAAAATAAAGCGACTAATGATCAAGGTGAAAGAAGTGCAGCTCAAGACCCTAAAGAGAAGCCCGTGGAGAAGGGTAAGGCTGGCTTCAAACCTTATTTTCAATATATAACGGTAGGCGTAGTAGGACTTTTTTTTACTATAGCTGGGATGGTGTGTGTTATTATGTTTTGGAAAAAAAAGCAGAGGTATTATTTGCCTGTGCTAGAGATGCCGAGGCGGCTGGGAGCTGATCATGCAGCTGGTATAGGTGCAGTTGTCGCCTTTCATAATAAAGATGGCTCACCGAGTAATCAACGCGAGCAGGCACCGGAAGATTAATTAAGCTGCTGACTCTCTTTATGCTCAAAGAACTTTGTGAACTGAAAAAGTTGAGACGTCTTGGTTTTTTTTAGAGTGGAATTTAAGATATTTCGATGAGGCTGAAATTATACGGGAATGCTCCTTGAATCGTTCAAATAGCTGTTGGCTAATTTGTTAGGCTTCACTATGTCTGAACATAATAGAACTGATAATTGTGACTAAAGCTATCATGAGAGAGACGCTTGCGTAAGCACTCTGAAGTGGAAACCCATGGGTATTTATCAGCTGGCGCTAAAATAAAGTGTGATCGAGGTTCATAGATTCAGCGCGCGCGCGATCTTCAGATCGGTCAATGAAGCCGTAATTTGTTCATTCCTTGCACTTGCATGACTGGAGTAGCACGCTAATCTAAAGCCAGATGAAGAACCAATCGCTAAAGATCGCTGATCGTAAATTTTCCTCCAGACTAATGGCAGGTACGGGGAAATTCGCCTCTGGCGAACTTATGGCCCAGACCTTGGCATCATCAGGAACAGAGATAGTAACTGTGGCGTTAAGGCGGGCGGATCTGACTGGGAGCAATGACCCTCAGGCAGATATTCTTAAGTTTATCGACTCTGAGAAATATTTATTGCTACCAAATACCAGTGGAGCAATGGATGCGGATGAGGCGGTGCGGCTAGCGAGATTAGCTGTCACTGCGGGGCTTCCTAAGTGGGTAAAGCTGGAGATTCACCCAGACCCTACTTACCTATTACCAGACCCTATCGAAACTCTCAAAGCAGCAGAGATTCTTGTGAAAGAAGGCTTTACTGTCCTGCCATATATAAATGCAGATCCAGTGCTGGCTAAGCGTTTACAAGAAGTGGGAACTGCAGCAGTCATGCCTCTGGGGGCACCTATCGGGTCTAATAAAGGGGTGGTTACCCGTGACCAAATTCGTATCATTGTGGATCAAGCTATCGTGCCGGTGGTAGTGGACGCTGGTCTTGGAGCTCCCAGTCATGCTGCCGAGGCTATGGAGTTAGGAGCTGATGCGGTGCTGGTAAATACAGCTATGGCTATTGCCTCTGACCCTGTTCGTATGGGCGAGGCGTTTAAGTTAGGTGTTGAGTCCGGCCGAGCTGCTTATGAGATGGGCTTACCAGATGTAGTAGATCATGCATCGGCCACTAGCCCACTCACAGGCTTTTTAAATGATTAGTAATACGTTACTCATCAAGATAAGGGTTAGTATCGTCATCTGAGCTTTGGCCACTATGGCTGTGGGGCTTTTTTTGTGTATCACTTTTTTTAACTGGTGGGTCAGAGGTGTTTTTACCGGTAAGTGTTTCACCCCAGTGGACAAGAAAGAATTTCTTTTCAGTAAGATTGATGAACTGATCATATTCTCCAATAATAGGGCGTAGTGTGGTAGTCATTTGGACGGTGACTAACATGTAGATTATTGCCCAGAGATGGAGGTGGCCGCCTTTAGCTCTGCCCATACTTTTACTGGCACGGGTGATGACTCTAAGCCCAAAGATCAGGCAAATGAGCCATATGCCTATACTGAGGAACCCAAAGAATACCAGGGAGTTACTTGATGTAGAAAATAGCCACAGAATTGGCGCAAAGCCTACTAAGAGTAAGGCTGTAATAGAGAGAAATGTAAGCATCAGGCCGATGATCTGCTGGATCTTAGCCTGCATGCCCCCTAATGCCCCAAAGATATACAAGCTTGGTAGACATATAACTCCGCTAAAGAGAACCCCTCCCACAACCTTTGCGGGAGCCGCCCAGAGCTGAGCCCCAGCGCTAAACATGCCTAATACAAAGCCAAAGATACTCAGGCAGACTAAAGTTATAGCCAGCAGTGCTAAGAGAGGATTACGTTCGCCATGATTGATCTCGTAAATTACACTAAGTGGTTTTTTTAGTAGATGATTCAGTATTTGTGAAAAACCGGCTTCCTCAATGGGTAAGTAGTCTGGGTCCTTGTAAAGGGGGCTTTTGTATGGCGGTGGTGAGGTGTTTTGTTTGGGTGTTTCTGCTAGTGGTGTATCGTTCATTATTTTAGTATTGTTAGAATAAAATGTTTTGGAGAGCTTTCCAGACGGCTTGATAGAAGTCCCCTTGTAGTGGGTTATTTCGGAGGAACTGAACCTCTAAACCTGGCGAACCAAAAAATGGTCGCATAATCCAAGAGACCTGGGCTCCTACAAAAAGATTTCCTAAGAGCCATGCTAAAAACGTTCGTGTGCCATGCCCTGTAGTAGTGGCAAACTCCCGCACATGTTGGAGTAAAGAACGGTGAGATGTAATACCTGCGTAGGCTATTATAAAAGTGTGTGTCAGCAGCGTTAAACTATGCCACTGCAGCGCCCCTGGCTCATCAGGCATAGGTGCATGAAGAGCCATTATAAAGGTGATCGGGCTGAGTGAAAGTAGGATTATCGCCATGAGTGAAAAGCCGGCGAGGAGAAACTGCACACTCTGGCGGAAACTAATGCCACTACCCAATACCGCAGCCAGCATGCCGTTGATCATGCCGTTGATTAATAGGGTGGCGAAGATTACCAGAGGGAGTTTAAGGCCTACATAACTTGCCATTTCCAGCCCCTGCCATAGCCCCATAGTAAAACCATATATGCCGCAACCGATAAGGGTAATAGGAATACAAAATGTTAGAGAACTCAGGAGCTGTTGCTCAAGCCACGCTTGTAACAGTGAGCGATCACCACGGCAGAGGCGGAGACTAGTTGTTAGGAAATAAGAGGTCATGAGATGGCGTCTAACCCGCAGAGGGGAGAAGGATCTCAATGTGGCATGCTATTATGAAGATATGATGACCTTTTGATGATTTTTTGATGAAAAAAACAGACTTTGAAAGATGTTTAGTGTTTCATTTTTTATCTCTCAATCAGTGGTTTTTTAATTTGATAATTGTTAAATTATTTTTAGGAAACGAGGTGTATAGTCCGCAATTTCCATATTTGAGTTAGAGCTTAATTCGTCTTAGGTCTGGAACTCGGTTGCCATGCTCTATGCCAAAGCCTGCTAATGCAGCCTCCGGAGTTCTGAATCGGCATAAAGCCAGAAAGCCGCCTCAGGGGTTAATTCTATTTGAGGTAAGAGAGTTTGCTTATGATGATCCTACTGCATGAAGTCTAGAGCCCTAGGTTTGTTAGAATGAGGTTTAGAGTTGTTTTATATAAATCATAGAGGCATAGTCTAATGAAACTTAGCAAAATATTATGAAACTGTCTTTATACCGCTCTTTTTTCTATTTATTTCTGACCACTACTTTATTATCAGCCCGCACATTTGAAGATGTAAAAGGGCGGAAAATAGAGGCTGAGGTGATGTCCTCTAGCGGTGACAGGGTAACCCTAAAGTTAGATAAGACAGGTAAGTCATATGAAATAGCTATGGCTACGCTCTCAGTTGGGGATCAAGAGTATATTGAAGAATGGAAAACAAATAAAAAATCAAGCGGTAATATTAAGGAGGGTAGTGCCTCTGGTAAGGCTAAGGCTGAGGCTGAGATGAACTTTGATGCAGACTGGCCAAAACTGATTAATAGCGACCTTGGTATTGAGATTGAAATTGTGGAACAGGGCGAAAACGAAGGGAAATTTATATACCACAGTCCCAATTATGAATTTATTTGTGATGTGGGGCTCTCTAAAAATGTGGTGAAAAAGTTTGCAGTGCTTTTTGAGGCAACACGTGAATACTGCAGACTTCTTCCTATTGCCACAATGAAGGCGCATGTGCCTGGAGCTGAGTTTAGGAACCGAATTTTACTTTTTGAACATAAAGAGGATTATATAAAAAACGGTGGGCCTCCATCATCTGCAGGTGTATTTATGTCTGGTAGAAAAGGTGGGGATATAGTCATGGTACCGCTTGTAAGCCTGGGGCTTAAAAAAGTGGGTAGTAGTTATATGTATGATTACAAGGGGCAGAATAAGGTACTGCCTCATGAGCTGGCTCACCAGCTTACGGATGGTGAATACTACAAACCAGGGGCCAGAGGGTGGTTCTCTGAGGGGCTGGCAGAGTACGTGGCAGTGACTCCATACCGCTCAGGTAAGTATATGGTGCGATCTAACTTATCTGCTATCAAGGATTATGCCACTGGGTTTGGTAAAAAAGGCCTTGGTGGACGCGCGCTGGGAGAGGATATCCAAGCTCCTGACCTCAAGGGCTATATGCTGCAGCCGTATTCGCAGTTTACTTCTAACGCGAACTTTAATTATGGACTCGGTCTGCTGATCACTAATTACTTTTTCCACATGGAGGATGACAGATCTAACATTAACGCGTTCTTAAAAGCCTTAAAAAGTGGGCAGAGTGGTGAGGAGGCTTTAAACTTACTGTTAAATGGTCGGTCATGGGATGAGATGGAGTCTGATATCTCTAAAGCTTGGCGATCAAGAGGGGTGAAAATCAGCTTTAAGTAAAAAGTCGATTAATAGTCCACCAAAGGCCGGTGGCAGCAATGAGGATAGATGCTAGGATACGGAAATATGTATAGATTTTAGTTTCCCACCATTTGAGAGTTAGGCCCCAGGCTAAAGTGAGTAGCGCAAGCTGCGCTACTTCCACACCTATATTTGCTGTGGCTAGAGTGATAACCCAGTTTGTATCCTTGTGAAGGACTGAGCTAAGGCTACCAGCAAAGCCGAGGCCGTGAATAATACCAAAAATAAACACGGTAATCATACGTCTTTTCCCAGTATTTTTAAGTAGGATGTTTTCCACTGCAATTGCAGTAAGGCTCAGAGCGATGAGGGGCTCTATAAGCCATGAGCCGGACCATTGCTGAATGTTTATCAGTCCAGATACCGCTAGGCCTAAGCTGATGCTGTGAGCTAGGGTGAAGACCAGTGATTGGCTTATGATTGATTGCCATTTTCTGACCATTAAAAAGAGGCCGAGGATGAAGAGAACGTGATCTAATCCGTCAGGAATCACGTGTCTAAAGCCTAGCCAAAATATATTTACCAGAGATGGTTCTGAGGTTTTAACTTCACCTGATAAACTTATGGAGTAAAGTGTGGCCGAGGTTTCTGGCTCAAGGACTATGTGGTTTGTCCTATCAGCTTGCCGCACTGCAATGATGAAATCGGGTCTGTCTCCGGCGAGGATAGTGGCGGTTATTTCACCGGGTATATCCTCAGGTAATTCACCAGTAATACGCATTGTAAAGTATGCACCCTCATTGAGTAAGGAGGGGAAGCTTGGTGGAGTGGTGAGGTAGTCAGGGAAGCTGACTTGATAGGGGATATTACTACCCTCGAAGTTAAATTGAATAGACTCTCGTATGTAGCGTTCTGCACCTTGTCGTAGGTTTTCATGCTGTAGTTTACTGCGGCTCAGTAGCCATGCTCGTTTTGGTTGTGTAGAGTTAGGGTCATTACGCAGCTCCGGAAGGGCGTAGGCAGCGTCAAAAGTGACATCAAGTTCGAGTGTGCTATCGGCTTTTTCTAAGGAGAGAAATAGCTGCTCAACTACGTGACTTTTAACAGAGCTTGTAGCTATTATACTGATTAGTGTAATGCTGAGTATGATTCTCGTCATCACTAACTTTCTAAAGTTTCAGGGAATGTAGCCTTCCAGACTGTCAGGGCCTCTTTGATTTGTTGGGTTTTACGCGTTGGGGATAGCTCCCAGACAAAAGGTTTTTTGGGGTCAATATGGCGGAGGAGCTTTTTGAAGTCTAGCTCGCCGGTGAGTGGTACACGGTGGTCTCGTGCTGGCCATTGTACGTCATGGACGTGGCAGCCTATTATATAAGGTGCCATTTTGGCTAACCATTGATCATGGTTTAAGAGTCCCAGATTGTGTTTTAGCTGAACGTGGCCAAAGTCATGCCAATAGCCTATCCACGGGTTGTCTTTAAAGTGTTCTTGAAGTGTCACCATTTCCCTTTCACTGGGGACATCTTCAAAGCGGCTGCGAGACTCGATAGCGAGCGGGATTTTAAGCTCAGCTGCTTTTTCTGATAGCTGTTCTAGTGCCTCTATGGCTCTTTGATAGTAGAGAGGTGCTATTTTTTCGCGCTTTTTTACAAAATCAAGTTTGGCCTTGGTAAACTCTGGTGATAGCTGCTGGCCCTGCTTTACCATAGTGGTGATGCGTTTGGTCCATTTCTTAGAGGGCATGGGCACAGAGCCCATGTGCATCACAACGTATTTAGCCTTAAACTCTGCTGCTAGTTCTAGTGTTTTAAGCGTCATGTCCATAGCGCGCTGCCGATCATATGGCCGGTGAGAGCTGAATTCATAGGCATCTGGCGCATCAATCATTACTTCCACTGGAGATGGAAAGTAGTTATGAACTCCTGAACAGCTGAATTTACCTGCGCGATATGCCTTTTGAATACCAGGTAATTTACTGATAGTCATACCGTGGCTGAGCTCAATGTTATCAAAGCCTAGTTTGAGTATTTCATCGATGATGTCCTCCCCCTCGGGGTGACGGGCATTGTTCCAGCAAGTTGAGAAGGAAAGCATAGTTCTATGTGTGGGTAGCTTAGGGTAGCTGCCAGTTACTGCGAAGTCTAACATATTCACTCTGTGGTAAGAGGATGTAGACAGGCTGCTTTTTAGGGTCAATGAGGGAGATCATGTGGCTGAGTTTTTCTTTTTCCATGGTGGTACAGCCCGCAGTGGATTTGCTCCCACCGTTGCGCCAGATGTGAAAGAAGATAGCAGAACCTAGTCCGGGGATAGGCTTGCCCCCCATGATGGCGTCATTGTGTGCGATGTAGAGTTTCAGCGCGTGGGCGTAGTCACCCTGTCTCATTTGTGCTTGTTTTTCCCAAGTTGTCTTTGGGGTATGAGGTAGGAGGAGATGTTTATTGTAGTACGGTGACTTGGTGTCCTCTACCCAGAGGTCTTTTGCTGTGATTTGGTGGTATGAGAGGTGAGTGTTTTTTTGAATCTGAGGGGCGTAGCCATAAGCATTACCTATTTTGAAAATGCCTGCTGGCGCGCGTTTATCACCTTCCTTTTTGACTGTGCTGGATGATATCTGTGGGTGAAGGCCGCGCCCCCATGCGAGCCCGTTTTTTCCAAGTCTGCCTTTCCATGGAGTGCCTACTAGCTGCCATGTCGGGCCCTTTTTCTCGTAGAGGTGGAGTGTTACATAAGAGGAGTTCCAACCACTAGTAACACCTACAATAGCTTGTGTGCTACTTTGCGGAACCTGAGCGGGTAGGGTAATGGCTGTGATGAACAGAATCAGTAGAGACTTCATAGTAACAAAAGGTCTATTAGACAGGTAGATCAGTTTGGATAGGTGGTTTTATTCTGCAAGTTGCTGGCAGGCTTTTATGTCTAGCTTGCCGGAGGCGAGAATGGGGATGGTATCTACGGGGATAAATCGCTTAGGGCACCACAGGCTGGGTAGCCCTTTGTCCATGAGCTTGTATCGGAGATCGATGCACTCTTGTTCGAGGGCCTCCCCACAGATAGTAGTGAGTAGTGCTATGGCTTCTCCTTTTTGTTTATCAGGGATTCCTACCACGGCTATTTTACGCTCAGTTTCAGCGTCCAGATCTAAGGCTTTGGTGACTGCAGCTTCTACAGCTTCATGAGGAACCATCTCCCCTGCGATCTTTGAAAAACGTGATAGGCGCCCCTCAATATAGAGGAAGCCATCATCATCTATTCTGCCGATATCACCGGTGTTAAACCAGCCGTCTTTAATGACTTCGTCCGTTTTTTGCTTATTGTTAAGATAGCCGGTAAAGATATTGGCACCTCGTAGCCAGATAGTTCCTTGAACATTTATAGGTGAAGGAGCACCAGTTGCTGGATTAGTAATTTTAACTGCCATGCCTGGCAGGAACTTCCCCACGGAGCCAGAGCGGTTCGCTCCGATTACTGGCTTCCTTCCATCTGGAACTGGTGTGGAAAGGTTTAAGTTAGTGGCTGGGGATGTTTCTGTTAGGCCGTAGCCCTCCATCGGGCGGATGTTAAACTTTTCTTCAAAAGATTTGGCCAGTGAGAGTGGTAGCTTTTCAGCACCGGTGACGACATAGTTGAGAGATCTTAGCTGCTCTGGTTTTACCCTGCGCATGTATCCACGGAGGAATGTGGGTGTAGCAAGTAGCATGTTGACTTGGTGCATTTCCACAAGCTCAGCTAGGCGTTTGCTTTCTAACGGGCTTGGATAGGTAACTAGATTGATACCTTCTATACATGGATACCAGAGAGTAACTGTGCTACCAAAGGAGTGAAAGAGCGGTAAGCATCCCAGAACCTTGTCATGATGATCTAGGTTTATACGGCTGCCAAACTGGCAGACATTAGCGAGCACATTCTTGTGGGAAAGAGGGACGCCCTTAGGTTCTCCAGATGAACCAGAGGTAAATAAAAGAACCGCTTCATCATCCCCCGAGGAGTTGTCCAGTCCAAGCATTTTCGTAATGGCGTAGACAGGTAGTGTTTTTGTAAGAATAAGCCAACGAATGATTTTTTTCTTTAATTTGGGTAGCCTGCGCTCAATGAAGATGAGATCTTTTTTAGGTGGCCATGGGTATGATGGAACCTTCAGTAAAAAAGGGGTTGCTGTAATAAATTTATCTAGATTAGCTTGCTTGATAGCCGAGCCTATGGAGTCATGACTGGCGGTAAAGTTAATGTTTACAGGGACTTTCCCCGCAAATAGAACGGCGAGGTTTGCTATCATCCCGCCTTTACCGGGAGGGAGTATGATGCCTACACGTTTTTTCTTTGTTTCTCGTTTTAGCTCTTCGGCAAATGTGATTGCTGTGGCGAGGATTTTATCAAAGCCAAGTTCGGAGTCATCTGTCCCATCATAGAGTTTGGTGGAGCTGCCATACTTTTTAAGCCCTGTTAGGAGGGTGATGGGTAATGAACCATTTAAAAAACTCCGTTGAGAAAAGGCGAATTCCTCAGCGAGCAGTAGTGCCTGCCTCCATGCAGCTACTGATGCATCTTTGGCCAGAATGAGTGGAGCAATTGAAAATACCGTATCAGGTAGATTGGAGATGTTTTCGGATGCAGAAGATATATCTTTGGGATGAGTTACAGAGATGGGGAGAATGGGGAGGCCGAGTGCACAGAGTTGCTTGAGGTTATCTGCTGGGATATGGCAGTTATCGCCTCGGGTGGAGCAGACACAGCCGCAGATAAAAACTAGCAGTCCGCCGTGAGCTAACTTTCCGGTAAGCTTTTTCCCTATTTCTATAGGCGCTGTATCATCAACAGAGAAGCTAACGGCGGTGACATTACTTCGCTCAAGGAATTTTTTTACAGTGTCATTTAGGGTAACGTTTTCCTCACAAAGCCAGGTGATGTTTCGCCCTGCAAAAGCTTTTTCAAGGTGAAGCATTTCAGAGAAATCCAGCCGGCCGGGAATGACCAGAACCCCGTCACTGGGTATATTTTCTTTGCCTAGGATCTGTCTTTTAATGCCCATGGTAGGTTAATTACTCAGAGCAGATAAAATCATTTTAGCTAGATGCCTGCAAGCCATCATTCCTAGATGACTACTATTTAAGAGCATCTAGCACGCCATTAATAAAGCGAGGGGAGTCAGTATCGCCAAATTTTTTGGCTATTTCTATGGCTTCGTTGATGCTGACAGCCCGAGGTATATCTGGGCAGTTAAGAATTTCATGTGTGCCGACTTGAAGAATAGCACGGTCCACGGGCGCTACACGCTCAGGGGCGTAGTTTTCCACGATATCTAGGAGTCTAGCATCGATGGTCTGCTTATTAGTCAGCACTGCTTGGATTAATTTTGTAGTCTCATTGCGGAAGGCCAAAATGTCCTCTTGAGTTGAATTGAGGTGCTTGAGTTCAGGGAGACCTTCTGTGGAGTTCATGGCATCTAATCTCTCTGAAACATGCCCAAGTTGCAGGATATTCGCTGTGAGTGTCTCTAGTTTATTTTTTAAAAATGGGGCGTCATCGAGCGCATATTGCCATTCTCGGCGTGCAGCTACCATTACCTGACTAGAGGTGTAGACATCATCTAGGTGAGAACCTATAGTTTTATCATCTGATTTTGACCGGCTGACAGTTTTAAGTAGGTCTAACTTTGAGCTCAGTTCGCCCTCTAGTTTGTTGATCTTTTTAAATGCAGCCAGGACGTTGGCTGCACCGTCAATGACCTTTAGTTCGGCCTGGATTAGTGGGCTACGTAGAGCCAGTTTTGCCATGCGGCTTTGTCGCCCTTGGGCGATGTGGAGCACGGCTTTGACTCTAGCGTTAGTTAGTTTGCGTAGGCTGTTTTCCTGCACAATTTCCCAGAATGCCTGCTGAATGTCATTAGCATCAGGACCTTCTTCTAGGTCTGCGAAATAGAGGAACTGGATAGCAGCCTCGCGGATTTGTCTCCGTTTATACATTACTTGGGAAAGAGCGTGCGGTGTTGCGTTTGATTTGGGTAAAGGTGTCAATGATAGCTGCCGTTGCACGGGCAGCTTCACGACCACGATTCAACTTGTTGCCGATACAGCGTGCATAAGCTTGTTTTTCATCGTTTACCAGTAATACCTCATGAACTATCGGCAGGGCATGAGTCACAGAGATGTTCTGCAGTGCATTGGTAACACTTTCTGCGATCATGTCACCATGAGCAGTCTGGCCTCGAATGATGAGCCCTAGACAGATTATACACTCTGGTTTTTGCTTTTTAATTACTGCAGCCACTGTCGCAGGAATCTCAAATGCACCTGGAACACGAATAAATTCGAAGTGGCCATTAGGAATGAGTTCTGCCAGCTCGCCCTTTGCATTTTCTAATAGGGCATCTGTAAATTCGGCATTGTATTGTGAGGCAATTACCGTGATCTGTGTTTTCTGAGTCAAGCCGCGAGGCTTGGGCGGTAAGATCTTTGACATATCAGCTGGATATAGGATGGAACCATCTTCTTGCAAGGGCGAAGTTCTACCTATCGTCATATATTTGAGTATGTCTGATCAGGAGCCCGAGGCGTGAGGGGCTGTTAATGGAATGTTTTGTTAATTATAAAACATATTACTTGATCAACTGAATGCAAGGAGGGCTATATTTGATCCTAGTTTCGGAGGCGAAAGTCCTTCATTATAGCTATCTTTTTTTATTTTCAATACTCTATGATATGCTATCATTTGCGTAGAATGACAATATTTAGATTAATTAACAGTGAGTGTAAGTCACTCAAGCGTGGCATGACGCTGATTGAAATTACGGTTGTGATAGTTGTTCTTATCACCCTCATAGGAGTTTCTGTGTATGGAGTTTCTGGATATCGTGATTGGCAATTAAGTTCTGAGGCTACTCAAAAATTAAGAATGGTCTACAATGCTCAACGCACATATCTTAGTGAGCATCCTGTGGAGGCTGTATCGAGCCTGACACCAGCTAAAATAATTCCTTATTTATCTGATGATAGCGTAGCTTTACCAACAGTAAGAGGCTTAGACGGTGTTGATTACAATATTCAAATCAATGTATCTCCTCCTGTTATTGGTAATGGCGCTGGCGCTGTATATGACCCCTCTGGTTCTGCTACTGATGGGGTATGGGATTTAGGCGGCTAGATTGCAGCAATATGAAAAACTATCTTAAAAAGATAAACTCCAGAGTCTTATTGGTAATTTGTATGCTTTGCGTGCAAGGGGTAATGATGTGCCCAGCTAATGCGCAAGATCAGCCTGGAAATCTGCCGGCCGGGTATCGTTATATAGGTAAATATCAGCTAAAGTCGAAAGTGCGTGTTGAAAATGGAGCTTCCCAGGCGGTGATAATATCACCCTTAATTTATAGAGTTTTCAGTGACGGGATAGAGGTGCGTGTCTACTGCAAGACAGCTGGTGAGGATAATTATACGGCATACCAAATCTACCGCTCGGATGGAGTGGGAGTGGCAAATTCTGATAGAGGGATAGAACTTATTGCAGGAGTGCAGGCATACAGCACAAAGGCGCAAATGCTCCGCCAAATAAGTGTTACCCGTAATAGCCTTACGATGGTTAAGACTCCTCCTAGATCTCACCGAGTTATTATTACCCGTGCCGTGAGCTTAGGGGCAGATCATAAACCGGAAACTGTTGATCAATAAATCATCATGAAATCTCCCCTTGAGCCAATTCCTACGGAGCCAGTTAGTTCTGCGCAAAACGTAGAACACGCCCCTCTCAATCAGCCATTGTCAAATCCTGCTGCTAATACTCCCATGAGTAAGGCTTATCCTTTGCTTCTTGGTGCTATTGTATGTTTATCAGGAGCACTTTGTTGGATGTATATCACTAAGCCTGTGATCGTATCTACTCCTCCACAGCAGCCAGCCGCCTCACTTCTAACTGTGGAAAAAGACGTAACTGAAGTTACTGGTGTGAAGCTGGGTAAAGAGGCCTCAGTTGAATCTGATCTTGTCCCATCAGAAGATGCGTTGCCTGGTGAGACACCATCAGGGAATCGCACAGCGGCGTCAGCCAAGTCAGGAAAACTACCTGCTGGAGTAAAGCCAGGAGTGCGCTGGGAGAATACCAATCTCAAAGTACAGCATATTCTCCGTGCGATGACTGAGAATGGTGAACAAAAAATCATTCTTGATGTTCCAGTGCGTTATGAGACCCGTACGATGCGCTGGACGAAAGAGGATATAGCTGAAGCCCGTAATATTTTATCACGATTAATGATTTATGAGCGTGATCTTAATAACCTCAGACAGCAAGGTAAGGGGGTATTAAATGACTGGAATCTTTTATTAGGGCGCACGGCACCAGCTACTGTGTTAAGAGCAGACAGTCCATCTTTACCCTATAATCAAGGTCACGGAAATCAACCAAGAGACCTCCCGGATGGTTCCTCATTAATTAAAGTAGATGATGGGAAACCCGCTGCTGAGTAATCCCTCATATCAGTTTAACACCATGAGATTTAGAGTTTATATTTTATTATCACTAGCTGTAGTAACAGCTCAGGCGCAGACACTCACTGATCCTGAGCCTTCAGGTTTAGAACATGCGTCTTTGCTAGAGTTACCCCCGGCTACGGTGATCGATGAATGGTCTAAACAAGACCAAGCTGCTGAAGATAAAGCCCCCGCTAAGCCTTCAGATAAAGGTGGCGACAAAAAAGAAAACGAGGGTATTCAAATTCAAATTGAAAAAACAGTGGGAGAGTCAGGTGGTGTCACCGGTAAAGGAAAAGTGAAAATAGACTCACCATGGCCAGCGAAGCCAATATCTGTGCCTCCTGCAGGGTGGAGGTTTGTCCCTGGACCATCGGACTCTGAGCCGTTCCGTAAACAGGTAAAGCTAGATAGCGGCTACATCGCGGATTTATCGATTACTCCTTACGTGTTAGTTCCCATTGAAGATGGTAAGAATGTGATTAAGATTGCTGAGCCAGGCTATAAAGACTATTTAAAATTCTCTAAAAACGTAACGCTGGGTGTTATGTTGCAAAACTCTACTGCTGAGATAGAGAATCATGAGAAGCAGGCAGCTGAAGTTATCCAGCGTTTGCAGCAGCTACTTTCATCCCTACCGAGATAAGACCATGAAAAATAATATCGCCATACCTCTTTTAGCTACTGTTATGCTGAGTATCATCACCGGTATTGCAGGCATGCACTATCTTAAGGTGCAGGAAATGGTTCGCAATGGAGCAGTGACTTCTTCCAGTGTGATGAATGCTACGGAGACTGCTGCGCATAATCAATCCACGCACAAAGACAGCATTAAAGCTATTCCTACACCACAAGTGCCGGTTATTAAGAAAAAAGAAACTCCTCCCACTCATCCAGCAGCTATAGGTGCGGCACAAACCCCTCGTGAAGATGCTCTTTTAAAACTTCTTGCAGAGCAGACAAAGATGCTAGCGGCCATGCGTGCGGAGCAGAAACACTTACGTAAGCAGCTCTCAGAGACAAATCGTGATATGGATGAATTAACATTCCGTGTTGATTCTCATAGCTCGGACTTCCGCCCTCTCCGTGTAGATAGTGCTCGGCCGCGAGGTCTCTCTACGTCTATACCGAGTAATTTACCTGATGCAGAGGCTGGTAATGGTAGTTTGCTTCCGGCCAAACGATAGTTAGTAGAGTTATCAAAATAAGACCGCAGGCTAGGCCCAAGTTACTACTGGGTTCCTGGTGTAAGCCGCTGGGCTGTCACTCAAAGTTGAATTTTAGACGTAAGCCACGAGGTCGCCAGTAATCGATGATACGCTGTTGGAGTTTTTTGCGTTCTTCTGGGGAGATAAGTATAGCTTGAGCTTCATCCCAGCGTGGGTAGAGTATACGCGTCTCTTGATCCATACGATGCGGCCGTTGTTGCTGTGTTTTCAGAAATGTGCGGGTGGCTTCACGCCGCTTTTCTCCTCCATGAAAGAGGGTGTGGACAATGAGTAGGGAGGTAGCATAGCTACGGTAGAGATCGTTTGGTTGACCTTTTTTGATACGTTCACCCCATTGCTTATGGCTTAGAGCCATAGTTTCGCTGATGCTGGGCAGAATGATTTCATCCTTATCATTAGGGAGCGCCTTGCGAATGCGCTTTCGAATAGAGCTGCTTGGGTTTGAGAATTGATAGACGCCCTTACTCTGGTGTGCTGCGGTGATATACTCTGCTGTGCCCTCACTAAACCATGGTGGTAGGTAGCCCAAAATATTGTGCATGCAGAGGTGGGTAAATTCATGAACTAATAGTGAGTAGTCAGCCTTAGGTGGGAGTCTACTCCCCCGACCAGAGGCTGGAGTGAGGAAGCTGTCTGCGCGGAGAAGAATAGCTTTCATCCTACCGTTATAATACCCAGCAGCACCGGGAACTCCACCAGCTGCGATAAAGCTATCTTCATCTGGATAGATGAGCACCTTAGCACGGCGCCCCTCTGGCATACCTAATAAGGGCATGGGTAAGCGTTTTAATACATGAGGAATGGACTCGGTAATATTAGCGAAGGCCTGTAATTGCTGTGTATTCAGCGCAGTCAGTGAGTGTAGCTCGTAGTTTTGAGTGTGGTAGGTGTAGGGTTTATTTCCGTTACCTTTTTGAGCGACGATGATTTTGGCCTGAGCGGAAGGCTTCCAAGATGTTGGCCAGTTGCCAACATCTTCTGCACGGCTAATTTCAGGCTGAAGGGCCAGACCAAGGCTTGTAAGGAGGTAGACTAGTAATCTAACTCTACTAGCGAGGAATAGTGGTCTGAAGGATAGTAGCATCGTTTTTAGCGATTAGTGGGTCAGCTGCGCGGGGGAGAAGTAGTGAGTCTCCAGCACCGTATTGCCCACCATCAGATGATTCTAGTGAGCCCTTTACCACCGTGACTATGGAAAATCTCTCAGGGTCGGGGTTCTGCACCTTGGAATTTTCAGAGAGCTGTAGTTTATCTACATGGAAATAGGGGCAGCTTGCTAGAGTATTACCCTGTGGGGTATCCATAGTGGGCTCGGTATAAGAGAAGTCGATACAGCGCATAGACTCTGCTACGTGCAGCTCACGAGGGTTTCCATCTAGTCCCATACGGTTCCAGTCAAACACCCTGTAGGTAGTGTCTGAGTTCTGCTGGATTTCATAAATCAGGAGACCGGCTCCTATAGCGTGTAATCTTCCAGAGGGGATAAAAATAGACTCACCAGCTTTAGGTGAGATTGAGTGGACCACTTGATCTACCGTGCCGTCTTCGATAGCTGTATGGAAATCCTGCTTCGTTGTGCCTGTTTTCATGCCGGCGTATAGCTTAGCATCTGGCTCGGCATCTGCGATGTACCACATCTCAGTCTTAGGCTCGCCACCTAGCTCGGGGGCTATTGCTGCGGGCGGGTGCACCTGAATGGAGAGGTCATCACGGGCATCAAGAATTTTAATTAATAGAGGGAAGCTGCTCTCGGCATCGAAGCCTGGGCCAAAGAGCTCTGCACGTTTATCTCGCCAAAGTTCGCCGAGAGTAAGTCCTTGATAGCAGCCCTGAGTTACTACGGATTGCTCATCTGGCCGATCTACCATTTCCCAAGATTCACCATAGGGGGTATCAGCAGATGGTAGGGAGCGGGAGTATTTCCTCTCCAGTTCGCGACCTCCCCAGACGCGATCCATGTATAGGGGGGTAAATGTGATAGGCTGCATGGAAGGATCTTGTGCAAGGGAGAGGAAAAATTCCATGATTTCTTCAGAAAAAAATTCGCTTCCGCGAAGCAATCGATTAAATGTGGAGTATGAGCAGCACGGCAAGTGATAATGCATGGATCAGAGCGGAGAACCTTCACCGTGGATATTCCGTGGGAAAAAAACGCGTAGAAGTCTTGCACGGTATTAATCTAGAGATTCACCGAGGGGAGAAAATCTTTCTCTGTGGGCCCAGTGGTGCAGGGAAAACCACGTTAATGTATATTTTGGCAGGACTAGAGAAACCTGAAAAGGGTAGCATCTATGTGGAGGGTGTAGATCTTTACGCTCAATCACGCCGTGAGCAAGCAGCCATCCGCAATAAGAAGATGTCATATATATTTCAGAACTACTACCTGATGCCTGAGCTAACAGCACTAGAGAATGTAATGGTGCCGGCGATGATCGGAGGGAAAGATCTTACCGAACGTGCGAGGGAGTCTCTTGCTCGTGTGGGGCTGGACCAGCGTATGGATCACCTGCCCGCTGAGCTGAGTGGGGGAGAACAGCAGCGTGTGGCTATTGCACGTGCACTGGTAAACTCACCACAAATTATTTTTGCCGATGAGCCAACAGGTAATTTAGACTCCCGTAATGGCTCACAAGTGATGGAGATGCTAATTAATCTCACTGTAGAAGATAATGTGACCCTCGTAGTAGTCACCCACGATGAGGGTCTTGCCGTCCACGGTGATAGGAAGTTGATTGTTAAAGATGGTGTCATTGCCTGAAAAAGGCATATGCAAAATCCCAAAAACATGACTAACTTCTCCTGCACAAATATGTATTCCGAATCTACTAAAATAT
This sequence comes from Akkermansiaceae bacterium, assembly GCA_023301765.1. Lineage (GTDB taxonomy): Bacteria > Verrucomicrobiota > Verrucomicrobiia > Verrucomicrobiales > Akkermansiaceae > Oceaniferula. Next base: position 87,503 of record JALZUC010000021.1, on the reverse strand, counting down.
CATGAGTGACGCACAAAAAATCTGGCTCGATGGCAATATCGTTGACCAATCAGAAGCAAAAATTTCCGTTTTTGATCATGGACTACTCTATGGTGACGGTATCTTTGAAGGTATTCGTTTTTACAATGGTCGTGTTTTTAGACTTGAAGAGCATATTGAGCGTCTCTTTCTCTCAGCTAAGGCTATCTTACTGAACATGTCATGGACCGAGAGTGAGGTCTGCGATATTGTCTGTGACACCATTCGTGCTAATGGGCTTACTGATGGATATGTTAGACTTGTAGTCACACGCGGAAGTGGTGGTTTGGGTTTAAATCCCTACCTCTGTCCTAAGCCTTCCATGTTCTGTATAGCGGCCTCTATTCAGCTATACCCAGAGGAATATTATGAAAAGGGTTTAGAGTTGATTACTTGCGCTACTCGCCGCCCCAGCCATGCGACACTGAGCCCTCAGGTAAAGTCTCTGAACTATCTAAATAACATCATGGCTAAGGTAGAGTGCCTCAAGGCTGGAGTGATGGAAGGGCTGATGCTCAATGATGCAGGAACTGTGGCTGAGTGCACTGGTGACACTATCTTTATTGTTAAGAATGGCGTGATCATTACACCAAAGATTTCTGATGGCGCACTAGACGGAATCACCCGAGCTGTGATCTTTGACCTTTGTGAGGCTAATGACATAGAGATCATTGAAGACACCATTACACGCTATGATGTCTACACCGCTGACGAATGCTTCCTCACAGGAACAGCTGCTGAGGTGATCCCTGTAGTCAAAGTAGATGACCGAAGCATAGGTGAGGGCACTCCTGGAGAAATCTTCAAAGAGCTACTCCTAGCCTTCCGCGAAGACGCGGCCAGCACTGGAGTAGAAATCGGTTAGTTCCGGTCAAGTCAGCCTGCTCTAAGCTTCCAGAAAGCGTCTCTTTAGGTGCTCTAGGTGGTGACGTGCATTGGTAGCCTCCCCTGTAGCCGCCCTCATGAGGTCTTGAGGTAGGAGGCTGCTGCCCTTAGCATGGATGTTTTTCTGCAGCCATTCTAGGAGCGGTGTATATTGAGCCTTGGCGCAGGCAGCCGCGATTTCTGCATCCTTCTGGGTGTGTTGGTAGAGCTGGGCAGCATTAAAGTTCCCTAGAGTATAAGTTGAGAAGTATCCTAGCCCCCCCATGGACCAGTGAATATCTTGCAGGCAGCCGTGTGCATCATCTGGTGGTGTCATCCCCATGAGATGCTCAAAACGTTCATTCCATGCTGCGGGCACATCCTTCACTTGGATCTTACCATTAAGCATTTCACGCTCTAGTCCGAAGCGTAGCAGAATATGTAGATCATAAGTGGCCTCGTCTGACTCCACTCTGATATAGGATTTTTCCGCCCGGTTAATGGCGCTAAGAAAAGTATCTAGATTAAGTTTATTTAGATGAGGGAAAATCTCCTGAGCACGAGGCAGCCACTTCTCCCAGAATGCCCGGGAGCGGCCTACGTGATTCTCCCAGAGGCGTGATTGAGACTCGTGAATCCCCAGGGATACTGCATTCCCTACCGGTAAACCGTTCTGATCTGCAGGTAGACCCTGCTCATAGAGACCATGGCCAGCCTCATGGAGGATACCAAAGAGGGATGAGGTAAAGTTATCTTCGAGATAGCGTGTTGTTAGGCGTATATCTTTAGGCCCTAAAGTTGTGCAGAATGGGTGCGCCGTAGTATCTATTCTACCGTAGTCGAAGCTAAAGCCCATCTCCTCGACAATTTCGCGATTTAGAATCTGTTGATCAGAAATAGGATAATGACCCTGGAGTAGATCAGCAGGGGTAGATAGAGACTTTTCACAGGCTGCTTGAGCTGTGGTGGCTAACTCATCACTGACCTCGTCAAATATAGAGACCACCTCTGAGGTTTTAGCTCCACGCTCATAGTCTGCTAGCAGTGCGTCATAAGGTTCATCATCATACCCCCAGAGTTCTGCCTTTTCACGTGCTATGGCGAGTAATTCTGTAAGATGTGGTGCAAAGATGGAGAAGTCAGATTTCTCCCTAGCCTCTGACCATGCAGCCTTACCTAGTGAGGTGGCTTCAGAGTTTTTTTCCACCAGGCATTGAGGTAACTTAGTGGCACGATTATATTGATGTCGGAGCTCGCGTAAGTTAGCGGTATAAATACTATTACCAGATTCCTCCTCTGCCCCCTCAAGTGCCTTGCGGAAGCTGTCAGAAGTTCTAAGTTCATGAACCTTTCCAGACAGCCATGATAGCTGCTTAGCCCGATAAGAAATACCTCCTTTAGGCATATAAGTTTCCTGATCCCAGCTTAAGATACCGGCAGTCTTACTTATAAGGGAGATTTCACGGTTTTTATGACAGAGAGAATCGTAGCAAGGTGTATCTGATGACATGTAGAAATAGCTAGCATTGATGGCGTCATAGGCCATGAAAAAAATACCCCACAATCGATTCATCTGCATATAGCTCCCAAGGGTAAGTGCTCTATTCCAAGTGAACCGACATACTCTTTGATAGTGATGTTTGGTTTTGAGATTTTTTGTGTATTAATGAAATTGCGGGGGAATTCATTTAGCGCTTTATCTGAGTTATTTTATTTTTTGTTTATAGGTCGTGTTTTTCAAATACGCCCCAAAATACAATCTGTATATTAGGGGGGGGAACTAGCTCCATAGAACTATGGAAGTATTTAATCCCCATTGATATTTCCCGTTTTAAAAGCTCATGGGCATAAATACCCTATAAATGTGTTCTTTTTTGCTCATTTAGGAAAAAAAAATGAGTCTCGTTGAAAGTTTCGCTTGGCAAGTGGCTCGTTCGTATTTTATTCCCTCAGCCCTATGCTCTCTCAGGACACCATTGAATGGCCAGATGAAATTGAAGTGCTTATCGATCAACTCGAAAGCGATGCTGCAGAACGTAAATTCAGCCGTGAAGAACGAGCTGTCATGGACATCTATGAAACAGTTCCTATTTTACAAAGTGAAGACTGCCTACATGAATTTTGGCAAAGCGGTATAGACCAGCAGCGTATCATTAACTCCTTTGAGCTTATAGGTGCCACTTCCTTAGTGGACCCAATGAACGCGAGTAGGTGGTGTGGTAGCCGTAATGAAGATAGAAACGACTATACAGAAAGTGAGACAGAATACCTATCCACCATTGAAGAAGAGTTGGTAACAGGGTTGGACGAACTTGTCGATCTAGTGCTTGAGTTTATGGAAGACGAAATGGAGTAGGGGGTGCGTGGTGACGCTGAGACTCTCGAGCAGTTCGCCTTAAGTGTTCACTGTTGGAATCTATTGCCATTATTACAAGCGCTCCATTCTCAAACTTTATTTTAGAAGCTACATCTGCTAGTAGCTTTGAGGTGGAGGAGGTGATCCAGGAGTTATGGAGTGGCTACGGTCAAGTGCTTCGTCTACGCCTTAAAGGGGGTAGCCATAAGACAGCTGTTGCCAAATTTATTGACCTTCCAGATGCTGTTCATCACCCTCGTGGCTGGAATACAGATATTTCTCATCAGCGTAAAGTTCACTCCTATCGAGTAGAGTTACAGTGGTATCAGCGCTATAATTCTAAGTGTCAACATAGCCGCACGCCACAGTTATTAGCTACACTGCAGGAGGGGTCACAAATACTGCTTTTACTAGAAGATCTAGATGCACACGGCTACCCGCTCAGGCTAAACTCGGCTACTAAAGATCAAGTTGATCTTTGTCTAGAGTGGCTGGCAAAGTTTCATGCTACATTTTTACAGGGGAATGCTAGGTCCGAAAATGTTAAACCAGCCATGGGGCTATGGGAAACAGGAACTTATTGGCACCTCAATACACGGCCAGATGAACTTGCTGCGCTAGATGACGCAGAGCTTAAAGCTAAAGCTCCATTGATAGATGCAGCATTGAGTAGTGCTTATTACCAGACACTCGTCCATGGAGATGCTAAGCTTGCTAACTTTTGTTTCTCTGAGAATGGAGATCAGGTAGCGGCCGTGGATTTCCAATATGTGGGTGGGGGCTGCGGAATGAAAGATGTGGCCTACTTTTTAGGCAGTTGTCTGGATGAGGTCACGATTGCAGCCCACGAGGGAGAACTACTGGATAGTTATTTTAATTTTCTAGCAAAGTCACTGGAGTTACAAAATAGCTCAGTTAATCCCTCCAAGGTTATAACAGAGTGGCGAGAGCTCTATACCCTTGCGTGGACAGACTTTCATCGTTTTCTTAAAGGCTGGTGTCCCACACACTGGAAGCTTAATAGCTACAGTGAACAAACTGTGCAGGCGGTGATAGCTGGCCTCCGGTAGAGTGGTGTGTTAGTGAATTTAGCGATTATGTTTACCTTCAGTTACGAGTGAATCTTACTTGTGTTTTTCTCGTATAGTGGCTTGATGGCAGATATGAATTTCTTCACTGCCACAATGACTGTGCTAGCTCTTTTACTATTAAACCAGCTTAGCTACGCTCAAGAAAAAGCTGAAGTAACTCCAGCGTATATGAATGAAGCACCATTACCGAAGGGATGGCCAGAGCCAGGACCTTATAATAAAGTAACTGAGAAAAAATACCCTGTTTACCGCATGGCCGTAACAAAAGCTAGAGGGTCAAATTTTGCCTTCTGGCGGCTCTTTCGGCACATTAAGGATAATGACATACCTATGACAGCACCGGTGGAGATGGGGATGAAAGATGAGGAAGGTAAAGCTCTTACTATGAACTCCATGGGCTTTCTCTACCAAGGTCAAGACGTAGGGGCGGTAGGAGCAGATGGGGCTAAAATCAATGTGGTGGATATACCACAAGCAAAGGCACTAAGCTATACATGGCAGGGGGCGAATAATAAGAAGGCCGTAGAAAAGGCAAAAAACGCACTGCTTACTGAGCTGGGTAAGCGGAAGCTTAATTATTCAAATTTCCGTTTACTGGGCTATAATGGGCCAAGTGTGCCGAAGGATAAAAAAACGTGGGAACTTCAGGCGATATTGAAATAGGATGAATCAGATGGGATTGACTTATGTGAGTATTAAGATTATCCGCAGATCTGTGCTAGGTAGCCTAGCTATTTGTGCCGGACACTAGGATTTAATCTCATGGGTTACTTAAAGAAAATACTCAGCAATATGCTTCGTGCCATATTGTTAGTGGCTATTCTTGTTTCTTACGGTGGTGGTAGCACGTTGCTTCAAGGGATTGCTTGGATCACTATGTTTACCGGGGAGCTGGAGCAGCAAGCTTCAGTGGAGCAGGCATTAAGTAATACCTTTGATGGGGAGAAACCATGCCCCTTGTGTCAGGCTGCGGATATACTCCGGCAGAGTGAACAGGTGATGCCTAATAACTCGAAAAATAATGAACCCAGTCCTCTGAAGTCTTCGCCTAAGAAGCTAAGTGACGGCTTTGTATTTGTAGGGGCTTTAGTGCCTGATGTAAAAACTTCTGAGTGTGACCGTGGTTGGTTTGAATATTCCAAACGATGGTCATCGTGGCTCATTATAGATGTAGTAACACCACCGCCACAGAGCGTGTAGGTGTGCGCAAGATATACCTCACGCTCAGCATGTGTAGCTGAGTGTCGCTTTGATTTGAGGTGTTATTTGGCGGCTTAAGGAAAAGCTGGCCCCTGATTCTATTTCGTAAGAGGGGCTGTTTACTTTCCATAGCTTATAGACTTCAGGGTCTATTGCGTTTTTTTTGAGTGGTTGATTATAATCAATTACTCGTTGTAAATTTAAATTTAATCTATTAATGAAAAAATATTTTAAGCTACATATCGTAGCGGCTGTTAGTTTGTCGGCACCTATATACGCGCAGAACGATCAGGTGGAGAAGCTGGATGAGACTGTTATCCAAGGAGGTTATGGAGATGGTATTTCTAATCTAGAACTATCTAAGAAACGTGTCTCTGAACTCACAGGAGGTAGTAGCGTGATTGATACTGAGAGCTGGAGAGGCTCTATCGTAAAACCTGAAGACATTTTTCAGGGAGATCCGGGAGTATTTGCGCGTTCGGCTGGGACAGGTAATGATACTCGTCTCTCAGTCAGGGGCTCGGGTATCCAGCGTCGCCGTGGATCACGGGGGCTGAGTATTTTTCTAGACGGCGCTCCGCTGAATGATGCGGACGGATCGTTTTATACACGCGCTATTGACCCTTTTAATATTTCTCACATTGAAGTCTTCCGTGGTGGAAATGGACTTGTGCATGGAGCTACTCAGCTAGGTGGTGCGATTCAAATTTATCAGAAAAATGGCCAGACTCATCCGGGTGGAGAAGTTATCGCTGAGGTAGGTTCTTATGATACTTACCGAGCTCATTTTCAGTATGGAGAGAAGGTAGGGCCGTGGGATTATTTCTTTGGCTATAGCTATACTGAGTCCGGTGGCTTTAGAGATCATCAGGACTGGGATAGCCAGCATGTTAACTTTAGTGTGGGGTATGAATGGAGTGATCTAGCGACCACACGCTTTAATTTCACCCATAGTGAATCAAATGCGCTACTACCTAGTGAGCTTTCCAGAACTGAGTTCCGTGATGATGCTCAGCACTTTCTAAGTACCAGTGATCCTGTTATTTTCCGTGATTTAGCTACTTTTCAAATTGGTCAGGTTACTAACTGGAAAACACAGAATGGTGAGTGGAACTTCTATACCAACTATCAGTATCTTGATTTTGATCATATCCCTGTTCTCAGCCCCGGATTCAATCGTCAAGTAGACTTGGATACGGATACCGTTCAAGCCGGGCTATCAGGTCATCATAATTACACGTTCTTAGGTGTGGAGAATCGTATTTCCTCGAACTTATCGGCTAACTATGGTCGTAGTGAGGAGGGTGGGTTTACGACTACATTTGGGCCTTTTGGAAATCCTTTTGCTGATATCGAGTTTATTAATACATCGGTTAACTGGAAGGCATACTTTGAAAATGAAACTGTGTGGAATGATAAACATCATTTTGTAGCAGGGGTAGGTTACGTCTGGAGTTCACGTGACAGGAAAATCAGATCTGCTAATCAGACTAACGATACCGGCTTTGATAGAACCTATGAAGGATTTATCGGTAAAGTGGGCTATAGGTATGATATTAATGATGAATCTCAGCTGTTTGCTAATGTCTCACGCAGCTTTGAGGCGGCACCATTCTCTGAGGCGGAAGCTGGAGGTTCAAGTTCTAATGACCCTCTGGACCCTCAAGAGGCGGTAACTTACGAGGTAGGTTTTAGATATAAGAACTCATGGCTAACATCTGAGCTGGCTCTTTACCGTTCTGATGTGCGGAATGAGTTTGTCTCATTAGAGCTAGTTCCTAATGTGAATGATCTTAGTAATGAAGATACCACCTACGAGGGTGTAGAAGCGGCTTTGGCCGCAGATCTTAATGAAGCCTTTGGCTGGAATGGTGAATTTAAATATCAGTTTTCACTAAGCTATCAGTATAACGACTTCACCTTTGATGGTGGTGTGTTTGATGAAAATAGAGTGCCTGTGGTTTCAGAGCATGTTATTAATGCGCGATTTGAGATTAGCACAGATAAATGGAGTACAGGGGTGACGATTGATTGGCAGCCTGAAGGTGTCTATGCGGATAATGAGAATACGCTAGAGGCTGGAGGCTTTGCCGTGTTAGATTGGGATGTAGAGTGGAAATTTAAGCATAACGTAACTCTGTATGCTGGGGTGAAGAATTTGCTAGACCGTGAGTATGTCTCTACTGTGACCTCAAACCCTGCCGTGAGTAACTTTGCTCCTACTCGTTTCATTAGCCCGGGTGATGGGCGCACAGCGTTCTTGGGTGTGAAGTATACTTGGTAACCCCTTTATTTTAAAATCATGAAACGTTTCTATAAGTGGCACCGAAGGCTCGCCTGCGTTATTGCGGCGCCTCTCATTCTGTGGGCATTATCAGGTTTATTACATCCAATGATGTCGAACTGGTTTAAGCCGGAGATTGCTAAAAAATTTATCATTCCTAAGCCGATAGCCATCCCTCAAGGGGCAATGACTGTGGCGGATATTTGTGCCGGTATCGATGAGGTGCAGATGATTAAATTGGTGGAAATCAATGGGGATGTAGTTCTTTTAGCGATTACTCCGGATCAGAAGTATCATTTCCGTAACGTCCGGTCTGGTGCAGAGATAGCAGGTGCTGAAGATGTATATGCTGAACAACTGGCCAGAAGCTTTCTTGATGATCAGGGGGCTGATCTCGTGAAGGTGGAAAAGATTGAAGAGTTTGGTGGGAGTTACAGTTACATTAATCGTTTTTTACCAGTCTACCGAGTGGAGCTGGATCGGGCGGATGGGGTGCAGGCTGTAGTAGATCTAAGAAATGGGAAATTAGCTGCGTACGATGATGGGTTCCGAAGAGTGGGGTCTAGATTATTTCAATGGCTTCATACCTGGAGCTTTCTAGGAGAGCGTGGGAGTCTGCTGCGTATTAGCGTAGTTAGTATCATGAGTTTTGGTGCATTTCTACTCGCCCTGACAGGACTAGTGAGCCTGTTGACTATGCGGGGGAAACGTAAAATGACAAAGGGCCGTAGCATGCACCGCTGGACTGGTGGCTTTACTGTGCTCTTTTTCTTCATGTTCTCTCTTAGTGGGTTTTTCCACGTTGTGGTGAAATTTAATAACCATGACGCTGAGCAGTGGGTGAGTAAAAACTATGTGAAAGTGGATAAGCTCACGGTGACTCTGGGTGAGCTATCTAAGCAGGTGAATATGCCGGTCAAAGAAATCTCACTAGCTGTTATTGGCGAGTCTCCCTACTTCCGTGTAGGGCTGGCTGGCCGTGGGGCAGGGACTCTGTATGTAAAAGTAGATGATTTAAGTTTACTGGAAAATGGTGAAGAGATCTATGCTAGGGAGCTAGCTACAGAATTCTCCGGATACAGTGAAGACCTGATTACAGGAGTGGCAAAAATAGATTCTTTCCGTCCTGATTATGGTTTTATTTTCAGAAGGCTTCCTGTGTGGAGGGTGAAGTATAAAGGTCAGGAGTATTGGCAATATACCGTTGATACCCGTGACGGGCACATGAGTATGCGTACGAGCACCCCTAGCTTAATCGAGGCTCTGAGCTTTGTAAATTTACATAAGTTCCACTTTATTGACCCGCTAGGAAAAGAGCTAAGAGATTATGTCTTGTTGGCAGCGATAGTGCTGATTCTTACTGTTTCATTACTGGGGGTATGGCTACTGAGAAAAAAGTAGCATAGAGGGTAAGTAGTTTATAACAAAAAAGTGGCACCAGAAAACTGGTGCCACTTTTACTATAAGGGGTAAGCTCTGAGCGTTATACCTGCGCGAAGCTATCGTCTGCTGGAGTAGCTCCATGAGTGCTCGTTGCTACACCATTACTTGCGAGGTGAGTTAGGCAGTGGTAAACGTCTTCTGTATCTGCATCAATGCTAGTCGCGATTTGTTCCGCTGTTTTAGAGTCTGAACCAAGAGCTCCTTTTACCTTCTGAAGAAGTTCTAGGAAGATCCCTGCGGCAGCTTTTCCTGCTTCCACACCGGGCTGGTGGTAGGCGTTTACATTAACTAATAATGCATAGAGGGAAACTGCACGCTCAAAGAGGGCGATGAGCATACCGATGCTGTGAGGGGTAACTTCTTCAATGGATAGGGTGATGGACTTACGACCATTCCCATAGAGCGCTGTGCGGGTGCCACGGAGGAAGCCTTGGAGGTAATCTCCTGAGTTAGTATTTGCCTCTACTTCCACGCTATCTCCATTACGCCCTTTACGGACTTCGATGAAGGTGGCAAAGAAATTAGGCACCCCATCGCGGAGCTGCTGCACGTAGGCGTGCTGATCAGTAGATCCTTTATTACCGTAGACGGCTAAGCCTTGGTGTACGGTCTTACCATTAAGATCTTTTTCCTTACCAAGTGACTCCATGACAAGTTGTTGGAGGTATTTAGAAAAGAGAACTAGTGAGTCTTTATAGGGGAGGACCACCATGTCTTTCTCTCCCTTGCCATTACCTGCATGGTGCCAAGCGAGGGCAAGCTGCATGGCGGCATTATTGGTGACGGTGTCTACACGAGTGTGTTCGTCCATTACTTTTGCTCCTTCTAGAAGGGCGTCTATATCTACGCCTTGAAGAGCGGCTGGGACTAAGCCTACGGTGGACATAACGGAGGTGCGGCCACCAACCCAGTCTTCCATCGGGAAGATTTCTAAAAACTTATGTTCCTTAGCGTAGTTATAGAGCTTAGAGCCTTCACCAGTGACGGCTACGGCATTATCACCGAAGTCTAGGCCTGTGGCTTCAAAGGCTGCTTGAGCCTCTAGCATTCCGTTACGAGTTTCAGGGGTGCCGCCTGACTTAGAGACTACGAGGGCGAGTGTCTTACTGAGGCCACCGTGGGTGTTGGTGATGATGTCAGTGAGTGTGTTGTCTATACCTGCAGGGTCTGTATTATCAAAAAAGAAGGTTCGTAGTGGGCTTTCAGCGCCAAGTGCCTCATAGATAAATTGTGGGCCAAGCGCTGAGCCGCCGATACCTATGATTAGGAGGTTCTCAAAACGTCCACCTTTAGCATTAGTGATTTCACCGCGGTGAATTTTTTTTGCAAAGCCCTTGAGGTTGGCTAGAGGCTCAGTGATTTGTTTTTTTAGAGTTTCGTCAGGTGCGAGTTCTGGATTTCTGAGCCAGTAGTGACCTACCATACGTCCTTCGTCTGGATTCATGATCTCACCAGCTTCGATTTTCTTGATACCAGTGAAGGCACGATTGATTTCGGTCTTCAACTTATCAGCGTACTTCGCGGGGATATCCATGCGGGAGGTGTCGATGGAAAATCCGAGCTCTGTATAGCGAGTTAATGAATCTTGATAGTTTTGCCAAGTTGATGATGTGGGCATAATCTGATGATCGTAGCAGATAGCGTCCTTATCAAGTGATTAGTTTTTAAGATTGGTTGTTTTTATTTTAAATGTTTACTGTAAGTTAGTTACAGTTAGTCATGATGAATATATGTTTATGAAGAACTAAGTTTTTATTAATAAACACGTTGTTTCACAGGTGTTATAGGAATGCGGTATTGTATTTTCAGAGTGATTTTGTTTTCTTTTTTACATGGCTTTACTGAGTGAACCGTTACCAGCGCTGAAAAAATATTTTGGTTTTGACGGGTTTTTGGATGCTCAGGAAGAAGTGGTGGAGCAGATTCTCTCTGGGCAAGATGGCCTGGTGGTGATGCCTACAGGTGGTGGTAAGTCTCTCTGTTATCAGCTGCCGGCAATGTGTCTGGATGGTGTGACCTTGGTGATTTCCCCCCTCATTGCGCTGATGAAAGACCAGGTAGATGCCCTGCAGGGGAAGGGGATCTCAGCTACGATGATTAACTCTACACTTGATCAAAACGAGCAGTGGAAACGTATCGCGGCGATGAAGAATGGTGAGTATAAACTCGTTTATGTAGCACCGGAGCGATTTAGATCTGAATCTTTTATGGTGGCGTTAAAGGAGGTGAAGATATCCCTTTTCGCCGTGGATGAAGCACACTGTTTAAGTCAATGGGGACATGACTTCAGGCCAGAGTATATGCGCTTAGGACAGGCGCTTGAGAAGCTCGGTAAGCCGCAGGCGGTGGCCTTAACTGCTACGGCTACGGCTGTTGTTAGAAAAGATATTTTAAGTGTGCTGGGGCTGCGCGAGCCCTTTGAAACCATTAGTGGATTCAGCCGGCCAAACCTCTCACTGGTGATTAATGAGGTGGATAAGCATAAGGTGAAACACACGCGCCTTAAGGAGGTGGTGCAAAAGTGGAAAACGGGGATTGTCTATTGCTCCACTCGTAAGCGAGTGGATGAGGTGGGGGAGCTGCTACATAGCTGGGGGGTCAAAAGTATAGCCTACCACGGAGGTATGAGTCCGGATGAGCGTGAGCGGACGCAGAATAAATTTATCAGTAAGGAGGTGGATGTAGCGGTGGCGACTAATGCCTTTGGTATGGGCATTGATCGCTCAGATGTCCGTTTCGTGCTGCACTATGAGATCCCTGGTAGCATTGAGGCATACTATCAGGAGGCTGGGCGAGCTGGCCGTGATGGTGAGGCTGCCTACTGTGAGCTACTGTTTAATTACGCAGATACTAGGACGCAGGAGTTTTTTATCGAAGGAGCAAACCCTAGTTATAAGACCATCTGTGATGTCTATCAGTTTTTAAATAACGAGGCGGATACGAACTTTGAGATTCAGCAGACTATTGATGATATTAAACAGGGGGCCGATGTTAAAAACGGTATGGCTGTGGGGAGTGCTTTGGGCGTATTGGTTAAGAGTGGATATCTGGAAAGATTTGATATAGCAGGCAAGAGAACTAAGGGCACACGTATACTCAAACCTGGAACTCTGACTAATCAGCTCCAGATCGATCAACAGACACTGGAGGAAAAGGAAAGTCGTGACCGTGTGAAGCTAGATGCGATGGTAAATCTCTGCTACGGGAGAGAGTGCAGGCAGCAAGCTATCCTTGAATACTTTGGAGAAGAAGATGCAGAGACATGCGGTACCTGTGATGTGTGTATTAACTCTTTTGGTGGAGATGCTCGAGAGCCCTCTAGTGATGATGAGCTAATGATCGTAAGAAAGGCCCTAAGTGGTGTGGCGCGGATGAGCCGTAAGCGTGGCGCGCAGTGGGAGGGAGCCTTTGGCCGTGGACGCATCGTGCAGATGCTCATGGGTAGTAAGTCTCAGGAGATTAAGCGAGTGCGTCTAGACTCTCTGAGTACCTATGGTATGCTGAAGTCATGCGGCACAGCTTATCTTAATGAACTTTTCCGCTCCATGCATGATGCTGGGCTTGTATTTACTCAGCGAGGAGAATTCCCTCTGCTTACTCTAACGCCGAGGGGTGAGAAGGTGATGTTAGGGAAATCCAGCTGTCGGCTAGTATGGCCAGTGGTGCAGAGTGTCAGCCCTGTAAAGGACTCAGATATGGTGATCGAAGAGTATGGCTTTGATGGCCAGCTGTATGATCGGCTCAAGGAGCTTCGCCAGAGACTAGCTCAGTCTGCTGGCGTGCCAGCCTATCAGATTTTCCCTAATAAAACTCTGGAATATTTTACAAGGCTCAGACCTGATAGCATGCAGGCAGGTATGCGTATCAAGGGAGTGGGGGAGGTAAAGGCGGAGAAGTATCTACAACTGTTTATCGATGAGATTAGAAGCAGCTGATGGTATGAGGCTGCGCGCATATAGCTGGCGAGAGATCGGCAGAGATGAGAGCCTGTTGCTGCGTGCATTGGCGATTCTTATGATTATTCTGCATAACTATTTACACTGGGTATCTGATACGCCGGGGGAGAACGAGTTTACATTCCGCATAGTGCGTGTGCATGAATTTATTAATGGACTGTGGAACACTCCGCAGGATTTTGTTAGGCTATGCGCTTCTTACTTAGGTCACTATGGTGTGCAGGTATTCTTTTTTTTAAGTGGCTATGGAATTACTAGGAAATATGGTGATAGTATCCCTAGCTGGTGGGGTTTTCTGAAGCGGCGCTGGGCGGCGCTTTATCCAGCGGTGTTTATCGCTGCTATAGGCTACCTGGTCTATGAAGGTTTTCGGCTAGGTTTTGGGTTTGTTTTCCAGACTCAGGGGCTGAATCTTCTGGGGCAGATTACTGGGGTCTCGAATTTTTCTCCTGATAATGTGTATCACCCTATCGGCCCGTGGTGGTTTATTGGAGTGATTGTGCAGTTTTACCTCCTTGTGCCGTTAATTTTCAAACTGATAAATACCTATGGTGAGAGACTGCTCTACCTGTTAGCTGCTCTGGCTTTACTGGCTGAGTTTTTTCTAGGGCCAGTGTTAGATAGCTGGGCGGATGTAAATATTAACCATACGATTATTGGTCACTTAGATGTTTGTTTGCTGGGTGTGTGGTTTGCCCGTCGGGGTAAGGTGGAGATACCGTGGGTAGTTCTGTTGGGTGCGGTCTTGTTATTTACGCTTGGGAATTTTTATTACACGCTGTGGCTAATATCTGGTGGTCTGCTGATATTGTTTCTGCTGCCGGCGATGAGATTAGTGTGCTCTGCCATGAGTCGTTATAAGAAGGTGGTCGTGGTAGGTATGTTTCTGGGAAATCTATCACTATATCTATTTCTTTGTAATGGCTACTTACGGAGGCCAATGATCGAGAGGGCTGAGGCTGATCCTCACTGGTGGACATCGATATGGAGCTGTTTGATTTTTCTAGGTATTGTCATTATATGGGCGATCATTCTGCGTTGGGTTGATGAAAAAACTCGCCAATATTTTCGGAACCTCATACATTGACTCCGATATGGACGCACTGATCCAACAGGTAGAAAACGCTGAGGAGCTAAAGCCTCGCGAGATAGATGTGGCAGCTGAGATGCTGCTTAGCACTGAGGTGTGTGATAAGAAGAAGATCTGCTTCCTAAAGGCTCTGACTAAGAAGGGAGAGACTCCCGCTGAGATTGCACTTTTTGTAGAGGCTTTTCTGGAGCGTGCCGTAGACCCCGGTATTTCTAAAATGGACCTTAAGGGGCCTACCATTGATGTTTGCGGCACTGGTGGGGACAAGCTAGATCTATTTAATGTCTCTACTACCAGCATGTTTGTCATAGCGGCTGGTGGTGCTGTAGTGGTGAAGCATGGTAACCGTGGTATCACTTCTAAGAGTGGCGGTGCAGATGTGTTAGAAGCTCTGGGGATCAATATTACGCATTCACCAGAGGACTTTCGTAAATGTCTAGAGCATGCAGGCGTTGGTTTTCTTTTTGCGCAGCTCTACCATCCAGCATTTAAAGTGATCGCCCCTGTGCGTGCTGCTTTAGCTAAAGAGGGGGTGAGGACTATTTTTAACCTCATAGGGCCGCTCTTAAATCCTGCACGACCTGAGTGTCAGCTAGTGGGTGTCTGTGATCCAGGTCTAAACTCAGCCTACGCTGATATACTACAACGTCTTGATCGTAACCGCGCGTGGGTTGTAAATGGCTCCACTGCTGATGGTCGCCCTGTGGATGAGGTAAGTTTACTAGGTGTGACACGTATTTGTAAATCAGGTAGGCAACAAGCCCTGGTTAATGAAGAGGTGAGGCCGGAGGACTTTGGCTTTACACCATGTGCTGTAGAGGATCTTCAGGGTGGTGACGCCGTAGTTAATGCAGGTATCCTTACGGATATTCTGAGTGGTCGTGAGACTGGGGCTAAACGTGAGATGGTGCTACTTAATGCCGGAGCGGGGCTTGCCTGTGCTGGTCTAGCAGAGACTCTCGGGCAGGGGGTAACTATGGCTACCAAACTGATCGATTCTGGTCAGGCCTATGAGCGCCTGCAGAAGCTGCAAAGTATTAGTCAAGAAATCAGCGCGTAGAGAAACGCGTGGATAGAGCGCTAACCGTTAGAGGCGCGATCTAAAAAAACTGAATATTTGCAGCGCCATAGTCCTCATATATGTGTAGTGTATTATTTCAACTACAGCGTATTTTTATAACTATTAATTAATTTATGAGTTCCAAAGACCCACACAAAGAGATTCCGCAAGATAGAGATTTTACAGGGGGAATGATTCACTCCCAGTCATGTGCCTTTGTAGGCTCTACAGGCGAAAAGGCTCTTGATGATAAAATCATGAAGCTCGCAGCAGAGATTTCTGGCGAGCAAGACTGTATGTTAGCTGAGATGATGATCACCGCGGTGCGTACCTCACGTGGTTCCGTGACTGAGGGGGACTACAAGCTCATGAATCGCTCGCTCAAGGAGATGCGCATAGCAAATGAGGTATTCTACCCTTACCGTCATCAGCAGAAGGTGGGTGTATTTGGCTCTGCCCGCACAGATCCAGAAGAGCCTGAGTATAAAGCTGCGGTGGAGTTCTCTGATAAAATGCGTGAAGCTGGCTTTATGACGATCACAGGCGCAGGCCCAGGTATCATGGCTGCCGGTAATGAAGGCGCAGGCCGTGAGCATAGCTTTGGCCTAGATATTAGCTTACCTTTTGAAGCTTCAGCTAACGCATTTATTAATGGTGATGAGAAGTTGATTGATTTCGACTACTTCTTTACGCGTAAACTTTCCTTTGTGAAGGAATCAGATGCTGTGGCAGCTTTCCCAGGTGGCTTTGGCACGATGGATGAGATTTTTGAAACTCTAACACTCATTCAGACAGGTAAGGCGGCGATCTACCCGCTAGTGCTGATAGATGCCAAAGGTGGAAAGTATTGGAAATTCTGGCAGCAGTTTATTGTAGAGCATCTCAGTAGACTAAAGCTCATCTCTGATGATGACTTCCATCTCTACATGGTTACTGACGATGTAGATGAGGCTGTAGCAGAGATAGTGAAATTCTACTCAACCTTCCACTCATACCGTTATTGTGGAGATCGTCTTGTCATCAGGCTTAAAAAGAAGCTTAGTGATGAAAAGATGAAGTCTCTCTCTGAGGAGTTTGGAGATATTATTAAAAGCGGTGAGTTTGAGCAGTGTGATCCACTGCCAGAGGAGGCAAACGAGCCTCGCTTAGCAGATCTACCGAGGCTGGTGTTCCGTCACCGCCGCCGTAACTTTGGTAGACTTCGTAAGTTTATTGATGCGATTAACGATTAACCGTTTTTCTAGTAATCTATTCATAAAAAACCCCAACTATGTAGAACACATAGTCACCTTTTTAAATAACATGAAAAACATATTTGCAGCACACTTTAGACCAACAGACGATGATTTATCAAACTTATGGGAGAATGCTGTTTTTTCCATAGACGCTAATGTTGTTCTAAACCTGTATAGATATTCTCAGGATACACGTGAACAATTGGAAAAAGCGTTAACGACGATTTCAGATAGAATTTTTATAACTAATCAAGCTGCTAAAGAGTTTTTAGCTAACCGATTAGGGGTCACCTCATCTCAAGCAAAAGAATATACAATTGCTTCAAAAGATTTAAAAAGTATTCTTGATCGCTTGTCTGACAAAAAACGACACCCGTATATTTCTGAAGAATCATTACCTGATCTCAATAAGCACATCGACTCTATTCAAGAGCAACTCGATAAAGAGCATAAGGAATTATTAGATAGATTAGTAGATGATAAAAGGTTGGCTTTTATTGAGAACCTTTTTGAAGGTAAAACTTGTGAAAGCCTCGGAGATGAACGTATTGCTGAAATTTGTAAAGATGGTGAACAACGCTATGAGAATAAAACTCCGCCAGGTTATAAAGATTCTAGTAAAGATTCTGATCATGATTCTTCTAGAAAATTTGGTGATCTCATAGTTTGGTTTGAATTAATTGAGTATGCTAAAAAAAATAGAAAATCACTAATCTTTATAACTGATGATAATAAAGAGGACTGGTGGCAAAAAGAAGCTGGTAGAACAATTGGGCCAAGACCCGAACTTCGTGAGGAGTTTATTCAGAAATCTAATGAGGATTTTTGGGTCTACAGTGTAGATTCCTTTCTTGAACGCGCTGCCAAATCTCGAAATGAAACAATCAGTGATGAGGTCTTAGCTGAGATTGAATCTATAAGAGCAGAGGATCGTAGTGCTATTCATACTGAATACCCCTCCAGGTTTGAAGGATTTAGAAAGATTACAGAAGAAGAAATGATTGATCGTATTAAAGGTAGCGAGAATTGGGCTACTAGAAACGGAAAGGTTTTGTGGCTACACTCATTTGTTCAAAATTACTTAGGTAATGGTGACTATGATTACCAAACATCTTATCAGGTTATTGAAGAGCTAGAGAGAAAAGGTGTAATTGAATTTTTTGATGACTATCCAGAAGGAGCAACAAGTAAGATGAAGGCTTTTAGAGTTAAGCAAGATGTAGGGCTTCAGTATAAACCGTTCGAAAATGATATATTTAGAGAGCAGTCAACATCAGACGCTACAAAGTAGGTTAATTTAATGGTAATTTTAACCATTAACCCCTTCGGCGAAGTTCGTTCTCCGAAGGGGTTACTTGTGATCGGACGTTGGGGTTTGTTTTGTGCAGCCTAGGGCTGCTGATTATGATGTATGAAGTGATTAGAATGATTTACTAATAGAGAGGCTAGCGCTGATGGGCTTACCTACAGTGATGTTATTAGCTGTGTGTGAATTTGGGAAGTAGTTGATATCGAATAAGTTTTCGATATTGAGCTGTAATCTCAAGCTGTCTGAAACATCGTAGGAGGCAGCTGCGTCTACCCGAACAAAATCAGGGAGGACAACGGTGTTTCCAAGGTCTGCGAAGCTTTCGTCTTGGAAGACTATACCTAGGCCGAGGTTAAGTTTATTAGTAGCTTGGTATCTATTCCAAATAGAGGCTGAGTGGCGTGGTAGTTCTCTGAGACGGTTACCATTGGCTTGATCTCCATCAAGATATGTATAGCCAGCAGAGATATGCCATTTATCTGTGATATAGCCTTGTAGTTGGAATTCAAAACCGTCTGTCTCAGATTCTACGACGGTCAGAGACCCAGGGTTAGTGCTCGATGCTTGAGGTGATCTTTGATCGATTCTGAAAGCTGCGGCAGTGAGGTATAAACTATCTGTAATGTCCCATTTCACACCAAACTCGAGGTTTGAGAACGTATTTGGGTCAAGTGCGTCATCACCACCATCGATATCAGTGAATTGGTCACCACTACGAGGTAGGAAAGACTCACTGTAAGTAGCGTAGAGGGATACTTCTTCTAATGGCTTATAGACGATACCTACACGAGGGGAGACTTCATCATCTGTGCGCGATAGTCTTGTGCCTGAGACGTTGTTGTCTACTTCGATATCAAAGCTATCAAAGCGAGCACCTAAGATGAGATCGAACTTACTTGTGATGGCGATTTCGTCCTGAAGGTAGAATGAATACGCATCAATGGTGACGTCAGTAGCATCGTTAAGATCGCTGAATGTACCAGTATCTAGGACTGATCCATCTGCACCAAATACTACTCCATTGCGTAGGCCTCCGAAGTTAGCAATGTCAAAAAACTGTTGATCGTCACTATTACTAGCAAAGACATTATTGAAACGGTTTTGATCAGATGATGTGCGAATATACTCAGCACCAAGCAGTAACTTATGAGCTACTTTACCAGTATTAAACTCACCGATAAGGTCACCACTAAGAGTGAATCTCTCACGGTCTGTGGTGTCTACATATCCGTCTAGCTCCACTTGATCTACTCCACCTTGATTTCTGAAATCTGAGGCGAAGTAGTTACTGTAGAGTTTGTTATACTTTCCAAATGATCCAGTAACACTACCTTTCCAGTTATCGTTAAATGAGTGCTCGAGTCTAGCGCGGAAGATGTGTGCTTCTAGCTCAGTCGTATTAAGGCTAGAGTCGCCGAATGTGGTAGTGGAAACAGATCTTTGTGGGCCTCGCACTCCTGGGATGGATGATGCTTCACCTGGGATACCTCGATCGACAAATCGCTCATGATCAGCGTATTCGTATGAGAGGGTAAATTTAGTATCTGTATCAATTTCGTAGGTGAACGTAGGATTAAATCCAAAACGTTCGCCATCAAAGAAATCACGATGGTTATTAAGAGCTTCGAAGTTTGTATTCAGCCTTAATGCTGCTTTGTCACTCAATGTTAGGTTGTAATCGAATGCTACGGAGTGAGCATCAAAAGTATCTGCAGTAGTTGTTAGGTTACCAAAGTTCTCGCCGACTACAGCTTTTTTTGTCACGCGGTTAATTACTCCACCTGTGCCGCCACGGCCAAAGTGAAGTGCGCTAGGGCCACGTAGAACTTCTACGCGCTCTAAGTTGTAGAGTCCACGGTAGTACTGCACGTCATCACGCACACCATCTAAGAAAAAGTCTGCCGTAGAGCGCACTCCTCTGAATACCACCGAATCACGGTGACCTTCACCCTGTGAGGTGGTGAGGCCAGGTGTGTAGTCAACTATGTCAGCGATACTTTCAAAGCCTCTGTCTTTAATTTCCTCAGCTGTGAAAATAGAAACACTACGTGGAGTGTCTTTAAGAGGTGTGCCTGTTTTAAAAGCGATGACTTCATTGGCTTTGCCCTCTGTTCCAACGATAACACTGGTATCTAGAGCTCCAGTAGCTGTGTCGTCCTCTGCTGGCGCTGTTTGCGCAAAAGCAACGGTGCTAGACAGCATGAGAGCTGATGTAGCAGAGGATAATTTGTTTGGTCTTGGTAGTTTCATGACTAGTTAAGCAGCGATAATGATGAACTGCACGCGCTTCTTATTGATAATGGGTCTCAATAGCAATTAAAAACTGGATAAAATTAAAATAATCATAATGGGGGCCGAAAAAAGGCGAAACAGATAAACTGTTTCGCCCTGTATTAAGTTATTATAATTAGTGAGTTAGCTGATAAGATCAGGCCAGTCTTCTGTGTGGAAGAATTCACCTGCTGGCTTATCAATACGCTCGTAAGTGTGAGCCCCAAAGAAGTCACGCTGTGCCTGGAGCAAGTTCGCTGGGAGGCGCTCTGCACGGTAGGCATCATAGTAAGAGAGTGAGCCACCAAAGGATGGTGTGGGGATACCGTTAGTAGCTGCTAAGGCTACTACTTCACGCCAGTCGCTCTGACCTTGATTAAGGATGTCAGTGAAGAATGGAGCAAGCATGAGGTTCGTAGGAGGTGTGTCTGCCGTATAGGCCTCAGTGATGCGGTTTAGGAAGCGAGCACGGATGATACAGCCGCCGCGCCAGATCTTGGCGATTTCTCCGAGGTTGAGGTTCCAGCCTTTGTCGTTACCTACTTTGGAAATAAGGTCGAGGCCTTGTGCGTAGGAGACGATCTTGGATGCGTAGAGGGCATTACGGACCTTTTTAACGAGGTCTTCCTTGCTCATCCCCAAATTGAAGTCCCAGTTGCTAGGGCCTGTAAGAACGCTGGAGGCTACTTTACGCTGATCGCGCATGGAGGAGAGGATACGTGCTTCTACAGAGCCAGCGATGGTGGAGAATGGCACTGCCTGCTCAACGGAGCCCATTACAGTCCAGCGGCCGGTGCCTTTCTGGCCTGCTTTGTCTACGATGAGGTCTACGATGTCTTTACCCGTTTCTGGATCTTTTTGTTTGAAGATATTTGCGGTGATTTCGATGAGGAAGGACTCTAGGTCTCCTGCATTCCAGTCGGCAAAGATGTCAGCGAGTTCTTCATTAGAGAAGCCGGCGGCTTTAAAGATGTTATATGCTTCACAGATTAGCTGCATGTCACCGTATTCGATACCGTTATGCACCATCTTTACGAAGTGGCCTGCGCCGCCTTCACCGATGTGGACTACGCAGGGCTCACCGTCTACCTTAGCGGAGATACTCTCGAAGATAGGCTTCATGACTTCCCATGTGCTTTCTGGGCCACCAGGCATGATGGATGGGCCTTTGAGGGCACCTTCTTCACCGCCAGATACACCAGCACCGATGAAGCGCATACCAGCTTCTGAGCAGTATTGATCACGGCGTTCTGTGTCTGTGTAGAGTGAGTTACCGCCATCGATGATGATATCACCTTCATCGAGAAGAGGGATGAGAGATTTAATAACCGCGTCTACTGGGCCACCTGCCTTGACCATGATCTGAATCTTACGAGGAGAGGCTAGGGAATCTACAAATTCCTCTAGGCTCTTGCAGCCTACGAGCTTTTTATCAGGGTTTTCCGCGATGAATTCCTCCATCGTTGATGTGGTGCGGTTATAGACAGAAACTTGGAAGCCACGGCTTTCCACGTTGAGGACAAGGTTTTGTCCCATGACAGCGAGGCCGATTAGGCCGAAATCAGATTTTTCCATAGATTTTGAATGAGTTCATGGGGAACTAGCACGTTATAGTCTCCCAATCAATAGGAACTTACGTCAGAGCCGCCCATTTATCATAAATAGACTGCTTAATGTATTGGGGGGGGTAAAAATACGCTGAGTTATTATGAATGCTTGCGAGTGAAGTTCTAGTCGCTAGAAAGGGGGGGCAGCCTCTATGAATTTACCTAATAGTATTACCCTTTTTCGTCTCGTCCTGACAGCTGTTTTCTGTGCGGCAGCATCTGCTGAGGGGGTTACTGGCTACTCGATAGCTCTGGGGGCTTTTGTCTTAGGCGCAATTTCAGATTGGTTAGATGGTTACTTGGCGCGAAAGCTGAACCTTGTGACTTCATTAGGGAAATTGTTAGACCCACTAGCGGATAAAATTCTAGTGTGTTCTGGCTTTGTATACCTCTCAGCTAAGGGGCTATGTCCTGTGTGGGTGACAGCTCTTATTATCTGCCGCGAGTTTCTAGTGACTGGTATTCGCCAGATTGCAGTAGAAAAGGGGAGAGTGATCGCCGCAGACGGACTTGGGAAGTGGAAGACAACTTTTCAGCTGTTTTTCATCATTACGGCACTGGTATACCTTACCTTTGAGTCAGTTGAGTCTACTAATCTAGTAGTGAGATTTTTCCAGACCCTAACGGATAGAGAAGGCTGGTTATTCCCCATATCACTCTGGCCAGCTGTAGCATTAACTGGAATTTCTGGGTGGTTTTACTTCTGGAACGCTAAGGATATGCTGCTGGATAAGGAGTAGTTTTTACTCTGCTAGCCAGACTGCTGCGCTCTTAGCGAAGTAGGTGAGGATAATACCTGCGCCTGCGCGTTTGATGCCTGTAAGGGACTCTAGGACGATAGCTTTTTCATCTAACCAGCCATCTTTGCAGGCAGATTTGATCATGAGGTATTCGCCGCTGACTTGGTAGGCGGCTACAGGGAGAGTGGTGGTGTGTCTTACCTCAGAAATAACGTCAAGGTAGGGGCCGGCGGGTTTGACCATGATGATGTCTGCACCTTCCTCTTCATCTAGCAATGTCTCACGAATGGCTTCACGTGAGTTTGCGGGGTCCATCTGGTAGGTTTTTTTATCACCTGCTTTAGGCGCAGACTCTAGTGCACCACGGAATGGGCCGTAGAAGGCTGAGGCGTATTTAGCGGTGTAGGCCATGATGGAGACTTGATCAAAGCCCTCGAGGTCAAGGCTTTCTCGGATAGCTTCCACACGGCCGTCCATCATATCGCTAGGTGAGACCATATCAGCGCCTGCACGCGCGTGGCAGAGGGCCTGCTGGCAGAGGGTTTCCACTGTCTCATCATTAATGATTTCGAGGGAGTCTCCGTTTTTTCTTACAATACCATCGTGGCCATCTGAATTATAGGGGTCTAGTGCTACATCTGTGATCACGCAGAGCTCTGGGTGAGCTGTTTTGAGTGCTTTGATAGCACGGGGGACAAGACCCATGTCGTTAGCGCATTCTTCAGCACAGGGTGTTTTTAAATTTTCTGCTATGGCGGGGAAAAGAACTACGGCTTTTACTCCGAGGGCGTATGCTTCTCCAGCTTCTGTGATTAAACTTGTGATTGACCAGCGAGTGCAGCCAGGCATGGAGTCGATAGCTTCATCCTCATTTTTATCATGCACAAAAAGGGGGTAGATGAAGTCGGCAGCGGAGAGGGTATTCTCGCGGACAAGAGCTCGGATGGCAGGGGATTTACGGTTACGGCGTGGACGGATCATCGATACGGTTAGTTAGGTGAGGAGTTCTGTTAGTCGGATGGTTGTTGTCTGGCGATCAATGGATGATGAAGCGACATCGAGAACGAGTTTTTCCCAGTCATCGACATCAAGTTCCATAGTGGGAAGTTGTCCGTTTTCGCTCAGAATTACGAGACAAGATGCGAGAGCTGTCCGTTTGTTACCATCGGCGAAAGGGTGATTTTTACAGGGATAGTAAAGATAAGCGGCAGCGATTTCGATGATGTCGAGCGTGATGGGTTCGTCTCCAAATGTTGCTTGAGGAGCAGCTATGGCACTTTCTAATAATGATTCTTCTCTCAATCTCGTCATGCCGCCATGGGTAGAAAGTAAGGCCTCGTGAATGGCGAGCACAGATTCCAGTGTGAGATGTTTGATCATCTACTTAGAAAGACGGTCAAAGAGTTGATTGTTTTTGGCGATGAGATTTGCGGCTAGTTGTTTAGCTTGTGCAGGATCTACTGTGGCGACTTCTGGAGTCATGGAAATAGTGCCTCTGCTGTGCACGGTGATGTTGCCTGTGTCGCCCTCCTTCAGATTGGCTAGCTCAAGTAGGGCGGAATCAAGGATGATTCCACGTGAGTTGCCGATCTTTGTGATGGCTTTGATCATTTTTTAACAGTGTATTACATGATCGGATTTGTCAAGCTAGGCTGGGGAGCCCTGCGCTGGAGGAGGGCTATGATGGTATTAGTTCGTAGCCGTCTGGGCTGTCTTTAATGGTCCATCCGAGGGCGGAGATTTCATCACGGAGTTGGTCAGAGGCAGCCCAATCTTTGTTTTGTTTTGCGGCTAGGCGTTTTTCTGCAAGTTCTTGCACTTCTGGTGGAGCTTCCGATGTAGCTTCTTCTTCAGGGAGGCTGAGGCCAAGGGCGCTGAGAATGGTATCAAATGCTTCTATGTGAGCTGCGGCGTCATCTCCGCTGAGCTGCTGCGCGGCTTTGAGGCCTGAGAAGAGGTGACCTAGTGCTGCGGGCGTGTTTAGGTCCGTATTGAGTGATTCCCATGCAGCTGCGAATGCTGATTTTTCAATATTGAGTGGGGCTGGGGTGCTACTGCTTGCGCTGGATACTAGGGCTGTGCGGCCTTTGGCGAGCTTCTGGAGGGCCTCCTTTGCGGCGTGTAGCGAGTCTAGAGTGAAGTTTAGCTGCTTGCGGTAGTGTCCTGAGATGAGGACGTAGCGTACTTCCATGGCGGTGTGGCCTTTTTGCGCTAGGTCATCAATGGTGTAGAGATTACCGAGGGATTTAGACATTTTACCACCATCTACCATGAGGTGCGTGATGTGGAACCAGTGAGCGGCAAAGTCTCCTCCGCAGGAGCACTGGCTCTGAGCAATTTCGTTTTCGTGATGGGGGAATACGAGGTCTACTCCGCCGGAGTGGAGGTCAAAGTTCTCACCGAGGTATTCCTTAATCATGGCGGAGCACTCGAGGTGCCAGCCTGGGCGACCTTCTCCCCATGGAGATGGCCAGTAGTTTGCCCCATCTGTATCTTTACGGGATTTCCAGAGAACAAAGTCTGCTATGGCGTCTTTCTCATATTCATCTGCATCTGCGCGCTGGTTCTGAGTTTTGCCAAGATCGAGCTCTCGGGTGTCGAGGTGGGAGAGTTTACCGTAATCAGGGAAAGAGGATACCTTGAAGTAGACGGAGCCGTCCTCGGATGCGTAGGCATGCCCTTTTTCAACAAGTGTTTCGATCATTTCGATCTGTTGGGGGATGTGCTCTATGGCACTGGGCTCGATGTGTGGTGGTAGGCAGCCGAGGGCTAAGCAGTCGTTATGAAATTTCTCTGTCCAGCCAGTTGTGAACTCGAGGAGTGTTTTCCCCGCAGTTTGTGAATCACGGATGGTTTTATCATCGACGTCGGTAATGTTTCTCACATGGAGAGTGGGCATATTACCAGCCTCTAACACACGGCGAAAGACATCGTGCATCACGAAGGTGCGGAAGTTACCAATGTGGGCAGGGCCGTAGACGGTGGGGCCACAGCAGTAGAAACGGAATGTTTTACCATCGAGTGGTTCTAGTTCGCGTCTGCTACGTGTTAGTGTATCAAAAAGCTGCACTTTAGCGGTGTGTGTTTAGGTTAAGAAAAGATTGGTCGCTGGGGCTTTGGAAGGCCCTTAGTCCAAATTCTGGGAGAATGGAGAGGAAGTGATCAAAGATGTCGCTCTGGATGTCTTCGTGTTTGATCCACTCGTTGTCAGTAGTAAATACATAGATTTCTATGGGGATACCGTATTCTGAGGGTTGGAGCTGGCGGACGAGGAGAGTTTCATCTGAGGAGATTTTTGGGTGATTGTGGAGATACTCACGGATGTATGCGCGGAAGGTTCCTAAGTTTGTGAGTGAGCGGGCGTTGACTTTATTGGTTGTGTCCACACTCTTGTTACTCTGGTTCCATGCTATAATTTCTTTTTCTTTATCCGCGATGTAGTTTGTCAGGAGTGAGATTTGCTGCATTTTGGCCATCTGTGTGGTGTCGAGAAATTCTACTGTGGACATATCGATATTTACGGATCGCTTGATCCTACGTACGCCGCTGGAGCTCATGCCGCGCCAGTTTTTAAAGCTATCTGAGATTAGGGCGTAGGTGGGGATGGTGGTGATGGTTTTATCCCAGTTTTTAACCTTCACCGTGGTTAGTGCTACTTCCATGACCTCGCCGTCAGCACCAAATTTAGGCATTTCTATCCAGTCTCCACGGGCGATCATCCTGTTAGCGGAGAGCTGGATACCAGCTACTAGGCCGAGGATGGAGTCTTTAAAGATGAGGATGATGATGGCAGTCATCGCCCCTAGCCCAGAGAAGATGAGCACGGGGGATTTCCCAATCAGTGTGGAAATAATAAGGATGGTGGCCGCGATAAGTAGGATGATTTTTATAATCTGGAAGATACCTTTGATGGGGAGTTCGCGAGAGACTTCAAAGCGTTGGTAGATCCGCTCAATAATATTGAGCACGGAGTTAAATGCTAGGTATGCGAGAATAATGATGCTGATGGTGGCGGCGGACTGCACGGTATCAGCAAAGATAGTCACGCCGTCATGGCGGGTGATGATGGCGTGAGGTGCGGCTTTAAGCACGATCAGCGCGGGTAGCAGCATGGCTATCCAGTTAGAGAGTTTGCTCTTGAGTAGGGTGTCATCCCAGGTGTTGCTGGTTTTTTGAATCATCTTGTGAACGACTCCTGTGAGCATCTTACGAAAGATGATAAATGAGAGCGCTGCGATGAGTAGAACGACAAGAAAGATGGTGGCATCTACCACTAGACAGAAGTGCCAATCAAGTGTTGCAAAGTCTTCTGCTCCAAATAATTGCTGCGAGAGTTTATCATGCCATGTATTCACGGAACATGCCGTGCCATATCCTAGGATACTGGGCAAGGCCAATACACATGTAATGATATGTATTTTCGAGGTTGCAGAGAACTGACTCTTTGGCAGAGTGGGGATCTAATGAAGTCCGTTACTTTCTTTTTTTTAACAATGGTAACATTGATGCTAGCGAGCTGTATTGATGGTGAGGAGGAGATTACTATCAGGGATGATGGCTCAGCTAAGCTGAGGGCGATGTATTCTCTACCCGTACTCATTTTATCAGATGCGGATGCCTCGGAATTCCGCGAGCAAATTGAAAATGAGGTGGGTAAGGATGAGCAGGTGAATCTGCTGACGAATACGGTGGAAAAAGTGAGAGGTAAGCAGGTTATTACGATCGAGGTGGAAACCGAGGATTTGAGAAACTTGGAAAACCTGCTTAGCAAGAAGGATGATGTGAGTGGTGGTGATAGTGGCGAGGAGAAGGAGCTGAGTAAGTCAGATCTTATCCTGAGTTCGTTGTTGGGGGATCTGGAGTATAGGCGTGATGGGCTGGCTGTGGCAGCGCAGCGGAGGGTGAATCTGGCGCCTCTTCTAGATAAGTATGCTGGAGATCGCTGGCACTCAATGCTGGGGGATTCTGAGTTTCGGTATATTATACATTTCCCCAAAGCTTTGCAGGCGAGCAATGCTCACGAGCTTACGAATGGCGGGAAGACGGCTCTGTGGCGTTATCAATTAGCAGATTGTAAAGATGGTCCTTTTCTGATGGATGTAGTGGCTGCTGTGCCATTACCTTGGTGGGTCTTTGCAGGGGGAGGTCTGCTAGTGCTCTTGATTTTACTGGTTTTATGGAAGTTAGTTTCCGTATTAAGGCGGCGGTCTTAGCCTAATGGGTAGACGTAAAGGGCAGACGTAAAAAACCTGCACCGAGTTAACGGGGCAGGTTTTTTGGAAAATTTAGAAGTAGTGAGGGTGAATTATTTCACACCTTTTTTACTCAGGCGAGTGCCCTTAGTTGCACCTTGGCGAGCTTTGAACTTAGGGTTGCTCTTACAGATTACGTAGAGTGTGCCCTTACGCTTTACGACTTGGCAGTCTTCGTGGCGTTTTTTCATGGATAGTAGTGAGGAAAGAACTTTCATGGTAGAAGTGTAGTTAGGAAATTGTTAATGATAGCGGACTGAGGTGTCTCAGCTACTGGTCAGGGCGGGAAAATACCCAGATTGTTTTTTGTGTAAAGTCTATTTCTAGTAAAAAGAGGATTAAACATCAATTGATGTGACAGAGATGACTCCAGGCTGCTTGCTTAGTTCTGCAATAAGCTCACTGCACGGACTGGTGTCTAGCTCGATGACATTGAGTGCATCACCGTCTGATTTATTACGTGCGAGTGAGAGGTTAGCAATGTTTAGACCGGCTGTACCCAGTGCTGTGCCGACAAGACCTACTATACCGGGGCGGTCATCGTTACGGACGATGAGGAAGTGGCCATTGATATTGGTATCCACGTAGAGGCGGTCGATTTCTACTATGCGAGGGGACTGGCCAATGATGGTGCCAGCTACGCGAAATCTTGTATCACCTTTACGAAGTTCAGCAACGATGAGTTCAGCGTATTCTGTATGTGCAGTGATAGTTGACTCTACGGTCTCCAGACCCATGTCAGCGGCAACGGCAGGGGCGTTAACTATATTGACTTGGCCGTCTGCGCGAGCAGCTTCGAGGTAGCCGGTGAGTAATGTGCGGGAAATAAGGGAGGTGTCTTTTTTTGCAAGTTCTCCGTGGAATGAAACGCGGAGTGCATCAGGATTCACGGGGCCAAGTTTAGCGAGGAATTTACCGAGTGAGGATGCTAGCCCGAGGTAGCTACCTATTTCTCCAAGTGCAGCAGCATCTAGTGATGGCATGTTAATGGCATTACGGATCTCACCAGTGCTGAGGAAGTCGCGGAGCTGCTCTGCTACTTGGATACCTACATTTTCCTGTGCCTCATTAGTGGATGCACCCAGGTGCGGGGTGAAGGAGACGTGTTTGGGGAGCTCAAAGAGAGTGTGGTTAGATGACGGGGGCTCGTCTTCGTAGACGTCGAGACCACAGCCGGCGATATGGCCAGATTCGATGGCGGCTTTAAGAGCTGGCTCATCGATGAGGCCACCGCGTGCGCAGTTGATCACGAGGGCTCCTTTGTTCATTAGGGCTAGGCGCTCTGCATTGATGATGTGCTTAGTATCATCTGTGAGTGGCACATGGAGGGTAACTGCATCAGCACCGGTGAGGGCTGCGTTAGGGCTTCCCGCGAGCTCGATTTTCATTTGGTCGGCACGAGCCTGAGTGAGAAATGGATCATAGGCGACTACTGTCATGCCAAATGCTTGTGCGCGTTTGGTAAATTCTGCACCGATACGGCCCATACCGATAACAGCGAGGCGTTTATTGTTGATTTCAATACCTTTGTAAGCCTTGCGTGCAGCTGGAAATTCCCCATTAATAACCGCGGTATGAGCAGGGCCGATATTTCTGGCGGCGGAAAGCATGAGAGTGAAGGCTAGTTCGGCTGTGGAGACAGTATTCCCTGTAGGGGTATTCATCACGATAACACCGTGATTGGTAGCGGCATCACGATCTACGTTATCTACACCTACACCAGCTCGGCCAACGGCTTTTAACTCAGTGGCAGCAGCCAGAAGTTCAGCGGTGACCTTGGTTTGTGAGCGGATGATCAGCCCGTGATAAGAGGGGATGATTTTAATGAGCTCTTCAGGGCTAAGTCCGGTATTAACGTCTACTTCGAGGTCGGGGTGTTTACTGAGGAGGTCTATACCTTTATCAGAAATAGGATCTGAAACAAGAATACGCTGCATGGTCATGACAGGCATTTAGTGGCATTGACTATGTTTGTCAAAGCGAAGCCAGATATTTATTGTCATACCTTTATCTGGTGGTGAGCTGGGATAGATTTATTTTTCCATTTCTAATACCATAAAGCGAGTTCCCAGCATGGAGGGGTGAGTGAGCGTCTGGAACTGGCGTAAGAGAGTAGCTGTTTCTGGGCTAGCTTGACGCTCTATACCTAAGAGCCAGTCTTTGGCTTGGTGGGTGAGGTAGCTGGCTTGTGTTCCTAAGCTGTTGAGCTGAAAGCCAGCTGTTTCTGCAGCTGCTTGTAAGCGAGTAAAGTCAACGTGTGTTGTGATATCGATTTCGCCCGGAGAGATAAGCGGGTTATCTGATTTCTGATGGTGATGGTATGTCTGAAGGGTGCCTTCCTTGCGGTCCGGGTGGTAGTAGTCTTCTGTATGATGCCCGTAGTCTATGGTGATTAGGAGTCCTTTTATTAGCGAGCCTGAGGCTTGCTGGGCAAAGTCTTTGAGTCCTGGGTTAAACTCTGTGGTGTAGCCTTCTGGGTAATTTGTAAGAGTGGAACAAAAGTGCAGTAATTCGTAGTTTTCTGAGGGGATGGGGGTAGGAGCGAAGTGAAAATTTCCTGATGAATCAAGATCTACCATAAGTAAATGCCAGCTGTTACCCTCCCAGCGTATAAGGTCTACAGGTAGGGCGTCGATAAGTTCGTTAGAGATAATCGCGCCTGTGGCTTTTGAGATGGCGTCTAGGGATGTGTGGATTCCAAATTTTCCAGTATGATTAGGTGTGAGTCTGGAGGTTTGGGCGCTGCGTAATCTTTCGGTAGTTTCGATTAGTTCATAGTGAACTACTTGATAGAAATCAGGAAAGGATGTTTGTATTTCTGTGAGGATATCTACACAGAGAGATCCATCATGGGCGCCGGGCTCTATGATTTGGAAGTTTTCAGGGCAGTCGAGTTTACGCCAATAGTGGTTAAGGCGGTGTGCTAAGATGAGGCCAAAGCACCGTCCAGTACTGACGCTGGTGATAAAGTCTCCATCTTTACCAACACGTTTCTGATCACTTGCGTAGTAGCCGTCATCGGGATCATAGAGTGCTACAGCCATGAACTCGCGGAATGGTATTTGGCCGTTAGCTGAGATGCGATTGCGTAATTTTTGCGTGAGAGCTGAAGGGGCTATGTTTTCTTCTATAAAAGCGGTGGTTGCCATTGTCCGAATCTAAGAGTATGAGTTATGAAGATCTGGGTGCTCTTTACGCTGAGTGGCCGAATTATGAAACATCTTGCCATGGGTAAAAAACATTCCAAGCTGGGGAAAGCGATTGTTGCTAGGGGAATCAAGCGCCGTAAGGGGAAATTCTTCAAGCTTAAATGCCTGATCTATCTCTGTCTTTTTGGTATTCTCCTCGCAGGTCTCGGGTTGCTTGTCTTTATTATTAAAACAAAGCCGCTGAAGGATAGAGCGGAGGAGTATGACCTTAGCCAGGTTAATGACGTAGAAGTTGTAAGTTTGATTCTGGACCGTAAAGGCCGCGAGCTAGGCCGTATTTTCGTAGAGAATAGAGATGTTATCAGTATTAAGGATGTTCCTGATGACATTATTAACGCTCTGGTGTCAGGTGAAGATCAGAGGTTTTTTGAGCACGATGGAGTGGATCGTGTAGGAGTAGCTCGTGCAGTTTGGCTGAACTTCAGAGCGGGGAGACAGACACAGGGCGCGAGTACTATCACCCAGCAGCTGGCGCGAAACGCTTTTCACCTTAAAGTGGAGGCTGATGAAGAAGGCTGGAGTGGACTGGAGCGGAAAGCGGTAGAGGCTTATCTCGCACAGCGTATTGAGAAGCATTATAACAAGACTGAAATCCTGGAGTTTTATTTGAATCGCGTGCCGTTTGGTAGTGGCTTCTATGGGGTTAGGTCCGCAGCGCTAGGATACTTCGGTAAAGAACCTCGAGATTTAACATTATCTGAGTGTGCTTCTCTTGTAGGTTGTATTAAAAACCCGACGATGATTTCTCCGTTAAATAACCTGGAGATGAATAAAAAAGCACGGAATCAGGTGTTAAAACGTTTAACGGCTGAAGGGTTTATACCTTTACTAGAGAGCATGAAACTTCAGGAGAGCCCTGTGGTCGTGAATCCAAAGCCTATCCAACGTGGTGCATCACATCTTTATGAACGAATTGCAAAGGAGGTGCGGCAGCAGCTAGGAGAGGATGCTCTTACCGAGGGGGGATTTAAAATTTTTACCACCATCGACCTTGATGTGCAAAAGGTGATGGAAAAGAGAATGCTAGAGCAGCTAACTAATGTCGAGTTGAAGAGTGGTTACGCTCACCCTAAGTATGCCGAATATCGGCGTG
Organism: Akkermansiaceae bacterium; assembly: GCA_023301765.1. Classification (GTDB taxonomy): domain Bacteria; phylum Verrucomicrobiota; class Verrucomicrobiia; order Verrucomicrobiales; family Akkermansiaceae; genus Oceaniferula. Next base: position 55,425 of record JALZUC010000021.1, on the reverse strand, counting down.
AGGATGGTAGACCTGAGTATCTCCAGGGTGCTGGGCTTATGACTGAAAATGACACTGGTGCTGTTATTGCTTATGTGGGTGGACGGGACTTTACACATAACCAGTTTGATATTGCCCAGTTAGGGCGGAAGCCAATAGGTACAGCTTTTTTACCATTTATCTATGTGGCAGCTCTGGAAAGTGGAATGTCACCTGCCTCACAGCTTACAGATGCACCATTAAATAATCGTGCTATTATGTTAGATGGGCGCGAAGGAGTATTGGGTGAATGGGGAATGGAAGTCCTTCAGCCTAAGTATGAGGGTAAGGTTACAATGAGGAGGGCTATGGAGGTGTCAAAAATCGCGGCATCTGTGCGGCTGGGTAAGCAGCTAGGCTTGGCGACAGTGATGGACACAGCAGGTAAGTTTGGGCTTAGTTTTCCTGAGAGTAAGTTGCTAACTCGTATGCTGGTAGGAACTAATGAATTTTCTCTGCCAAGTCTAGTTAAGGCCTATTCAGTCTTTCCGAATGAAGGGCGGGAGGCACATCCACTCTACGTTGTACAGCGTATTGAAGATGCATCAGGTAGTGACCGTTACAAATTACAGACTAGACCTGCTACTAAGCAGGTGATTGATGAAAAGAATGCCTTTGTTGCTCATACATTGCTACAGAGTGCCCTTAAGAATGGCGCTGCTGGAGGGGCTGAGCCGGCGACCACTGGGCAATCTAATGACCCTTCGTTAGCTGGTAAGACAGGTACTACTTATGACTTTGCGGATAACTGGTTTGTAGGATACAATAGTAATGTTACCTGTGCTGTATGGATGGGTTTTCTCCACGGACGCCGTGATGCGATTTACCCAGGTGCATTTAGTAGAGAAACAGTGTATCCCATATGGGAGGAATCTATGAATGTAGCGGCTGCCGAATTTGCAGGCCAGCAGATTACTGTTCCAGAGGGGATTGTGAAATTAGAAGTGTGTAAGGCATCAGGATTAAGAAAAACGAAATACTGTCAGGAGCACCGTAGAGATCCAGTGAAGGGAACGGAGACATACTACCCTACTACTTTTAGTGAATATTTTGTAAAAGGCTCGGAGCCTTCAGGATACTGCGACGTACATGGCATCGCAAATGATGAATTAACTGAGAACCATGAGTTTAATCCGGACGCTAATCAAACGGTATTGATGCGAGCTATTCCTGTGCAGCCAACAGCGCCGCTCCTATTAGGAAATGATCCCTACGGCACGGAGCAGCCAGACTTTGTCCCTCGTGATTCCACAGTCGCTAGAGGTAGCACTACGATCTTAAATCTCGATGAGTTAGAAGTTGAGGATCAAAAAGCCTCTATCATATTAGATCGTCCACAGCGGGTAGAAATCTTTGGTGATTAGAGGAATTTAAGAATGGTGGTAATGATCAACCTAAAACATTCATAATCTAAACATGCTTTATATGGCCGCATGAACCATACATTTATTTAGTTTATGTATTTGGTAATATAATCACTCAAAGATGCGGTATCTAAATTGCTAAAGAAATAATCGAATTATAAACTAAATAAAAAGTATAATATTTTACCATGATACAAGATAAAGTCTCAGACATTTCCAGTACATATGATAAGGCTCTCCGAATTAATCTTGATTCGGGAAAATACGGAACCTTTGCTGAGATAGGGGCTGGGCAGGAGGTGGCAAACTGGTTCTTCCGTGCTTCTGCTTCTGCTGGCACGGTAGCAAAAACAATTTCCGCATATGACATGACGATGAGTGATGCCATTTATGGTAAGGCAAAGCGCTATGTCTCCCGAGAGCGTGTAAGTGCAATGCTAAAGTATGAGTATGACTTACTAGTAGAGCGTCTCTCTGATAAACGCGGGGCTGACACTACTTTCTTTTCATTTTCAAATACAGTCAGAGCCCGTGGCTATAAGGACACAGGGGAGTGCCACGGCTGGCTAGGCATACAGCTGCAGCTGAAGCCATGCCATGCGCCGTGTGAGATACTCATTCATGTTAGGCTACTAGATCAGGATAATGTTGATCAAATGGAGGCCTTGGGGATTATTGGCACAAACCTTATTTACGCCGCGTTCTATTACCGAGATAACCTTAAATTATTTACTGAATCGCTCATGGATGGGCTGAGCCGTGAGCAGGTAGAGGTGGATATGCTCAAGTTCAGTGGGAAAGGATTTGAGATGGTGGACAATAGGCTCTGCTTGCTACAGCTCGTAGAGAGTGGGCTTACTGATGCCGCTATGTTCCTGCCAGATGGAGAGGTAGTCCAGCCAGCCGAGGCTCTCTACAGAAAGCCCCTAGTCCTGCTGCGCGGTAGTTTTAATCCTGTAACAAACTTACACATGGATATGCTAAAGCAGACGCGTGAGGTATTCCAGCAGAGTCTTGCGGAGGATCAGCGTGATCAGACCATAGAGCTTTGTGAGATTTCAATGAATAATCTACTGAGGGATGGAGGTGTAGATCAGTTGGCATTTATTGATCGAGCAGACGCCTTGCAGGCACTTGGTAAAAATGTGCTTATTTCACGTTGTTCAGAGTTTCACCGTATAGCTAATTATCTTAGCCGCTATACTAGCAGTCCTATAGGGATTGTATTAAGTATAGGTCTGCTTAATGAGCTATTTAAGGCAAAGTGGTCTGAAAATCTAGCAGGGGGTATTCTTGAGTCATTTGGGAGGCTCTTTAAACATGAGCTAGCACTTTATGTGTATCCGTGGAAAAACCGGAAAACTAAAAACTTAGTAACGGCGGAAAATTTCCAAACTCCGGAACACCTCCCACACCTCTATACCTACCTGTGTGAAGAGGGGCGGATTAACTCTATTCCGTGTGGTGACGATGAGCTCCTAGAGCATACTGGCCGGGATATTCAAAGAATGATTGCCAAGGGGGATGAACGATGGCGGTCTCTGGTGCCTGAGCTTGCACAGCCGGCGGCTATGCGTGAACAAGAGGTTTAGCTCAATTTCTAAATTAACCATATAAAGTTCAGTGTCTTTGGGAGATGTCAGAGGTCTATTACACTACGTTCCGCAGTTTCGCGGTAAGGTATTTGTTATTCTTGTAGATGCCGTAGAGTCATCTCTTCCTGAGGTTATGTTGGACTTACTTGCGCTGCAGGGGGTGGGGGTAAAGTTGGTGATTGGTAGTACGGTTCATAGCACAGAGATACTTTTAGATCGAGCTGCTGAGGTGGAGCTGAAGTATAGCCAGGCGGTCTATAAATCTGACCAGGATGAGTTATTAGCGGCTCTCGGACGAGGGCAGTCTGTCATTGCTGATTTTCTCGGTGAGGAGCCATTTTCTGAGCAGATTGCTAGTTTGGCCGCGGGTATATCTGCGGCAAAGTTAGTGCTGCTTCATGAAGCGAGGGATATTCCCGCACAGGGCGATTTAAGGGCTGCTGAGGTGACCGTGCAAGATTCCGGTATAATGGTGTCAGCTGCCGCAGCTTGTCATGCCGGTGTGCCACGGATACATATACTTGATGCTGGCTCACCTGCTGTACTATTGGATGAATTTTTCTCTAACGAGGGTGTGGGGACTATGGTGTATGCAGACAGTTACCGCGTAATTAGGCCATTGAGAGAGGAGGATATTGTAGAGTTATTGGGGATGATCGGTCGCTCGGTAAGAACCTCAAGACTGGTGCCACGGGGCTACGCGGATATTGAGAAAAATCTTAGTGATTACTTTGTCATGGATATAGATGGTAACGTTGTGGGGAGCGTGGCACTGCACTGTTACCCAGAAGATGACCGGGCGGAAATAGCCTGCCTTTACGTCAAACAGGCTCATGAGGGTCTAGGCTACGGGTATGAGCTAGTGAAGTATACCCAGGCAGTAGCCAAGGAGCTGGGCGTAAAAACAGTCTTTGCGCTTACAAACCGGGCGGCAAATTTTTTCCAGGACGAGCTAGGCTATAGGCCCTTGAGTATCGAGGAGATTCCGAGTGCTCGTAAGGCTCAGCTCACAGCCAGCGGTAGAAGCTCACAAGTGTTTGCTAAAACTCTGTAATGAGCGCTTGTTACGCGGGTAAGTAGCATAAAAAAGTGCCGACTCTTTCGAGCCGGCACTTTGTAAAACCTATGGGATGGTTGAGCAATTAAGCTTTTTCTTCCTCACGCTTCTTAACTTCAGCGATGACTTCTTCAGCCACGTTCTTAGGACAAGCGGCGTAGTGTGAGAACTCCATGGAGAACTGACCACGACCTGATGTCATGGTACGAAGGTCACCGATGTAGCCAAACATATCACTTAGAGGGGCATCTGCTTTTACACGGATTCCTGTAGGTGTGGACTCTTGCTCTTTGATCATACCGCGACGGCGGTTAAGGTCACCAATGACGTCACCCACATTGTCTTCAGGAGTGAAGACATCAAGCTTCATGATTGGCTCAAGGAGTGTTGGTCCAGCCTTAGGAATGGACTGGCGGTAGCCTGCCTTAGCGGCTATCTCGAATGCAATAGCAGAGGAGTCTACAGCGTGCTGTGCACCGTCTACGAGGGTTACCTTGAAGTTTAAGCAAGGGAAACCAGCGAGGACACCTTTGTCCTTGGACATTTTAAAGCCTTTTTCAATAGCTGGCCAGAATTCCTTAGGAACGTTACCACCTACAACTTTGGATTCAAACTCGAAGTCTACGCCTGCCTCTGGATCGAGTGGCTCGATGATGTAGTCGATCTTACCGTACTGGCCAGATCCACCAGACTGCTTCTTGTGAGTGTAGCTGTCTTCGATACGCTTGGTAATAGTCTCACGGTAGGCTACCTGTGGCTTACCTACTTCTACTTCTACTTTGTGAGTTCTCTTCAGGATATCTACCTTAATGTCGAGGTGAAGCTCACCCATTCCCTTAAGGATAGTTTCTCCGGAGTCTTGATCAGTTTCTACGATGAATGTTGGGTCTTCCTTAACCATCTTGCCGATGGCGGTGCCGAGCTTCTCAGCGTTAGCCTTGTCCTTAGCTGCAACAGCAATGGAGATAACTGGATCTGGGAATACCATAGGCTCAAGAGTAGCTGGGTGATCCTTGTCACAGAGTGTGTGACCCGTTTGCACGTTTTTAAGGCCTACAAGGGCGACGATGTCACCGGCTTGTGCACCATCTAGCTCGATACGGTCATCAGCGGACATTTCCACGATACGGCCAACACGCTCTGTCTTACCTGTGAAGGTGTTTAGGATGGTAGAGCCTTTTTCAAGCTTACCGGAGTAAATACGTGTGAAGGTAAGTGCGCCATATTGATCATCCATGATCTTAAAGGCGAGTGCACGGAGTGGGCCATCAGCAGTAACTGTGGCGAACTCACCAGTCTCGTTACCCTCAGGGTCTACTTCAGGCTGAGGAGGAACCTCTGTAGGTGATGGAAGGTAGTCAACAACGGCGTCTAGCACGAGCTGAACACCCTTGTTCTTAAATGCGGAACCACAGAATGTTGGGAAAAACGCTAGTTCGGTAGTGCCCTTACGGATGCACTTCTTGAGGTCATCGATGCTAGGCTCGTTACCTTCAAGGTATTCCATCATGAGCTCATCGTCCTGCTCTACAGCAGTTTCAATGAGTTCAGCGCGGTATTTTTCCATATCGTCCACCATGTCAGCTGGCACGTCTGTGATTTCATAGTTCTCAGGTTCACCAGTCTCATCCCAGACCCATGCTTTACGAGTGAGGAGGTCTACTACACCTACCATGTTGTCCTCAATACCGATTGGGAGCACCATAACGAGTGGCTTAGCAGCTAGGACAGTTTTGATTTGATCTACTACGCGGTAGAAACAAGCACCTGTGCGGTCCAGCTTGTTAACGAAGATAATACGAGATACAGCAGACTCGTTTGCGTAGCGCCAGTTAGTCTCAGACTGAGGCTCTACGCCACCAGATCCACAGAATACACCGATACCACCATCAAGAACTTTGAGTGAGCGGTAAACTTCTACGGTGAAGTCAACGTGACCGGGAGTGTCAATCACATTGAAGCGATATTTATCTTTAGCCCATTGGTTTGAGCTGCCACCCCAGAAGCAGCTAACTGCTGCAGACTGAATGGTGATACCTCGCTCAGCTTCCTGCTCCATGAAGTCAGTGGTGGCTTCACCATCGTGCACTTCACCTATTTTGTGAGATTTTCCAGTTAGTTTGAGGATACGTTCAGTGGTCGTGGTTTTACCAGCGTCCACGTGGGCGAATATACCGATATTTCTGTATAGAGACAGGTCTGACATTGCTTTGTGTTCTTAGTTGGTTGGATTTCTCCCTAATTAATTGGGGACGATAGAGTCTTGCCGAATTAAACATGCGGCGGCGTGTAACTAACGGATTATGAGCATTTGGCAACCTTAGAGTGAAAAATATGTAGATTTTATGTTATTTTTTATCGACAAATACAGGCCATGGATTTATTTCCACCCCGCGCCAGACATTAGCTTCTGGTGTAAGAAAATGGAATGGCAGGATAGCTCAGGGGTAGAGCGGAGGATTCATAAGCCTTAGGTCCGGAGTTCAAATCTCCGTCCTGCTACCATTTTTTTAATGTTAAAGCCCAAGTTCACTTTTAGGAACAACTAGAGGCTAATCATGAAACTCAAGTAGGGTAGCGCCGCGCCTGCATACAAATGGGGTGTCTGATATCACTGAAGACGATGGGCACAAAAAAGCCCTGTAACTATAATAGAAACAGGGCTTAAATTGGTTACGGGGGTAGGATTTGAACCTACGACCTTCAGGTTATGAGCCTGACGAGCTACCTGGCTGCTCCACCCCGCGATTAAAAATCTTTGCTGTGAAACACCCTCTCGGGTGGTGCGGGCGGAAGCTACTTCTCTGTGTGAATTATTGCAAGGTTTATTTCACTGGTTTGTATAATTATTTATAATGACGGGGATTATTCCGTAGTATCTGGGTAGCTACCAAATATTTTTACCAGTGAACAGTGCCTCTCTAGTTCTTCGAGGGCTTCTGCTACGTCAGGATCTGTGCAGTGGCCAGCGAGGTCTACGTAGAAGATATACTCCCAGTCACGCTGCTTAGATGGGCGAGACTCGATTTTGCTCATATTCACATTTAATTTATCAAATGCTTTAAGGGCTTTTACGAGTGAGCCTGGACGATCATGGACTGAGAAGAGAATGGAGGTGCGGTCATTACCTGTGGCTGGACAGGTCTTTTCTCCAATAACGAGAAAACGTGTGGTATTGGTGGCACGGTCTTGGATGGATTCCTCCAGCATGGTTAGTCCGTTAAGTTCCGCAGCGAGCTTACCTCCTAGGGCAGCGGCGCCGTCTGCGGCGTTTTTAAAGGCTAGCTGTGCAGCTTTTGTGGTGGAGGATACTTCTACTAGATCGGCTTTTGGAAAATGGCGCAATATCCAGTTCCGGCATTGGCCAAATACTTGTGGGTGCGAGTAGAGGGTTTTGATTTCCTCTTTTGGGATGCTGGCCATGAGGCCGTTTTCGATACGGAGTAGAATCTGGGCGCAGATCTGTAAGGGGGAGTCTACAAATAGATCTAGTGTGTGTGAAACAGCACCTTCTGTGGAGTTTTCAATGGGGACTACACCGTAGTGTGCCTTACGGCGTTCTACTTGGTTAAAGACATCTGCAAAGTTTGGTTGTGCATCATACTGAATGGAGTGGCCAAATTTCTTAATAGCCGCTTGATGAGTCCAGGTGCCTTTAGGGCCAAGATAGGCTACTGTTAGATTATCTTCTAGCGCAAGTGCTGCGGACATGATTTCCCGGTAGATGGCACGGATAGATTTCTCTGGTAGTCTACCGTGATTCATCTCTGCTAGACGTCTGAGTAAGGCGTCTTCACGCTCAGGGGCGTAAATTTGGAGTCCTTCTTTCTTTTTAATTTCGCCTACTTCATGGACGAGGTCTGCACGGGAGTTGAGCAGATCCATTAACTGTTGATCAATGTGATCGATCTTTTCGCGGATGTTATTTAGAGGCACGGTTTAAAACGGTAAGTGGTGTGTATGAAATTGAGAATTACTCTTGTTCTGAGGAATTCTGCGAAGAGACATCCTCGGCTTTGGGTACGCCGGAGGGTGTTTGAGCAAGTTGTTTTTCTATGTCCTCGGCAGTGAAGGTGTCTTGGTCCTCTTGAGGTAATATTTCTTCTGTAGATGCATCTTCTTCAGCTACAGCAGTGTCTTCTGGCTCTGGTAGCTTCACTGTGCGGAGTTCACTGGAGTTTGGTAGTTCTTCCACGGATTTAATACCGAAGTGTTCAAAGAAAAGCTCGGTAGTCTCGTAGAGCAGAGGGCGGCCAGGTAGTTCTGCTCGCCCTCCAATTTTTACGAGCTCACGATCTAGAAGTTTTTGCAGCATGCCATCACATGATACACCACGAACGGCTTCTAGTGAGGCCTTAGTGACTGGTTGACGGTAGGCGATGATAGCGAGGGTTTCCATGGCTGGGCCACTGAGGCGGCTGGGCTTTTTACCGGGAAAGAGCTGCCTTACAAACTCTGCGTATTCAGGGCGTGTGTAAATTTTCCAGCCTTTTGCACGTTCCGCACATAAGAATGCGCGGTCTGAGGTCTCGTAGCTGTGGTTTAGCCTTGCTATGGCAACGGTGATGGAATCTTCACAAATGTTGGCAAGAGATACCAGATGTTCTGGGAGTCCGGAGTTATTTTCACCATCGTCATTTTCATTTTCCACCGCAAGGTCATCTTCAGCTTCTGCGATACGGGCGCGAATAAGGCGGGCAATTTCAGAGCTGGGGAGTGGGCTCTCAGATGCGATGAGTAGGGCCTCAATGATGGCGGTAAGTTCCATAGACAAAGTGGAGATTATGAGATCAGCTAAATATTGCAAGCACAGGGGAAATGAAAAACCTCCGCCCTGATGAGAGCGGAGGCTTGGGAATATTATATTGTTGATATAGTCAGAGCCTATTGGCCTGCACCTTTAACTGCATCACCAGCTTTTTTCATGGCGTCACCAGCTTTGTCACTCATACCGTTTGCAGCACCAGCGGCAGCATCTTTGGCTTTCTGCATGGCGTCACCAGCAGCACCTTTTGCGTTGTCCATGGCGTCAGTAGCAGCACCTTTTGCTTTGTCCATGGCGTCAGTAGCAGCACCTTTTGCTTTGTCCATGGCGCCAGTGGCAGCGTCAGTGGCAGCATCTTTTGCTTTGTCCATGGCATCAGTAGCAGCGTCAGTGGCAGCATCTTTTGCTTTGTCCATGGCGTCAGTAGCAGCACCTTTTGCGTTGTCCATTGCGTCAGTAGCAGCACCTTTTGCGCTGTCCATGGCGTCGCCAGCGGCATTTTTAGTTGCGTCAGCAGCGTTGCCTGCAGCGTCTTTAGTTTTATCCATGGTATCGCTGGCTGCGTTTTTAGTTGCGTCAGCAGCATTATTGGCAGCTTCCTTGGCTTTGTCGCAGGATGTAAGGATGGCAGCGGTGCCGATGAGTGCGAAGATGTATTTTAGTTTCATGGGTATTTATTAGATTATAAATTATGGGTGGTGCGAGATATTTCTAGCGCACACTTGTCTTGGATAGTATAAAATAGGTTTTTTGTCACACTTCGTAATTAAAAAAATCTTACATCACTTATTATATATGGCTTAGATAGGGCGGCTAAATTGTTAACTTAACGGTAATAGGAGGTGAGTGCATAAGCTGTGAGCAGGTTTCGAAGTGCTAAAAAAGCCCCCAGTAATGACATAATAACTGGGGGCTTTAAGTTTTTTTACAAAGTTAGGGTGTATTTCATTGAGGGAGCGCAGATGATGAGACTGTTTTTTATGGGGCAATTGTGGGGTTTACTTCACGAATTACTACCATCCAGTTCATCATGTTGATAGGTGGGAGCGCGCCGGGGTGGTTAATCGGTTTGAGGTCGGCTGTTATATTACTTGATATAACTTCTTCTGCGGCACCTGATTTTAGGTCGCCGATGTGCACTGCTGTATTTCTATCTGAGGCTAGGGATCCCAGTTGTCCTGCTATTTCAATTTTTAAAGCGCTGGTACTATCTCCATATCGTTTTTCAGGAGCGTAGAACGATACTGGGGGGAAGTGGTTTTCTCCAGGGGCTAAAGTCAGTCCTGCAGGAGGGCTGGTGGGGACTATGTTGACATCATCTGCAATAATCATACGCAGGTTAGTTACGAGAGAGAATCCAGCCGTATAGGTGGTCATGTCATGTGAATCCTTTAGCAGCATCGCCATGTCATCAGAGGCAGCAGGAAAGGATGGCTTTTGTATTTTAGGATTGTTTACATAATCTGGATTAATAGAAATGGAGCGGTTTAATTCAGGGTGATCAGCACCTAGTGATGCTAGATATGGATTTAGACGCGCTGTGTAGATAGCTATGCAGGGGATGCCAGTGGCTGAGGTTTCCACATGGAATGGGAACAGTGCACCAGCAGTAGTATCGAGGTCTGGCCAGTTATTACCTTTTGTAAAGGTTACTTTAGTTACTTCATTTATAGTGCTGCCATCAACATATGTTAGTTCGAATGCTGTAGGTGTCTGATCAGTGGCTGACACTACATCAGTAATGTCGAGTCTGATTGCACATTGCTGAGCTCCCATGCTGTAGTAGTCCCATGCTGTGCGGGAAATCGCGTTGCGAGAGAAAAAATAATTATTTGTCAAATTTGAAGCAAAGCGGTCATAAAAATCGAGGCCACGATTAATTGGGACGAAGGCGACACGACCGCCATTTGAAGAGGATGAAATAGGAAAGGTCTCGCCTTGTGCCTGACTTAAGTCCTTGGCATTCCCAGCAAAGGGGTTACTTCCGGTATTTGATCCTGTTAAGTTGCCGTTTACGATAGTGCCTTGAGAAAGCTCTACACCTTTACGGCTGGAGATGGAATCTGAGGAGAAGCTACCTTCTGTTTTTACACGCTGAGAAAAGATACCTCCTGTGATGTTTATATTAGACCATGAAGAGCCATCTGTGTGTGTTCCTAGTGTGGTGAACGAGGCTCCGTTTACCGAGAGCTGTGAGGGAATTTCATATAATGATATGAGATATTCTTTGGTTCGAGTATTTATGCCAGTTAGGTTTTTGTCTTGGTTGGCCATTCCTAGACGGAAGCTCCACCAGTTATGTTTGGCTATCATTTTACTACTTGTTTGGTAGTTAAATTGTAGAGAGGGTGAGTCTACTATATTATAATGCTCATATTTTTCGACATCTGCACCCACCCAACCAATGGCATCACTGCCATATCTTTTGTCATATGAGACGACGGGGAAAAAGCTATCCCGTAATCCCTGTGGGTGATATTCAAGCGGTGGGGGATATTTGCTATCGGCCCTCCTATTGACTCCGGCAGCAATGTAGTATGAGCTTACGCCAAAGCTGTTAGTGATTATGTCATTGTGATCAACATTACTATTAGCATTGTTGGCGGTATTAGCATTACGGAATGATTCAAGATTGAGTGCTTGTGCCCTTTCATCGGAGATGCCTTGGTTTGCATTAGATAATATTAACGCTTCTTCATAAATTGCATTCCAAGAGACCTTTTCAGGATCGGATTCTGAGTCATTCTGCATACCGATCATGGCTTTGTTTGGTATGATGTTAGTCAGAGCTCTTAAGAACGCTTCTTCACGCTGCTGATAGTCAGCGCGTAACATGTGGTCTTTCTGATTGGCTTGAGACTCTATCGTATCATTATACATACTAAGTAGAATGAGAAGTAGGCCTACACCTACGCTAACGACCGTAAGAATAGATGTGAATCCTGGACGACACTGCAGAGCCGAGGCGGGGGAGTGATTTTTGTTGGTATGGGGGTTCTGGGTTTTCATCGTTGCGTAGTGGTTGAGTGAATAATTTCGGCACCATTGATACCTGTTAGTCTAGTTCTTAAGACTCCATTTTGGATCAAGAAGGTGGCATTGCTAATTTGACCTGAGATGCGCCATTCTGGTGTTGCTGATCTGAGCTGAGCTAAGGATGAGAGCCGGTAGTAGTTTAAGGTTCTAGTTGAAGGGTCGAAGGCGATAACACCAAAGCTATTAGGGATTTGGCCTGTACCTGTGAACTGGAGTGTCATTACTTGAGCGTCTGTTATGGTCGAGTTAATGCCTCTTTCTGCATCATCAAGAGTAGGGTAGAGGCGGAAGAAATTAGCGCGAGAAACTACACGGTTTAGGGTGTTGTTAACCTGCGGAGCTTCGTGTATGAGAAAGTTCTGAGCATTGATAATTCTGTAGATACCCAGTTGATGGTTAAATAGGGTGAGAGACATGGTTGCTATGATTAGTCCTACAGATATAACCACAGTCATTTCTATCAGAGTAAACCCTGCTATTACCGATTGTTTATTCGATGTAAGGTGTGTTTTCATTATTGAGTTCTGACGGTAGTGCGTGACTTTACATAGGTCTGATCGCCTATCTGATAGGTGAGGTGACTTTCTAGTTGCCAGGTTTCCATTTCAGCTGGATTGGTAGCAATAGTTCCATTACCTCCTGCAGAGTTAAAGTTATTTGGGTCAGCAATACGGGTGCGAATGACTGTGCCAGTGATGGGTCTCCCACCGGGTAGTTTGCCTATCTCTACATCTACTGTGGCTGTATCAGGGAATTGAGGCCATGGGGAGTTGTTTGCAGTAAGATCTTCAAAATTTATGCTGGAGGCGAAAGCTTCTTCAAAGGTTACATAGCTGTCTGAGACGTTCTGGTGAAGGACTGACTGGCGAGGTGCGATTAGGTCAATACTACTTTTAAAAACGACAATTCCAACGGTGGAAAGCAGGGCTATGGCGATGACCATTTCCACCAGCATGCTGCCGGAGTGGAGTTTTTTGGATGTTGAGAAGCTTAACATTAGGGGCTTGCGTTGTGAGGTAGTTAAATTACGCTGAGTATAATTATGTGGAAATTGGTTTGGCTGATGGGCGTTACTTTGAGTTGTGGTGGAGTTCTGCATGCGCAGTCTATTTTGCCACCTCCGTTTGGTATGAAATGGGGAGATCAACCTGATAAGATTCTGGATTGGGCGGAGGCTAAAAAACTGGATGTGGTTATTAAAATTCCTGGGCAAAGGGCTGAAATTAGAGAGATTCGTGTTTCCTCTGTGAGAGGTGCTTTGCCGGGGCATCAGGCGTTTGCGTTGGAGGCTCGTTATCATTGGGGGGATTTGTTTGAGGTGACGGTGCGATATGGTGCGCCGGGCATGAAGGTGAGTGAGGTAAAGACGTCTTTTGAAAAGTTAAAGAAAGCGATGGTCATTAAACATGGAGATTTTATTCCAAATAGTAAACAAGATAAAGATGTGGATGGGTTTGTGAGAAGTTCATCATCTTACCATGTGGAACCAGTTGCTGGATTATTGCTACTTATGGCATACACGGAAATGGAGGATGTGTTAAGAAAGAAACGGTCTGCGAGGTTTTCTTTATTGTATAGGAATGAAAATATCATTCCTAAGAAGTGATAGTGTTAGTTTGTGTGGGTTAGTAGTTCCATGGGCCAGTAGGGACTTCGTGATCTTCTGCAAATTTCCAAGCTACACGATACCCGCTGCGAATACCTAGGAAGTCTCGGACGGCTGGACTGAGATCTATACCTGCGTTTCCATTAGGGTTGGGCTTAGGAGCGTTGCCTTGAAATACGTATTGCCAATCATTTGTGGTAAATGGGCCGCAGTCTTCCCATTGTGCATAGCAAACTTTACCTCGGTAATGGATGGCTATCCAGCGGCCTTTACAAACAGAGGCCCAGTTTCCTTTGTATGACCGCCAGAACCAGGGGATGACCTCGGAGGCTTCAGGCTGATGTGATCCTCCTGGTGCAATGTCATTGTAGGGTAGGGCGATGTAGAAGGGGTTTAGCTTTGGGGTGAATGCTGCTGGGTGAAAGCCGTTGCGTTTTCCGGGGTGATCTACTCCGCCGTAGTTTTTTTGCCAGTTAGGGTCCCAAGAGCTAGCGTAGTTTGGAGTAGGGTTACGTTCAGTTGCTGATTCGCCTACCCAGAAAACGGTGGCGGTAATGCCGCGACGCCATGACAGTTTGTGTTCTTGCCATGGCTCAGGGTTTTCATCTAATACCACCATAGCTTTTGGAGGTGTTTGAAAAGGGCTGAGGATATTTGGGATGGCTTTACGTCTAGCTGCTATAAACTCTTGGTGCATTTCGTGAGTTTGGTTCTCTATACCGAACTCTTGGGTAAGAGGTGTGTATTGTGCTTCAGTATAACTGCTGCAAGTGAGCAGGGCACATGCTAAAGTAAGCTTTTTAGCTGTGAGGTTAATCCGTTTCCGGTTATTTACGCAGTGGATTTTCGCCATAATGTGAAGCTATTCTGATTATTTTAAGAGAGGCGAGCCGCGAGGTGATGGTAATAAGGTATTATATAGAGTTAAGTGATTGTAGGTAGTTTATGGCGTATTAAGCCATTTATGTAAGTAAATATTCATACTCTTGAATGTATAATGTAATTATGAAGTAGCAAGTATTATTTTACTGTAAAAGTAGCTGGTCATCCAGCTAGAGAGAGTAAGTTATGGCCGTGAGGTTCGTATTATGGCGAAAGACAGGCTTAATTACGACAATGCTGGGTGAATCTATAACGTGGTCGATTATAAGACCGTCAATAAACTAGATTCTTGAGAGTTGAATTTATTACGGGCTAGAGTCTCTGTTACATCAACACGCAATAATACTGTAATTAACAACAGAAGAATAATATATCTACACGAGATTTCAGGTTAGGTTTATGCAGCTTATGGAGGCGTGCCAGCTAGGCGGCTTAAATTCCTGAGATAAGGCATTTTTGTAATCTTCTTGGTTCACAGCCTTGTAAGTAAAAAAAAATACGTTAGGCTGTGGCACCGCATGCTACATTTTTCATGGCTTCAGAATTAAATCATCCAGTAGAACTTGAGCAAATTGAGTTACCGCCATTTCCAGAAACTAACTGGTGGGGGAGGAAGTATCGTAAAGTAGAGGCAAAGCTTTCTAAGCTATGTTTTGATAATAATTTTTGGTATAAGATCCTTACCTTCAAATACTTACCTTTGGCTTCAAAATCAGGAATGCCGTTGGGTAAATGGGTTAATGTACCTGATGGGGAGGTTTATGAGGCAATTTTACCTTTTAAAAAGTTTAACAAAAACTGGTATAATGCCATGGCTGGAGCTGCGATATTAGCGAATACAGAAGTTGCCGGGGGGATGGCTATTTTTAAGTTAGTTGGCGAAAAGTATACAGTCGTTTGTAAGGAGTTAAGCTACAAATTCCGTCTGCCTTGTCAGTCAGAAGCCACCTATAGAGTTAAAATCTTAGATGATATTCATCATTTGATGAAAACAAAGCCAGAGTTTAACCTTCGAATGCAAATTGAGGTTTTAGCTGAAATGAAGAATAAGATGCGTAAAGTGGGTACGAGTAGCGTGACTTTTCACGTAGCGGCCAAGAGCTTGATGGCTCAGCGCATTTATAAACATAAACAGAAGGTTAGTAGGTGATTAGTAAGCATTGGTTATCTGAGCCTCCACAAGGAAAAGAGGCAAAAGGGCTTTTTTCCGTTCTTGGCTGGGGTGCATACTTGGGTACAAGTTGGACTTGGGTAATTGGGATGATTTTACCGGCCCTGCTTATCCGAGATATGGGGATTGCGGGGTTTCTCATTTTTGCGATTCCTAACTGTATAGGAGCAGCGGCCATGGGGTCTATCCTCACGGGGAAATTGGCCCAGTCTCTACCATGTCGACATATGGGAATGATTCTAACATTCTCGGTGGTTACTGTGGCGTATCACTTTTATATAGCAGGGTATCTATTACCTCATTTGTTAGGCCCTTTATCCCTTATATTGTTCGCCTTTAGCGGGCTCTGTGCCGCTGGAGTGATAATGAAGTGGAGAGATAAAGGCGCTTTATGGTTCTCTTTGTTAGCCTGGATTATTAGTATTACCTGTTGTGTAAGTGCTATATGCATTCCTGAAGCGGCTCCATTTAAGATTTTTAATGAAGTGCCACTGCTAGATTCTACATATATGTGGTTTTTCTTACCTGCTTCAGTGGGTGGGTTTTTACTTTGCCCTTACCTTGATGCCACATTTATTAGAGCTAGGGCTAGGACAGAGAGGGGGTCTGGAATCTTGGCTTTTAAAGTTGGCTTCCTTGTTTTCTTTGCTTCGATGATTATTTTTACTACTGCATACGGACATGTTTTACTAGACAGTTTTGGCGGTGAAAATAAACGCCTCACAGGTGTATGGGCTACTATCTTATTAATTCATATTCCACTTCAGATGGGGCTTACTGTTGCTTATCATTGCCGGGAGATTTATTCAGCTATGCAGTATGGCGTGAAAGAACGGGAAAAGAAAATTAAAGAGAACAACTGTCCGCAGTGTAAGATTTTTGCCAAGAATTTACTTTTATCAGGTTGGGTTAGTATGATTCTTACCTGTAGTTTACTGTTTCTTGGCGTTTTTCTATTAGGTTTATTACTTAAAAATATTAGTTTTGAATGGTTTAGAGCATTCAAAAATACGCATGAAATTGAGGGGATTTATAAAGCGTATAAACTGGAACGCTTTATCAGCGTTGGAGAGGTGGGCTACCGCTGCATCCTCATTTTTTACGGTACGCTATTTCCTGCCTATGTGATGCTGATGATGATTCCTACTTGGAAGCCAGCAAAACTGGCTAAACCCTGGATGCTGTTTTCGATCGTTGTGGTTTTATCTTCGATTACGGCTTACTTTGGGTTTGTGCATGATCAAGGTTGGGCCATTGCGACGACTCTTGGGATTATCTGCCTAGGTAGAGTGTTTATTGAAATAAAAGCGGCCATGGTAGATCAAAGAGAAGCGTCCTAGATGTATGGCTCTAGCTGCTAGCTGGCGCTGTTACTCTCGTGTCAGCCTCGCTATATGTAGACCAGAAACTAGGAACAACATCTAGATTTGAAACTAGGCTGAGAGAAGTGCTTTCGTAAGCCCCTGAATCGAAACCCATTGAGTTTTTCACCTCAGACACTGAAATAAGGTGTGCCTCTCGCTCCATACCGCGGTGTTGCAGGAGGTTAAATGTAGACGTAGACCGGCGTTTATCTATTGTTAGATATGGACGCAATGCGATCACAGAAAAATGCTGCCGATAAGTATTGATCCGCCGCTGTGTCCATTAAGGCTGCCAATGCAGAGGGATAAGAATATTGCACTTTAAGCGTAAAATGATATGAACCTCCTGAGTCAGCCACAGTAAGCTTTTACAACCGATGGACCATCGGCCGTCAGCTGTGCTATACTATTATTATGATTAAGCGTGCTTTAATGATGAAGTGAATGTTTTGATTAGAAATCAAACAATTCATTTGTTTGTTAGCGTTTATACTAATGAGTAATCTTACTTGGACTTTAAAGTAAGTCCGGATATCCATCCTTTAAAATATTAAACTATTTA
Organism: Akkermansiaceae bacterium; assembly: GCA_023301765.1. Lineage (GTDB taxonomy): Bacteria > Verrucomicrobiota > Verrucomicrobiia > Verrucomicrobiales > Akkermansiaceae > Oceaniferula. The sequence continues at coordinate 38,005 of JALZUC010000021.1, read as the reverse complement.
CCATGAAAACCACATCACCAGCTTTTAAGCAGCAGCCTAGCTCTCAAAAATTTGTCCAGTCAGGATTTACACTTTTGGAAATGGTTATCGTTCTCGGAATTATAGCGATGATAATGGGTGGGGCTATTTTTACGATGCAGAAAATTTCAGATAGTGGTGCTCTTACCGTAGTGGGTGGTGACTTTTCCTCTATTGAGAATGCTCTTCAGGCCTATAAGACTAATGCAGGTAATTACCCCTCAGAGCAGCAGAATTTAGAGGCTCTGGTAACTAAGCCTACCACGGCGCCACGGCCTAGACGCTGGATACAGATCATGAATGAGGTTCCCAAAGATCCTTGGGATAATACTTATGTGTATAAATTCCCGGGTAGTAAAGATCGCTCTCGTCCAGAGTTGATTAGTCTAGGTAAAGATGGCTTAGCTGATACTGAAGATGATATTTCAAGCCAAGAATAGGGTCTGGAGTCACCCGCGCTTACTTAATGCTTCAGGAGGTTTTACGCTTCTTGAGTTAGTGATTGTATTGGGTGTGATTGCTATTCTGGTAACTTGGATGACCTTATCTGTAGGGACGGTAGAAACAGAAGAAAAGTTACGCTATGCTGCGGGCGATATTACAGCTTTAACTAAGAGGGCCAGAAGTATAGCCGTGCAGCAGCAGCGCCCGTATAAGCTGACTATCAGCAAGAAGAGTATTGCGATCTCACCTCTGAATAATTTATCTGAGGATGAAATTTTTAAAAATCAGGAGGGTTCAGAAAATCAGGGGTTTCAAGCAGTGATTGATAGCGAAGAAACGGATGCGGATGTAATCTATGAAATTCGCCGATGGAGATCTGAGGAATGGATAACGATAGAGGATGGTAAGGAGGAGGTTATCGTGCTGGACCCCTTGGGGTTGGTAGAGCCCATAGCTATTCGCTGCACAGTGGGGAAGAGCTGGCTTATGCAAGAGTTTCACCCTCTCACCGCGGGGGTGCGTGATGAGGAAATGAGTATTGAAAAAGAATGAAGTTAGAAATTTCAGATACTGATTGTGACGGTGCTAATAGGCGCTCTCGGCGCGGGTATGTCCTTTTAGAGATCGTTATCGCCATGGGTTTGTTCGCTGCGGTTTCAGTGTCTCTGGTAAAGGCCCTTCATATTACTAGCCGGGCTGCGGCGTCTATTCAGGATGAAATGCGTATTCAGAGGGTATTACAGAGTGCTATGATCGATGCTTTAAGTAATCCTAATATAGAAGAGGGAGAGACCGTGGTAGACCTCACGGAGTTAACAGGGGACGGGGGAGATCAACTACCATTTTTACGTGGTCAGTTAGAGACCATCGTAGAGCCTATGGAGTTAGAGAATGAGGATGGGCAGCTGCTGGAGAATATGTTTCTGATTCGGGTGACATTTTATTGGTTTGCTGATGGATCTGAGATGCAGAAGACCGCAGAGACTTGGCGTTATGCACCACTGTATACACCATGATTATTAGGACTACATATAGCCAATCAGCTAGGGCTCAACGCGATGGTTTTACCCTGTTAGAGATCGTTATAGCTATAGGTCTGATGGCTTTACTGATCGGCACGATTTTCCGAGTGGCGCAGAGCTCCATGACTCTTAGTCAGACGGTGGTGGAGTCGCAAAATGTGACGATGAAGCGAAATGCTTTTTTTAATCTACTGAAGAATCATTTTGAGCAAATACCAGGGAATGCAGTAATCCGCCTAGAGAGCTTTGAGGCACGAGACCGTAATCTCTTTACCCTAACTTTTCAGAATGTACCGATGTCTTTTAACTGGGGTGAGTCTCCTATGACTGCGGAGGCCATTCAGCTAGCTACTGTGGAGCAGCGAGATGGCTTTGTAGATGTCATTCTACGGTTCTATGACGAGCAAATCCTAGAAGGTGGTAATTCTACTGGAGACCCTGATGCTGAGCCAGTGGCCGAGATTACTCTGATCGAGGATATGTGGCTCTGTGATTGTGAGGTATTAGATGGGCGTTCACTAGAGCCCTCAGATGTATGGGATAATAACGGGCAGTTGCCACTTCAGGTGAAGTTCTATTGCCGTTTTACTCCTACTGCTGATATAGTGCAGCAGACTTTCTGGGTAGTGCCAAAGCAGAATCCAGAGGTGATTATGCGCCAGATCATCGAACAAAACCCTGGTGGACCAGAGTTTACTGATCCGGGTGCTGGCGGAGGTGCTGGCGGAGGTGCTGGCGGAGGTGCTGGCGGAGGTGCTGGCGGAGGTGCCGGCAGAGGTGTAAATATACCCAATGTGCCTGCTGGGTAACTATAGATTATATAAGGAAATGATGAATAACCAGAAGCCAATTAGAGTAAGCACACAGCTGAAGATGAGCCGTGGTAGCGCATTAGTAGCTGTTTTCTGGGTGATGGCAGTGCTGTCCTTAGCTGTATTTGCAGCGGTGAGAGTAGTTTACTATGATTCTGATATAGCGGCATCACAACTGAATGGCTTTGAGTCATTACAAGTGGCCGAAAGGGGGCTCTCAGTGGCTGTAAATCCATCGGTCGAGAGGGGGGACCCCATTTTAGAGTGGTTTGATGAAGATCTGGATATTTCCTACAGAGCGCAGATTCTTTCAGAAGCAGCACTTTTTAATATTAATGTTCTACTTTTAAGACAGGATAAGGCGCTGCTGACTGATATTTTTACAGACTGGGGCATGGATTTACAAGACGCGCAGAGCTTAGTTGGTAGTCTTATTGATTGGGTGGATGAGGGGGATCTGGCAGAGCTGAACGGTGCGGAGTCTGACTGGTATGAGGGAGAGGGCCGTGTTAACCATCCATTTAATAGACCCTTTTATAATCTCAATGAAATGCGCTTAGTTAAGGGGATGGCTGATTTAGAGGCGCTGCAGCCTAACTGGCAAAACTGGTTTACCGTATGGAGTAATGGTAAGCTAGATGTTAACGAAGCAGATGCTGAGCTGATTTCAGCTGCGGCGGAGGTTAGTATAGATACAGCTCAGGAGCTGGTAGACTTTGTGCTTGGTCCGGATAGAGAGCGTGATACTGAGGATGATCAACCCTTTGAGAGCTTGGAGGAAGCTTTAGTTCACCTAGGTGTTTCTGAATTTGAGCAGCAAACAGTGAATCCTAGATTAACGGTCAGCGATACCACCACTCGTATCGTGAGTGAGGGTAGAGCTGGCGCCGTAAAACGTAGGCTCACCATTATTCTTCGTAGTCGTTCAGGTCAGCCAGCTATTCTTGATAGAAAAGAGGAGATCATTCCGTAAAAAAAATAATGATCTAGGTGACGTTTAAATAATGTAAGCGAAGCTTGCACCCTAGAGTCTAAACAACGATATTAACTTCTCTTGAGCAGCAAATCAGAAAATACACTGCTAATTCCAGGCCCTGAGGGCTGGGAAGTATGGCAGGGATCCCGCGACCAAGGCTTTAGCCGCACACATGAGGACGGGCCAATGGTGGCGGCAGAGTTAGATAAGCTACCTAAGAGGAAGCTTATCATGGCATTCCCTGTACGTGAGGCTCTGGCGGTGCCTTTTAAAGTCCAGACAGAAGATAAGGGGATGTTTGAGGATCTTGCTAGTATGCATCTGGAGAAGATAGGTGTGCGGCCCAATGTCGGTGCTGGTAGGCTTACGGATGTTTTCTCTGCAGGCCAAGCAGACGGGCAGACGACACTACTGAACATAGTTTTAGCAGCTCCTGAGGAAGATGCTATGCCACTTAAAACTCCGCAGGAGTTTGATGTGTCGCCACGATTTTTTCCGCTTTCAGGTAGTGCAGTCACGCTTTGGCGTGAACTTGGGAGGTGGGTGTTTGCCATTTCTAATGATGGGTATCTCACATATTTTCAATCACTTCCTGGTGACGGGCTAGGTATGGATGCGGTGCGTGATATTTATCTCGCCCTTTCTCAGCTTAGTATCCAAGGGGTGGACTTGGAGATGAAGAAGGCAACGGTGTGGACTAACGAGCATATTTCGGACCCTACTGATGAGATGATTCAGACATTTGGAAAGCTTCTGAATGCAGAGGTTGTCACGGAGCCAAAGCCAAGACCTATTTTACCAGAAAATATAAGTAAGATTGTTCCTGCTAATGTGCGTGCAGAGCGGCGAATGAAGGCTGATAAACAAAAACGAAATATTCTAATCGCTGCGGTGCTACTCCTCTACTTTGGCCTGATAGGCTACTTCGCATATGGTTATTTCACTCTTAGTAAAAAAGTAAAAAAGCAGGAGAAGCAACTAGCGGACGTAAACTTTGAACACCTGGATATCGGTCTATTTAATGCGGACTGGGATGAGCTATCACCCTTGGTTAAAGGTGAGCATTGGCCTTTAAATACACTCTATCATAGCACTGGCCTTATCCCTGTTAGTCAGCTAAGTGAAGTTAGAATTAAAGTTTTTGAGGCGACTACTGAGCGCATCTACCTAGATGGTGAGGCTCAGGATATTAAGCAGGCCAGTGCTCTAGGGGAGAAGTTAAAGAAAAAATTCCCTGACCATGAGTGGAAGGCTCCAGTCACAGTTACAGATACTAAAACGAACCGCTGGAAATTCCGTTTTGAAGGTAACCTAATAGGACGTGAGATAGGATTATGAATGATCGTGAGAAAAAATTGATTTTCATCCTATTTGGAGGAGCCTTTTTCATAGTAAATATTTTTCTGTTTAGCTCATACACAGAGGCAAAACAGAAAAAGGAAATTCAGCTGAAGAAAAATGCTGATGAACTAGCTCTGAAGAAAAAAGAAATTGGTGAATCTGATGATCGTATTAGCGAGATTGAATGGCTCATTGATAATGGGCCAAAAGAAGGGGTTCACGCCGAAGTGCGTGCTGACCTTGTTAATTTTGCTGAGAAGAGTGCATTACGCGCTGGTGTTAGCACTAAAAAACGCCCGTCACCATTACCGGAAAACCCTGATGAGGATGGCAGCTACAGCACTGCGCGAGTGGAGATGCTAGTAAATGCGCGAGACCCAGAGTTTTACCGATGGCTCATTGAGCTTCAAGACCCTCAGAAAGGGCGTGCTGTCACATTTCTACATATCAAACCACAACGGGATGATAATACGCGTGTTGAATGTGAATTAGTTCTGACACAGTGGTTTACCCCTATCCTTGATGATGCTCCTGCTGAAGATGGCAGTAATTAAGCTAGTCTTAGCAACTAATATGATACTAAAATAGATAACTTTCCCAGTAACTAACGCTCAGAATATTAGGCAACTACTCCTACCATTTAAAAAATCATGTGTAACACCACTTCAGCATTTTACCTTATAGGTCTGATCTTCACCCTTGTGTCAACTAGTGGGACTATGGCCGATCCTCCGCAGAAGCCTAAAATCGGCCAGTATACGCGGCTTTGGACTAACTCACCATTTACCATCAAGCCGGTGGCGAAGGCGGCAGCGAAGGAGTCTCCTCTAGAGCGTGATTGGATGCTGGGGAGTATTCGCCGTAGTGGGAATGGTTACTCTGTGACTTTGATCAATAAAAAAGACCGTAAAGATAGGATTCGCTTTCTTCCAGGGGTGGAGGCTAATGGCTTTAAGTTACTAAAAATTACTCAAGACAACACAGATTCAGCAAAATCTCGGGTAAAAATAAGTAAAGGTAGCCAAGAAGCCTGGATTACCTACGACCCAAACTTAGTAAAGGTGCGCGGAAGCTCGAAGGCTAAAACAACAGCGAAAATATCAAGTAAAAGTGGTACTGCTAGCCCGCCAATTCCAGGCCAATCAGGGAGTAGTTCACGTGTCATACGTGTGCGCTCTGTGCCTACTTCCAGACGTTAATTATTATTAATCCATTTTCTATTATTATGAAATACGCCATTGCCGCATTTTTATCCCTGACGCTATGTGCCGTAGCTCAGCCACCTGTTCCTACTGCTGAATCAGGAGCGAGATCAGTGAACCAAGGTGTTCCTGCTGCGGTAGCAGGGCAAAAAGTAAACCCTAATGCTCTAGCGGCAAAAGAGGGTGAGCCTATTGATGGTAGTAATTGGGATGATCAAGGAATTGCAGATGCTTATACTGACTATACAGGGAAGCGTGTGCTGCTAAGCTCTGCCACTCAGAATCTAGAGATTCGTTTTTTCCAGCGAGGGCCTCTTACTAATGCTCAGGCCGCAGTATTACTAGAAAAGGTGCTCAATATGGAAGGGTATGCCTTTGTGACAAGTGGTACTAATGAAGTAAAGCTTCTACCACAGGCGCAAGGTACCGGTGCTAATGCTCCTGAGAATACGGAACTTCTGATCGATAATCCTAATGATATCCCTGATGGCGATGCTTATATTTCCTATTTCATGAAGCTTGCATTTATAAAGCCTGATGAAGCTGTTAGAACATTTACTCAGAGTCTTCATGGCCTAGGACCTGGAGCTAAGATCGCACCAGTGCCTAATGCCTCTGCTGTGATTATTACTGGTAAGTCATCATTTATCCGTAAGTTAATTAATCAAAAATCATACATTGATGTAGCAGCTGGAAATGTAAGTACCTCATGGGTGACTATGAAGTTTGCAGATGCTGAGCAGGTGGCGACTTCGTTGAATGAAATCATGAACTCTCAGCAGCAGCGCCAGACTACCGCAGGTGTGACAACTGGTGCAGGGAATAATGGTAGTCCTGCTGCAGCCACACCACCAACCCCAGGAAATAGAGGTAATGCAGCTGCTGCAGTGAGTAATGGAGGGACCGCCGCTGGTGAGGATATTCCTGTTCAGATTGTTGCGGATGCTAGAAATAACAGAATCTTCATTATGGGGCGGCCGGTAGATATTGTATTTATAGAGGGATTGGCTCGTGAGTTTGATGCTCCACCGAGTAGGAGTAATTTTGTGAAACGTAGACTACGGTTTATGATTGCAGCTGATTTCTTAGATGTGGCAGCCAGTGCTCTGGAAAGTGTAGGCGGTAATACCACTGATCAAGCAGCAGCAGCAGGTGGTAGGCAGAATAATAACAATAATAACCAGAATAATACAAACAATGGAGGTACTGGTGAGTCATTAGAGGAATTTAACATCAGTGACGTGCCTGAGGCTCGCGTGGTAGGAAAAACATTATTAGTAGCTGATAACTTAGCAAATAGCATACTAGTCCAAGGCCCTCCTGAGAGTATCCGTATTGTCACAGAGCTTATAGATAAGCTGGATGGTAGACCTCAGCAGGTGATGATCTCCACTGTGTTTGGTTCCATTTCCGTAGGAAACGGAAAAGATGTAGGAGTCAGCGTTGGCTCACTAGCTAGTGGGAGTGACTCAGATGATGCGCTTGCCGGGAACTCGGACACCGGTATTGGTAACCTAATAGGTCTTGATACCCTTACCGATGTAGCTGGATTAAATGCCGCGACTGCCGCGGGACTTAATATCTACGGAACAGCTAAAAATATTACAGCGGCCATTCGGGCTTTGGAGACACGCTCAGACTTTAAGGTTCTCTCACGGCCTACTATTTATACCTCTAACAATAGGAGGGGTGTTATTTCCTCTGGTCGTAGAATAGCCGTGCCTACTAACACCTTTACTAGCGGAGCTACCACAGGGGCAACACAGAGTACCAACATTGAATTTCGTGATGTATTACTTCGCTTTGAGGTAGTGCCATTAATTAATTCCGAAGACGAAGTAACATTAAGAATTTCCTTACTCAATGAAGATACTCAAGGTGTGCAGGTGATTGATGGTAACGATATACCTACGATCGTAACTGAGTCTATTGCCACTACAGTTACCGTAAATAATAAGAGCACTGTTGTTCTTGGTGGTTTGGTAACGGAGACTGAGACCAAGACACGCACGGGTGTCCCAGTGCTGAGTAGCATACCAGCGCTCGGTAGGCTCTTCCGCCACGATGTAAAAGATATAGATCGTAGAGAACTACTTATTTTTATTCAGCCGCACATTATCAATAATGATGCTAGCCTTAGTGCTGCTCAGGCTGATCTTGAGAAGCGTTACGAGGGGTCTGAAGCATCACTTGACTTTGCCAATGGCGTACTGCCGGGTAAGAAAAATTCCGAACGGAAAATCCTGAAGGATAAGCCTACTAAGAAAAAAAGCTTGTTCCCTTCGGCTAGTAAACGCCCCTAAATCATGTTTCTGTAGTAAATTAATCTGTTTAAGTTCTCATGCAGCGTACAGTCGTTATCAATGTAGTTGGTCTGACAAAGGGGCTGATCGGGGAACACACACCGTGTATCAGGGCTTTCGCTGACCAAGAGTCTGTGAGTTCATTTAAACCAGCTTTTCCGGCAGTTACATGTACCTCGCAATCTACATACCTTACTGGAAAAGATGCCAGTAATCACGGTATTGTAGCCAATGGCTGGTATGACAGAGAGGCTGCTGAGGTGAAATTCTGGAAACAGAGTAACCACATCGTAAAAGGAGAAAAAATATGGGATCGGCTACGCCGTGAGAACCCAGACTTCACCTGTGCAAAGGTATTCTGGTGGTATAACATGTACTCCTCTGCGGACTGGTCTGTTACCCCGAGGCCGATATATCCTGCCGATGGGCGTAAAGTATTTGATGTTCATACTCAGCCGATGAGTCTGCGCGAGGAAATGAAAAACGACCTTGGCGATTTTCCATTCCCTTCATTTTGGGGTCCGGCAGCTGGTATTAAATCTTCCCAGTGGATTGCAGAATCAGCCAAGTGGATAGAGGAAAAAGAGCAACCTACTCTCAATCTTGTCTACCTACCGCACCTAGACTATTGCTTACAGCAATACGGCCCTGATGCTCCAGAAATCAAACCAGACCTAAAAGCTATTGATAAAATAGTTGGTGAGCTTATTGATTTCTACAAGCAGCGAGATGTCCAGGTGATCTTACTTTCAGAGTATGGTATTTCCAAGGTAGATAAAGCTATTCACCTCAATCGAGAATTTCGTAAACGTGGCTGGATCCAGGTAAAAGATGAGCTAGGCCTGGAAACGCTCGACTGTGGAGGCTGTCGAGTATTTGCTGTAGCAGACCATCAAGTAGCCCATATTTACCTTAATGATCAGTCCATCCGCGCGGAGGTTTTAGATTTATTAAATAATATAGAAGGCATAGAGGAGGTGCGTATTTCATCAGATGAATGGTCTGAAGGAATCGCCACTGAGAGAGGAGGGGACTTTATTGCCGTAGCAGAAATAAACGCATGGTTTACTTACTATTACTGGGAAGATAACGCTCTTGCTCCAGACTTCGCGCGCTGTGTAGATATTCACAGAAAGCCTGGCTATGATCCCGTAGAGCTTTTTCTTGATCCTGATTTATCTTTTCCTAAGGCGAAAATAGCGGCATTTTTACTCAAGAAAAAAATCGGCATGAGAGGTCTCTTAGATGTGATCCCTCTTGATGCCAGTTTGGTCAAGGGTTCCCACGGTCGAGATAAGGTTCCTGAGTCTGAACAGCCTGTATTTATTGGGAGAGATGCAAGTTCCGTAATTTCTGCACAATCAGTCTATGAAGCCATTATATCCAGCGTTCGCGGGGGTGAAGACTAGTTGATCTTCAAAAAAATGGATTTCAGGTGATTCTAGCGTTAGAATAAGGTTGCTATTTGTGACTTCTTTTTTAATGCTTATTGCATGCAGCCAGACGTAGCGAAGCTTGTCGAAGCGGGAAGAATCTCGCAAGCCATCGGAGAACGATTATCAGAACTTTCACCTGGGAACTTCTGTTCTCACAAGACCTGGGGGGCAGGAAAAGTAGAAAGCTGGGATCTGCCTTCAGGTAAGGTAGTTATCAACTTCGAAAAGCAACCTAATCAAGAAATGGTTCTTCAATTTGCTTTGCAGAAAACAGAGCCACTTGATGAAAACCATTTTAGCGCACGTAAACTCGATAATATCGGTGAATTACGCACTCTAGTGGATAACGATCCAGTAGAGTTAGTCAAGCGAACTCTAGAAAGTCACGAGGGAAGTATGATGTTAGATCAGCTTGATCGTGAACTTTGTGGTAGTGTTGTTCCTGAGGAAACATATAAGAAATGGTGGGAGAAGGCCAAAAAAGCACTTCGCGAAAGCCATATCTTTTCAGTGCCAAGTAAGCGTACAGACCCCCTCGTGCTTCGCGGTGACTCACTCAGTCCCGCACAGACACTCATTGTAGAATTTACCGAGACTCGTGACCCTAAGGTTAAGATTAAAGCTCTCGAAAATATCCGTAAAAACCTCAGTGTTTTCGAAAAAGACGGTAGTGAAGTTAAAGAGCTTATTAGCTCCTTAAATAAATTCTGTCAGACTGGGCGTAAATTACAACTCAGCACTGTATTGGAGTTTCTCGTCGCCCGTGATGAGATTGTAGGTCACTTCGAAGGCCTTGAGCTAGATGATAGTGATCTTCGACTAGCCAATGTTCTAACTACGGAACAAGAGCGCTTGGTGGAAAACCTTAAAGGCCGTTCAGCAGCCACTCAGCGTAGGATTTTTGAAAGCTTCCCTGAAGCATTCGGTGATGGCTGGCAGGAAGAGATGCTTAGTGTCTTTGATGAAGTAGGCTCACGAGGTGTTACGGAGACAGCTCGCTACCTTCAAGAAAACGGTGAAGATGATGTCTTTGCTGAGCACCTTTCTAAATCTATTTCAAACAGAAGCCTAGGGCCAGATGCACTTATCTGGATCTGCCGCGAGCGTGAGAAATCTGCCGCCACCGTATTTACCTTTGAAATTGGTAACTCTATTCTTAATCTATTAGAGCGTGATCACGTAGCTGATGGTCCAAGTAAGAGCGTTCGGTTACGCACGCTACTGATGAATGATAAACAACTCATTGCTGATATCCTTGCAGACGCTGATGAGGCAGAAGCGCGTCAGTTTGGCCGTAAGCTCTACCAAAGTCCTGTCTTCACGGATCTGGACCGTAAGTCACTCATGGCTCGAGTAATCAAATCTCGCCCAGAGACACAAGATCTTGTAACCGGAGAATTTGAGAAAAAAATCGAAGGAGTGATCTCCTCAAAGGAGAGTATCGAGCGCCGCAAGACTGAACTTGATGAGATCGTTAAAGTTCGTATTCCTGAGAATACCAAAGAAATTTCAGTGGCTCGCTCATATGGTGATCTTCGCGAGAACTTTGAGTTTAAGGCAGCTAAACAGATGCAAGCTGTGCTCATGCGCCGTAAGTCTCAGATGGAAAAAGAACTCCATCACGTGCAATCTACTGACTTCAGTAATGCTGATACATCTGAAGTAAACATTGGAACAATTGTTCATATGGAAGATGAAGGCGGCAAAAAAGTGACCTACACCATTCTCGGAGCATGGGATTCCGTGCCAGAGGAGAATGTAGTCTCTTATCTATCTGATGTTGGTATGACACTGATTGGAGCTAAGGTCGGTAAGCAGCTCGAAGTTCGTGACCTAGATACAGAGAAAAACCGTAAGCTCACAGTGTCTAGCATTGAAGCATACAAGAAGTAGATACCGCCCTTATCTTTTATCCTTAATTAATATCTAACAATCATGTCTAATAGTACTATCGCTAATATTATCGGCCGCGAGATCATTGACTCTCGGGGGAATCCTACTGTCGAAGTGGACGTCACACTTGAATGTGGAGCCTTTGGCCGCGCTATGGTTCCTTCTGGAGCATCCACTGGTGAGCACGAAGCCTGTGAACTGCGTGATGAAGACCCTAAGCGCTACCTTGGAAAAGGTGTGCTAAAAGCTGTCGCTAACGTGAATGAGCAAATCGCACCTGCACTTATAGGTCAGGATCCTACGGACCAGACTTTCATTGATAATACAATGATCAAGCTAGACGGTACGCCTAACAAGAAAAACTTAGGAGCTAACGCTATCCTTGGTGTTTCTCTTGCTTGTGCCCGTGCCTCAGCAGCAGCAGCAGGCCTACCACTATATAAATATCTCGGCGGACCTAACGCAAAGGTACTTCCTGTGCCTATGATGAACATCATTAATGGAGGTTCACACTCAGACGCACCTATCGCTTTTCAAGAGTTTATGATCCGCCCAGTGGGTGCCCCTACTTTTAAGGAAGCCGTACGTATGGGGGCTGAAATCTTCCATCATCTGAAGAAAGTGCTTCACGACCGAGGTCTAAGTACTGCAGTTGGTGATGAGGGTGGATTTGCCCCTACTTTCAAGGGCACTGAAGACGCTTTAGATACTGTTTGCCAGGCTGTTGAAAAGGCTGGTTATAAAGTAGGTGAAGACATCACATTTGCACTAGACTGTGCTGCTTCTGAATTTTTTGAAAATGGTGTCTATGACTACACTAAGTTTGAGGGAGAAGGCGGCGCTAAGCGTAACTCTGCAGAGCAGGCAGCATACCTTGCTGAGCTCTGTGAGAAATATCCTATCGATTCAATTGAAGATGGTTGTGATGAAAATGACTGGGATGGTTGGAAGATCCTCACAGATAAGATTGGTGATAAAGTTCAGCTTGTTGGCGATGATCTTTTTGTAACCAACGTAGAATTCCTCCAGAAGGGTATTGATCTCGGCGTAGGTAACTCGATCCTTATTAAGGTAAACCAGATTGGCACACTCACAGAGACGCTTGACGCTATCGAACTAGGTAAAGTGAATGGTTATAATTCTGTGATCTCTCACCGTTCTGGTGAGACGGAAGACAGCACCATTGCTCATATCGCGGTAGCTACTAATGCTGGACAGATTAAGACGGGTTCTATGAGCCGTTCTGACCGTATAGCTAAATACAATCAGCTTCTCCGTATTGAAGAAGTTCTTTGTGAAGAAGCTGTTTACGGTAACTAATCCACTAAGATACTTGATATTTACAAACCTCCACCCAGAAACGGGTGGAGGTTTTTTAGTAGATACGGTGATTAAGGTGCTTTGAAGTCATGGGGGCTTCAGAGAAATAAGTAATGTAAATTAAGTGAAAAATTGAGTTACCAAAACACGTAATAAACAATTATATCTTAGGGTTTTAAGGTAATAGTTTAAGCTCTGATAGATCGCCTCGGGAGTTTGCTCTACTTATTCTAATATGGATCAGTAGTTTAAAATTAAAATAGACCAGTAATAGGAATTACTCATGTTTAACTTCTATACTATATGCTTACTCAATTCATTAAAATTATGAAACAGCCAATATCTAAAAAGCTTTGGTGTATTTTTACACCCATTATTATGACCTCCTCTCTTCTCCATGCAGCAGGGGATGGCTGGATGACAGATTTCTCAGCCGCTAAAGAGAAAGCCGCTAAGGAGAATAAATTACTCCTTATAGAATTTAACGGTTCGGACTGGTGTGGATTTTGTATCAAACTAAACAATCAGATTTTCAAACAAGAAGTTTTCAAGCAAGGGGTTAAAGAGCACTTTGTCCTTGTAGAGCTTGACTACCCTAGAAATAAATCAAAACAGAGTGATGAACTCATACAGCAAAACGCCAAACTTAAACAGCTCTACCCGGTAAGAGGTTACCCCTCCGTTATCCTTGCTGATGCCAAGGGCGTTCCTTTCGCCCAAACGGGCTATCTGGATCTTGCTCCTGAAACTTACCTCAAACACCTCCAATCGCTATTGCCAAGGCGCGATATCATAGCAAATTTAATCGAAGAGGCTTCTCTCCTAGAAGGGGTAAAAAAGGCAGAGATCCACATGCAGTTATTAAGTGTAATTCCAAAACGGCTTGCTCATCACTATCCAGGCATCAGAGAGCAAATACCCCAACTCGATCCTGATGACACTACTGGGTATATGGCAGGGCTTAAGCTAGATACTGAAATCAAACAATTAGACCAGGCTATTGACGCGCTCTATGATGAAAAAAATGTTAGTAAAGCACCAGACCTTATCGATCAGTTTATAGCAGAACGTAAGCTTAGCGAAAATAGGCTTATATCTCTGAAGCAAAAAAAATTACAAATTCAAACTAGCCTAGCTAAGCGGGCAGGAAAGTTAGACTTACTTCAAAAGCACGTTGATGAATATATCACAAATAATGGAGTCTCAGGAATAAATAAACAGGCTGCTCTAATGAGGAAAGTAGGCCCTCTGATTATAGCTAAAAGAAATAAGGATGCCCTTAGAGTATGCAAAGAGATCATTGCTATCTCGCCCAAGAGTCAGTATGGACATAAAGCGATAAAGTATGAAAAAGTCTTGTTAGATCGTATAAACATACAGTCTGCCAAGGACTCGGGAAAAGCCAATGGTGCTAATTAAGCGATAGTTTACAGTGGAATAGTTATCCCAGAGAATCCTAGAACGGCCCATTATGAGGGTTCTAGAACCTTTATTATCCGAGTCTTTAGAGTTAATAGCTGTAATTAGCTAGGCGGGATTTACTGGTGTAGATCAATACTACCTACCGCGGCATTATCGTGTGACTGATAAATACTTGAAGGTGTATTCACCTTATTACTTTGAGACGCTGACTTTGCGTATGAATAGTTTATCATCCCAGCTTGATAACGGTCCGTCAACTTGAGCGACTCCTAAATGTGGATACGTTTTTCATCCGCCCCTCTTATACCAGGTCCTAGATGATAGAAAAGAATGGTATGCTGAGGGATTAGAGAGTTTTTATTTTAGATTTGTTGTTGTTTTAATATAGATGACTTGAGGGGGTCTCCGCTTGTTAGGTGGGCTATACCTATAGCTAGTGCATCTGCGGCATCGTGCGGAGGAGCTTCTTTTAGCCCCAGTAGAGCTCGTATCATAAAAGCTACTTGCTGCTTATCCGCAGAGCCATTACCAGTAACTACTTGCTTTACCTTACGTGGTGCGTATTCAAATACTTTGATACCTGTCTCAGCTGATGCAATCATAGATGCGGCACGGGCGGCGCCCATACTTATAGCAGTCCGGTGTGACTGGACGTAGATGATGCCTTCTACAGCGGTTTCATCTGGTTCCCACTTTTTGATGATATTTGATATCCCCGTGTAAATGGCTGCTAGTGCTCCAGACTGGGGGGTTTTCGACGGGATAGAAATTACACCAAAGTCTAAGACTTTTTGTTCACGGTGGTCTCCTTCTAATACAGCGTAACCGGTATTCCGGATCGCGGGATCAATCGCTAATACTCTCACTCCGTGAGAATAACTGAAAAGCAGAAGAACGGAATTACTTTCTACGTCGGCGCGGTGCTGGACGGCGTTTCTTTCGAACAGGCTTAGCAGGAGACTCGTCTAGTAACGCTGTGTATGTGTAGTTAAAGTCCTCCAGTTTTCTACGCTCAATTTTTTTATCAATGAAGTTCTCTACAGAGACAGCAAAGTCCAGTTCATCGGCGGTTAAGATAGTAAAGGCATCACCTTCTGATTCAGCCCGGCCAGTACGGCCAATTCTGTGAACATAGTCCTCAGAGTTCTCAGGGACGCGGTAGTTGATGACGTGGGTAACGGTGGAGATATCAATACCTCTAGCAGCTACGTCTGTGGCTACTAGGATGCTGTAGGTCCCGTCTTTGAAGCCTGCAAGGGCTTTCAGGCGGTCAGTTTGTTTTACATCTGAGTGCATGGCTACCACTTCTTGATGTCCAGTGCCTTTGATGAGCGCAGTGATTGTATCTGCCTCTTTACGGGTACGGGTGAAGATCATGAGTGATTTAAACTCAGTGTTCTTTAGCAGCGCGAGTAGAAGCTCATCACGCTGGTCCATGGAGACCGGGTAAAATGCATGTTTGATAGTGTCTGCCACAGCGCGGCGTGCAATCTCTACAGACTCAGGTTCATGGAGGCACCACTGTGCAAAGCCTTGGATGGCAGGTGGCATAGTGGCTGAGAAAAATAGTGTCTGGCGTGAGCTATCCTCAGTATTCCATGGGCAGAGATTTACGATTTTCCTAACAATTGGAAGGAACCCCATATCTAACATACGGTCTACTTCATCAAGAATGAGAATTTTAATGTTACCAAAGCGCATAGTCGTACGGTAGAAATGATCAACTAATCTACCAGGCGTAGCAACGATGATGTCTGCTTGTGCGATTTGTTCATCCTGTTTGCCATAGCCTACACCTCCGTAGATGAGGGCTACCTTACAACCAGTGTGTTTACCGTAGTGCTCGAACTGTTCGGCAACTTGGTGTGCTAGTTCGCGCGTTGGTTCAAGGACTAGAATTTGTGGTTTCCCGAGAGGTTTGATCTGAGAGAGTGATGGTAGCGCAAAGGCTGCAGTCTTACCTGTTCCCGTTTGTGAAGCTCCAATAACATCTTTACCTTCTAAGATGAGGGGGATGGCTTTAGCTTGAATGGGAGTAGGTTTCGCATAGCCGGACTCTGTGACGGCTGTGAGAATGGCATCGGACAAACCGAGATCAGAAAATGACATACAGCGGAAGTAGGCTCTATTCCTACGTGTGTAAAGGCTAATGCAGGCTTAATCACAGTGTATCAGGAGATTACCGCTCTGTTATGAGTTTGGAGTTTGAAATCAGTGTCCTATCGAGGAGTAGGACTCGAGGCCTGTTGTATTTAATGAGGTTGTGAGCTAATTAATAAAGCTTTGGGATTTGTTGATGGCTGAGAGAGAAATTTATGTTATAATAACTCACGATGTCAGGAAAATCAGGAGATCTTGAGGATGGTGAAAAAGACGAGCGTGCCGTTAAAATGGAGGCTGCCTACGCTAAAACCCGAAAGAGTCTAATTGCTAGACTAGATAATTGGGAGGATCAACGTACGTGGGACGAATTTTATAAGGTATACTGGAAGCTCATTTACGCTGTTGGCCTTAAGGCTGGCCTTCGTTCTGATGAAGCGTTTGATGTAGTGCAGGAAACTATTCTTTCCATTGCGAAACAGAGTAAAAAGAATATGTATGATCCTGAAAAAGGGTCATTTAAATCTTGGCTGATGAATATGACTCGCTGGAGGATTAATGATCAATTTCGTAAAAGAAAAAAAGATACAGCCATGAACATAGGAGATATGGAAGATGATGATGGTAAAGATTCCATAATTGACCGTATAGAAGACCCTCAAAGTGGAGCTCTCGAGCGACTCTGGGATATAGAATGGAAAAAGAACCTAGCTGACGCAGCACTAGCTAAGGTGAAGGCGCAGGTTTCTCCAAAGCAATATCAAATTTTTGATTGTTACGTTATTCGTGAGTGGGATGTAGGTAGGGTGCAAGAGCAGCTAGGAGTGAGTATGTCACAAGTTTACTTGGCTAAACATCGAGTAGGGAAAATTCTTAAAAAAGAGCTGGCAAAGCTAAATGAAGATGAGGGGTAGGATCAGTCCAGTACCTTTGATTCCTGACCATGAGGTGCTGCGTAAAATAGGTGGCGGTTCTTATGGTGAGGTATGGCTGGCACAGGGGGTTACTGGAGCTTTACGTGCGGTAAAGGTAGTTCGGCGTGAGGACTTTGAGGATGAGCAAGGTTTTGAAAGAGAGTTCGAGGGGATCTTGAAATATGAGCCCATGTCGCGAGACCATGCAGGGCTCGTTAATATACTTCATGTAGGGCGTAGTGCCAAGGAGGGGGAGTTCTATTATTACGTGATGGAGCTTGGCGATGATATACGCTCAGGAAATAAAATTAATACCGTGGAGTATGAGCCCAGAAACCTGCGCACGGACATGAAGGCCGCAGACGGTGTACCACTTGATCCTGATGAGGTCATTGACGTAGGATTACGCCTTTCTGAGGCACTGGCGCATCTACATGAGAGTGGTCTAGCACACCGTGATATCAAGCCCTCTAACATTATATTTGTCGATGATAGGCCTAAGCTTGCAGATATTGGTCTAGTAGCAGCTAAAGGGCAGCGGACCTTTGTTGGGACAGAGGGCTTTGTGCCCCCTGAGGGGCCTGGTTCAGCCCAAGCCGATGTTTATGGATTAGGTAAGGTGCTCTATGAAATGGCTACAGGTAAAGACCGGCTTGAGTTTCCTGAGCTTCCTGACGAAATTCCTGAAAGCGCAAACCGTAAACGGTGGCTGAATCTTAATCAAATAATTTGTGATATCTGTGAGCCCAGAATCTCTAAGCGATCAATTAAAACAGCGGCGGGCCTAGCTGTAGCCCTGCACAGACTAAAGCGGGGGAAAAGAGTCCGTTCACGGCAGAGTGAACGCGTAATGAAGCTTGTCATCATGATGGTTTTTTTAACTGTATTGGGGTGGCTTTTCCGTGATCAAATACCGCGTAGTAAAAACACAGAGGTGACTCTTAACGAGCCGCCTGTGGTCAAAAAGATAGAGTATGGATTTGTCAAAGTGATTTCAGATCCAGAGGGTGCGGAAGTTTATGGGGGGGATGGAGAGCTTATTGATATTACTCCTTTTAAAAAAATAAAAATAGAGGCTGGGGAGTCTTATTGGTTTGAATTTCAGTTAGACGGTTACCGAACAGAGGTGAAGGAGGGGGGTGTCGTGGCAGGAGAGACTACTATAGTGGAGCATGTAATGGCGATCTATGCACCTCCTGTAATCGGTCAGGGGTGGGTGGATAATATGGGGTTAAGTTACCAGCCGGTGGATAACTATCACGTTAGCTCAGGCTTTATTAAGGCACCTCAGTGGCGTAAGTTTGAGAAAAATTTCAAAAAGAATACGGCAGTGGAGTTTATGGATTATCGTGAGAATGGAGTGAAAGGACGTATCGTTATAGTTACTCCAAAGTTGGCTGAGGAGTATTGCCGTTGGCAGACTGCAGAGGCTTCAGAGGGGGGATACCTGACAGATATACAATATATTTCGCCGCTCATTGATGATTCTTTCCGTTTGCCAGCCAGTCGGCAGAGCGCTATTGAGAAGGGTTTGAGGCCGTTTAAGAGTGTAGTTAAGAATATCCCTTTTGCTCATTTAAATGTGACCACTATTCCGGATACGGCTATTTTACATATTAATGATGAATACCGCGGCGTGACTCCTCATGAACGTGTCAGAGTAAGGCCAGGTGAAATTGAGCTAACTGTCAGCCTAGAGGGGTACCGGAGGGTAACTCAGAAACTTCACTTAAAAGACGGGGAAAATAAACAAATTGAAATTATGTTATTGCGTAATAACAGCGTGGTATTTGGCCAAAAGTGGGAGAATAGTTTGGGTATGCAATTTGTGCCTGTAAATGAGGAGCTATTAGTCTCTGCATGGGAGACACGTGTGAGTGATTACAATGTGTATGTTAAAACAGCTAAAGTTAAAAAAAATGCGTCACCAGGCTTTAGACAATTACCTAATCATCCCGTGCTACAAGTATCAAGAGGTGACGCTACAGCTTTCTGTAAGTGGCTTACCAGGCATGAACGAAAGGCTGAACGGATCTCTGAGGATGAAGAGTATCGGCTGCTAACTGATCTTGAGTGGAGTGCTCTCTGTGGTCTTGATGAAAATCCAGATGATTTACCGACCACGCGTGAGTATAGAGGGGATCGTATTTTCCCATGGGGGAGCGTATGGCCCCCAGAACTTGCCAAAGAGAAAGTAGGCAACTTTGCTGATATAAGTGCAGCGAGATCAGCTGATATTAGTCGTGATCGTACATTACTTAACTATAATGATAAATTTGCAAAAACTGCACCAGTAGGCTCATTTCCTGCAAATGAATTAGGCATTTATGATCTAGCTGGTAATGCCCATGAGTGGGTAGCAGATGATTATTCCGAGCAAGGGAAGTACGGTGTCCTACGTGGAGGAGGGTGGAATAGTTACCTTAAAGAACACCTCTACGTTACGCAAAGGAATGCTGTTCGGGCATCTAAATCTAGTAACCTTTAT
Source organism: Akkermansiaceae bacterium (assembly GCA_023301765.1). Lineage (GTDB taxonomy): Bacteria > Verrucomicrobiota > Verrucomicrobiia > Verrucomicrobiales > Akkermansiaceae > Oceaniferula. The sequence continues at coordinate 18,314 of JALZUC010000021.1, read as the reverse complement.
GGCTTTCGTGTAGCTCTCTCTAAAACACTTCAATCTAAGGCCTCGGAGTTCTCTCTAGACGATGTCGTGGATGATGAATAATTTACCAAAAAAATAGATATGATAGAAATTAAAGTAAACTACGAGGGCGGCCTTCACTGTTCGAACACTCATGGACCATCTGGTAGTATTTTTAGTACAGACGCTCCTATAGATAATAACGGACGGGGTGAGAGCTTTTCACCTACCGATCTTATAGCCACGGCATTAGGTAGCTGTATGGCTACTATTATGGGTATGGCTGCAGAGCGGAAAAATCTATGCCTAGAGGGTATGGTAATTAAGGTTGGGAAACACATGTCAGAGAACCAACCTCGGAGAATTGTGATCCTTGATGTAGTTGTTGATATGCCACTATCATCTGAGCACCCTGATCGCAAAATCTTGGAAAGTGCTGCATTGAGTTGCCCTGTGTATCAAAGCATTCACGCAGATATTAAAGTGCCTATTAAGTGGAACTGGCAAGCTCCACTGTAAATGCGAGAGTGTCTCTACATAGCTTCAGAGTAAGCCGTGTGAGAATATTAAATATACAGTGGGAGTAGGATTTTATTTACTGAAGCTAGCAAGGAAACGTTGAATACTAACGAGACACTGTTTTGGCTGGTGTTGTAGTATGAGGTGGGGGGCGTCTATCCAGTAAACTTTGGCGTTTGGGTAGCTCGCCTCCAGTCGCTGCTGTGCATCCCAAGGTATGATTTGGTCACGCTGTGCTTGCAGGATAAGGATAGGAGTTTTTGTGAGTATGGGATGTCTTGTTCTTGAAGTCCTAGAACGGCTTTTATTCTGCTTATTAGAATGGAAGCAGGTGTTTTGTGTATCGCATTTCTGAGTGCTGTTACTTCATTCTCATCCGCGTCACTACCTGTTAGGAAATGCCGCAGGGCGATAGACGGAGGTTTCACCATAAATAGAGGGCGTTGAGCCAGGAGGGCGAAGCTTGGATTAATGGGTGAACTGCAAAAAGAGGCGACCAGAACAATACCAGCGATATCCTCTGGTCTTTGCTTAGCTATACGCAGTGCAAGAGGGCCGCTAAAGGATTCCGCAATGATTAGACGAGGCTGGCCAGTGGGTAGATGGTTATTTAACCATGTACTTAGTGTCGTGTAGTCCTGCTCTCCATCAGATGGTAATTCAATAAACTCTGTGTCTAGAGTGGGAGATATTATATTTTGAATCTTAGAAAACAGTTCAGCGTTACCGTGTAGGCCAGGAAGAAAAGTCCATATGGGATTCATAACAAAAAGGTGGATGTGGGCGCTTAAGCAAAGATTGGGAACATGAGGCAATAAAGCCATAATGCCCCAGATCCTTAATAACCTATATATATGTCTGAAGAGTTACGACTTTCTTCTTCTTATCGATTACGATAATCGACTCGATATTCATGTCGAGTTAAAGTCATGCCTTGAACCCGAACACTACCTGCGCAGCTTCCTTCCCGAGTTATCAGTTGTCATTAAAGGAAGGCACAGCTCCAAATCTTTCAGGTAATAGATGATTTAGAACCATCACGATGGTATTTGCTCGAGCACGATAGCTCGCAACAAGAGGCACGGAACCAGCTACTGTAAGCCGTATCTACTCACAATTTACTCGCCGCAAGGCCTGTGAAAGACTCTCACTGTAGTGCCCCTAATACCTTGGTATCGACGAATACACCCTACATAAGAGACAGCGTTTTAGCACCACTCTTTACGATCTGTGTAACCACCGCGTTTTTAATATCAGATCGGGGTGCAGTATCGCAGATCTAACTCTTATCTCCTTACCCTGCGCGCGCGCCGTAGTACCACAACTCAGAAGCTATCGTGGAGGACTCGTCGCCATACGAAAGAGACTTTCGAGACTAACACCTTATCAAAACAAAAACATCAGTAATTCTTTGAACAATACCCAGCATTCATACTCAAATGCACTAGCTAGGAAGACTTATAAAACAAAAATACCATACTAAAAACAATGTAGAGTTCACGCCAGAGTCTTTTACCGGCATATCCACCAACTCCTACACTCGGACCTCAAACTGCTCAAAATACTGCCCAGAACATTGCTCGATCTGGAAGGAACCGATTGCCTGTATATGACGTATCGCCAAGAACAACAGTATTACCGAGGGCTTACAGAGGAAAAGAGACTCATCCAACGCCGTGCATACCGCTTTAGAAACTATGAAATCTACCGACTGCGAATCATCGTTTAGTGCGGATAAACTCATTATCAACTATCAAAAAAAAGCCTCATCCCCAAACATTGGTGTAGACCCGAAATATCATCCTGAAACTGTGGAAGACAATGATAAATGGTGCAGGAAGAGGGACTTGAACCCCCGACCGCCTCGGTGTAAACGAGATGCTCTACCAACTGAGCTATTCCTGCACTGGATGTAGCAACTGAGGTGCTGCTAACGACGTGTGTTTAGTGAACGAAGTTTTTGAATTTGGCAATGATTTTTTTGCTCTAGTCTTATTTTTTTATTTTAGGGCTGAATTTTTCTATTTCGAAACCTGCTCAGTTTGCGCATGTATATTTAGTCTATAGATTACCTTTTCTCAAGCTTATCCAGATGCTTGTAAGTCGAGCCTTTATCATGATTTTGATGACCTAGGTATTTGAAAGTTGACTGAGTTACCATGGGGCTGGTGGTTAGGCCTAGGAACCTTATAAGTTAAGCTGTAATTGTGATGCCCTGTTTTCTGGTGATGGCCGGTCACGTTTGTTATATGATAGAGCAAAGGGGGTGGGTTTTAGCGGCCTCATTTGTCTATACTGGAGCATTTAAATAGTAATCATTGGATATTAAATAGGCATACGCTGTAAAGCTATGATCTTTAATAAGTCAGACACGCAAATGGGGTGAAGAAATTTGCTATTTTAAGATGCGTAATCATAACCTGGTCAAACTAGATACGAAGGCCAATAATTATCGTGAAAAGAGTAAAGGCAATAGCCAATTAGGTTTACTACACCCATCGCCTCTTCCTAGCTGGGTGATCCTGGATTCTTCCCTAATAGTTTTTTATGGACAAGGTATCAGAAAATGTATTCACTTTCGCAGCACTCACATAGCACTTATTTATTGATGAAAATATTATATTCTCTTAAGACATCTTTTACAGCCCTCTCACTACCTTTAATTTGTTCACTTGCTCTTACCAGTTGTGGAGGAGGAGGTGGTGGTGGTGATGGTGATGATACGCCAGATACAACACGCCCCAAAACCTTAGATGGAACTATTATTACTCTGCCAGGAGGTGTAGCTTTTTCTTTCAGTAGAAATACAGGGACCTCACCAGCTCTCACCAATGGGGAAACAGAAACTGGTAGTTTTGTATATAGCCCGCCAGCAATTAATCTTCAACAATTTCAGAACATTAATGGAGATATGTCTGATATTTCTTTTCCTGATGCTTTGTCTGATCGTACTTACACGTATCAGGCAGTTAATGAAAATAGCGGGGTGATTACTTTGACTGGTGTCTCATCCAACAACCTCAATCAGACAGGAATATTTAACGCCGCAAACCAGTCATTTACTTATTATTTCCACTCTGATTCAGGTACAGCTTTAATTACAAGTCCAGCTACAAACCCCAGTGTCCAAATGGATATCACTTTTAATAATAACGGGGGAATAACGGTGTCGGTGAGCAGTATTGTTCTGTCTATCGTAGGTTCAAATTTCCCTAATTTAGATACTACACTTCCAATAAGCCCTGCGTTTACTTTGGCTGGTGGAGGATCAGTTCCGTTTAATTTCAATCCAGAGGTTGATCCCAACCGACCAAGTGCTATTGTTCCAGAAAGTTTGAACGGGTTACTCGTGTTTTTTACTAACGGCGCACCAAATCCAGCTGATGATTTTAGAGTCCAGTTCAGTAGTGATTTCACTTTTGATAATATAAATAATCCAAATATTGATGAAGTTGGCAGCGGTCTGCAGAGAGTTGGTGCTAACTCTGATCTTACACTGACAGGAGGTGAGAGTGTTGGTTATACTTGGAGAAGAATTCCCGGAACTGATAATGCAACTATGGTCTTAAGTCTCGGTGGTAATACATTTGACGGGAGCTATGAATTACAATTTACCTCTGAAAATACTGGATCTTATATAGGCACAGTAGATGATGGGACGACAGATGTTGGACAGGTATCAGGAACGTTCATCACGAGGTCGGACTAGGATGTAAGATATTTACCTCTTCACTCGTGTTTAACTAAGAATTATGGGTGAAGAGTATGTCACAGTTTACATGTGTGAGGCGAATTAATTATGTTCCGAACATTCTACATGGTAGCATTTTTAATATTCTGCTGCTCCACCAGTTGTGTAGAAGAGCGTTTGGGGAATCGGCTAGTAGAGCATGATAAAACACAATCTGTTACGTTAGAATTGCTACAGAAATCATATTCCCTTAAGAAGAGAGATAGAATTTCCTGGTCTGAGTCTATTGCTATATTAGAGAAGGAAAACATCACACTGCAACGAGCGCGTGATCAAATAGCAAACGCTAAAAAACAGCGTAAAGATCAGTGGTTAGCGTTGATTCCAAAAATTCAAGGGATTGTGGGCCTTAGTCAAAGTTTAAGTGGCTTAGCTGTTCTTAATACTGATGATATTGATACAAGAGTTCTAGCCTCTTTTAATATACCAAACCCACTTAGGTTTTATACACGATCGTATGCGTTAGCGCTCCAGTCTCTACAAGCAGAATGGACATATGAATTAACACGTAGACAGTTATATACACAGTTATATACAAATTTTTTAGAAGAAAGGCTACTGAATGAGCGGTATCAGAAGCTTGTAGAGAATAAAAAGTTGATAGATAAAGCGTCGATAGAAGAGCTCTCTGGTAAAATTGCTTCGCTAGAACAAGAGCAAAGGCTAATTACACGAACTCGTGGTCATAGGCGTTTAGCTCTGAACCGCCTTTTGAACACCTCAGGCCGTCATTGGCAACCCCATGGGGAAATTCCAACGGTCTCTTATAAAAAAGGGTATAAAACCCTCAAATTTGGCGAGAAATTCGGGAAACTAGGCTTGAAGCTTCAAACTTTACAACTTGAATCTGCAGCACTTAGCGTACTGAATGTAAAATTAGGTCAGCTGCCCAACTGGTCTCAAGGGCTTAGTAGTCCGCTAATTTTTTCAAGTGATGAGAATAATGATACGGGTTTGACGGCTGATGATTTCTTTTTATTTACTAGCTTATCGAAGACAATTGATTTGACTGATATACTTGGGAGTAAAAATTTACAGTCGGCGAAGGTAAGAGCAAACTATATAAGAGATCAGTTGAAAATTTCTATGGAGAGTGAAATCCAAAGATTGGAGTTAATTAAACAATCGTATAGTCACTTGCAGGTAGAAAAAAATAAGCTGACGCAGAGAATAATTTATCTTAAAAAGAAAACGCATAAGGGCGCATTAGATACAGTTCTTAAGGAATATGAAGAATTTCAACTACTTGAAGAGAGAAAACAAAATCTTGATGATCAAATTACCCGACTAGACATTCAGTTTTGGCTTTGGGATGACGTTTATTGGAATAAGAACTAAGATGCTATCAAAGATTACATTATTACTGTGTTTCGTCATTCCGTTTTCTGTATGGGCAGATAACAAGGGTATGAATCTATCAGATTTCCCTAAAACGAATCGTATTTGGTTAGGTCTTGAGGATGGGGCTATACGCCCCCGGAACTATGATAGTATTAAGGTAGACTCAGCCAAATTTATTGCCATTCATGCTAAAGATGGGCAAATGCTTAAAAAAGACGAGCATTGGCTTACAATTGATCCGGAGGAACTTCAGCTCGAACGTAAAGCACTCAAGTTAGAGGAGGAGAAATTCAAGATCAAATTAAGAGAGGAACGCTGGAATGGTGCCGATGTAATAGAGAAACAGAAATTGTCACTAGATGGACTGAAGTCCAAAAAACAAGAATTACAGAGCTTTTTAGAACGTGGTGAAAATATCGGAGGGCTTGAAGGGCGAATTCAGCACGGTTTGCTTGATATCGATAAAAAAATTCAGCGTATCGAATCTCAAATTGATCCTGAAAATGTTAAAAAAGAATTTGAGCTGTTCGAATCCGAAGGATTATTGGATCTAAAGCGTAAACGTAAGAGATTCGAGCTACTTGAGAGGCGTTCTATTGTGAGGGCAGCCTTTGATGGTAAACTACAACTTTCTGAATTAGTTAATGAAGAAATCGCAAAACTCGAAAGTGAGGACGATCCGGCATGGATATTGAATAATACGACAATCGCTACTCTTGTTGATGAAAAGCATTATGAAGTGGTCGTTAAATTCACTAATTCCTATACTCGGGGGGCTAAACCAGAAAACCTCATGGTTCTCTTACAAGATTCTCAAACTGGTCAATTAATTGAGGGGACATTTGATCGTATTGAGGAAATTGAGACGGGATCTGGTATCAAGTATAACTCTATTTTCAAACTGAGTAACTTGGATGCTGGAGTAGCTAAACATTCAAGTGGTGAGACCCACTTTGTGCATGTTTACCGAAAATACCAAGAAAAGCATACTTTGGTGCAAAAAAAAAATATAGCATTCATCGCACCGGAAATTCTCAAACAGTATGGCTGGTCAGGACTCGTGAAGCACCTATGGCCTAAGAGCACTGTGTTACAAGTTGGACCACAAACAATTTTGATTAAAAGCTCTGATGAAAATTGAGATCGAACAACTAAAATTTCGCTACCCAGGTGCGAAGGAGTTTGTTTTTGATGGGCTTGATTTCTCAGCAGACTCTGGAATTACACTGATTAAAGGGTTCTCTGGCTGTGGTAAGAGCACTTTACTAAGACTTGCTGCAGGGCTACTTCCTCCTGCTTCAGGAACAATAAAAACAGATTCACCCTACGCAGTGGGGTCTCCACGTTTTCTTCAAGTTGAGGTGGGCTTTGTTTTTCAGCAGATTAATCTTTTACCTCTTGCGAGTATTGAGCGTAATATTGCTTTATCTCTGGATATGGCTGGCCGAAGCAAGGGCGATGCAAAATACTGGTTAGATTTATTGGGTATTACTAAATACGCAAAAAAAATGCCACAGCAGCTTTCTGGTGGTCAGCAACAAAGGGCGAGTATTGCCCGTGCTTTAGCTAAGAGCCCATCATTACTCTTATTGGATGAACCGACATCAGGTTTGGATGATTTGAATACGGATATTATTTGCAAAGCAATTAGAAAGTCTGTATCTCAGGGGACAACTTGCCTTGTTGCTTCCCACGATCACCGTCTGGACTCTATTTCTAATGACATCTTGGATTTCAATACCTTTTTACCTGTGGAAGAACACCTTCAAACGTTGGTGTGAGTATCCTGTATCGCCTGTTAGTAAGGTCTTAGTACCGATGTTATTGGGGCTGCTAGCTACAATGATCCTCACGCTATATGCTGAAATTGAAAGAGAACTGAAATCACAGTTAGAAAAAAATTCGATCTATCGCGTCTTTAGTAGCGAAATAGTATCTAATAACGAGGCCGCTACTGTGCTGGGGAGGACTCATGAAGAGGAGCAAATTTGGAAGCAAAGGTATGGTGCTGATAAAGTAAGGCATATCAAACAGCCTTTGCTTTCGGCATTTTGGAAAAATGCGAAGTCCATACCAATCATTGTGTATGGTGAGGCTGAACCTGAGTTTCGGACCAATGAGAGTCTGAGTGAGCCTGCAAAAATTTGGTTTTTATCAAACGGTAACCTGAGTTTAGGAGCTGTTGAACGGATTCGCGTGCTTGACCGAAATACAGTTTCTTACCCTAGAGAAATGCCTGATTGGATTAGTCAGAATTTGTCTATGGACAGGGCTATTGCCATTCCTCAGGAGTTTATGGAAGTCTATCTGAGGAAAGGATTTGTTAATTACACGATAGCAAACCTGTCTTCTCTGGAAGAAGTTGAGGACTATATTGAGCAAATGTCAGCTTATCACGATGCTGAGAACCGTAAAATCAAAATTGTATCGTCTTTGGAGGTCATCAAGAATTTGGAAAAAGTAACTAGATTTCAGCAGCTTGCCCGAGCTGGAGTCTTGATTGGTTGTGGCGTGATACTGTCTTGCACGTTAGGTAGTATTTCATGGCTTGAGTATAGGCAGGAGTCCTATCTACTAGCACTACTAAGGAGCTTCGGGACACCGGCTATCATCCTGCAACTCCACGCATTTTTTGAAAACTTCTTGTTGGTATTATTCGGGCTGGTGTCAGCATTTTTTGTATGGAGGTTAATTTACCAATCTAGCGATACGTATTTAGCCGAGCTTGGCTTTGAGGAAATTGGCTCTCTGGGGCTACCGCTTTACGATACGGGTATCATCTTACTAGCCGGAACTATCGGTGTATTGTTAGCAATGATACCGACTAGTATAGGCCTCCGTAAACCGATAGGTCTGATATTGCAGTAGAATTGAGATGATTAGCCACCGCTAACTCTAAATTTAAAACAAAATTAGCAATGTAGGCCATGTATAACATACTCACCAATTTTGGCAGGCAAGTCATAGCAGGGGGACTTGTGTGTTCTGAGCGATACTTTTGTTATGAAAGTCAGCTAGGTGGGTCTAAAAAGTGCATAAATTAAATTGGCTTAGTATGTTAAATCAAAAGCGCTCCTCAGAAATACTCTATACTCTCTCTAGCTGGGGGATCGTCAATTTAGGTGGAAATAGGAACTTGCGGTGGACTTTGAAAAATGGCAAATTTAGACCTGTGAGGAGTTTTTATAATGTCTGCTGCCTATCTTTGATAGCCCGCCTTACGGTAGCCGTTTGGTTAGGTGGCTTCCTGGTATCTTGCCAGAGTGAGCAGACTGTGACTAAAACTCAGGTAAAAAAGGACGCTTGGGGAAATAAGGAAAATTATAGTGTGGGTAAAGATAAGGATGGTAATCCTATGATGAAGTCAGATCTCCGTAGCTCTATGGAAGGCAAAATGAACCATATGTCTTCAAATCGTGATTTTAGTGGAGATGATTATACTAAAAAATCTTACCGCAAAGAGCGCTGGGGGGGGGATACTATTTTCAACCGTAAAAAATACGGTGGTGATACGGATGCTAGCCGTTTTAAGAATGAGCCATGGTTTGCTAGAAAGCAGGCGAGCGCTAGTAAGCAGCAGGCTGCTGTGTCAGGAAAAACATATGGAGTAAACCCATTTACTACACGCAAAGCTCACGAGGAGGGGGCGGCTACCATCGCACGTCCTTCAGATGCGGAGACGGCTGTAAGGCGCAGAGTTTATAAACAGCCTGATATTACCCATTGGCTAGATCAGAGTAAACTTTCAGTAAATGATACTAAAAGTCGGCTGGGGCGTTAAAAATTAATGTGTTTTTAAAGTAATCTTCCGTCTGCCCTGTGCAAATAAATCTGTAGTGATGATACCTGAATTTGAACGAAGAGAACGTTTGTTACCGTTTTATACTACATAGATTATGTGTCATTCTTTACTACCTATTTTAGATTTCAAAAGGACTAAAGTCATTGTGCGGGCTGCAGTGTGCGCGCTTTCTGTTACCCTATGTCTGACGCCTAATACTTCAGCTAGAGTGTTACCTTTTAACGAAGCTGAGTCACCTAAGTCAGTGGAGGATCTTAAGGGGATTCAAAAAATGCTTATTGAGAGCTCTGATCGAGTCCGTAAGGCTGCGGTGAGTATATCCCTTGGTGAGGGTTTTGGTAGTGGAGTTATCATATCTGAAGATGGTCTAATTCTAACAGCGGCACATGTAACGGCTGCAGTGGATACGGAAATGACTGTTATCATGAATGATGGCACCAAGCTTAAGGCTGTCTCCATGGGATTAAATTCTGATACAGATGCGGCAATGATGCGTATTACTGAAAAAGGTAAATACCCCTATGTGGAGGTTAATAAGGCAAATGATTACAGGCTTGGACACTGGGTATTTGCCCTAGGGCATTCGGGCGGTTTTGATAAATTACGAGGGCCTGTACTACGTCTTGGGCGTATTGTTAAAGACTCAGAGACTACTTTACATACGGACTGTAAGGTTATTGGTGGGGACTCTGGTGGTCCATTGTTTGATATGGAAGGCCGTCTCATAGCCATTCATAGTCGGGTGGAGAGATCTATGGAGCAGAATATGCATGTCCCCATGCGTGAGTATGTAAAACATTGGGATGATATGCAGAGTAATAAATTTATAGGTGAAGGACCATTTGCCAAGAAGCCAGTGAAGGGGTCTGGCTATATAGGTATCGCCACCGTGGATAGCGATGATGGGGTAAGAGTAGAGAAAGTAGGAAAAGCCTCACCAGCTGAGAAAGCTGAAATTAAGGCAGGGGACATCATAAAGACTCTAAATGGGAGGCAACTTAAAGATAAGGAAGGTTTTAAATCCTTGCTTCAGGAAATGGCTGAGGGGGATAAGGTGGAGCTGGTTATTCTTCGTGAGGGCAAGGAGCTAACCCTTAAATTAAAACTCGCTAAGCGATAATTGATTAACCGTTATGATAAAGATTTATTTCTATCACGCTCTACTCGTAGCTATGACGCTAGCCATGGGAAGTCAGCCGCTGGTTGCACAGAACGTACTCCCTGGCCATTTAAGAATTAACGGTAAAGCTGTCTGGGAGGCTTTTGAACCTCAACGTGAGGTGCTACAGAGCAGTTCAGCTGTGATCTATGCTGATGATCGCTCAAGGATCATGACTGTCTATGGCACCGTAGTTAGTGATGATGGTTACATCCTCACGAAGGCCAGCAAAATAGAGGGCGTAGAGAAGCTCACAATGCGTGTGGATGATAAGCTCTACACAGATGTTCGGGTGGTGAGTGAAGACTCTCGTTGGGATGTGGCACTACTGAAGATAGATGTAGAGCAGCCACTAGTCCCTGTAGTGCTAAACGAAGGTGAGGAGGTAAAACAAGGATCATGGGTAATATCTAATGGCTCTACCTCAAGGTCTCGCCGCCGTGTTAAGGTAGGTATTATGAGTGCTAATGCACGTGAAATCAGTAGACCCTTACCAGGGGTGATGATGGGAGTATCTCTAGAGGAAGATGAGGGAAATGGACTGAAGGTCAATGAGGTCTCAGCTGATAGTGCTGCGGAGAAAGCTGGCGTTAAAACAGATGACGTCATCAAGTCCATCTCCGGTAAAGATGTTAGTAAGCTTAAAGATCTCCTCGAACTTCTAAAAGACAAAGAGCCTAAAGATGAAGTTGTAATAAAAATTCTCCGAAAGGATAAAGAGTTGGATTTTACCTTAGAGCTAATGGCTAGACCGAAAGGGCCAGAGCAAATGTCTAGAAATGACCAGATGAGTGGTGGCGAGCATTCTCTCTCTGAAAGACGGAGTGATTTCCCCAGAGTGCTGCATCATGATACACCTTTGATTAAAGACCGGGTAGGTGGTCCATTGTTAAATTTAGATGGAGTTTGCCTAGGGATGAACATTGCTCGAGCCAGCCGGGTAGCTAGCTTTGCCGTCCCTGCGCGTGAGCTCGCTCAGATCTTTGAACGGCTCAAGGAATAGCCATTGCTACAGTGGAGTTAAGTATCTCGACACCAATTTTACTTGTCTCTCCATCCTGCTTACTGGCAGTGTGCTGCATAGCAAATTAGTATCCCTATGACTTCCACCTGCCATCTCACAGTAATTCGCAAATTTTTCTACGCTCTTTTTCTTTTCTCTATGACTACGGCACCGGCATTTGCTGGATCCGTGGATGACAGTATAAATGTTGTAATGAAGCCTACGGCGGATGTGTTTGAGAGTATTATTTTTTACAGTGTTAATGTAGCTGGGCAAGGGCTGCCCATTATTTTGGTGATACTTGGTGGTACCGCGGTTTTTCTTACTATCTATTTTAAATTCCTTAATGTCCGTTCTGTTGGTTTAGCTATTAAGACGGCTCGTGGTAAATATACTCCTGCCGATGCGCCCGGAGAAATAACGCATTTTCAGGCACTTACCACTGCACTTTCTGCCACTGTAGGATTAGGGAATATTGCAGGTGTTGCTGTTGCTGTCGGACTTGGTGGGCCTGGAGCTACATTCTGGATGATTCTGATGGGGCTTTGTGGTATGACAACAAAGTTTTGCGAATGCACGCTGGGTGTGAAATACCGTAAAATTGATAGCAAGGGTAAGGTTAGCGGCGGTGCGATGTATTATTTAAGTGAGGGGCTGAAAGAAAAAGGCCTGGGTAAACTAGGACTCTTTCTTGCGGTTACTTTTGCCATTTTATGTATTGGCGGAGCGATGGGGGCTGGAAATATGTTTCAGGCGAACCAGGCAGCATCTCAGATGAGCAATGCATTTGGTATCTTTGAAGAAAGTAAGGTTATCTTTGGAGTCATTCTATCGGTCTTGGTGGGAATGGTGATTCTTGGAGGTATCGTTTCTATTGCTCGAGTTACATCATTATTAGTGCCAATTATGTGTGGTATGTATGTTTTGGCTATTTTAACTATTCTTTTTACCAATGCTGATAAATTAGGTGATGCTGCCTCTCAGATTATCATTGGAGCTTTCTCACCTATGGCAGTAGGTGGAGGTTTGGTAGGCGTATTGATCCAAGGTATTAAGCGTGCAGCATTTTCGAATGAGGCAGGTGTAGGTTCTTCTCCGATCGTCCACTCGGCAGTAAAGACAAATCAGCCAGCAAGTGAGGGTATCGTCGCGCTACTAGAGCCTTTTACAGATACTGTAGTTATCTGCACGATGACAGCACTAGCACTGATCATAACTGGAGCATGGAAAGTAGACGCTGTGGTAGAAAAGCAAGCCACTGCACTTTACGCAAAACCCATAGCTGAGGCCGCTGTGGTATCAGAAATACTTGTAGGAGATGAGCTGCGTCTCATAGGTAAATCTGAAGATAAGAAGTATGGTAAAGTCTGGCGTGAAGATTCTGAGCCTGTCTGGGTAGCCATGGATTCTGTAAAAACCGTTGAAGGTATTGAAAAAACATCTCTAGCTTTCAGAACACAGTTTGAGTGGTTTCCTAAGTTATTAGCCATTGCTGTCCTACTATTTGCATTTTCTACCATGATTTCATGGTCCTACTGCGGCGAACAAGCTGTAAACTACCTTTGTGGACGAGATAATGCAGTCGCAGTGATTGTTTATAAATTGTTTTTCTGCGGCTTTATAATAGTTGGTTCTGTAGCCTCATTAGAAAATGTTATTAGAGTTTCTGATGCCATGATTTTTGCCATGGTGATCCCCAATATGGTGGGACTCTACCTTCTTTTACCCGTCGTGAAACAGGAGTTAAATATCTTCCGTAAGCACGTTGATGACATCGAGGGTAAGTAATATTTTAAATCATGCCAAACACTCTTAATTTCCGCCGTGCTAAGCTCGGCTCCCTCTCGCTTGCACGGGTGGGAAACCCACTGCGTTCTGAGCCTTTAAAGACATCCAAGGAGCTATGTAGCTTTTCAGATGAGGATAAGGTCTTACTGACACCTTCGTTTTTAAAGCCGTTTAAAAGTCTCGAGCGTAGAGCCTTTGATCATCACTCTTCGCTGGAACTTAATGAAGTCTACCGTTATGCGGGGGCAATCTTTGATGACGCCACTCAGCTAGCTCAGCAAGGGCGAAAAATAGCGAGGCATCTTTATAATACCTCTAAGCATCCTAATATTAAATCAGGGGATCTCTGCGTAGCTCTTATAGATGACTTACTAGTGGATGGTGAGCCATGCCAGGCGATTAGTATTATTAAATCAGAAAGCCGAGTGCCGTTTCTGGAAGTTGCAGACACGGACGGTGATTTACAGCTGATCACGCATCAGGGAATATCACCGGATAAGATTGATAAAGGGTGTCTTATAGCAAATTGTGAAAAGGATGGGGGATACCTAGTATACACCTTTGATAAAACCAGCTCTGGGACAAATTTTTGGATGCGTGACTTTCTGGGGGTGAAGTTCCGACGTGATGATGACTTTATGACTAAGCGTTATGCGGATATGTGTGTCTCATTTGCTAAAGAAGGCCTGCCAGATGAAATGGCTGCAGAGGAAAAATGCCGCGTTGCCAACAAGGCGATCGAATACTTTGAAGAACGTGATGAATTTGACCTTAAGAACTTTCGCGAGGAAGCTCTTAAGGAACCTGACATCATTGAGAAATTTGATGAATTTCGTGGGATGCAGGATGAAGAAGATGGTACTGCGCTGGATGAAACTTTTACAATTGATAAAAAAATTGCAAAGAAAGCAGGAAACCGCTTTCGCAGTACTATTAAATTAGATACTGGAGTGAATATGAGTTTTGCGCCAGCTTTCAAAGATGCAGATGAATCCATCTTCGAGCGTGGGTTTGATGATGGCAAGCAGATGAAATATATCAAAGTCTACTACCAAGAAGAACTATAGAGCACTTAAATAAGGCATGTAGGCTACGTAAAGGACTTACACTAATACCATATTGTTTTGAGTAGAAGGGCTGCTAGTCCTTTAAATCGTTGTTATTAAGCTTGTTCCATTGCTTTTTTTCTATGAAACAAAAAAACAACTAGTGTTTTATCGATAATGCTGCATAATTAGCATCGAAATGGGTGAAGATTCAAATAATAACACGTCAGAAGATCTTATGGTCGGAGGTGGAATTCCACAACACCTTAAACCTCGGCCCTTGCCAACGGTTTTTGCCCGTAGGAAATTTCTAACTACTGCTGGTATCGCTGGTGCTGGAATTATTATAGGTGCTCCACAGAGCCAAGGAGCCTTTTTTGGCCTTATGGCAGATAAGCCTGTTCCGGGTATTCCTCATGCATGGGTGCAGGCAAAAGGCTCAGATGTAATGCGCTATGCTCGCTATATTCAGAGTCTAAATTTGCGTAATATCACACCACGTATGGTATTAGCCCCACACTTTAAGACACGTGGGAGTACATACAACTCTCTACCTCCAAAAGTTTATTGGAAGAAAATGGCGGCGACGCTCAAAGTCGTAGACACAATGGTTACTCGTATGGGAGCCCCTCTTCGTGAAATTACCTCAGCCTACCGAAGCCCACGCTATAATAGAGCAGTAGGAGGTAAGAGTAAATCATACCATATGCAAAACTTAGCGCTTGATTTGCAGTTCCGTGGAGTTTCACCATACCACGCATCATATGTTGCTAAGCAGCTCAGAACTCAAGGGCACTTCAAAGGAGGTATTGGCAGATATTCCAGTTTTATACACGTTGATACGCGTGGCACTAACGTTAGTTGGTAATTTTAGCCCAGATAGGCAAAATCTTAATTTTTAACAAAGCTCGTTTCATTAATTTGAAGCGAGTTTTTTGTATGTTACAATAACTTCTTTCAAGGTGGTTCTTGTAATTGATTTATCTTTATAGGATTTTAATAAACCTTAGTTAGCTATAAGAGGGAACTCGCAAAGGGGGGAACTCAGAGGGTGTGAATATCATTGATACTCTTTTAATCGATAGCGCTATGGGTTTACTCAGCCTTTTTAGATACCACTGAGTTTTACTGAATAGTGATCTATGATTACGGCGTTCTGCATGCACTCTTTTATCATTCATTTCAGGAGCATCGAGCCCCATTCAAATCCATAGCAGCGTATTTTCGTTTCTAATTATAGAGGGTTTATATTTTAATATTATGCGCCGTAAATAGCCCTTTTACCGTCTTTCCTGATGGGTGCTACTAAGATTCGTATGCCGAGATCTAGGACAAATCAGCTTCTTTTCATAAATTTGCCATTCTTCACTATAGAATCTATTACGGCAGTTTTAAAATGTTTGGTTTTATGAGGCTGGTCAGCAGACTTCAGCTAAAACATGCTTTCTTATTTTCTCAGAATCGATGGATTTAAATAAATTAATCCTGACGGAGCATCATTTCTAGAATTCTCATCTTGCATCGGGTCTTATGTAATCTATGACTTCCAAATAATATAATTATGAGTGTATCAAACGTAGAACCTAATCACAGCCGCTATTGGCGTAAAAATATAACCCTGGTCCTGATTCTTTTAACCGTATGGTTTACGGTGAGTTTAGGTTCCGGTATCCTATTTCGTGGGTGGTTAGATGACCATTTCATTAAAATAGGTAATGCTCCTTTTGGTTTTTGGATGGCACAACAGGGTTCGATTATTTGTTTCGTCCTATTACTGGTTGTCTACAAAGTCATGATGGACCGCCTTGAGAACGCAGAAGGCTACGGAGCGAGTAAAAGTAAGTAGGCTATTAATAAGATTTACCATTTAATTACATGAATCAGGATATTTGGAATTACATTTTCATAGGCTTATCATTTGCACTCTACATAGCTATAGCAGTTAAATCGCGTGCTGGATCAACCAAGGAATACTACACTGCTGGGGGGGGTGTTTCCCCGTTGGCCAATGGAATGGCTACAGCTGCTGACTGGATGAGCGCGGCGACGTTTATCTCTATGGCGGGTTTAATCGCAAGTAAGGGGTATGATGGAGCTCAATTTCTAATGGGGTGGACAGGAGGTTTTGTTCTCCTGACAGTATTGATGGTTCCTTTTTTAAGGAAGTTCGGAAAAGCCACTGTGCCTGACTTTATCGGAGAACGCTACTACTCAAAATCTGCACGTGGTGTCGCTGTAGTTTGTGCCGTTTTCATCTGCATGACATACATCATGGGGCAAATGAATGGAGTAGGAGTTGTGTTTTCGCAGTTGTTTGGCATCTCTCTAACTAAAGGTGTCTTGATAGGATCCACCATTGTATTTTTCTACGCAGGCCTGGGCGGAATGAAGGGGATTACCTACACTCAGGTAGCTCAATATTGCGTTATGGCCTTTGCATACACTATTCCAGCGATATTTATATCAATAGCGCTTACGAACAATTTTGTACCCCAGTTAGGATTTATAGGTGATTACACCGCCAGTGGTGAGCCAGTTCCATTTTTAGAAAAAATAGATAATATCAATGAAAGTATAGGATTTGATAAATACACGGACAATAAATTAAGCACATTAAATATGTTCTGTATAACACTAGCTCTGATGTGTGGTACAGCAGGTTTACCACATGTGATAGTTCGTTTCTTTACCGTGAAAGACGTCAAAGCTGTTCGTAAATCAGCATGCTGGACCTTAGCGTTTATTGCCGTGATTTACTTAACAGCACCCACGATTGGTGGATTCTCACGTGTCAACCTCATTGAGAAACTTAACGGAGCTAATTACAGTGAAGCCCCTGCATGGTTTAAAGACTTTGAACAAACCGGGCAAATGGCCTGGGTAGATAAAAACGGTGATGGTGTTATTCAGTTCTATGGACCAAAGCATGAGGGGGCTGGAGGCAATAAAGTCTTTCTTGAATCAAAAAAACCTATCCACTCAGATAACACCACCGATGTAAGCCATCGTTTTGGAGTCAGTGGAGAGAGATTATTAACGAACAAAATAGATACAAGTAATGCCAACGAACTATGGTTCGGCGCAGATATCATGGTTCTTGCTAACCCCCATATGGCTAATTTACCGAAATGGGTGATAGCACTTCTTATGGCGGGCTGCATCGCTGCAGCGCTCTCCACGGCAGCAGGGCTACTCCTTGTTTTATCCACCTCCATATCTCACGACTTGATGAAAAAAATTATCAAGCCCGACCTCACTGATAAACAAGAAGTCAGATATGCGCGTATCGCATCATTCGCCGCTCTAGCCATAGCTGCATGGTTTGGGATTAACCCTCCATCCGCATTTATTGCTAAGACTGTGGCGTTTGCGTTTGGACTCGCAGCCTCATCATTCTTCCCGACACTACTTCTTGGTATCTTCTCTAAGAGAATAAATAAACAAGGAGCCATTGTGGGGATGATCGCAGGGATTACATTCACAGCTGGATATATTATCTACGTTCAATTTATGGATGGTAAACCCTTTATATTCGGTATTACCCCTGAAGGTATAGGCTCCATAGGTATGCTCATTAACTTTGCCGCAGCATTCATTGTTAGTTTCTTTACCCCAGCGCCGCCTCAAGACGTCCAAGATATGGTTGAATCTATTCGCTTACCGGATGATCCTAATTCTGAAGACATACCACCACCAGCAATACATTGATACTCTAATTTTTTGTGAAGACTTTACTCAGAATAGTTTTATAGGAATGTTTATTCTTAAATATCATTATCGTGGGTATAAGTAATAAATTAAATAAGCATCTCAAAATAAGTGTGTTGAGACGAGTTGTGGAAAAAAGTGACAAAAAGGTATGGAAAGGTATTGACCTGAAATGATTTTCGAGTAGGTTCCGCCCCGCC
>JALZUC010000020.1 GCA_023301765.1 Akkermansiaceae bacterium | reverse complement strand
GCTGTTTAGATGCGAGCTAATGGCAGCAGGTGCAGGAGGGTGGTCCTGTTAAATCCCCTTTAAGATGCCATTGGAGTCGCCTATGCGCCGTGCCTTTACTTGTATTTTCTCTAACATTGCGAGGTGGAGATTAGTCATAGGAGTGCCTTTTTCTATGCTGATATGACGACCAGGGGTAAGGCTACCACCACCTCCTCCTGCGAGAATGAGAGGTAGATTTGTATGGCTATGGCGATTCCCGTCACTGATGCCTGAGCCGTAGATAATCATGGTGTTATCGAGAAGTGAGCCCTGACCTTCTGAGATACCTTTAAGGCCTGATAGGAACCTTGCATATTCTTCGAGGTAGAAGTGATCAATCTTGGCGATTTGATCGAGATTTTTCTGTTTCTTCTTGTGGTGGGAAAGAGAGTGGTGACCGCCGGATATTCCAATTTCCTCGAAGGCTCGATTAGAGCCATCGTGTGCGAGTAGAAAGGTGCAGATACGAGTGGAGTCTGTGCGGAAGGCTAGGGTCATGAGCTGGTACATGAGCCTGATGTGTTCGCGGTAGTCGGCTGGGATACCGCTAGGTTTGATGATGCCGGGGAATTGGTCTGTAAAGTTTTCATGGCGGCTGATGCGCTGTTCTACCTCGCGCACGGCGGTCATGTATTCATCTAGTTTGTCTTGATCATTATGGCTGGCGCGCTTGTGCAGGCGTTTTGCATCATCTAGGACAAAGTCTAGCACACTTTTATGCTCTGCGCGGCGTCTGGCATCCTCGCGCGCATCACCGGAGCCAAAGAGGCGCTCAAAGACGGAGCGGGGATCTCGCTCCGAGGGCATGGGGGTATTAGCACTTCGCCATGAGAGGTTATATTGATAGGCACATGAGTAGCCAGAGTCACATCTACCGGAACGGCGTGGAGGGTCTGTGCTAAGTTCTAAGGATGGGAGGCGAGTGTAGTGGCCAATCTGCTGGGCGGCTATTTGATCGACAGATATACCAAGGTGGATGTTTGAGCCTGAGGTTTTACGTGCTTGGCATCCGGTGAGGTAGGTGGCGTTAGCGCGGGCATGGTCACCTGCACCGTCTCCATTGGCCTTGGCTTTATCGTGATCTAAGCCACTGATGATCTGAAAGTTTTTACGGAGTTTTTCTAGTGGTTTCATGGACTGCCCCATGTGGTAGTCTGTACCTAGTCCAGAAGGGCGCCATTTGGCTAGATTGACTCCATTGGGCGCGTAGACAAAGGCCATGCGTATGGGGGGTGTCACCACTGAGGTCTTAGCGGCCTGCAGGGAGGTGAGCTGAGGGACTGCGAGTGTGGCTCCTAGTCCTTTAAGAAATGTGCGGCGCTGCATAGGTTTTAGTTATGTTGGTATTGAAATGGGACACTGTGCACAATGCCTCTAATGAGGCTGTGGGCGGAGTTTTTGTTAGCTTTAAGTTCGGAGAGAATTTTTTCAATATGGGCACGGTCTCGGCGTGTGATTCCGCGACTTAGCGCGTAGGTCATAAGTTTGACGGAAAGGCTACGGAGGAACTGGTCAGCTTTATTATTGAGGATAATGAGGCGGAGTGATTCTGCACCATCTAGAGGTTCTCCCGTGACTAGTTTACCACTGGCGTTGATGGGCTGGCCATTCTCTGAATCACGCCAGACGCCGATGGCGTCATAGTTTTCAAACGCTAGGCCTATGGGGTCCATGAGGTTATGGCAGCCAGCGCAGGCGCTCTTCTCCCTGTGCATAGCTAGTTGCTCCCTGACGGTCATCTTGGTGCCATTCTCATGAACTTCTTCCAGATCTGGGAGGTCTGGTGGCGGTGGAGGAGGGGTGATATCAAGGATGTTTTCTAGGATGAATTTACCTCGAAGCACTGGTGATGTGCGCTCCGGCTGAGATGTGAGGGTGAGAATGGATGCGTGGGTGAGCATACCACGGCGTTTTTGTTTAGTAGTGGTGATACGGCGGAAGTGGGAGCCTTTTATGCCGGGGATGCCGTAGTGCTTGGCTAAGCTTTCATTGATGAAGGTGTAGTCTGCAGCTAAGAAGTCTAAAAGGCTCTGATTATTTAGGAGGATGTGCTGGGCTAGAAGGGTGGTTTCTTGTCTCATGTCTTGGGCGAGGCTGGCAGAGAAGTTACTGAAGCGTTTTTTATCACGTGTGGTGGACTTCAGGTCACGTAGTTGAAGCCACTGTCCGGTGAAGTGCAGAACCATCTCGTGTGCTCGTGGGTCTTTGAGCATACGCGTGATTTGTGAATTCAGTTTCTTTCTCAACTGGCCGTTGTCTGCGAGTGAGAGTAAGGTTTCATCTGGCATACTGCTCCACAGAAAGTAGGATAGCCTGCTAGCGAGGGTGTGTTCATCTATACGGCTGATTTTTTCCTCATTTCTTGGTTGGGCAAGATCTGGAGAGATGAAGAGGAAGGAGGGTGATACGAGCATGGCTGAGAGTGTGGCTTTGATACCGGCATTACGTGAGCTGCTTTGTTTACTGAGCTGAGTAGAGAGTGTTAGGTAGCGTGTTATTTCCTCATTTAGTACGGGCCGGCGGAATGCACGGCGGGCAAAGCGTGTCAGTAACTCACGGGTATAGGCTTTATCTGTTTCGCCGCTTTTCTGTGGGTGGTAGATGCGGGTGTGGCTCTCTGGCTTAACTCTCTTTACCCCTAGTGGACCTTCGAGACTGGCACTATGAATCATGAGGTTACGGTCTCTGAATTTAGGGTCTTTGCTCTCTGGGTTATAGTAATCGTTTGGGAACGTCAGGGAGATTTTAGCCCTGCCTCTTGGGAGGTTTAATTCGGTGGTGTATTCTTTTTTATCGTTAATGTGGTCTTTGATTTCAAATTTACTGAGTAGTTTATCATTTACGGAAATATGGAGCCTGGGGTGTTCATTTCCTCCTTGGGTGGCTGAGGCGGTGACTGTGAGACGGTATTTTCCAGCTCTGTCTATTGATGGTCTTAAGTTAGTGGTGCCCACGGTGGAGAGGAATACTCCGCCATTGCGCTGGTGGCCGTGATCACGGAAGTCCTTGCCTTTAAAGTGTACTTTCTGAGGCTGTAGGGGACCTAGGTGGATGGCCTGATCGAGTGATTTCTCAGCGGCTAAGAGGTATTTTTCAATATGTGCTGGTGAGATGCTGAGGGCGTGGGCATTGGTATCAAAGCCGTAGCCTGAGTCATCTGGCGGGAGGATATTAGTGAGGTTTATTTGAATCCCTAAGAGTTCTTTGATGGTGTTTTGATACTCGATTCTATTCATCCGCCTTGGGACGCTGTGTCCGGGGTCATTAATGTCTGAGGGGAAAACGGCGTGGTTAATCCATCTCACGAGTTGTTCACGTTCCTCTCTCTCTGGCTGCTCTTTACGTGGTGGAGGCATGAGGTGGTGGTCTACACGTGTGAGGATGTGTTCCCATATTTTTGGGTTCTGCCTCATACTTGCAAGGTCTGGGTACCTCTCTAGATCTAGTTTTCCCTTACTGCGACCATCACCATGGCAATCATAGCAGTAGTGCTCCAGCATCGGCTGAATATCATCTTGCCACTCGGTGAGAAGCTCCTGCTGCCGGGGTGGTGTATCTGCAGATAGAGCTAGTGTAGTAGCGCCCAAGGTGAGAACGGCAAAAAAAGTCGCAAGGATTTTACTAGGCTGACTAGTGGGGGTGAGCATGGATTAGATCTACTATAGTTCTAATCTTGTAAATGTATTGCGCAAAATGAAATTTTGCGCATTTATTATTAATGACTTAGACGTAATCTACAGGCTCAATGTAGCCAAGGTCACTTACAAAGGCATCCATGGAGTTTAACACTATTTCAAAGTGTTTAGCGCTGACGTTGAAGTTAAAGAAGCTGTGATTAGCGCCTTCAAAATCGACAAGCTCACAGTGGTTCTTTTTGCGCTTCAGTGCTTTGGTTATTTTTGTGATGTGATCGTAGGGTACGATGGTGTCTGCTTTACCGTGGATAAAGAGGCTAGGGGGAAGCTTCTTACGCACGTTCGTGGAGGGGCTTTTCTTAGCTGCTGTTTTAACATCACCAAAGCGATCACTCTCCATCCCTTTACGGGTGGTATTTACCAGTGCACTGAGTGCAATGATCCCTTGAGGGCGAGCATTGTAGCCATCTATGTCCATGATATCGGGCTGCATGGCTAGGGATAGTGCCATGTGTGCCCCAGAGGCGGCGCCGGCTACGATGATTCTATTAGGGTCGATTCCGAGTCCGGCGTGATTATGCCTTATCCATATCATTGCCATTTGGGCATCAACAAAAGCGTCTAAAGGGCTAGTGCCATGTTTGGCATTTACACGGTATTCCACTGTTAGGGCAACCATGCCACGGCTGGCAAAGTGTAGGCAGTGCGGGGCGAACTGAGTGGGCATACTGACATCCCAGAGTCCTCCGTGTAGAAATAGTATAGCTGGCTTTAGCTCTGCTATATCGTGGTTCGGAGGGTTGAAGGCGTAGGCTGTGAGCTCGTAGCTACTTTCCTTTTGATAAAGGTGGGTAATGGCGTCCTTGAGGAGTTCACGCTCACGTTCTTCACTAAGTGGTGTGGTGGCTGGGCCGATTTGAGGTGAAGCATTCATAGACAGATATCTGACAGTGCAAACGTGCGTTGTTGAGAAATGGTTTGCCCTTGTCTGAATTTATTGTCCAATGGAAAGCGTGAAACGACTGCAATTAATTCTCTTGACCTCAGTAGCGCTCCTTACAGCTGGAGCTTCTCAAAATGTATCGGCTCAGACAGCTGCTCAAACGGCGGCACTGGGTAAGAACCTCCAAGATGTGTATCTATACTGGCGTAATGCTATGGTAAGTAAAAATCATGGTCAGTGGACCCAGGCTACAGCGTCTCACCGTAAAATATCTATACAGAACCGTATCCTATCAGAGAGGGGGGTATTTCCTGCGGATATTTTTAAAACGCCTGTTCCTCCGGCTAGTTTAAATGGTCTGAAGCTACTCCGTGCACGAAGTAGTGGGGTGACAGCAAAGTTAGTCTACTTCGGTAAGGTGGACTTCGGCGTGGGGGGGCAGCCATCTGATAATATTTTGGTGCTAAACTATCTCCATGAAGGAAGGGGCTGGAAGTATGATAACGCAGAGTTTGTTAACCTCAGCGGACTGAGTGCTATCCGAAATGAGCTTCTTGCTGGAAATATGAACTACGTGGACGGTGCTGCATTTATCCCCGATGGGAAGCGTCCACCGCAGCCGATTGTGGTAAGGCAGGCAAAATATATTGCTAAAGTGTATACTTATTGTCCTGGACGTGAGGTGCAGGTGGCTGTGAATAGTATAAGTAAACATCGCTTCCAAAATACGTCTGCCTCAGAGGTTGTTGTTGGTGGTGGCCGTGATGGGGTGAATAGTATTTGGTTTTCCATCAAAGATTTACCAGACTATAAGGGGGATGAGCCTGTGACAGTACGTGTTTACATTTTTTCTCAGATTGAAGGGGTAAAGCCGGTAAAAGTATTTCAGTATGAGACAAAGCAGGGTGAAGAGCCAAAATCGAGTGGTAGTGAGCAATTTACAATTGATGCGACTACTGCTGCCAAGGTGTTAGGGCGATAAATGACGAGAGTTTGCCGTTATCGGCTTGATCTCAGCAGCGTGCAGGTGCATGGAGAGCTTTGCCATGGATAAGTGGATGTTATTAATAGCCACACTCCTTGCCGCCGCAGCTGCGGTGCAGGGGGCTAATTACGTGCGCCGTGGTATAAGGTCACGGTGGACGATGGCGTGGATGCTACTCTGTTTTATCGCGCAAATGTTCTTACTGGGTATGCGTGGTGAGATGCGTGGTGCATGTCCGCTGGGGGATTTGGGCGAGATTTTAATTTTTTCTGCTTGGTCGCTGACGATGTTCTACCTACTCGAAGGATCTGTATATAGATTATCATTATTGGGTGTTTTTACCGCACCTCTGGTATCTGTGATGTTAGGTGCCGCGCTTATTCCTGGTATGTTGGATACAAATCCGGTGCACATTGATCATGCGGATGCGTGGGGTGAGGCACATGCTGCCTTTTCAGTGCTTGCTTATGGTGCGTTAGGTCTAGCTGCGGTTACAGGGGTGATGTTTTTATTACTTAATCGACGGCTTAAGAATGGGGCGTTAAATAATGCGCTTTTTAAAAATTTACCACCAGTACGTGATCTGAGCCGAGTGGTAAATAGGCTGCTGGTGCTGGGGTTTGCTATTTTAACATTAGGTCTTATTTGTGGCTTGGTGATGGAGAAAAGCGGTGATGTTACCAAGCACCTTGCAGTAGCGCTCTGTCAGTGGGTAGCTTATGCTATGCTACTTACTATTGAGTGGCGCCGTGGTATGCCTCCTAGGAAGTTGGCACTGGCTGCGGTGATCTTATTTGTCCTTTCGTTATTAATTTTCCCACTGCTCTAAGTGGGGTGCTAGAAGAGATGGAACTTGTTTGTCTGGGACTGAATCATGAAACCGCACCTGTAGAGGTGAGGGAGCACTTTTCTGTGGCTGTGGAGCAGCAGGGGGATAAAGCCCGTGAGCTAATGGAGCTGAGTAATGTTACAGAGAGCGTGGTGCTATCTACCTGTAACCGGACCGAGATTTACATCGGGACTGAGCAGGCAGAGCAGGGCGCTAAGGCGCTGTATGAGCACCTTGCTAGCGATCATGATGCTGTGGAAATGCAGCACCTCTACCAGAAAGTAGGGAGTGAAGCGCGAGAGCACCTTTTTAGCCTAGTAAGTGGTCTAGACTCCATGGTCTTGGGTGAGACGGAAATCTTTGGGCAGGTAAAACAAGCCTACCAGCAGGCACTAGAATCTGGAGCTACTAAGGGGCTACTTAATAAACTCTTTCAGAAGTCCTTTACGGTAGGGAAGCGTATCCGCACAAATACCAAGATCCAGATGGGCCAAACTTCTGTAGGGAGTGTGGCAGTGGACCTGGCGGAGAAAATTTTTGGTAATCTAAAGGGGAGTCACGTTATGGTGATCGGTGCTGGTGATATGAGTAGGCAGGTAGCCCAGAGTATGCTCTCGCGTGGTGCTAGTGAGCTTACGGTGACTAACCGCACTCATACACGCGCAGTCGAGCTAGCTGAGGAGCTGGGAGGTAGTGCTGTTACATTTGATAGCTGGGAGGAGACTCTTACCGCTGCGGATGTGATAGTCTCGTCCACAGGAGCCACTGAGCCAGTTCTTAAAGCCTCCCAGATTGAGGCGGTAAGGAAAAAGAGAAAATACCGCCCATTATTTCTTATCGATATAGCCGTGCCACGCGATATTGAGTCCGGTGCTGGTGAGATTGAGGAAGTTTACCTTTACGATATTGATAAACTGCAGATGCTTGCCAGTGAGGCGAGAGCTTCACGGGAGGAGCAGGTAAGAATCTGCCAGCAGATGATTCAGGAAGAATTATAAATTAATTTACATCATGAAACCACTCATTGTAGGCACACGCGGTAGCGCGCTAGCTCTGGCTCAGGCAGAGATGACCGAGACCATTTTACGCAGCGTATTTCCAGATCGTGAAATTGTCCGTAAGGTGATTACCACCACGGGAGACCGGCGCACGGATGTACCACTATCTCAGGTGGCTAAGTCTGAGGGTATTCTCGATAAGGGAGTATTTACCAAGGAGCTAGAGGTAGCTCTAGAAAATGGTGAGATAGACCTAGCCGTGCACAGTATGAAGGACGTGCCCACGGTTCTTGCTCCGCACTTTGAGATCGTAGGTGCTCTAGAGCGAGCTCCTGTGAGTGACGTGCTCGTTACCTCACAGGCTGGCGGTATAGAGTCTCTAGCCCAGGGAGCTACAGTGGCCACCAGCAGTGTGCGTCGCCAGCGTCAGCTGCAGTGGCTGAGGCCTGATCTAAAGCTGACTGATATCCGTGGGAATGTCCCTACGCGCTTGCAGAAACTCCGTGAAAATGACGCCCTAGATGCTATCATGCTAGCTGAGGCAGGGCTTGTTAGGCTAGGTTATGATTTAGACTCTGAGATGGACGGTTTATTTGCTCAGGCTCTTGATTCTGCTCGCTTTTATCCTGCTGCAGGGCAGGGAATAGTAGGTTTTGAAATACGGAAAGATGATGCAGATGCACGCTTATGTGCGGAGACGATCACCCACCAGCCGTCTATGATACTTTGTCGTGCTGAGCGTGAATTTCTTAGGCTGTTAGACGCTGGTTGTCACACCCCTGTGGGAGTGCGCTCATGGCTTGATGGTGCTGTTTTACACATGGCAGGAAGAGTATTTGATGAAGAGAATGTCGCTGCAGAGCCGGCGGAATCCACAGCCAAAGGCGAGGCTAGCCTTCCAGAAGAAGTAGCCGCACAGCTCTTCTCCGAACTAGGATAACAAAGAAATTTAACCCCCCAGCCTTGGGTGAAAATGGCAATATTAAAAACGAAATGGACAAGAATAAATGTCATGAAGATCGCCCTCTCCAGGGGAAACGTATCGCAGTAACTCGCAGCCAGGCACAGGCTGGGGAGCTAGTGCAGAAGCTATCATCACTGGGGGCCGAAGTGCTAGAGTTACCAGTGCTCAAGGTGGTAGACCCAGAAGATAAACAGGATTTTGCCGAACTTGTGGCTAACGCACATACCTATGATTGGTTAGTATTTAGTAGTACTAATGGTGTGCGCCGCTTCTTTGATGGCTTCTATGCCATCTATAAAGATGCTAGAAGTATCGGCGGAGTAAAAATAGCTGTGGTAGGACCAGGAACACAAGAGGTTGTAGAGAGCTACCGGTTCTCGGCAGATTTGGTGCCTGAAAAACACGTTGCTGAGGGGCTGGTAGAAGCATTTCAGAACGATTACGATATTGAAAATCAGACGGTGCTCTGGGTTAAGCCAAAGCATGCACGCTCGGTCATCACAGACGGTCTTTCAGAACAGCGCGGCATAGTGGATGAATGTATTGCTTACAGTATAGAGGCAGAAACTTCAGATCCCACTGGAGCTGCTGAAAGCTTTAAAAAAGACGGTGCAGATCTAGTTACTTTCACAAGCTCATCCACCGCAAAGTATTTCCAAGAACTTGGCCTTCCATGGCCAGATGGATGTAAGGCCGCCAGTATTGGCCCTATCACCACAGCAAAGCTCCAAGAGCTAGGTTATACAAGTATCACCGAAAGTGAGCAGCATAATATCGATGGCCTTGTGGCAACGATCATAGAGACCTTAAGCTAGTTTTTTTCTGAGACTTATTTTGAATAGCCTTTACCGCTGACCAAGTGGAGACCCCATAAGGAACGAGGTAGGTTAAGAGGATTTTAAAAATATCGCTACGTTGGAAGTTCAGCGTAGCGAGCTTATCATAGTGATTAATCAACGCTAATAAGGAACCCACTACCAAGGCAACTTTAATAGAAGAGATCACTACAGAGCGTGAGCGTGCAATGGTGAAAAAGGATGAGGCTTCAGGTTGTTCAGTGGATTGCAGGTTACTCATGGTTTTATCGTTGAGTTGATCTGTGGTAGGGCCTGAGTGGGGGATAGTTTTAGTTTAGAGTGGCACAGCAATTTACTAAACCTTTAATTTTTCTGCCACAGCACGAAAGTTAGCGAGACCGGCCTCGATGTTGTCGATGATTTCCTCTGCTAAGACCTCAGGGTCTGGCAGGTTATCGAGATCAGTGAGAGAGTCGTCTTTGAGCCAGAATAGATCGAGACTTGTTTTATCGCGGGTGATGAGATCGTCGTAGCTATATTTTCTCCAGCGCCCGCTTGGGCTTGAGGTTTTAGTCTCTTCCTCGCTCCATGTTTCTTTGCGTGTATGGCGTTCGTTACCTTTGTAGAGAGTGACGAACTCTTTTAGATCATCGAGGCGGAGTGGTTTACGTTTGAGCGTGTGGTGGATGTTGGTGCGGTAATCGTAATACCAGACGTCTTTGGTCGCTACCTCTTTACTCGCTGGTCGATTGTCGAAGAAGAGCACGTTCGCCTTCACTCCATTGGCATAGAAGATACCTGTAGGCAGGCGGAGGATGGTGTGGAGCTCGGTATTCTCCATTAGCTTCTTACGCACCGTTTCCCCTGCCCCACCTTCAAAGAGCACATTATCAGGAAGCACCACAGCGGCTTGGCCAGTGGTCTTGAGCATGGCACAGATATGCTGTAGGAAATTAAGCTGTTTGTTCGAGGTAGTTGCCCAGAAGTCTTGTCGATTATAGGTCAGCTCGTCCTTCTCTTGCTCGCCTTCTTCATTGGTGAAGGTCATGCTACTTTTCTTACCGAAGGGTGGGTTAGCTAGCACATAATCGACGCTTGTCTTGCTGGGGGCGATCAGAGCGTCAGCGGAGGACACACAGCTCTCGCCATCGATCTCACCGATATTGTGGAGGAAAAGGTTCATCAGGCAGAGGCGGCGTGTTCCTGCGACGATCTCATTGCCGTGGAAGGTCTCATCTTTGAGGAACTTCTTCTGAGCCTTATTCATTTTATGATTTTCGACTAAGTAATCATAAGCAGAGAGGAAGAAGCCTCCTGTGCCGCAGGCTGGATCAGCAATAGTTTTGTTTGGCTGTGGTGCCAGGCACTCGACGATAGCGGTGATCAGATCACGAGGCGTGAAGTATTGACCAGCTCCTGATTTAGTATCCTCGGCATTCTTTTCGAGAATACCTTCGTAGATATCTCCCTTGGTATCGGAGTCCATCATCACCCACTGCACGTCATCGACCATCTCGATCAAGCGAGCGAGCTTGGCTGGGTCTTGGATCTTATTCTGAGCTTTAGTGAAAATCTGCCCGAGCATGCCCTTTGAGGTTCCTAGTTCACGCAGCGTCTGCACGTAATGGGTTTCTAGCTCCGCTCCTTTGAGTGACTTGAGGGTTTCCCAGTTAAGACTCGCAGGGACACCCACATCACGACTGTAAGGAGGTTTGGCATATTCATCCGCCATTTTCAGGAAGATAAGGTAGGTAAGCTGCTCAAGGTAGTCGCCGTAGCTTACGCCGTCGTCGCGTAGAGTGGTGCAGAAGCTCCAGACTTTGGAAATGATGGTGTCGGTGGACATGGGATAGTTAATGGTGATTGGTTAATTGGAAATGAGATGAGATGAGCTTGGCTCGCTAAGAGTATTTTGGAATTTTGCATGTGCACTCTAATGGACCGAAGGCCAACGCTCTGCGTCGGGTATGAATGTAGATCCACATGAGTGCATTTTTTTTTCAGAAACAAATTGTTGACTTTTATTCTATTAAGGTGAAGTTGTGAGTAGCTTATCAACCATGTGTTGAAGGAGTAACGAAGCCGTCCACCAGGGCGGCTTTAGCATTTTATAGGGGCTGATTTCCCCAGTAATTATCGAATTCGCGTTCAAGTTTTCGTTGCTGGTGGTGACGTTCTACGGGGTAAGCAGTCCAAGGCATGATGTAGTCACCACGGTCGGACATGATCACGACATAGCTGAAGTCAGGGAGTGAGAGCAGAATGCGTTGCTCTCTTCCACGTGAATTCCGCCACCATAGAATAGGGTCATCATCTTGGGGTTTGATGTCGGGATACCGGTCAATAATAGCTCTTGGCCACGCTATACATTCACTGCGTCTCAGATCTGGCGTTCTATCATGTTCGACAGATCCCTCTGAGATCATGTGCCAAAATGTAGCACTTTTGCCGTCATATTCAGGATGACGCTTCAGGGAAAAACGCTTGCCTGGCCAGCTTGGCTGGCTACGCACAAAGTCATTAAGAAACTGGTCATGAATGGCTTCGAGATAGGCTTCCCAGTTACCATAGTCATTGAACTTAATATAATCGGGTAACCAGTCCTCCTCGCTACACATTTTGACCTCCTTCCCAGCGGAGTAGGTTGATCTTAGTTGCAGCTAAGAGGGTGTTTCTTTCCAAGGATAATCCAGACCTTTGTTTAATTCTGTCAATCAAGGCAAGTTTGGCTGAGCTGTCAGAAAGCTTGCGATTATGGTAACCGATCGCACCTATAAGGAGATCGCACAGCTGTAGTAGCTCGGATTCGTGAGATGCTACGGGCTGAACTCGTTCGATAATTCGACGATCAAAGTCATAAGCGTTGTTACAAAGCACCTGATGTAGTTCATTGGCCTTTTCACCACTTCTAGTGTCTTTATAATCGATATAGATACGGTGGCGGTTCTGGGGCTTCAGCAACACTTTTAATAGAGTGAAGAGCATTTTATAATACCAACCATCATGCGTTTGTTGAAAGCTTGTGTGGTTAAGATGTTGCTTTTCGGGGATGATGACCGTTCTGAAACTTAAATCATCATCATCGAAGAAATAATCGATCCACTGCATATAAAAATCTAGTTTAGCGGGAGAAACCTTGCCCCATTTAACTTCTGTTGAAGCTGGTATGCCATAACGTTGTTTGATTTCACGGAGTCGAATACAGATCTCTTTGCGTTTTTCCATGGGACACACGAGAGCTCCAAGGGTCATCACTTGTTTGCCATCGTTTTCAAGATGGCAGCTCTCGTCGCAGTAGATATTGATGGTTTGGCTCATGAAATATTCTGTTTGGGGTTAGATCGTAGTTAGCTAAAGAGAAGCAGCGTCCGTAATGATGTCTGGAAAGGTTGACTGGATTTACTAGGTAGACAAAGGGATGGAGAGTATTTCTGAGGTGTCTTCCTTTACAGGCAATGTCCGTAAAGGGGGGACGATGTCCGTAAACCATTTTGAGGGAGATGAGATAGGTGAGCTCAAGCTAGTCGCCAATAGCCCACGCCCTCGTCGCGTAGAGTAGTGCAGAAGCTCAATTTTTTTTGAATGATGGCGTCAGTGGACAAGGAAAACAATTAGGATTGGGGTTCAGTGGGTCGAACTAACCCCGTCGATTTTAGCTTTTTATTACGGTTATTAACGAACTCGGTCAATGTAGGTGGACAGCTAGCGAGTATCGCTGACACGTTAAATATTGATTCTTCGGAAACAGTTATACTAGTCTTAGGCTTTGCAGCTCCGAATAAGAAATGAGCGTTACTGATGCTCAGTTTTATGAATTCAACATAGTGCCAGAGTATAAATTTACCCCTTACGAAATCTTTTATTGGAATAGCAAGTTCTTCTAATGATTTAAAATCGGCTCCGTCGGAATTAACATCCTCATAAAGTTGGTCTATTGATTGATAGTATGAATTGCCGGTCGTGGGCTCAATAGACTCCACTGTTAAGTCGGCATTAAACTTAATATAATTACTAATCTTAATTTTCGAGAATTTAACTTCGAGTTTGTTTTTACGAGCATTTAGGCACCATAAGGTGATTTTTTTGATAGCTTCAGAACTTTCAAAAGATTCACGTGATTTCTCATAAAGTTTCACCAGCTTCTTTTCAGCTTCATCGGGGAGCGCGGAAAAACCAAGAGACTGATGAGATAGCTTTTTTAATGTTGAACTAGAGCAAACATGATTCTCAAGAGAATATTGATCAGTAACATAAACGTCGTCTTGGCTTAGTAGATCACATCCTAGTATTTTTGAAAAATCACTATCTACATAATAGGTCTCTCTTCTTGGAGACTGACCTTTCTCGAATGCCAATGTAATCATTTTGCGCACGTTCTCTAGTTCGTATTTACCACCTAGTTGCCAAGACTGGTGTTGAACACCGGCTGGGCATAGATTTATTAGTTTATTATCATAAAATGCTGGGTCATCTTTCCCTTCATATAGGGAGAAAATTTTACCTGTAGGCTTATACTTAGACAAGAGCTCAGTATACACTGTCATAGCCTGACTCTTTGATTCTTGAAGTAAGTCGATGATGCACATAAATTAAAAATCAAGAAAACTACCAAAGGATTTTGTATATTTGAGTAGTGAGTTCTCAAATATATATGGAGAATGTGTGGCCGCTAAAATGCCTACACAACTACTACCATTAGAAATGTCTTCTAGAAACATTCTTTGCCACGGAACAGATAGTGAGAGCTCTGGTTCATCGATGATAACAAAATGGTTCCGCCTAGGGTCTAAATATAAGTGACTAAACAGGGATACAATCTGTTTTTCACCAGAAGATAGATCGCTCAATTCAACTGTTCCCTTTCGTTCCTTAAGGTGTATTTTGAAACTAAATTCTTTAGGGTCATAAACGAATTTTTTTGACTCTATATACTTGTTACATATTTGACATAGGGTTCTAATCCGACTTTCCCTACGTTCTAATTCTTGCTGATATTCTAGTAGCTTATTCACATAATAGACTACGAACTCTGCACTAGGAGATAGTGTCTGCTGGCTTTTAATTTCTTCTATTTTTGAAATTAATGCATTCTTTCGTGTTTGGTCGAAATAGCTATCATTAACTCTGTCTAGAACATTTTCAATTTGATCTGTCGAGATTTGGTGTATCGGCATCAATTCAAATGATGAATAAGAGTTGTCGACTATATCACCTAGCGTAGCCATAGACATTTTTCGAAAACTCTCCAAAGCAACACGATTAATTACTGACAACTCTCGGTCAATGATTTCTCGAACATCATCCATGCCAAATTCAACAAGTTCTATATGCTGTTCTTTACGTGATCTCATCATGCGTCTTCTATGTTGAAGACGACTTTCGGATGAATCATCACCTAAAATTGTAGCTAAGTCCTGCTCGATTCGCCTGAATGTAGGTAGATAAATAGCATGGATGGAATTATCACGCTTTAAGTTTTCTAATGAATTAAGAGGGTTATTTGTTTTTTTCAGACTGACTATATCGTCTATTTCGTGCCAGATCAGTTCTTCAGGAATACCTATTTGATCTGAGATTCTGGATATTTTATCTGGAGTAATTTCGTTAGAATCCTCTAAAAGTTGTGAAATCTGGCGAGATAAGGAACGTGGCAACCTCCCGCTCCGTTTCCCGTCTTTCAGAGTGTTCACAGCCATGCTTTTATCAAAACTATAAACTTTTCCATTAATAGTAATTGAACATGATAAAAAGTTCATAGACATGAGAGACTTCCATTGCCCTGTTATGATTCCATTGAATATTTTAAGGACTGTAGTCTTTCCTGAACCATTTTCTCCCAGCAGTATTAGACGGTTATTTTCGAGTGTAAAATTGAAGGTTTTTTGTGGTATTCCGTGAAGACCTTTGATTGTAAATTCGGATATTTTGATGTTATGATACATGTAAATTTGAATGGAATTAGTTTCTTAAAGTTTTCCCTCAAAGGCCTTCTTAAGGATGGATTGGCGGAGGGCTTGAGATTGGTTAAGGGCTTGGTCGACTTCTTTTTCGTTTTGATCGATGGCGGTGAATTGCTCGTCTAGGATACGGACGATTTCTTGTTGTTCGGAGAGGGAGCAGATAAGTGTGGGGATACTTTTGACATCGCCGCCTGAGATTCCGGACTGTCCTGCTGTAGTTCGGATTTTACTTTCGATGTAATTACGGCTGATGCCTGTATTCAGAGAGTATTCTAGGAAATAGCTATCTAGGGAAGGTAATGCTGGGGATGTTCGGATCAGCTTGTCTGGGTAAAGTCGCGGTTCTTTGCCGCTATAGTATGCACAAACTCCTACATATCTTCGTGCTCCATTGTATCTGGTAAATACTAGGTCTCCATCGGTCAGGGCATACGCAGAACGAGTTGGTTCATCACAGTCAAGATAGCGGTAATCAGAGTAATCAAAGAACATTGGACGCACTGCACTAATTCGGCAAATTTTATGACCTTTATCTCCAGTTGGTTTTTTTGAAAGTCCGTTGCGAACCAAGGAGCATAGTTTCCCATATTCGACAACAAGCCACTGTGATGGGACCGATTCATTATCTGTGGTAATAGCGTCTATAGGTTGAAGCTTTGCTGGCTTAGTTGGTTTCCTTCCACTTTTACCGTTTCCTTCCCACTCATCTACTGCTTGTTGCCAGGTTTGGAGTTGTTGCTGGTAGCGGGATTCGCGTTCTTGTTGGATGCGGGCTAGGAGTTTTTCTGGGGCTTCTAGTTTGTCGGGGTTGTTGGCTCGCCATTGTTCGGTGAGCTTGCCCTCGAAGGCTTGTTTGAGGAGGGATTGGCGGTAGAGGGTGAGTTGCTGGCGGGCATCGCGTAGGCTTTGTTCCCCTGCGTCTATCTCGCTGAATAATTCCTCGATCTTAGCAACTATGCGTTTTTGCTCGTTGAGGGGCGGGAGCGGGAATGGGTATGAGTTAATTACTTTACCTGAAATATTGGGCTGAGCTCCACCATATGCATCCTCTTCGATTTTCTTTTTAAGGTTATTAAGAAAGTAGAAGAGAAATTTTTGTAATAATAGATTGTTGTCGAGGCTTCGTAGGTTTCCAACTCGTTGATTTTGGTATGATTTGTCACTAGATTTGTAGATTCCAAATTTACCAGTTGTGGCACCAGACATAGCTATTAAAATGTCCTCTTTTAAAACGGTGAAGGAATCTAACATTTCGCTAGGTTCGATTTTAACTGAGTAAGTAGTATTTACTTTTTCAGATTTGATATCCGAGATTCGAATAACAGGGATACCAGTTTCTTGATATTCTTTGCTTTTAAAAGCGTAACCATTTTTTAAGGGAGCTACATCTCCGAGAGTAGTAATTTTCCAATGTTCGGGGTAGTTGTCTTTTTTTTCCATCATGCTACAAATTGCCCGTTAAGTTTTTCATTAAGTTCTTCAATGATCTCGTTCATCTCATCGCCAAACAATTGATGCATTTTCCCGATGCCGCCTTGGGAGTCGAAGGGTGCGTAATCTAAGTCTTCTGACTCAAGATGGAAGGAGTGGGCGATGTGGTCGCGGATGAGTTTGAGCCAGTCTGTTTGTTCCGTGGTGAAGGTATTGTGGGCTCCGGCGTTTTTTTGGAGAATCCATTGTTGGTAGTTGCGGCGGACGGTGTCGGTGAAGGGGGTGACTTGATTATCGAATCCAGAGACGCGGCGTATCAGTGACACGAGGGCGTTAAGGTCTTTTTCTGGGCATTTGCCAGGGTCGACTTCATCGAGCTGAGCGTAGGCTTGCCAGACTGTTAGTGGGGCGAGAGTGGGTGCGTCTGCCTTGAGCTTAGTGAGGATCTCGGCGATCATGGCGAAGGTGAGCTCACGGAGGCGGTAGGGCTGATCAAAGAAGATGGTGAGGGCTGTGAGCTGGTCTTTATGCTTAGCTAAGAAGTCACTAAACTGCTGAGTTAGTTCTTTGGCTTTTTCGACACTGTCGTTTTGCCATTCGGCCTTAATGAGCTTATCACGGGTGGTGTTATCGATAGTTTGTAAGTTTGCCTTACAGGTGTCTACGATGAGATTAACGGCGGCTCCACTGAGGGGCTTAATGGCGGCTTGGACGAGTTCGGACTGAGCTTGTTCGCGGGCGGTGTCACCAGGGTCGCTGCCTGAGGGAAGGCCTGTGATGGCGAGGGCTTTGGCCTCGATGGTGTCGCCATCGATGGCGGTGAAGAGGTCTTTGATGATGGCTTGGAGTGGTATGCCATTGGTCTTTTGCTCTATATTGGATTTCTGGTCTGTAGTGAGCTGGTGCTCGATACGTGCGAGTCTACCTGCGAGCGAGGAGACGGTGTCTGTGTCTGATGAGCCCATGATGACTTCCATGGCGAGGTCTTTAAACGGGACGCTCTTCTTGGTAATGAGCTGGGGGCTGGAAGTTTTGATAGATTTGGTGACACCTATGGCGTCTACAATGACGTAGTGGGTTTTAGCGGATTTGGCGCTGGGTGTGGTCTTGAGCAGTGTATCGTGATCGATGGTGCGGGTGCCGCGCCCTTTCATCTGCTCGAAGTATCCCTTTGACTTTACATCACGCATGAAGACGAGGCATTCGAGTGGCTTTACGTCCGTGCCAGTGGCGATCATGTCGACGGTAACGGCGATGCGTGGGTAGTAGTCATTACGAAAGCTGGAGAGAACGTCTTTTGGCTTAGAGGGCTCAATGAGTAGCTCGTCCTTGACAGTGCGCTTTTTATCGTCGTCGCCAAAGTCGATTTTCTTCACCCCCTTATTGGTGCCGAAGGTGACCTTTTTACAGAACTCGTTGCTCTCGCCAAATTCCTCACGGACGATGTTAATGATGTCGTCAGCGTGGGAGTCCGTCTTGGCGAAGATGAGGGTCTTGGGTATTTCGTGTGCTCCTGCTTCATCAATCCGGTCTGGAAAGATGTTAGGAAGATGGTCACGGAAGGTCTTAATGACGGTGCGAATCTGGGATGGATTAACGATGTCTCGGTCGAGTTTTTTGGCTGAGTATTTTTCGTCTTGGTCGGTTTGTTCCCAGCGTTTTCTACGAGTGAGCTTTTCTCGCTTTTCGGTGAGTCCCTTAAGAACCGTGCCACCTTGCTGAGAGACTTCGGTCTCAATGAGGTAGACTTCATTTCCGACATTAACTCCATCTGTCACAGCTTGTTCGTGCGTGTATTCAGAGACGACGTTTTGCTTGAAAAAGGCAAAGGTGCGGGCATCTGGCGTGGCTGTTAGCCCGATGAGGAATGAGTCAAAGTAGTCGATGACTTGCTGCCAAAGATTGTAGATAGAGCGGTGACATTCATCTACGACGATGAAGTCAAACTGCTCGATGGGCACCTTAGGATTATAGGAGACTGGGAGTGGTTTTTTCTTAGAGGGTGAAGATTCGTTCGGGTTTTCCTCATCGAGTGATTCGTCATGCTCCTTATCCTGTAGGATGGAATACATGCGCTGGATGGTGGAAATACAGACTTGAGCATCATCTGGCACGTAGGAGGACTTAAGACGATTGATGGTGTAGAGCTCAGTGAACTTACGGTTATCATCATTCGGGGTGAATGCCATAAACTCCTGCTCGGCTTGCTCTCCTAAGTTCCTGGTGTCGACGAGGAAGAGGATGCGCTTTGCCTTGGCGAACTTAAGAAGGCGGTAAATGAAGGAAATGGCGGTGAAGGTCTTCCCTGCGCCAGTGGCCATCTGTATGAGGGCTTTGGGTTTAGCGTCATTAAATGAGTCTTCGAGATTAGTAATAGCGCTGATCTGGCAGTCGCGTAAATGATCGACCTTGAGAGCTGGGATATGCTGTAGTCTATGACGAAGGGTGTCACCTTGATTGAGCCATCTGCGGAGGGTTTCTGGACGGTGAAAGCTGAAGGTCTGGCGTGAGCGAGGCTTAGGGTCACGCTGATCTGTGAAGCGGGTAATAACTCCTGTGGCTTCGTAAAGAAATGGTAGTGGTGCGCCTTGCTGTATCCACTGGAGCTTGGATGTAGCATAGTCACCAGTTTGTTCCTCAAAAGTTGTGATTTTATGGCCAAGTGCCTCTTTCTTAGCCTCCGTGATACCTATGGGCTTAGAGTCGATAAAGAGTACATAATCTGCAGGGCCAGTGTCTGTGTGGTATTCGCGGATGGCCTGCCCCTGACCTACATTAAAGTCTATTTCGTCTTTATTCTGAACCGCCCAACCAGCATCCCTGAGCTGTTTGTCGATCGTGTCACGAGCGATTTGCTCTGGGTTTTGATTTTTCTTTGCAGGGTCAGTTGACATTGGTTGAGGGAAATTGGGAGTTTGCTATGAACTGATTTATAAGTAGAGCTAAAAGGGGAGTGCTGCGAGGGACTTGTTTTTAGCTAATAAGATTAGGGGAAAGGTGAACTCGTGGAGATAGTGTACTATGCAAGTTTCTTATTATGCTTAAATAGAGCAGTTAATCATGCATTGAGCGAGAAGTTGTTATTACCACTAAGTGTCTGTTGTTCGACTCTTAGCAGGATTTTTTTTACCTCTAGTCCTCCTGCGTAGCCGGTGAGGGTGCCGTTTTTACCGATGATACGGTGACAGGGGATAAATATGGAGAGTGGGTTCCGGCCATTGGCAGCTCCGACTGCACGGACGGCTGCGGGGTTACTGATGTGAGTGGCGATATCACTGTAGCTAGCTTTTTCCCCGTAGGGGATAGTTCTGAGCGCTTCCCAGACGGAGAGCTGGAAGGTGGTGCCAGCTGGCGTGAGTGGTGTTTGAAAATCGCGGCGAGTGCCGGCAAAGTACTCGTCGAGCTCAGTGATGGCTTGTTGGAGTATGGGGTGGGTGGGCTTATTTTCTGAGTGAGGGTCTACGGTGGACTGTTGATTGGTGTGATCGAGCGCTAGTAGGCCTTGATCCGTGGCACGGAGCCTAATCTTACCAATGGGGGTCTGGTGATGAATGTGGTAATCCATGAGTTTATTAGCACGTAGGCCTGAGGCTTAAATAGTGGGAGCTAACTATGATTATTATTTTAATCAATGAGAGATCTACCAGAGCTGCTCTTGAATTATGTAATACTACCGAGTGTATCTCCCATGAGGGCGTAGGTTTCTATTTGCTGGGCAGAGTTTTTTAGGAGGTCGTCTGCTAGAGTTACCTTACCTGGCTCAAAGATAGTGATGGTGGAAGATCCACCAAAACCGAAGTATCCTTTCTCAGCACCTTTTTCTACTTTGTTGTTAGGCTGGTATGTTTGGAAAATACTTCCTACGCAGGTGGCACCAATTTCCATCATGAGCACAGTGCCCATGGTTTCAGTTTCGATGCGTGTGATACTCCGTTTGTTTTTCCATAGATAGGCTAAATTACGCGCTAGGGCGATGGGAGATACTGAGAAGAGTGGGCCATTAATGATCTTAGTAGGGCCAGCTGTGCCAGCTACAGGGAAGTGGTAGCGGTGGTAGTCCACTGGACAGAGGCGTGAGAGTATAAGTGTGCCACCTCTAAATTTCTCTGAGAGTGCAGGGTCATCTAACAGAGCATCTAGATTAAAGCGTTGGCCTTTGACAAAGAAGCCGTCAATTTCATCAATATTGGGAAATCCTAGATGCCTGCCATCAGCGGGGAATACTGCTGGGCTCTCTGCTATCGGGCGTGCTTCCGGGCGTAGTTTCCGGTAGAAAAATTCATTGAAGGTGGAGTAGCTCTCTGGGGTATCGGCAAATTCTTTAGAATCCATGCCATAGTCATCTATAAATGGGAGGACTTTGCTTTTAGTTTCTGGCTTATCCATACGGCGGCCATACCATTTTGAGAAAAATGGGCGTTTCACGAAGCTGTGTAAGGCTATTTTTCCGAGGGGATTTCCATAGGCCCACTTTAGGAAGCCTTCACCGTAAACTTGCTCAGTCTCCATGGATCCTGTATAGCGGTTATAAAATTTAATATCTTTCACTGCTGTGGAGGCTATCACTGTAACCTCCTATCAGACCAGCATGGAATCCCTAACTTTGGGGTAAAAAAAAACAAGCGAGGAGCTGATCTCCTCGCTTGTTTTAAGGGTGTATTTTCACCTATTATAGGCAGATAAACTAGTGTTAATTAGTTAGGCTGCTTTGAGCATTTTTTGTGCTTTGGTGATGGTGGTCTTACTGAGCTTGCCGTTGACTTTACGAGAGCTGTCTAACATTTCTCTAAGGTCTTTGAGTGTGGTGTCTGCAGCTTTTAGGGCTTTGCGCTCACCACCGTATTTTTTATCAGAAAAATACTTAGTAAAAGTTGTCCCTGCACGGCTGAGGCTGAGACGCCAGCCTTGGAATGCTGTGGTTTCGTATGTAAAACGTGTTAGGTTCTTTTTTGATTTCATAGTTTATGTGTGTGGTTACTAGGATTTATATTATAGTGCATAATTGACTTATGTCCAACGTGTCCTGA
The DNA here is from genome assembly GCA_023301765.1 of Akkermansiaceae bacterium. Lineage (GTDB taxonomy): Bacteria > Verrucomicrobiota > Verrucomicrobiia > Verrucomicrobiales > Akkermansiaceae > Oceaniferula. Next base: position 31,490 of record JALZUC010000020.1, on the reverse strand, counting down.
CTATTTAATCTGTTTTTCTGAAAATAATAGTTAGATTAGGTCTTGGCTGGAGGATGTGGAGACTATGGTAAATCTTGTGTTTTAGGAGGGGGAGGCTTGTTAGGGGAAAGAAAAAGCGCGCAGTCCTAAGGGACTACGCGCTTGTGAATTATGTTAGTTTAGCGTGAGTTAGTTAGATTTTTATCTAACTAGTTTTACTCGTCTGCATCAGTGCTAGCGACGGCTAGCTCTTCAATGTCAGTCCACTCGATGTATGCCATCGGTGCGGAGTCACTAGAACGTGCACCAAGCTTGGTGATACGGCAGTAGCCACCTTGACGACCTTCGCACACAGGTGCAATTTCGCTGAAGAGCTTGCTGACAGTTTGCTTTTGGCGGAGAAATGCCACCGCTTGACGGCGGGCGTGGATATCACCGCGCTTGGCGAGTGTTACCATTTTCTCTGCGATAGGGCGAAGTGCCTTAGCTTTAGCTACAGTGGTGCGGATACGGCCGTGCTCGATCAAACTACATGTTAGGTTAGCAAGTAGTGAACGACGGTGAGCGGTGTCGCGTTGAAGTTTAACAGTTTTTTTTCTGTGTCTCATGTAAATTGTCCTTGCGGACGGTTAGTCGTTAAATTGACGGTTAAGTTAGTCGTTGAGGTTTTGGGCGATTAGATCAGCAAGTCCTACAGGAGCTTCTTCTTCAGCGCCGAGGCGAGGAACGCCGACGTTTGGAAGTGAGCCTGTGAGTAGGGATGGATCTATGTTCATGCCGAGGCCGAGACCAAGCTCCACGAGCTTGTCCTTGATTTCGTTGAGTGATTTCTTACCGAAGTTACGGTATTTAAGCATTTCTGCTTCTGTCTTAGTAGCAAGCTGACCCACGGTAGTGATGTTAGCGTTGTTGAGACAGTTAGCAGCACGAACGGAGAGTTCGATCTCGTTTACGCTCATGTTAAGAAGCTTCTTAAGAGCGGCGTTTTCTTCACTCTGCTCAGCTGGTGCTTCTTCGAAGTCGACTGCATTTTCATCGTAGTTAACGAAGACGTCGAGGTGGTGACGTAGGATAGCAGAGGCTTGAAGTAGGGCGTCAGATGGTTCTACGCGGCCGTCAGTCCATACATCGAGAACTAGTTTATCATAGTCTGTCATCTGACCTACACGAGTAGCTTCAACTGCATATTTAACACGCACAACAGGTGAGAAGATGGAGTCGATAGCGATTACGCCGATAGGCATGTCGTTACGCTTGTTCTCGTCACCAGTGTTGAATCCGCGACCTACTTTGATCTCGAACTCACAGTCAAATTTCACCTTGCGGTCAAGGTTACAGATGATTTGGTCCTTATTGACAACTTCATATATGTTGTCGTCATTGATGTCTGCGGCAGTAACAGGACCTTCTTTATCAAGCTTGATGGTAAGAACGCGAGGCTCTTTGCCGTGGTGCTTGAACTTCACCTTCTTGAGGTTAAGGATGATGTCAGTAACATCTTCTACACAACCAGGGAGGCTGGAAAATTCATGTTGAACACCGGCGATACGAACGGATGTGATAGCTGCACCTTCAAGTGAGGAGAGTAGCACACGGCGTAGTGAGTTACCGATGGTGTGACCATAACCACCTTCGAACGGCTCAGCTGTGAACTGGGCAAAAGTCTCGGACTCAGTGTCCTCGTTCTTAGTTAGGCGGTTTGGGAGTTCAAAACGATCCAGCTTAAATGCTGCATCCTTTTCTTCTTCTGTGTTTTCTGTATTTGTTGTTTCTTCAGACATGTTTTTTGTCGTGTTGACCGGGTTACCCTCTGGCGAGTTGGAATCCGCGGGCTGTCAGGATGACGGTTGGCAGATTTTCAGAGGACCTACGGCGATTAATAGTCTCGCGGAAGCGGGAATAAAGGGGATAGTGGGTGTTTATGCAATCGTTTTTTTCCTAATTTGAAGTATCTTTGTAGGTTTGTTTTTTCAGAGATATGTGTCAGTTTGCCGATATGGTAATTGATTTCACACAAAGATGCTTTCGTTTATGGCTTTGGGGGCTGTTTTGCATTGTTACGATGGGTGCATTTGCATCTCAGGCGCATGCTAATCAGAGGGTTTTTGGTAAGACCGAGGAGGAGAGCTTTGTAGGTAAGGTAGTTATTATCAAGGTGGGGGATGAGGATTTGGCCAATAAACATGCTTTTAAATTTTGGCGCCGTGTTATCGAGCGGGTAAATGAGGAAAAGGCTACGGCAGTTTTGTTTGAGATAGATACTCCGGGAGGGCTGGCGTTTGATACTGCGGAACTGATCATGGTGCAGATGCAGAAGCTAGAGGTTCCTTCTTATTCATTTGTTAACCAGAAGGCATTGAGTGCTGGTGCTCTGGTAGCTTCTGGGACAGATCATATTTATATGCATCCGGTGTCCGCGATAGGTGCGGCAGCTTTAGTTAGTGGTAATGGAGCTCAGATCGATGAGGTGATGAGATCTAAGATTGAGTCTGCTTTTGATGCCTTTGTGCGCACAGTTACGGAGAGTAAGGGGCATAATGCGGACGTGTTAAGGGCGATGATGTTTAGGGAAAGAGAATTTGAGTTTGGCCCTATCAAGGTGGAGAAGGGTGAGCTGTTGAGTTTAACTGGTACAGAGGCAACTCGGTATTACCAAGGGAAGCCGCTCCTAGCAAAGGGGACAGTAAAAACGATTGAGGAGCTTTTAGAAAAGGAGGGGCTGGGTGATGTGGAGATGATACGTGCGGAGCCTACGGGGATGGAAAAATTTGCCTACTGGACTACGGCGATGTCTGCGGTTCTTATTTTAGTAGGGATAGGTGGTGCTTATCTGGAGATGAAGACCCCCGGCTTTGGCCTAGGTGGTGGGATCTCCTTGCTTTCCTTTGGGCTGTTTTTCTTTGGGAACTATGCTGCGGGTAATATGGCAGGCTATGGGTTGATGGTGTTATTTGTAATTGGGGCAATTCTCTTGATCGTAGAATTTTTTGTTCTCCCTGGGATGGTTGTTCCTGGCATTTTGGGGGCTATTATGGTCTTAGCTTCATTGTTCTTGGCTATGGTGGATGAGTTTGCGTTTGAGGATAATGATGTGCAGGGCTGGGATTCAGCTAATGCTTGGGATTTTATCCAAGGGCCATCTTTAGCCCTACTTATCGGGCTGAGTGGATCAATGATATTGATAGCGCTATCGATGAGGTTTTTACCTAATGTGCCTATCTTTAATAAGTTGGTAATGAGTAAGGAGCTTTCTAATGGCGCCGCTATGGATGAACCAGTCGCTCAGGGTGAGAGGGCAGGTTTGGCAGGAAAAGCTACCACGGACTTACGCCCTGCAGGTAAAGGTGTATTTGATGGTGAGGTGCTAGATGTAACTGCTGCTAATGGTTTTATCACCAGTGGTCAGGATATTGTAATCACAGAAGAGGACGGTATGCGTATTCTGGTTAAGATTGTAGATTGAAGACTCTACTGATGCAGGGGGGCAGGAAGATTTTCTAGTATACTAGTGTCTGTATTGAGCTGCTTGCGGTAGGGTAGATGTGTAGATATTATTAATATCTACATTATCTGAGTCTGCCTGACCGGCTAGCTTCTGCTTACCATACTATGGTGGGTAAAAAAAAACCACGAATAGATGGGTATCCATTCGCGGTTTTGATAAATGCTTCTTAATAAGGTTATACTTTAGTCATGAATGCCTTGGCTGGCTTGGATGACGTGCATTACATGGTTTGATGCAGCTTGGAAGTGGTTGTTAAGATCGATGTTAAGCATTTCTAGCTGCACATCACCGCCAGCCATACGTTTCATGGCTGTTTTGTTAAATGTCTTACGCATGGTCTTGGCGTTGGCGAGCATTTCTCTAGCTTCGGACTCTAGCGCTGGGGTGATGGGCTGGAGGAGGTGCTGATCTGCAAACTTGATGAAGCGAGATGTATTTCCAGCATACTCTCTGAGCTCTTCTACTTGGTCAGCAGCAATGGTGCGGCCTTTCTTGTAGCGGCGTTCGTTGAGTTTTACGAGTCGGTAGATACAGTCCACACATTCTTCAAGCTCTTGTGTGATACGGAGCATACCGGCAATGCGGGCTGCATTCTGTGTGCCTATGTCCTTGGAGGAGCAGCGCACTAGGTACTCAGTGATTTCTTGCATCATGAAGTCGGTATCGTCTTCGATTTCTTTCAGAGCTTTAACTTGTGATGACATGTCTTCAGACGGGTGCTCAAAGACGTCAATAAAGCCTTCAAACATCTTTACACACTGTGTGGACATGTTCTGGATAGCACTTTCAGCTTCTGCAATATTGAGCTCTCCTAGGTCTACGAGGTTTTGTGAAATGTAGCGTAGACTTGGTTTATTCTCATCAGTCACTGTTGATGGGTCTTTTACCCAGCGTTGCACGATGTCTGCAATCTTAGGAACGAACCAGATGAGGAGCAGGATATTTGCTAGATTAAAGAGGGTGTGGAAGAGGGCTACGGCAAATGCTACGATGGTTAGTGGGTTTGCAACATCGCCTTTTTTGGTTTTGATTTCTACGATTTCTTTGGGGAATAGATCTACAAGTCCCCATATAAAGGGGATAATAGCCCAGAAAAAGGCGACTGCCCAGATGGTTCCTATCACATTAAATAGGAAGTGTGCACGTGCAGCACGTTTTGCATTTACACTTGTGCCGATAGATGCGAGCCATGCTGTAACTGTAGTTCCGATGTTTTCACCGAGTACGACGGCTGCGGAGATGTAAAATGCCTGTTCTGGATCTGAGCCGAACCAGCCATTCCATGCACAGGTAATGGTGATGGCCATAGCAGCAGATGAGGACTGGACAATGACGGTGAGAAGGATACCTGCAAGTAGGAAGAGGATAGTGGAGCCCGGACCAAAGCTATTGAGGAAATCAATGATGCTCTGAACATTCTCCTGAAGGGCTACATTTTCAGCAACTCCGCTTTTGAGGTCTGGCACGGCCTTTTTGAGGAATGAAAGACCGGTGAAGAGTAGGCCAAAGCCGATTAATGTCTCACCTGAGGCTTTCCACTTTTCTTTACCTATAAAGAACATTGGGAGGCCGATGCCGATGATAGGTAGGGCGATCTTGGCAATACTAAATTTACCAATCCACGCTACTAGCCAAGCCGTGATAGTAGTACCGAGGTTAGCCCCCATGATGACACCGATAGACTCTACGAGTGTGAGTAGTCCAGCATTTACGAAGCTGACTACTAATACCGTCGTGGCAGATGAGGACTGCACCAGCGAGGTGGTGAAAAACCCGGTAAATACTGAGCTGACACGGTTATGGGTAAGGGTAGCGAGAGCTTTACGCATACCTCCACCAGCAGCTTTTTGAATACCCTCTGACATGACTTTCATGCCGTAGAGGAAGATTCCTAGAGAGCCGAGGATCGTAAGAATGGTAACAATAGTTGGCCAGACAATACTGGAGGACTCGGTGGCAAGAATAGGTGTAAGCATGGAGTGCAGTAGTGAGGGGTTGATAGAGTGTAGTGTGAGGATGAGCAAGGTTGCTCAAATACAGTAGCGATTACTGCTCTGGGTATGCCTTAAAGAGTGCAGAGAAGTCAAGATGAGCATGTCCTTTTTTACACTGATTTCCCATTGCCTCAGATGTCACCCGTATTCCGGGTGTGTCAAGATTCTTGGATTCAGCTAGTTGGAGGGCGAACTTGCTATCTTTGTGCATGTTTTCCATAGAGAAATGAGTATCGTAGTCACCAGCAGCCATGGTGGGTAGCTTCATGGAGGCGAGCACAGAGCCAGAGGCATTAGATGCTACAGCTTCGGTAAATAACTCTGGGGCAATGCCGTGAGCCGTGGTAATGGCGAGACCTTCTGCTAGTGCCTGCACAGTGCTAGCTGAGATGAGGTTAGTAGCTATTTTAATGATAGTAGCACTGCCTACAGGGCCGAGGTGTTTAATTTCCTTAGAGGTGGCTTCGAGTAGTGGGCGAGCTTTTTCTAGCACTTCAGAGTCACCTCCAGCATAGTAGACGAGAGCTGCTTGAGCGGCGGCCTCGCGGCTACCAGTAAAAGGGATATCGAGAAATTGGCAGCCGATCTCGGCACATTGCGCGGCTAGCCACTGCGTGCTTTTGAGGTCCACAGTGGAGTGATTAAGTATTGTATGCGTAGGTTTTAGCTCGCCGCGTAGCTGATTAAATACCTCTCGGAGTGCTATGCCATCTTTGAGATAGAAAGAGTGGAAGTCCGCATTCTGAGCTGTGGTGGCTGGGTCCGGGTGTGAGTCTTTACGTGGCTTTGGTGTGCGGTTCCATGTCCGGACAGTGTAGCCTTTTTTGGCAAGTTGGTCTGCGCAGCGAGAGCCGATGATGCCGAGTCCGTAGACTGCGACGGTGGGGAGAGTGGCCATAGTGGTGGGAGAGGGGGATATTAGTATTTACGTGTGAGTGCCAGGGCGGCGAGCTTACTAGCGTGAGCGGCGATTTTTTTCACCGTGTTATGGGTGGGTTTTTGTCCTTTTTTTAGGAGCATCATATCGCGAAGTTCAGACAGGAGTTTATGCATTCTCTTAAAATTTTCGCGTTCAGATATGCGCGGGTCGAGAGCCCCTATGGTGCCAGTGTAGTAGTCCGCTATGTCAGGGCGGAGGAGTTTCTGCGCGCGTGTGACCGTGAATTTTTTATCTACTGTGTGGGCACTTACTTCGAGAGCACGGAGCCAGCCCCCTAGTGAGATCAGGTGAGCAAGGTCTACATCGCGCAGGTGGATCAAGTCAGTCTCTACATCTCTCTGCGTGGATGTTAGCTCGAGTTTTAGTGTTTGAATATTTCTCTTACTAGCATTCTCTAGTAAGCTGGCTGCGTGGCGATTAACTCGATCTCCTGCTCCTAGCGCCCTACCATAACGTTGTAAATCTTTAGCGAGGATTTCTATTTTGGCCATATGCCCGCCTTGTACGGCCATGAAGCCATCCGCAATAAGAAAGCCAATCTCTAATGCTAGGTCTGTACGATCTAGAGGCATGCGTTTAGGTATCTCGCGTATTAGTTCATCAGCGGGTAGGGGAGAGAGCTTATCTAAGTCATCAAAAATGCGTTTGATCGAGGGAGCTGTAAACTCATTAATACCGAGTTCTTCACGTACATGTGGGTCATCAATGAGATCGTCCGGCACAGAAGGGCGGTTTTTTGGCCTAGGGTCATCATCATCAGCTGAAATTGAACTGATCCCCATTGTAAGAGCAGTCAGTATAAAGACAGCATGTGACAAGAATTTCATATCAGTAACTAAATACTGTGAACGTTAAATTGCAATGTGGATTTCAGCCCTACGTTTCTTTTCTCTAATCAGGGCTTGGAAAAAACGTAAGTGTAACGATGATTCCCCACGCAATCCGATTGCCAAAATTATGAGCTTACTATTAGGAGTTAACATCGATCACATCGCAACACTGCGGCAAGCGCGTTATGCAGATATGCTGGACTTTCCGAATGCGGAGCCCAGCCCTCTTACAGCTGCTGAAGACGCATTAGCCGGCGGGGCAGACTCCATCACTATCCATGTGAGAGGAGACCGCCGCCATATGCAGGAGCCTGATGCTTATGAGATCCGCGAGAAGATAGGTCTGCCGCTAAACTTTGAAATGGGTAATACAGCCGAGATGGTAGCTATTGCTTTGAAGCTTAAGCCCGATTTTGTCTGTCTGGTGCCTGAGACTCGTGAGGAGGTAACGACTGAGGGTGGTCTGGATGTGGATGGTCTTTTTGAGTCCCTTCAGCCTACTGTTAGCACACTTCAGGATGCTGGAATTAAGGTGAGTATGTTTATCGATCCAGATGAGAATCAGGTGGCGGCATCTGCCCGTATTCAGGCGGATATGATAGAGCTTCACACTGGCTGTTTTGCCAATAACTTTGGTAGTGAGCGAGAGACTGAAACAGCCCGTCTGAAGGCAGCTGCAGCACAGGGGCACGCCCTTAAATTACAGGTAAATGCAGGGCACGGTATTAATTTAGAAAATCTCCCTGAGCTTCTTACTGTGCCACACTTAGTTGAGTTAAATATCGGCCATACTCTTATAGCCAGATCAGTGCGTATAGGTCTGAGAGCGGCAGTAAAAGAAATGCGTGATGCCATGCAGGGATACACAGGAGTATGAATATCTTTGGTATAGGAATAGATGTCGTGGAGGTGGAGCGTATAGCATCCTCTATGGACGAGTTTGGAGACCGTTTTGCTAACCGGATATTTACCTCATCTGAGCGTGATTACTGCGAGCGCCAGAAGCGCCCAGAGATCCACTATGCTGCTAGGTTTGCTGCGAAAGAGGCGGTGGCTAAGGCATTTGGTACTGGTATAGGTGAAGATCTGTCATGGCTGGATATGGAAGTGCGCCGCCGGGAATCCGGTGAGCCAGAAATTCACCTCACAGGGGCAGGTGCAAAGTTTGCTAAGAAGAATAAGATCGGCCAGATTAAGGTTAGTCTGACTCACGCTCAGCACTACGCCGCTGCCAATGCTATTGTATTGGCTGACTAGAGGGAGAGGTCTTCTAGTAGTGCTTCTACACCGGATTCTAATAGGGTAATTAGGTCTGGGTTCATAAATTCGTAGTCATCGGCTATTTCTAAAGATACTATGTGCGGTAGTTCTACTCGGCCCCTAAATTTATCCCGAATTCGTGCGGTGTGTTCGTTTTCCATCACCACGATGAGGTCAGCCCATAGTAAATGTTTAGTTGAAAGTACGGTGGGGCTTTTTTGACTAAGCCCCGCGGATTTCACAGAGATCCGGGTATCATTATGATAGATGGCGGCAGCTGTGGGGCTACGCCATTTATTTCTGGCACAGACAAAAAGAACCTTGAGAGCTGACATGATTTAGATTGCCTCTTCTAGGGAGAATAAAAAACCCACCATCTCGAGAGAGGGTGGGTAGTTTGGAAATGGCTCCTGCACTTGGGATCGAACCAAGGACCTAGTGATTAACAGTCACCCGCTCTACCGCTGAGCTATGCAGGAATTGTTTCCAATTTTGTCAGCTGCCTTGTGAGGCTTAGACGGGCGGAAAAGTGCCAGAATTCGCATTCTTTGCAAGAATTTTTCGTAGGAAAAATGACATTTATTTATAAGTTGGCGATTAGTACATAAAAACGGCGACACCTGAGTGCCGCCGTTTGTGAGGTGAGCTTTGTCTATGCCATTGGTAGTCTAGGACTTGGCTGGGTTTACCTCAGCTTCGAGGTTAGCATCAAGGAGTTCACGACGTAAGTTTACTCCGCGCACTTTACTCCAGATGTAGACGATGGAGGATGCGATGAATATGGAGGAGTATGTTCCTACGATGACACCGAGCATGATGGTGAAGGAGAATGCACTGAGTGAGGAGCCACCGAAGATGAAGAGCACAAGTACTGCTACAAAGGTAGTCACTGAGGTAAGCACTGTTCTGGATAGGGTGGAGTTAATCGCTTGGTTGATGATGTCTTTAACGTTACCGCGCTTAGTGGTGAGATCTTCACGGATACGGTCAAATACTACGATGGTGTCATTAATGGAGTATCCAGCAATGGTGAGGAAGGCTCCTACGTGGATGAGGGTGAGCTGCTGACCACTTAGAACGACTATGCCAAGACAGATCACGATATCGTGGAGTAGGGCGGCAAAGGCTCCAATAGCAAAGGAGAACTCAAAGCGGAAGGTAATGTAGCCCATGATACCAATGAGGCCGATCAGTAGTGCCCAGACGGCTGTGGTGAGAAACTCTTTACCAAGGCTGGCACTGATGGTCTCCCGTGATGGGGGATTATCTGCTAGGATGGCATACTTATCAGACATGGCCTTCTGTATTGTCTCTGTATCAGGAGTGGCGCAGCGGATGGTGATAAGTTCTTCACCTCCTGTGCTGGTTTCTTCCTGAGAAACAGCTGGTTTTGTAAGCTCTAGACCATTTACGAGTGTTTGGACGTCTGTTTGATCAATTACCTGACCGTCTACAAGCTGGTAAGAAAGCTGTGCACCACCGGTGAAGTCAATACCTAGAGACTTGTCACCTTTGATCATCACGGTGGAGATACTCGCGAGAATAAGGATGGCGGAGGTGGTAAAGGCTAGCTTGCGAAGTCCTAGGAAGTTAAATGCCTTCTTAGGTATTAAGCTCATGAAGTTAAGCTTAGTGATGATACCTTTATCAGCACCCCACCAGAAGAGGATGCGGGTGCAGAGTAGGGCTGCTATCAGAGTTCCGAGAATTCCGATAGTGAGTGTGATGGCAAACCCTTTAACTGTGCCGCTGGCGCGCCAGAAGAGGATAAGTGCAGTAATAAGGGTGGTGATATTAGCATCAAAGATAGCTGAGAATGCTTTATCGTATGCTGCGGAGATAGCGGCTTTCACTGACTTCCCTTTAGCTAGCTCTTCACGGAGGCGCTCGTAGATAAGAACGTTAGCATCTACGGCTACACCAATGGTGAGAATGATACCTGCAATACCCGGAAGGGTGAAGGTAAAGCCAAACATGGCCATAGCTCCAAAGAGGATGAGGATGTTTACTGAGAGACCGACTAGGGCGATAAGACCAGCAAAACGGTAGTAGATAAGAACGAAGATGAGGGTGAGGCCAAGACCGGCAATACCAGCGGTGATACCCTGTGAGATAGTTGCCTTACCTAGTGTGGCGGAAACAGAGCGTTCTTCTTCGATTTTAAGAGGGTTTTTCAGTGGGTTAAGTAATGCAGAGGCGAGGCCCTTGGCTTCTTTGGCATCGTTCATTCCAGAGATTTGGAATTTTTTACTGAGAGCTGACTGGACTACAGGAGCACTGAGAACTTGACCATCAAGAACGATGGCTAGGCGATCGCTCCCAAGGTTCATTTCCTTGGTGAGATTAAACATCAGCTCTGCACCTTCATTATTAAGATCTACGGAGAGTATTCCTTCATAGGCACCATATTGTTCTTGTGCGTGGGTGACGTAGGAGCCGTCTAGAGCGGCGCGGCGAGTGACTAGAATATTTTCTGTTGTGGCCTTACCATCGTCATCGATGTCTCTGAGAACTTTAAGCTCATAGCCGGGCACAATCTCATTCTCTGGGTCTGCTGCTACACGGTCTGCGAGGACACGGCTCTCTGGGTGAACAGTTTTCAGCTCTAACTGGGCGATTTTTTCTAATATTAGTTTAATCTTCTTGGCTTCATCAGGGCTTACACCTGGCATCTGCACAAGGATGCGGTCATTGCCTTGAGCGAGAATAAGGAGGTCTTTACCCCCAGCGGCGTTCAGACGTTTTTCAATGGTGATGATGGCCTGTGTTACGGCCTGCTCGGTGACAGGGAGTGGGTTACCCAGATCATCTTTACCCGGCTGCACGCGTAGGGTGAAGGATGATCCACCTACGAGGTCAATACCTCCCTTAAGATTAGTAGACTCAGATAGAGGTGCCTTACCTGTTAATACATCACCCCACTTTTCCTTGGGAAAGATGGACATGAGACTGAAAACAGCAATGAGGGCAACTATGATGGTGCCGATGTTCCGTTTTTTACGCTCAAAATCAGTGGCGAAATACCAGAAGAAGAGAGCTAAAAGTCCGAGGCCGGAGAGAAAGACCAGTAGGCGGTCGTCACTGAATAGGGAAGCAAGCATGGGTTTGGTTGTTCGTTATCTATAAATTAAAAAGTTATCGGCCAGAGTGAAAGTAATCAGGCGAAGGGTGGATGTAGTCTGTTAAAGCCTGTTTGGCAAGCGGGGGATTTGGGAAATACATATCTTACCGAGGTGGTAGAGATTTAGAAGAGTGGTGCTACTTTGAGGAGCTTGGTGAGATTACGCGCTCGTCTTCTATGTGTAATGAGTTAGTTAGAGGGTTTTGTAGGATTGCGGCGAGGTTTTTTGCCTCACTGGCATCAGCCATGCCTGAGATTTGAAATTTACTACTTAAGGCCGATTGCACCACGGGAGCAGAGTGAATTATACCATCAAGGACGATGGCAAGACGGTCTCGGCCATGATCCATGGATTTAGTGAGCCGAAACATGCGGTCACCACCTTCTTTGCTGAGTTCTATACTTATCATCCCCTCGAATGCGCCGTGGAGTTCTTGCGCTTGTATGACGTATGAGTTGTTTAGAGCGGCACGGCGGGAAATTAGGAGGTTTTCTGATGTGGTGTTACCGTCATCATCAGTATCGGTTAAAACCTTTAGCTCATAGCCAGGCACAATTTCATTCTGAGGGTCTGCAGCTACTTGGTCTGCGAGAATGAGACTTCCGGGATAGACCGTTTTAAACTCAAGGAGACCAAGTGTCTGAATGTTTTTTTTAACCGTTAGTAATTTAGACTTACTAATCTTGATTAGCTCTAGGGTTATTAGGTCCTGTCCTAGAGGGCTGATATTTATGGCACGAAAACCTATGCGGGTGATACGTTTTTTCAGAACTTTTATAGCTAGGGACACCTGTTCTGAAGTTACAGGGATTTCTTCACCAAGATTACTGCGGCTGGGTAGCACGCGGATGGTTAAGATAATGCCTCCTATGGTTTTAATGTCATTATGTTGTGCGGATGCTACCTTAGCTGCTGTCTCAGTCTTTGGAGTGGTAGCCTTTTGACAGGCGAATGAGCTCGGGGTGGAAACTAAAATAGCAGTGACAGCCAGAAAGCTCTGGATGCACTGCCATATTTTTAAAAATGGGGATAGGGTTATCAAGTAGATGCTTGAAAGATGAGGTTACTTGTCCTTTTTATCTTCATCATCTGCCTTAGCGGTTATTACTGTGGCGATGGCTGTTTTATCGTATTTTACGAAGTTGCCTTCTGTGATTTTGAGGCTAACAGTTTTTTCACTGACAGCATTTACAGAGGCATGCATACCGCCGATGGTGATGACTTTATCACCTTTTTTGATGGCAGATTGTTTAGCGGCAAGTTCTTTGCGCTGCTTCTGCTGAGGGCGGATGAGGACGACCCAGAAGATAACAACCATGAGTACCATCATGATGATGGGCTGGATATTACCTAGATTAGCGAGGATGATAGGTGCGTTATTCATGATGATGTAGTCTGATTATAGCGGGTGATAAATTGAGTTTTGAATTCGGTAAATGTGCCGGCTTCAATGTGCTCACGCGACTGGCGCATGAGGCGTAGGTAGAAATGCAGATTGTGTAGGGAAAGCAACCTTAAAGAGAGCATTTCCTTCGCTCTGAATAGATGGCGGATAAAGGAACGGGAGTATTTCTGTAAGTCTGGATGGGTGTGTTCGTCTAGTGGTGAGGCATCAAATTCAAATTCCTTATTTTTAATATGAATAGGGCCGTCTAGGGTGAAGGCTAGGCCGTGTCTGGCTACTCGCGTGGGCATAACGCAGTCAAACATATCTACACCACGAGCGATCATTTCTAACATCTGTGGTGGTGTGCCTAGCCCCATGGCGTAGCGCGGCTTATCCTCTGGGAGAAATGGTACGGCATTTTCAATGGCGCGGATCATCTCATGTTCAGGCTCGCCTACGGAGATTCCACCTACTGCGTAGCCATCAAAGCCGATGTCGACTAGCTCCTTAGCAGATTGCTCACGAAGGTCTGCGTAGACGCTTCCCTGAACGATGCCGAAGATCTGCTGGCGCTGGTGCTCGGGCTGATCTGAGCTCAGTGAGTCGTTATTCTTAAGCCAGGGAATGTGTTTAGTGGCATTTTCCTGATGCCATTCCTTACAGCGGCGTGCCCAGCGTGTGGTGAGGGCGAGTGAGTCTGCAGCATACTTTTCCTCACAGGGGTAGGGGGGGCACTCATCAAAGAGCATGGCGATGTCACTGCCGAGCGTGGCTTGAATCTCCATGCTAAGCTCTGGGGTGAACATGGTCTTGGCTCCGTCAAGGTGATTGGAGAAGCGCACTCCTTCTTCGGTAATTTTGCGAAGCTTTGCTAGGGACCATACCTGAAAGCCTCCTGAGTCTGTGAGGATGGGTTTTTCCCAAGTATTAAACTTATGAAGGCCACCCATTTTACGGATCACTTCCATACCTGGTCTAAGGTAGAGGTGGTAGGTGTTTCCGAGTATAATATCAGCTCCTACAATGTCTATAAGTTCATCAGGTGCGAGTGTCTTGACCATACCTTGCGTACCCACTGGCATAAAGATAGGGGTTTGGATATCTCCGTGAGCTGTCTTTAAAGTTCCTGCTCTAGCTGACGTGTCAGGGCAGTTATGATGAACGGTAAACATGTTAATTAAGAGGTGTGATGGGGTATGCCTGTGCAGGTGGATGATGGCTGATAGAGTGCGTTCTAACAGTTAGTGGATCAAAGATTATAGATCCATAGATGTTCGGCGGGGAACGTCCCCACCTTCGCCGGCTGGTAGCTGCCGTTATGGCTGAGGGCTTACATACCTGGAAGTCCCATACCTCCAGTAAGTTTGGACATTTCCTGAGCGGCCATTTCCTTACCCTTACTGGCTGCTTCCTGCACGCCGGAGAGGATGAGCTCTTCTAGAAATTCTACGTCAGAGGAGTCGACCACTGAGGGGTCTATAGAAATAGACTGAATGTCACCTGCGCCAGTGGCGACTACGGTGACTTTCCCTCCGCCTACGCTGGACTCTACGGTCTTAGCGGCGAGTTCTTCTTGAGTTTTTTGCATGCCCGCTTGCATTTCTTGGGCTTGCTTCATGAGTTTTTGAATATCCATTTTTTTATATAGTTAGATTTTTTTAAAGTAGTTAGAGTGTGACGGTGAGTGGTTATTTCTTCAGTGTTCCTTCGAAGACTTCGAGGGCTTTCTGAATGAGTGGGTCTTCGTAGAAACTTTCGTCTACTTCAGACTCTTCCTTTTTAGCCTCATCTTCGGGGGCTGTAACTTTTTCTTTTGGTGCTGCTGAGATTGGCTGAGGAAGTGGTGCTGGGGGGAGGTCCGGAGCTTCATCTATGAGGTCTGCTATGCCTTTAGTTTCTGCAGGAGCTGCTGGTGTGCTAGGCTCTTGAGCGGTGCTGTTTTCCATCAGGGGCTGTGGCTCTGGGCTAGTCTGCGCCGTGGGCTCTGGTGGCTTTGTTTCGGCAGTGGCTGCTGGCTGAGTAGTTTCCCATGGAGGTGACTGCTCTGGAGTAGTAGTGGCCTCTGGCTCTGGAGTTATAGGGGTGGGTGCTGTCTCTGCTTCTTGGATAGGGGCGGCAGGCTGAGTTTTTACTTCAGCTGTATGAGCTTCATTAGCTGGTGGAGAGTCAGCTGGTGGAGTATCCGTGGCTATGGCCATGCCTTCTATATTTCCGGCTCCGGCTAGTGCTTTGATCACATCGCTGATGCGGGCGTCATTGAGTGATTGGATAGATTTGATCAGGCCGATTTCAAAATGTAGGCGTTTGTTAGTAGCCCATTTCAGGCGCCCTTCAGAGTCTGCTAGGATATCAATGATGGCGAGGAGTCTATCCATGGGTATATCTGCGGCCACCTTGACGAGTGGCTCCCATACTTCAGCAGGAAAGCCTTCACTACCAGAGCCGGAGTCTAGGCGCGTTACTAACAGCGCGCGGAGGCAGCCGATAAGTTCTCCTAGTAGCTGGCCGAGGTCTTTTCCAGACTTGGCTTGGGCGTGGATGAGGGCAAGAGCGGTAGGGCTGTCTTTTTGTAACAGGCCACTGGCTAGTGCGGCTACTGTTTCACGTGAGGTGAAGCCAAAGATCTCTAGCACATTTGACTCAGATATAGTTTCGCCACAGAAGGCTACCAGCTGGTCTAACATCGACTGAGCATCACGCATGCCTCCGTCTGCACCTTTAGCAATAGCCCAGGCAGCAGGGTCATCTAGTGAGACACCTTCTTCTGAGGCTATAAATTGCAGGTGCTTTGCAATGGTATCGGTAGGGATAGGGCGTAGATCAAAACGCTGACAACGGGAAATAATGGTGGGTAGAATCTTATTAGGCTCAGTAGTGGCAAAGATAAACTTTACGTGATCTGGTGGCTCTTCGAGAGTTTTAAGTAAGGCGTTAAAGGCTGCTGTACTTAGCATGTGAACCTCATCAATGTAGTAGATTTTAAATTTCCCCTGAGTTGGTGCAAATTGAACATTTTCACGCAGTTCTCTTACTTGTTCCACGCCGTTATTAGATGCTCCATCTATCTCTAGAACGTCTAGGGAGGTGCCTTCAGAAATTTCCTTACAGATGGACGAGTCCGGATCAAAGTCGATGCTGGGCCCTTCTGGGCAGTTGAGTGCCTTGGCTAGAATTCTTGCTGTTGATGTTTTACCCGTGCCACGAGGCCCGACAAATAGCCAGGCGTGGGCGAGGCGATCCGCCGCAATGGCATTACGTAGTGTAGAAACAACATGATCCTGACCTAAAACATCAGCAAATGTCTTAGGACGGTATTTTCTGGCGAAGACCTGGTAACTCACGCGGCAGAGCTTAGATGAGATGTGGCTTTTGAAAATGGTGAAATTAAAAAATTCTCTGGATCATGTTCTAATGTCAGCTACACGACGTGCACATGAACGCTGAAAGCAAACAGAAACAATACCAACAGGCTCTCACCTCGATTACCGCGCTGCTTGATGGAGAGAGTGATAAGATTGCTATGATGGCTAGTGTGTGCGCTATTTTATCTGAGAAATTTGATACATTCTTCTGGACGGGGTTCTATCGGATGATTGAGGGGACTTTAGTGGTGGGGCCTTATCAAGGAACGCCTGGCTGCCTACGGATAACTCCAGATAGGGGTGTTTGTGGTGTAGCTGTTAGCCAGCGAAAGACGATGATCGTGGATGACGTTGCTAAGTTTCCTGGACATATAGCCTGTGATGCACGTTCACGCAGTGAAATAGTGGTTCCGGTGATGAATGCAGCAGGGGAGTGGATTGCTGTTCTTGATGTTGATTCCGAGCAGGTGGCGGCATTTGACGAAGTAGATGAAGAGTGGCTAGAGAAGATTGTAGAGGCTGTATTTGCCTGATCTATATGAAGAGCTAGAGCGGCACTGTGGAGAATGTATGATTTTCTATTGTATGCTGGGGAGTGATGAGGTAGCTCCCTGAGGCACATTCAAATATGGCTATTATTTATGAGTGATTTCTCCCTTTTCCGTAAAAAAATGCAGAACGCCAACGTGAGCGAAGCTGCTATTCGTTCGTTTGAAAATAATTATCAAGCATTAGTGCGGCATGAGAGCGGCATGATTTTGGAGCAGGATATCGAGCCCTGCCAGTGCTTGTTAGAGCTGAGTGATATTACTCAGGCAGAGAAAGATTTTGATCCTACCTTACTTGCACAGACAGTGGTTATCAAGCTAAACGGAGGGCTTGGCACTAGTATGGGGCTCCAGAAGGCAAAGAGTCTGCTACCGGTAAAGGGGGATACTACATTTTTAGATGTTATCGCTCAGCAGGTAATCCATTTACGAGAGCAGACGGGGGCGAAGGTGCGTTTCCTACTCATGGATAGCTTCAGTACATCAGATGATACGATGGAGCATATGGAGGCATACGCACAGGAGGGACTAGCGGGTGCTGAAAACATTGAACTGATGCAAAACCAAGTGCCTAAGATAGATGCCTCTAGTTTCGAGCCAGTAACATGGGATAATAACCCATCACAAGAGTGGTGTCCACCCGGGCATGGGGATCTTTATGCAGCTCTTGCAGGCAGCGGCTGGTTGGATAAACTTCTGGCCGATGGGGTGAAATATGCTTTTGTCTCAAACTCAGACAACCTAGGTGCAGTGCTAGATAGCGGGCTCCTAAGCTATTTTGCGGAGAGTGATAAACCATTTTTAATGGAGGCTACACGGCGGACTGAAGCAGATAAAAAAGGGGGGCATCTAGCAGTGCGTAAGTCTGATAATCAAATGCTACTCCGTGAGGTAGCGCAGTGTGCGGAGGCGGATCTTGCCGATTTTCAAAACATCGAGCGACATCAGTATTTTAATACTAATAGCCTGTGGGTTAGATTGGATGTTCTTAAGGCATTGTTAGATGCGGCGGATGGCGCTTTACCCTTACCGATGATCCAGAATAAAAAAACGGTGGATCCTCGTGATAAGAAATCCACACCAGTCTATCAACTGGAAATAGCTATGGGCGCGGCAATCGAGGCTTTTCCCGGCTCTGGTGCTATCTGTGTGCCTCGTTCTCGTTTTGCCCCCGTTAAATCTACGGCAGACCTTTTTGCACTACGCTCAGATGCGTATGAGCAGACAGAAGACGGCCGTATAGCATTGGTTGCACCGCGAGGAGGGAATCCTCCAGTCATCGAGCTCAGTGACGATTATAAGATGGTGGACAGCCTAGAAGGTTTGGGTATGCCATCGCTCTTGAAAGCTGAGAAACTGAAGATTTCAGGAAAAGTGCGTTTTGCCGACGGTGTGAAAATCGAGGGGGCTGTTAGTTTTATTAACGAAAGCGGGGAGACTAAATGGGTGGCTGGTGGAACCTACAAGGATGAATCTATAGTAATGTAGAAAGCCGTGTACTGAAAATAAGAGTCTAATTACCCGGAGGGTAGGCCAGAGGTATTGGATGAAAAATTGCTCTTTATCGGGTTGCAAGCTCTCATGAAACGCATCATATCAGCAGTATGATGGCTGAATATGACATACTAAATATCCCCCAAGACGGCTATGATGCTGTGATCTTTGATCTCGATGGTACTCTGGTAGACTCTATGGGTGTTCACTTTATATCTTGGTGTGAGGTTCTGGCTAAACATGGTGCCGTTAATGCTTTTCCTGAGGACGTTTTCTACGCGATGGGCGGACGACCTACTAAAGATATTATTAGAGATCTTAACGGAGAACTTGACCTACACCTGGACCCAGAGCAAGTAGCTCTGGATAAACGAAATGCATTTCTAAAAAACATCGATCAAGTAGTGCTTAATGATGTGGTCGCAGACTTTGCCCGTAGTTTACGTGGGAAGATGCCCCTTGCTATTGCTACTGGAGGCTCCCGTCTAGTCGCTGAAAAGACTCTACAGGCGTGCAAAATCAGTAACCTTTTCGATGCAGTTGTTACTGCCAATGATGTGGTAAATGGAAAGCCAGCACCGGACATTTTCCTAGAAACTGCCTCACGCATCGATGTCGCGCCTGAACGTTGTCTGGTCTTTGAAGACGCCCCTGCAGGTATCACGGCAGCTCAATCTGCGGGTATGAAAGTTGTTTATGTACCGGCACCGGTGAGGATACCGAGTTAGATATAATCTCCGGATATATAAGGTTCCGTGGGGAGGGAGACATAAGATTATATAGCTATGGGTTTGTTTTTTGATGTTTCAGCCTCATTGCCATAGTTACTTGTTTAATTTTTTTATAATATAGTGAAATACACGACTGTGTTTTTCAGTATCCTAATAATTGGTCTTTACATTCAGCGCATTATGACTGTATATGTAAATACAAATTTATACTACTAGCATTTCATATCTCTTAAAATTAATTTTTTATAAATGATTATGCTTTTGTTTATAATGTAATCTGCAAACTCCTAGCCTATGAAATAATGATCTACCGCATAAAAAAGACGCATCAACACCCTCTAAGACATGAAGGGTTTGCTTTAATTGCGACCATCAGCGTAATGTCCTTACTTATACTTGTAAGTCTCGCGTTGATCTCGCTCAGCACGATTACTATAAGAGAAGATAGTAATGTTGCGGGTCAAGAAGAGGCACAAGCAAATGCGAGGCTTGCTCTTATGATGGCCATTGGAGTGCTGCAACAGACCGCAGGAGCAGATACCCGAATTACTGCATCAGCAGAAATAATAGACGGTGCTGATGGTTTACGCCAACTCACGGGTGTCTGGCGCTCGTGGGAAGGGGCAGACCGTGATACTACCAATGGCTTTCCGATAGCTCCTCCCTATGGCAATAAGCAAATTAATGGTACGTCTAATGACCCTAATGATGATGGAAGGTTTTTGAGATGGTTGATTTCTGATGATTTAAGCAATCGAGATATTAGCTCGCCTCCATCCCTATTAGCTGCTGGAGATAAAGTGCCGTTGGTATCCAGTGGTTCATTGGGTGACGGTAGTGAAACCCTAGAAGTACACATCACACCTACCAAAGTGTTAGATAAAGGTCAGTATGCCTGGTGGGTCCAAGGTCTAAATTCTAAAGCTTTGATAAAGGCGTCAAGGCCAGCCCCTGTAAATACCGATGAACAGATAGCTTTTTTAGCATCAAATGGAACAGCGGATACCAGCTCCTATGGTCTAGATGAGTCATCAGGATTAGAGAAAATAGCTTCTCTAGGGACTCTTGACATTATCAGTGAAGAACTTTCAAAAAACCATTTTCATGATTTAACCACTTATTCAAGAGGGTTACTAACCAATGCCAGCAACGGAGGCTGGAAGAGGGATCTGTCTTTGGCATCTGAAAACTGGTCTTCACTAGGGCATGCTTCCGGTATTTCACTGCATACTCTTCAGCCAGGAGTAGATAATTTAGTAACAACTCCTATGACAGGCAGCCGAAATTCAGCATTATCGCTTGGGCAGTTATTTTACCCTTGGTCCAGAGTGGGTTCAGCGTCTATCGAGGTAAATAGTGGCTTTTTTATTCCATGTGCTACTGCGAGTTGGAATAATTTGATTGATTTTACACAGAAGTATAGAGAGATGACCAGTCAGTTTGCTGGAGCTCCTTTGTTACCGGTGGTGACACCACGTTGGGATTATGAGGCACGGGATGAAGTGAAGGTATTTCCATTAGCCGCGAGGATTCACTATGTTGTATCTATGGGCGTAACTGCAGCAGATGGTGGACTTTATACCCCATGTCTTGTTATGGATCCAGTATTGACGATGTGGAATCCTTATAATGTAGCCATTAACATACCTGAATCAACTGTAAGAATCTCCAGCTATGCTCCTACTCCTCTGAGTTTTGAAATTGATGTAGACGATGCGAATGGTACAGATAACTTCGCTTATAAAACTAATCTAAAGCAACTTCTTACGGGAACGGACTTCGTGTTTTATAATCTAACATATGGCACTGCTAGTTGGAAGCCTGGTGAAGTTAGAGTATATAGTGATGTCAGTACAACTCCTCGTGTAACAACTAATGTAGTGCTCTCCGAGGGCTATAGAACGACAGGAGGCTTTATGTTACCTCTTTATAAGACAGCTAATGGTGGTAGGTCAGACGGTGATAGAATTAAGTTATCTGGAACATCCACTTTCACGGTTACAAAGATTACTGCTGATGCTATTGCTAGAGGTGGTAATATTGGCTCTAGGCATGAATTTGCAGACCCTGAGGCAGGCTTCGGATACAGGTTTACCACACTTCTAAGAGGTGAAGAAAAAGATAAATACTGGGGTGATGAACTTGAATTAAGCCCTCCACCGCAAAGAGTCAGCTTATCAAGTTTAGATGGTGATATTCAGCCATTTGTGACAGCCGTCTACGGGCTTAGAACCTCACTTGATATGTTAAACAACCCTGATTTTCATCAGACGCATGCTCTTTTTGAGATGAACCCACTCAATGCGCATTACATTTTATCTTCATCAGACACAGCAGATCCTAAAGCTGAATCTTATCCTTACGAATGGATATTTAAAACCATTTCAGACCGTGCTGACGTTAACGCTCCTTCTGGTATTCCAAATGATTCAGAAGGTTATATAGGAACGAGTTTTCGCTCTAATGAGGGCTTTTCTAATCTGATAATCAATGAAATACCTACGCGTCCGATTCAATCATTAGGTGAACTACAGCATTTCAATTTATTAGCACCAAATCTTGCTCCTCCGTTTACACTGAACCCTATTGGAAACAGCTCTGCGAGTCCGTCTATTGCATCAAGTGAAGTTTCAGCTAATGCCTCGGCTCCATCTAACCTCAGCTATGACCATTCCTACATCAGTAACCAACTGCTGTTTGATGATTGGTTTGTCTCTTCAATTGCTCCAAAACAAACTGGTTACCCAACTGGAACATTAGATGAAGATGTAGTAGAAATATATAAAAACCATCTACTTGGTGAAGTTCCTCTACCTAACAGTGCTTATCTACCAGCCAAATACTACACACAATCAGAGGCTGATAACGCAGCAGAGATTGTAAGTTCAAGTAATGCTCAGACCAGCTGGAGGGGGATCGCTTCAGAATTAGTGGTTGATGGTATGTTTAATGTTAACTCAACCTCAGTAGAGGCATGGAAGGCCCTGTTTTTACACCTTAAGGGAGCTGATGTTCCCACCTATGATGGTTCAGGAATAGTTATAGATTCTGATGATGAAACCACTGTTGTGACAAGAGCTCTTATCTCTAGTAGTAATAGCTCTACCTCTACTCTTGCCAGTGCTGATAAGCTTAAATCTTTCGCGCGATTTGCGGATAATGAAATAGAAAATCTTGCTGAGTATGTTGTGGAGGAAATTAAACAGAGAGGACCATTCCTTTCTCTGTCTGAATTTCTCAACAGACAGTTAACGTCTGGTGATGAAGCCCTAGCTGGTACATTAGAAGCAGCGCTTATAAAACTAACTAATAATAATGGCTCTAATCATCTTGCTGATCTTAACGATAACTTTGGAGAATTTAGTAATTTAAATAACACGATAAATGGTAATGACGAATTCCCTGAAGCTAGAGATACACGGCCAAAAGCTTATGGTTTTCCTGGCTGGGTAAGACAGGCAGACCTTCTCCGCCCACTGGCACCCATTATTTCTGTTCGTGATGACTCATTTTTAATTAGAGCCTATGGAGAAAGCAGCTCAGGAGGAAATCAGGCCTGGTGTGAAGCTATTGTGCGGAGAACGGCTGATTATATTGACCCTGCTGACGATAAAAACGTGCTTCCATCTGAAGGCACACTTTCTTCCGAGTTAAATCAACTTTACGGACGAAAATTTAGAATTGTTTCCTTTCGCTGGCTTAGCCCATCTGAGATATAGCAGGTAGCAGGTCATATTAAATACTCACTATGCATCTATTCATATCAGCCATTATTACTTCGATTTTGGTTTTATTTGCTACTTCTGCCCATGCGGAACGGGCTGGTAAAATTCTATACTATAATGCTTCTAAATCTGCGCCTAAAGAGGCATTTATTTATATTAATGATAAGGCCTTTGCTAAACATGAATTACCTCGCTGGCACTTCTCGCCGGCTATGAAAATAAAAGCTGGTGAAATAGTAATGACCTTCACCCCCAAAGCTATAGTAGCTGGTGATAAAATACCAAAAGAGGCACCCAAGGTTAAAATCCCAAAAAACTGGCGGAAGTTCCTACTCTTAGTCCTCCCAGACCCAAAGAATGAATATTTCCCCATTAAGGTAAAAGCTATTGATGCTAGCAGTAATGCATACAAAGAAGGGGATATATACTTTATTAACTTTTCTAAAGCCACTGTATTTGGACACATCGGAGAAAAGAAGTTAGTTCTTCGCGCTGGCAGAAAGAAAATTATCTCGAGTAATTCATCCGGTGGTTCAGGTGATTGTGTGGCACAGCTTGATTTCTTTATTGGTGATAAAACTAAAACCCACCGATTTATTCGTCAAACATGGAACCATAGTTCTAAAACTCGACGCATGATTTTCATTTTGCCTAAGAAAAACGGAGGCTTATCTTATTACGCAACACCTATCAGAGACCTCTAGTTTTTTTTCTATAATCAGAGAAGTAATTCCGTGAGAATGAGCCAGTGAGCTATTATAAAACGGGCTGTTAAACGGTTGCCAAAACTCCGAAAAACAGAGCAATGAATCGTTAGGAAAGGGAGTCTAAATGTTGAATTTCAAAGCAGGTGTAGCCACGAGATTCTGAAAGTGACATGCAGTATCAATGATATGGCGTAATCACATAAAGATGCCCTTCGGAGGTAAGCCAAATGGAAGAATGGGTGAAAATCATAGTATGGCGCGTGGCGAAAATGGAGCGTAAAGCTATAGGTGATTCTTAGCATAAGCTCTCCAGCCGCAGACAATCAGAACTTTTGAAAGTGAACAGAGATCCGCTCAAGCCAACACAGAAAACGATGACGGCAGAAGACTCCGAAATCATACTTCAGCTCTACTAAATCCATGCATAAGTATGGTCACATAAAACAGCGTAATTTGAGCTGTAAACTACGCGACGCGCAATAGGTAGTAGCCGCAAGGGGATTAGGAGGCGAATGAATTTAGCCGATATTAAAACCATGTTTACACAGCGATATATGAGGCTGAAAAGCTAACGTCATATGATCTAGGGTATCTTCATAGAGATCATAAAATAACTACTGCCGACTAGATGTGGGGCACAGATCATAGCTATATCGGTATGCCCTAAGGCCACCCTTATCTGATTGTCATCATGCGATGATAAAAAAGAGTCGTGACCTCATGGGAATTAGGCTGCGCGATGGCTAGCGCTTACTGTCTCCGATCTCAGTAAAAGCAAGGAGGGGATCATTTTTTTTACAACAAAATGTTATAGCAGTATAAAAAATAAAATGACTATCTAAACCCTCGATTACTTAACATAAATCAATTTTTACTGACCCGCGTGGGGTATCAAGGACCTGAATAAAAAACATCAATTAAATCATTGTATTCATCTATTACTACGTATATGTATTAGAAATCATTAAATTTTCTAATGATTTGTCAAAAACACTATTCTAACTATTATGAAATTAAAGCATCCCTTAATCGCGCTCATTGCTACTAGTTCAATATTCACAGCTTCATCTATCGCTGATGAGATTCCAACTGGCTCACTTACTGTGGGCAGCGGGCTGGACGCGGTAAAAGAAGGATCTATCCCTAATGTTGCATGGACCATTAATCATCCTCAAGCTCCAATTGATACTGAAACACTAACAACAACGACAAAAACACATATGTCGGTGCAGGTGCTTGGAACATCTATCGTAGTACGCCGCAGAAAGAGGTTTACTAACACAGAGATGAAATTTTCAAATGAGTCATCTTGGGTTAAGGTGTTTCAAGGCTATGATACCGATGTTGATGTATCAAAAGTAGTGCTTAGTAGAGATTTACCAGCAAATACAAGAATTGAATTTCGCACACAACGAGAAAGTGCTACAGGTGGAGTTGATCCATGGAGGTTTTTTGAGCCAACTGATGTAAATAATCACCATGTTAATGTGTTCCGTGATGGTGACCCTCTTCCTTGGGTTGGTTTACCTAATTCACAAAGAAGTATCTCTGATTTCCTTTCTGCATATTTAAATCAGGAAGAAACTCATGTGCTCCTTGATGATAACCAGATCATCATCGCTGTAGAAATGGGCACATCTACTCCAGGTGATAGAGGTTTTGATATGCAAGACGCTATTTTCTTACTCACGTTCACTAATTCCGAAGAAACAACTGTAACTCCATAAATTGTATAACATACGTTCTATGCACTTTAAAAAAACAGTTTGCGCTGTGTTCACAGCACTCTCATGCATCAGCCTATCAACGGCTGATGCTCAAGTAAAAGCAGATCAAGGTGAAAATGGTCCAGTCATTAATAAAAGGGCAGGCTTATTAGAAAGGTCTACGTTATTGGCAAGTGGCAGGCATTGGGCAATGATACCGAAAACTGCTCTTATCTACCTACCGGAAAGATACAAAAGCAAAGTTGTCTCAAAACCTCAGGGCAAACTTTTAAAGTGGTCCGAGTTTGTAAAGAAGAACAGTGGTTGGATTCATACCCATGAGGTTAAATTATCTCAAGCCAGAGGGCTTGAGATAGTAGACCCCAAAGTAGTTAAAGCTTATAAAACTATGGGTAAAATTGTTATAGCAACATACCAAAAAAACCCAATTACAGTTAAAGCTGCTGCGCTAGTGCCACCAGAAGAAAAATAAATCGTAACTAGATTATCTAGATATAATTAACAAAAATCATACATATGAAAACTATTTTAGCTATAAGCTTATTGTCCACTTCTATTATTCTCGCTAATGAGAGCGATTACGAAAACACTATTGTTCAAATTTTAGAAGACGGAACTGAATGGCGAATTGAAGAAATTCCTAACAACGGTACGGATAAGGCACGGGTCCCCATCATAGGCAAATCTATCTTTCAGTTAATCACCGTTCATACTACAACAGGTGTATCTTACCTACTTGATGAAGTACCTGTTAATGGATTTAACCCTAAAGTTCAATTTATTATAAAAACTGATGATCCCAATATTTATAGTGGAGGACAACGTTACTCTAGAGTTAATAAAGACTACGAGGTAGATTTTCAGGTTTCAGGTATTATTCTTGATTCTCAAGTGAGCGAGGCGAATTCCGTAATTTTAGAGGAAGTCCAAAGCATAACAGGATTAGATAATCAAATTACTTCCAACACTAAAACAGAATTGATCACTCGAAATGATATTCATAGTGCTAGTAATGATAACAATTTTGGGAATGTTGGGGAGGTTAAAAATGTATACACTATCTACGAGAATAAAGCTAAAGATGCAGCGAGCATTGTTAGTGTTACTCTTCGTATTTTTCCTGATGCAGTAGGTAATGTTTTGAAGGATAATTCAACTGAAGAATTTGGTGCTACCCTCGAATCATATACAGTTTTTCCTCGTATAAAAATTGATGTTAAAGAAATCTACCCAGGTGCCTCTGTAATTTTAAGGATACACCCACAAGAAAGAGCGGCCAAAGATTCTGATGATATAATCTTAGTGGCAACAGGCAATAGTGCTGCATATACTAATATATTCAGTCAATCTGAAGTGGCCGAAAAACTTAAGAATAATGAAATCGAGGCTACAAGTCAGCCAGTGACCTATACCTTATCTCTTATTGAACGCTCTGTATTTGGTGATATTACACTTAACCAATCTCAATTCATACTGCACTCACAACCTATTAAGGTTAATGCAAGTTTGATCGGTGCTGAATAGTCTTATTTTGCCACCTTAAGAGTGGCATCATTATTTAGTGGTAGCATTTGGAAATTATTATTTTCATTTGCTACCACTTTTTTTCATAAAGGTCTGGCTGGCCTTTCTAGTGTGACACTAATTTAAGTAGTGTTAACTTCGTAAGCCCTTTGATGGTTTTTTTATTTATTTCGTGGAGGGATAATGTGTTTGGATGAGGCCTGTATCTCTGATCGTTAAAACATACTGTGGTGAGTTAATGACGTTCAGATGTTGGGATACAGTTTTTTGTCTTCTGTTTTATAGGTAGGCGCAGTGGAGGTGAGATCAGAAGCGACTTCGGAACGTGGAACGATGTAGCTAATAGAGCTGCCAATTTAGCGTTTTTTGTGTTAGAACATAGTTTTTTAAATTTTCGTTCAGCTAATACATTCTACTAGCCGACCAGCGCTGTCTAACTTGCGGAGTCAGGACAAGGGCAGGGGAGCTTAGATATCTGATTACAGGTAAGAGCATAGATTGTCAGAATCATTACGAGTTTGAGCGCCCACCAGCAGGTTTCAAGTTAAGGAGGAAGTCAGCTGCAATCTTCATAATTAAATGGAAATAAAATAAAAAGGAGCAGCCCCCCCTAGTCGTATTGACGGATAGCGCCGTATCCTTTTCAATGGCGTCTGATGGCTGCAAGAAATGTTGTAAGATGGTTGCGCGAGTGCTTTCGTGAAGATCGCGCGCGGTCAGGTGTGCGGGATTTTTTTGCGTCCTCTGTTTTACAGCGAGAGTTTCTATTTGGTCGAGAAGAGCTTGCATCAGGGTGGATGCCAGAGATCGTGTTATCTCCCAGCTATGTAGCAAAAGCCAAGGCTCATGCGGAACTCTACCGGCGTGAGCAAGAGGTGGTTTATACCTGCCTATTTCTCTGTGGTAAGGACGAGGCTAAGAGCTGCCGAGCACCGCTCATTTTTTACCAAGGAGAGTTTACCGGAGCTGCTGGATTTCAGATTGAGCTTAGCCGTTGGCGGATTAATCCACGCGCACTAGAACTACTACAAACTGATGCCGAAGCACTGACTGAAATTCTTAGGGGGGGAGAGCTTACCGAAGGGGTAATCAGTGAAATACGAGACTGGGCGGAGCAGCTAGGCGTAAATGCCGAGCCACTATGGCAATGGCCTCAGCTAGCTGATAGAGAAACGATTAATGAGGCGGCAAAGTGTAAGCGATTCAGCCTTCACCCAGTAGCTGCCATAGGTATATTACCTCGATCTATTTCATCACGAGGTGTGCTTGATGAGCTGGATACACTCACGAAGATAGAGGTCAGTGACTGGTCTACACCTCTTCAGACCATGTTAGGCGTGGAACCTATGCAGATCATGCCTGAGAATAAGAAGCCTGTCACCGTGCCAGCATTACTTAGCCAATCTCAGGAGCGCATTCTAGCATCATCCCGAGTAAACCCAGTAACACTCTGCCACGGGCCTCCCGGCACAGGTAAATCATTTACCATCGCGGCGATAGCTCTAGACCATGTGGCACGCGGTGAGAAGGTGCTGATAGCATCTCGCCAAGACAGTGCCGTGGATGTGGTGCAGGAGAAAATAGATACGATGCTGGGTGGTGAGGAGGTAACGGTGAGAGCTGGCCGTAAAGATCATCTTTCACGTTTGAAGAGATTTATGGAGGCATGTCTAGCGGGCCAGATGAGTAGTGGGCTGCCCTATGGGAAAGAACTCGATATACTCTTAGACCGAGTTGAACAAACAGTAGAGACACTGCACGCTGATGAGCTAGCTCTGGAACAAGAGTGGGCTAAGGCGCTCGCTCGCGGTGAGCTCATGGCAGACCCGGCACCTAACTGGTTGGAAAAAATCAAAAAAGCCTGGGTTAAAAACCGAGTGGCTAAGAGAGGCCTGCTCATGGAACTAAGCGCCCACCTTAATGAACAGTATCTTCAACGTGAGCTACAGCTGAGCCACTACATGAGGAGACAGCGTAAGCACCAGCTTAATCAAGCCGTGAGTAAGGATGGCACACGCAGGGACTTCAAGCTTATGCTCCAAGCTCTGCGAAAATACCGAGGCAGCGAACAAGAGGCTGTTTTTAAAAAGATGGACTTAAGTAATGTCCTAGAGGCTCTGCCCGTGTGGTTAGTCAGCCTAGATGATGTGCATAGGGTGCTGCCCTTGGAGAAGGACTTATTTGATGTCGCCATTATTGATGAGTCCAGCCAGTGCGATCTAGCGAGTGTGCTCCCCATTATGCAGCGTGCCAAACGCATTGTCGTGGCGGGTGATACCCAACAGCTCAGACATCTATCGTTTTTAGCTAAGTCTAGGCAGAACAGCTTGGCCGCAGAGCTGATGGTAGATCAGGCCGCTCAGGAAACTTATAACTACCGAGATGTCAGCCTCATGGATCACGCAGCCGACACGATAGAGAGTCAGGCACAAGTCGGATTTCTTAATGAGCACTTCAGGAGCAGCCCTCGGATTATAGCCTTTAGTAATCAGCGCTTCTATCAGAATAAACTACAAGTCATGCGGGAGCGACCATGGGAGGATCAGCACTCAGCTCTAACAAGTAGGCGCTGCAGCGGTATCCGCGATGA
Organism: Akkermansiaceae bacterium; assembly: GCA_023301765.1. Lineage (GTDB taxonomy): Bacteria > Verrucomicrobiota > Verrucomicrobiia > Verrucomicrobiales > Akkermansiaceae > Oceaniferula. Next base: position 2,065 of record JALZUC010000020.1, on the reverse strand, counting down.
AGCTGGAGTGAATCAAAAAGAGATCGAGGCAATACTAGCGGAGCTGAAAATATTACTCGGGCAGGCTGGAGGAGGATCAACAGCTAATAAGCCAAGCGTGGGGATTCTCTCGCCATTTAGAAATCAAGTAGAAGCTATCCGCGAAGCTGTGAGCGCGTATTTTGAAAACAGTGATCTTAATCGATTACTAGCGGATCATGATATGATCATCGGAACGGCTCATAGTTTTCAAGGTGAGGAGCGTGATGTGATGTTTATATCACTGGGTATTGATCGTGATGTAAACTCCGCCACACTACGTTTTCTAGAGCGTGAGGACGTCTTTAATGTAGCTATCACTCGCGCGCGCTCCATGCAGATTATCTATCACTCACTCGACGCTGATGATTTACCCACCCACTCCATGCTAGCTCAATACCTGCGCTCACTGGATGAAGGCAGCTCTCCAGAGCTAGTAGATCAGGCTAGTGATAGCTTTGCCAAAGAAGTGGCGACAGAACTTAAGCCATATGAGATGGATGTTAGAATTGGCCAGAGAGTATCAGGAGTGAGCGTAGATTTATTACTCATTCAGGGAGATAAGGTACTTGGAATAGATTTGATAGGCTACCCGGGAGTGACATTCCCTGCGGTGGATCTACACCGGACTAAGATACTGCGTAGAGCTAATTTTAGATTAATTCCGCTAGGTTACACAGAGTGGTGCACGCAGAAAGAGCACGTGATGAAAACGATATGCTCGCAGCTAGCGCAGAGCTAGTGGTGGGAAGATCTTATGACTCGTTAAGTAAGAGTGCTAGGTATTGCTTATGAACGAAAAGTTTTTCACGGCCTATTTTTTCCTCAGCCAGTAAACCGTAATTGACCAGTTCTTTCAGGTAGACAGAGGCGGCTTGCCGCTTAGCGATTCCAGCTTCCACTACATCTTGAATCCGACAATACGGCTGGTGAAATAATACATCGATAAATTCTGTGGAATAGAAGCGGGGGAATTTCTCCCGTAGCTCGACCTTTGTCTTGTGGCGGAGCTCTCTGATTTCTTGGATTTTTCGAAAAGTCCACTCGGCGGCTTCCTCGATGGTTTCTAGCATATATAGTATCCACGGTTCCCATTGCTCATGTGAGGTGACTCGATTCAGGAATTGGTAATACTCACTTTTGCGGCGGATAATACTTCTACTGTGGTAGAGAATAGGCTGAGAAAGTAACTCACTAGAAACCAGCTGAAGCAGGTTTAATATACGTCCTGTCCTCCCGTTACCATCAGTGAACGGGTGAATCGCCTCAAATTGATAATGAGAAATGGCAATGACTACTAAGGGGTCTAAGTCACCTAACTCTTGATGAATAAATCGTTCCCAGTTACTAAGTTTATCTCGAAGGATATTCTCACCTACGGGAGGAGTGTAGATGGTCTGGGCGAGTTGCTCATTACGTAAATTCGTGCCAGGGATAGCGCGCACGTGCATGTCACAGCCTTTAATAACGCTACAAATCAGCTCTGCTGTCATGGTGTTTAAGGGGCGCTGCTGCATACTCCTGAATCCTTCATAGAGAGCCTCTCGATAGTTCATCGCCTCTTTGGTTGCAAAGTCAGAGGTCCCTTTTTCTAATAAAGAGCTCCTAAACATCGCATCACTTGTCGTTACAATATTCTCGATTTCAGAGCTAGCTTTCGCCTCAAGTAGCGGGAGGATATTGATGAGTAAGGAGGGATTCGGCAAGTGATCGACAGCTTGATTGATTCGCTCCACTGCTGTGCGAGACTTTACGCACTGCTTTAGAACAGCCTTCGTTTCTAACTCCTGTTTAGGAGGGAGTAGAGGGAGATCATTATAAGGGGTGTCAGCATTCCAGTTCATGATGATAAAATGCCGTTTCATCGACACGTTATATTAATATGTCGTTTAAATAAACATGTCAACAAGACGTGTTCGTGAAAACGTTTTTAAGCGACACGTTTATGTGACATGTCGATAAATACGGTTTAAGCGAACGTATAACGATGCATGCAGGCATTACTTCGATGGTTCGGTATAGCCCCAAAAAAGCCTTACCAATAATG
>JALZUC010000019.1 GCA_023301765.1 Akkermansiaceae bacterium | reverse complement strand
CACAGCTACGTAGCTGTGCTTTTATTATTTCTCGTCTGACCGGAACTTAATAGATATGAAGTGTGGGTGGTTGTTATCACTTTTCTCGCGCCCCTACCTTCTTGCCGTAAAGTCATTTTTAAATGACGATCAGGCTGGGTAACCCTTTTCTCTGCTCGCCTATTTCAGAGGCCATCAAGTCGAGACGATTATTAGCGACGATGTAAACAGGCCGTGTCTCGCTCATAATTCAGTTCGTGGTTTAGTGGAGATTAGTGAGATCTGTGACTTTCTTGGTTAGCTTTTAGGCCGGGTTTGAGTATTTTTCGCTTTGGGAGTCAGAAGGGAGAGCCTGTAATCTATAAATTTGGGTGATCTTGAGTTTTTAGGGCGGTGTTTCCAGTTGACTGAACTTAGTAGCTCGTTTAATAGTCCGCAGACCGTGTTGATTCGAGCTTGTCGAGCAAGCGGCTTAACATCTTTTATTACAAACCTAAATTAATATCATGGGAACTTCATTAGAGCGTAACACAAACAGATCTCGTCCTACAAAATCAGCTGCTGCAAAGACTCAGCGCAGAAAAGTACAGAGCCGCCGTCTCGTAGAGCTAGGTATGGACGAAGCTGCTGTTGCAGCACTTAACTCCACTGAAGTGCGCACACTTCTCAAGCACCCTAAAAAGGTGATGGAAGCTAACAAGGGATAATTTCCCTTCTGCTCTTGCCTAATCTTACTAGTCGTAATGATTAGGCTGGGAGAGCCTGTATACGCTATCCTAGCTACATTAGCTGGGTTGTACGAAGGCTAGGATTTGTGTGCTGGGTCCTATGGGAATTATTTTTGAGGGTTTTGACGGACCTTGGGTGTTACTTTAAGTGGTGGCTTCTTAGAGGCTTTCTCCATGTTCTCAATGCCGTCACCCTGATCTGCGATAAGGTTAATATCTACCTCTACAGGTACCGCCCTGAGGCCTGAGATGATTTTCTCTAATTGCTCAATGGTTGTGGCTGAGAATGAGTTATCCTGAAGGCTATCATTAATGCTGGTGAGCTGGGCGACTACTCTGGCGACTGGGTCATTTTCTCCGGCTCCGCCTAGAAGTTTATTTTTATTAAAGTCCTTCTTAATCTGCGCCCAGCGTGCAGCTTCCTCATCGGTGAGGATGTTTTCCATTTCCTTAAACTTGAGGAGGTTGGCTTCTGCTCCTGTTGTAAGAGTCTGGGACTCGTTCTCGTAGTGAGCGATGATGAGTTCTCTTATCTCCTCATGGGTCATGAGGGGGATGACTTTCTCAGCAATGCGAGCCATGTTCCGGTAAGAACCTTGGAGCTTAAAGGCTGGCTCGGTGCGGTAGCTGTCTTCCTGCGCCGCAGAGCGGATATACTCTAAATTCACCGCGAGGATGGTATCTCGCACGGTGTAGAGGTGTTGTGTAGTTTTGACAAATTCATCAATCTCCGCGGCGGTGTAGTTACTCTCAAAATCAATACCTTCCTGACTGCCAGAGGTGGCAATCTGCATGATGGCGTAGACGTCTTTCTGAGAGCGGGCGGCGAGCTTACTTAGCACGCTGTTAGAGGTGAGACAGTTTTCGATGTAGGAGGCCTTAAATGACTCAGCATTACTACCGATGATATCACCTAGGTTGTATGTATCTGCACGGTTAGCGAGCATGTCTGGGATCTGAAACTTACCACCACTCTCGGTGTAGGGGTTTCCTGCCATGACTACAGATACTTTTTTACCACGGAGGTCGTAAGTTTTTGCCTGCCCATTATAGACACCTTCGATCTTACGTTGCCCGTCACAGAGGGAGATGAACTTCTGGAGGAACTCAGGATCACAGTGCTGAATGTCATCAAGGTAGAGCATGACGTTATCGCCCATTTCTAGTGCGAGGTTTAGCTTTTCCACCTCTTCTCTGGCGGAGGCGTTTGGGGCTTCATTAGGATCAAGAGAAGTAACAGCGTGGCCTATGGCTGGACCGTTGATCTTCATAAACGTGAGGCCTAGGCGGTCTGCGACGTATTCCATGAGGGTAGTCTTACCATAGCCGGGAGGGGAGATGAGGAGTAAGAGACCCATACGGTCTGTGCGTGTGTCTGAGCCTGCTGTTCCCATTTGCTTGGCGAGATTGTCACCAATCATGGGTAGGTAGACATCATTAAGAAGTTTATTTCTAACGAATGAAGACATCACACGCGCCTTAAACTCAGAGAGGCGCATGTCAGCGCGTTTAGCCTGGGTGAGGTCATGCTTATGTTCCTGATAGGCTCGGAAGGTGGGAACGTTCTCTTGTTCGAAGTGAGCAAGCTTATCTATAAAGGTGTTGTAGTGTAACTCATAGCGGCTTTCTGTAATGGTAGAGTGTGAGCCAAGGAGTCCGGTGATCTCTGCAGTGACTTCTACGTGGTGCACAGCCATTTTCTCTGGAGTGCCGGTTAGAAGGTGGGCAGCGGCCTCTTTTAAATATTCCGTGTGGAGTGATGGGAGCTTAGTGGAGTCTGAGGCTTCGCCGGAGGTGGAGAGGAGCCAGTCTAGGATTGTCTGATACTTCGCGGAGCCTGTTAGGTGCTCGATGGATTCTTGATAGGCCTTTACTGCTCCTTTAGCGGATTTGAGTGTGAGGGAGTGGTGGAAGTTTTTTATGACTTCATCTGCTTCTGGAGAGACGACAAAGTTTTTCCCCGAAGATAGCTGCTCGTAGAGGTAGGTGGCTGCGCTAGTGGCAAGTGATCCGTGATCAGTGATCAGGGGATTATTGGTTACGCTGAAAGCGGACTCTAGCTGAGTGATGTAGGCTGTGTTATCTGTACCGGGTGGGAAGCCTGACTTTTGAATGGAGGCGTGGGTAGCTAACTGGTGAGAAAGAGTATCTTTTTCTGGAGAATCCCATGTTTGCCAGAAGATGATGGCTGCGGCGCGCAGTTTGGGGGAATACTTGAGTAGGCCTATTTTCTCATGAATGGGGAGTAGTGCCTGAAGGATGAGGTGGGCATCATGGTCGTGCACGCCTTTGGTGTAGCCTTCTGTGTATCTCTGGGAAGCAAAGCGCTGGAGTGCTTCGAGTGATTCGTCATCAGTGGTGAGTGTGGAGAGGTCTTCGCCTGAGGTGAGGAACTTATAAGCGAGGTATTCGGCACGGTAGACCTTTTTGTTCTCCGAGATAATCTCCTGGGACCAGATTGAGCGGGTGGAGAGAAAAGCTTCATCGATGATCGGCTCAAAGAAATCTGTGCCAGCTAGGTGGAAACACATCTGTTCATTGTTAGGAACGATGGAGAGTTCGAGGTCCTGTGTATTGACGTTAAATTTATGTTTACCAAACTGGATGATGTTCTTGCCGTCTACGAAGAGTTCCTTGCGATCTTTAAGCTGGCGCACGGCATCTTCTTTCAGCGTTTTTAACTGAGTCTGGATATCTGCGGCTTTGACTGAGTCACCCAGTTCATTGAGCTGCTCGATGATGTCACGGACTTTGGACACCATGAGGTCTCCGGCAAAGTAGCCGTTAATTTCATTGATCTCGGAAAATTTTTCTGCGCGATTGCTGATGCCGGTTAGAACGCGCTCGGCAGATTTCACTAGATTGGCGGCGCGCTTGTTACGTTTTTCTAATAGTGATGTCTTACGCGTCTCAAAGGCCTCGTAAATCTCCTCGCGCTTGGCTGATAGCTGCTCAGTATATTCATCAAATTCTGCAAATTTCCCTTCTAGCTCCTCTATCTGCACCATAAGTTTGGTGAGATACTCATCGCATTTTTCTGGTCCGTCACAGAGATCTAGGAAGTTGACAACTGCCTGCCCTAATAACTTTACCTGTGCTCCGAACTGGGCAGTTCCTTCTGCCTTGGCGAGTGACTGGCGTTTATTCTTCAGCTCAGCGCGGACTGCATTGAGTGTGGAATAAATACCTGAGATGGAATCGATGATGGCAGTGGTCTGTGTAGCATCTTCGATCTTGAGGTTAGAAACGACATCGATGAGCATTTCCAGCTCTGTGCCGGCGGCGTCTAGGGCTTCCGCGGAGTCGTCTGCCTGAGTGACCTTCTTTAGCTCTGCTATAGTGGCTTTCTGCTCATCGACAGCGGCGCGATAGGGATCAAGCGCCTCGGGGGTGAGGAGGAAGTTTACAGTTTTATTAGAAACTGTTTCTGTAGCCTCGATGATGCGCCCCTCCAGATCTTTAATAAGACTGAGATTAGCGTAACGTAGATCCTGAAGGCCGATGATGTCACCTCTGAGGGTGCGTAGCTCAGTGAGCTGGTGCACGTAGCCCTGAATATCATCTGGCGGTGTGTGCTCTACACTGCGTAGTAGGGTGGTGACGGACTCTTCTGTAGTCTTGGTCTGATCTGCGGTGGACTTGCGGAGTTTAACGACTTTTTCAAACTCATTGATCGCGGACTTAGCCGCGGAGTTAATCTCTATCAGAGGTGCAGTGAGATTAAATGCCTCCTCTTTCCCAAGCCAGAAATAGGCGTCTTTGATGTCGCTTGTCTTTTTAGCAAGATCTAGATAGAGGCCTGCGTAGGAGTCTTCCTTTTGTAGTAAGTTGAGTATCTCACGGCACTCCGCCATACAGCGGACGATGTCAGGATTGCCAATTTTAAAGAGTAAGGAGCTCTTCTCCTCCGTAGCAGCAGATGCGAAAGTGTCATCGAGATAAGGCGTCTGCCAGACCTGTATGACGTGGTGCTTCTGCGCGCTGTCCTCGGAACGGAAGTAGAGTAATTTACCATCAGGGAAGAGTGAGTAACCGGAGCAGATGATGGGGGTATCTACGGTGCGCTCGATGAGATTATATGAAAGCAGAACGTAATCACCGCTGCTGCGATTATAGAAAACAAAGAGAGTATCCTCGCCATTAGCGGAGGCGATACGTTTCTCAAAGCGCATGTCATCAATGCCGTGGTCAAAGGTCTTTACCTCACCAGTGAGCTGGAGGTAGCCATTAGCAAAGATGATGCCGTGCTCGTCTGGGAGGAGCACACAAGAGTGGCCAATGGCATCGATACGCTGCACGTTCTGTGTCTTTTCATTATAGACCAAATAGCGGTAAAACTCCTCACGATATGGAAGAATCTTGAGCAAGATGAGAGGGCCGACGACGGAGTAGAAGATCTCTGCGTCATCGAGTGTCTGATCGACATCTGTGACGTCTTCTTCATAGATGCCCTGGCCGGATGAAGTATTATCCTCGATCTTAATAGTGAGGTCGCCACCGACAGTTTCTACAAAGATCCTATCCTCGATGGAAATGTGAGGGTGCTCGCCGGGGCGCTGCATATCACGGTGAGCGCGTATCCACTTAAACTCCTGCTGAGGTGGGAACTTATACTCGTGGTCAAAGCGATTCCCTAAATATTCTAACTGGCCGTCACCTTGGATAACCCACTTAAAGGTCTTGATGTCATCTATCCCTTTACCGATGCGCATGCCCATGTAGAGATTCGGCCCGATGACCATGAATTTTACAAAGGTGGCTTCTTTATAATATTTATAGATGTATTGAAAATCTTCAGAGAAATCAGAACCGAATACTTCTGTTAGGTTTGCTTTGGAAAAAGTGTGAGACTCCGGATCATAGTCATAAACGTCAAAGACGTCTGAAAGCCCTGTGGTTTTCTTCAGGCCAAACTGGATGTTATAACCAAAGAGAAAGCGGTTCTCGCCAATGGATACCATATCACGTGGGATACAGTTATGCTCTGTGCTAACACGCTCCGTAGCGATAAGTGCGGGGTCTACCGCGCCAAAGATATCTTTGCGAGCAACATTAAGCTGCTCGATACGCTCACGGAGCACGGAACCGTGCTTCTCCATACGGCCACGAATAACTTCGTAGGTGCCGCCTTCTAGTTGTTGTTGATCTGACATTTTTTATTTAACCACGGATCGGACGAATCTTACTAATCTTGGTTGCTTGGATTGAGTGTTCCTAGAGTTGTGTAGCTCTGAGCTAATCGCTCTGAGCTGCTGGAGTTGTTAACTCAAGGAAGGGGATTAGTTGACTACGCGTTCGTGAATGAGGTTTTTTGGATCACCGAAATTGATGAGGAAGCCTAGTTTGAAACTGGTGGCTTTCAGGTAGTTATGGAGCTGGGCTCGATGGACGTCATCGAGGGTTTTGACAGCTTTTATTTCGATGATGATTTTTGAATGTATTACGAAATCGGATTCGTAGTATTTTTTGAGGCGTTGGCCCTTATAGTTAATTTCTAGTTTGGGCTGTTCAACGAAGGGGATCTTACGAGCCTGGAGTTCGAGACTGAGAGCCTCTTGGTAAACGGCTTCGAGGAATCCACTGCCGAGCTCGTTGTAAACATCAAAGCATGCTCCAATGAGGTCGTATGATTCATCTTTATACAGTAGTTCCATTTATTCAGATTCGTAAGATCCGTGTTGATTCGTGGTTACCCTAAGAAGTCCTTAGCGGGGCTGTCTTTTAAGTTGAAGCGTTCTGCGGCGTTTAGGAATGAGAGGAGTTTGTTGCGGTCATCGCCGTTGGCTTTGGTGACTAGGTTTCCTAACAAGGCTCCCACGGAGAGGTTTTTGACGTCTTCTGTGGCTACGCCGTATTGATCAATCCATGATGAGATCTGCTCCTTGTAGTATTCTGGGTCACCATTAAAGAAGGTCTCTTTAACGTCTCCTAATACGCGGGAGTTATCCACTGTGCGGTCAATCGTTTTACCCGTGGTGATGGCATTGGTAATACGATCGAAGAACTGAGTTTCACCACCGACGATGTCGATGTTAGCAGACTTGAGGGCTTCTCCCACAACTATAGCTTGCTGCTCGGCGATCTGGCGCTGGACATCGATCTCTGCGAGCTCGACAGCTTTCTCTTTCTCCAGCTCGAGTTTAAACTCCTCGTGATCCTGACCAGCTTCTTCGAAGAGCTTCATGGCGGCTGCCTTCTGCTCGATACCGGTAGCTTCTGCCTCGAACTTAAGTTGATCAACTTTCGCTTCTGCGGTTCCTTGCTTCTCAGTGGCGTTTGCCTTGGCAATCATGACCTCAGCCTCTCCGAGACCTGGTGCAGCAGTTTCCTTAGCAGTGGCTTCTGCAAGCATCTTCTTAGCAGCAGCTTGCTTCTCAGCGGCGACTTGTTCAGCCTCAGCGGCGACGACAACTTCTTCAGCGTGGAGTTCTGCGGCTTGCTTATCAGCTTCTGCAGCTTTGACTCGCTCGTAGAGTTCCTGATCAGCTTGGAGCTGTGCGGCTTCCTTAGATGCTTCGGCACGTTTGATCTGCTCGATGAGGACCTCTTGTGCTTGAGCTTCTGCGAGGGTGACTTTCACCTGCTTCTCACGATCAGCTCCGGCAAATGCCTCGGTATCCTTTATCTTCTCTTGCTCGATAACCACTGTTTTTTCAACGGCGACACGCTCTTTGATAACGTCTTGGATTTCCTTACGCTGAACTTCGAGAGCTTTTTCTTTCTCGATGTCCTTAAGCTCAGTAACGCGCTGGCGCTCGATTGATTCGAGTTCCTGATCACGCTTCACACGCTCTACTTCGACGGCGTCTGTGCGCTCCTTGTTACGTTGGGCGACGAGAACTTGGCGTTGTTTATTTTCTTCTGAGATGAGGATTTCCTCCTCGGCAGATATGCGTGCCTGTTCGGCTTTTTGGCGTTGTTCTTCTTGGACCTGTTGGGTCTCAGCTGTTTCACGGGCTTGCACAGTTTCCACCTCGCGCTGTTGCTTGGCTTCTGTTTCTGCAAGCTGGCGCTCTAGCTCAAGGATGGCTTCACGTGCTTCCACGTCTTGCTGCTTGATGACCTTTTCTTTGTCGCGCTGGATGTTGTTAGATAGCTTGGCTTGCTCGGCGGTGAGGTTGTGAATTTTCTTCATACCCTCGGCATCTAGAATGTTATCTGGATCGAGCGCTTCTAGTGGAGTTTGCTCCAGATAGTCAATGGCAGCGTCATCGAGAACGAAACCGTTCAGGTCTGTGCCAATTACTTTGAGCATTTCATCACGGAAGGTGTCACGCTCTTCATAGAGTTGGATGAAATCGAATTTCTTACCGACAGTTTTAAGGGCCTCGGAAAACTTAGCGTCAAAAAGTGCGCGGATTTCAGGCTCAGATGATGCACGGTCACAACCGATTGATTCGGCCACTCTGAGCACGTCATCTTCTACATTGTTAACACGGACAAAGAAGGCGACTTTGATGTCTGCGCGCATGTTGTCCTTACAAATAAGGCCGTTTTTACCAGTTCGGTCTAACTCGATGCGTTTCACGGAGATATCCATGAGTTCGGCCCGGTTAAAGACAGGGATGACCGTTCCACCGTTGAAGATGACTTTTGTTTTGGGGTATCCTGTTACCACTAGGGCTGTGCCCTTTTCCACCTTCCGGTAGAACATGAGGGTAAGGACTAGGAGTCCAACGCCGAGGATGAGGACTAATATGAGGCAAGCCCAGATGACGTTTGTTCCCAGGGCGGCAAGGGTTGTTAATGTATTCATTTTATTTGGTTGTTGTTTTGTTAGAGTGTTCTTATCTTGTAGATGCCTGTTTCTTTATCATAAGAAACGATGGCTACTTCTGTCCCACGAGGTATGGGAGTTTCTTCGCTGGTGATGCATGTGAGGATGGCTGGGGCTCCTTTGTCACGTTTTTGCTCAGCTTGCCCGTATTTGGCATCTACTGACTTGGAGATGACGATAGCAGTTCCTCCTACGGCAGGTTCTGCTTTTTCAAGTTCTTTCATTTTCCTGAAAATAGGAACGAGGGGTTTAGTTACTATTTTGACCAAGATGGTGGATAGGATAAAAGATGATAGAAAGATGATGATAATTAATCCCCCCAATAGGTCAGGGTTAAAGTAATAGTTGCCTAGGACCGAACATGCCCACATGAAGATACTGAGAAGTGTAAGGATAGCCATGAGAGGGACATCTGCTGCATTTACAAAATGGAGTGCTGAGGCAAGGGGGGATGGGAAGTGTCCCCCAGCATCTCCATTAGCATCTAGACTTATATCAGCGTCTAGATCTATATCGAAAGAGTCGATTCCGAATATCCCTACGATACTTAGTATCCAATAGAGCATGAATAATCCGACCACAACAGTGAGTGGTAGATTGTGTGCTAATAGTGCTTGTTCCCAAATTTCCTTCACGACGATGACATCTAATGAAAAAAAGTCACATTTCGCTATTATAAATATGTAACTTTTTTGCACCACCCTTCCTGAAGGTAGGGCTATTAGGTGGAATACTAACCTAAGTCGTTCTAACTAAGACCAATCTACGTCTACTTGAGTAGGGTTGCCGTTGCGGTCGTTGTATCTTAAAAAGCCGTTTTTGATACCGTATTCGTGGATCTCTTTGGTGACTTTTACATCAAAGCAGCAGTATTCGGCGATTTTCATCATCGGTTCATTGTTGCCTGTTTTTTTGTATTCTTGCCACCAGCGAAGGGCGTCTAGCCCATCTGCTGATTTTCCTGTGCCGAGGGATGCGGAGGCTAGGGCGTCTAGTTTTAGCCTGTGGCCGAGGATTTGTTCTACTTCGGTCATCATATCTAGATTTACCGTTTGGTTAGGTAGATCGAGGATGGTGTAGCCTTGTAGGACAGGGTAGTCGAAATACATATGATTGTATCCTACGACTAGGTCGGCCTTGATGAGCATTTCTACGAGGTCATCTGTCTGGCTTTCTCCAAAGACGTGGTATTGCTCGGTGCGGGTGGAGTAGGCAACACCTACGGATATGCCCATTTTATCTTTATTTTTAGCGCCGCCGACATCGCCAAAACTTCGCTGGGTCTCTAAGTCAAAATAAACGATGTCGCGCATGGTGAATAGATTTAATAATCATGAGCCAACAATCAAGGCTGTAGTGAGGGCGGGGCTATTTCTTAGGAATGCGAGCTTCCAAATATTTGATTAGAGAGCTGGGAGCACGGTGTTTGTAGAGCTTTAGGAGTGTAGCTTTTGATTTGGAGTGTTTTCCCATGAGGTGCTCTATGAAGGCTCGATCAGCGAGGAGAAGAACGTTTGGGTGGGTAGCGTTAAGGCGCTGCTGAATCTCTAGTAGAGCCGATTTTAGGGTGGCTTGAGCTTCTGTTTTACGTTTGAGGGCAATGAGGATACGAGCTTTTTTAAGTTGCCAGTGGGCTCTCCAACGCAGGGTGGGGAGCTCGTCTTTTATAATTTTAAGGGCGGCGTCATTTTCACCAGCCTCTATGAGTGCGTCTACGTAGCGAGGTTTTAGAATACTGTGTGGATGAATTTTTAATCCTGCATTGAGACCGTTAATACGTTCTTTGTGAAGTTTTAAGGTGTATTGGTTTTCAGAGCGTAGAAGATACCAATCTAATTTACCTTCTGGGATCTGGCTAAATGCTAGCTGACATGCGTGTAGGGCTGGCTTTGGTTTTCCGCTATGTTGGTATGCTAGTGCGCGGAGGATGTGTGCTTCAGCGCGCTGGAGGTTATCCATGGCAAGTCTTAGAGACTGATTAGCCTTCTGGAGGGCTATATTTGGGCGGTTTCTGAGGAGGGCTAGGCGAGATTGCTTTGTGAGCCATGAGAGTTGATGTGACTGTTTCTCTGTGGCGGGTTTGTGGGCGCCTTCTAGGTTTTTGCTGACTACGTTGGACTGCTTTGGACTACCATCTGCCTGTGTGTGGCATATGAGGCAGCTGATTAGGATAGCGAGTTTACGTGACATATTTTAGCGGGTTTTTGGCAAGAGCATTGGCTGCAGATTGAGGTCTGGACTTCTCTTGGTGGCTTTACATAATTCTACGGTCGTAAGATTGAAACTCTTTCTAAAAAGATTGCCAGCATTTAACTCATAGAGTGAAATAAGGGATGTTTTTTTAGTTCTCAAACTAGTTTTGATGGAGATGTCTGTAGATGTCTGTAGCTGTATTATATGGTGTAACTTACATGTTGCGCAAAGATTTAGCGGCGTCACTGCGTGAGGCTACTACGGCTGGTAGCAGGGTGGCTAGGGTGCACATAACAAAGGCAAAGAGGAATACTGCAATAAACTCTTCTGTGCGTATTATGGCAGGGAGTCCATCAAAACCATTGAAATCAGATGGGAATGGGTCAAAGCCCCAAGATGCTAGAATATCAAGTATGAGCTGTCTATTGATGATAACCAGGTAGCCAAGGCCGAGGCCAATGAGTCCACCTAAGAAGCCTATAATAATACCTTGGTAGAGGAATACTCTAACTAGCTGTGCTGGTGCTGCACCAAGTGCTTTCATGACGCCGATTTCGCGTTTTTTCTGAATGGTGACGGTGAACATGACGGCCATGATAGAGAATGCGGAGACCATCATGATAAAGGAGAGTGAGAAGGTGAGGAGCTGGCGTTGAGTCCTGATTAGGGAGAACTGTTGTTGGTGTTCTTCCATCCATGTTTTGGCCCGCCATGCGTTGTTTTCTGGCATATTGGGTAGGATTATTTCATTAAGCACTTTGGCTGCGTAGTAGGGATCATCTAGGCGTAGTGCGATACCTCGCACGCCATCCCCTAGACCTGTTAGGTCTTGGCCAGTGGGTAGGGGGACAAAAACATCAGGGCTGTAGGCGTGGCGTGTAGCCTGGTAGATGCCTATGACTTGGAGGTCTTTGGGTAGAACTACATTTTTGAGGTTTTTGATGTCACTGATATCTTCTTCTTTGGTGTCTAGTGTTGCTAAGGTTTTGAGGAGTTTGATGGCCTGGTGCATGTGGCCTTTATTAAATAGGTAATCACCACTGCTATCGGGGCGTTCTGTGGTTCGTTCTAGGCTGTCTGCTAGGTGATCTCTAACGCTTTCAATGATTTCCTGTTCACCAGTTCTTAAATTTCTGTCTTGGAGGGTGACGAGGCTGTTAAAGTAGAGATTCTCGATGGCTGTGATGGCGATGGCTTCTTGTTCACCAGCTGGTTTTATGGCCGCGTTCATGTCACTGATGATAGTATCGAGTTCTTCAGTGTAGGTGGTCCATGCAGATTCTGCGCCAATGCGCTCCATGGCGGGTTGGAGCTGCTGGAGGTTCCTATTGGTGTGAATCTGAATGGTGTCTCCGATGTAGATCTGAAATTTTTCTGCAGTGAGTGATGATATGACAGCAGTTTCGCCGAGCCCCATATCTGCGGTGCCATCCTCTGGATTGATGAGTTCTTGGAGTGACTCGAGTTGGGATTTATTGGTGGTGTCTATTGCCTGCATAGAGGCTGGAGCAACGGCGCCATTACGATCTAATAGGATGAAATCATTCACCAGGGCGTAAGCACTCTCGATGCCCTCTAGCTCACTCATTGATTTTTCTACGGCGCGCCAGTCTGCCTCAATATTAAAGACAGGGTCCTCTTCTGGTGTGGGCCAGGGGGTAATTCTCTCTAGAGTGATGTGCGGGGTGTAGCTCAGAACTCTGTCTTTCACGAGTTTCTCAAAGCCCCCAAATACTGAGAGAACCACGATGAGTACCATCACTCCGATGGCGACTCCAGCGAGGGAGATGAGGGTGATGACTGAGACGTGAGTGCGTAGCGGGTTAAGATACCGCAGGGCGAGGAGGATACTGAAATTTTTTCTAACGATGACGTGGGTGCGGGTTCGTTTTGGGCAGTGAAAAAGTGATGTGCGATTGGCCGCTTGTCCACTGAATTATAGCATTCATCTGAGTGGTAGTGTGAGTGGCTGGACGTTAGAAATGGTGGGTGTCAGAGTGAGGTTTCCTTTTTTTAGGGTGATGGTGACGGCGCCTGTGCGTTGTTGGTCAAGGAGGTGGATGTCTTTATTTTGTAGGAGTTCACGCCATTGTTCAGGGATACGCTCGTTGAGAGGGAAGTCGGTATTGGTACTGATGATTGCTTGTGGAGAGACGGCGTTAATAAAGCTGAGGGTGCCGGAGTAATCATCGGCATTTCGCCCCATGATGATGAGGTCTGCGCCCAGATCGATGTCTGATTCTAGTAAACGGGTTTCTGTTATAAATCCCGCGTCTCCGGTAAATAGGATGCGCCAGCCGTGCCAGTGTAGCTTGATGACCAGGCCTGTGTCATCGGCAAGGCCATAGCCGTCTAGTTCAGCGGGGGCGTGGAGTATTTCTAGAAAAATACCTGGCTGGATCTGGAAGGTTTGAGCGTGTTGGGGTATGATGAGCTTACAGTTTGTGTAGGTGGCTTTAGATAGAAAATCTTTGTAGCTGGGGCTGCGGAGGTGGGCGCGTGGGATGATCGCTTGTTTGGGCTGAAATTGTGTCAGGTGCGCGGACATTCCACCGCAGTGAGCGACGTCAGCATGGCTGATAATGAGGGAGTCTGGAGAGCTTTTTAGGGCTTCTAGTGAGGGGCGGACATGGCGTTGGAAGTGGCTTTGTTTCCCTGAGTCTAATAATATACCTCCGCCGAGGTTTATGAGGGTGGCTCCTCCTCCGTAGGGGAGATCAAAGACGATGATTTTTTGGTTTTCTGAGGTAGACGGGTGTTTGTAGAAGTGGCTGCCCGGTAGGTTGGCGAAAAATGTGGCACTGTGATATGTGGCTTTTGCTATGGTGGCGTTTACTTGGTTGATGGCGCTGCCTGCTGGCTGCCATATAGGACTTATTGCTAGGCTGAGCATGGTGATGGCGAGTATGAGAAAAACCATCAGCATGAGTGGTATACCGGCGATGATGGCAATGGGGGTGATGATACCAAAGTGAATCCACATTAGTGGTGCAGATCCCATCCAGGCTGCCATCGAGATAGATATTGAATTTTTCAGCCATTTTCTGATATTGAGCTGTGTTTCTTGCCATGAGGTGAGGAGTAGATGTGGCATGAAGGGGTCTATTTCCGCCATAGGTTTTAGCACTCGCGCCCACATACCCGCAAGTAGTGCGAGACTGAGTAGGACACCGTAGGATAGCTGGAATCCTGGTGTGAAGAGCTGGTGCCCATCCCAGAGTAGTACTGCGGTGGCACTGGCTGCGAGGCTGTTAATTAGTGTAGGGCGGCGCTGAATTAAAAAACCTGAGAGGAAAACTGTGGCCATGATTACTGCGCGCACTGAGGGAGGGCGAAGACCTGTGATGCCAGCATAGGATAACATGCCTAAAATAGTCAGCGTGATGAGGAGCCAACGGGGAACACGTAGAAACCAGAGAGCGAGGCTGATGATTGTGCCTACCATTCCCACATGCAGCCCGCTAACGGCAAAGACGTGTAGAGTGCCACTGTGCCGGAAGTTCTCTAGCATGGCAGAAGGCTGGGGTGGGCGCTCACCTAGTACTACGGCACGGATTAGCTGTGCTTCTTGGGAGACTTCGTCGAGACCTATGGTCATCTGTTGTCTTAAATAAATACGCCATTTATTGGCCATTCTCAAGGGGCGGCGGAGAGAGTTTACACCATTGATTTGGACCTTTGTATTTGCCTGCATGATCAGATTAGCACCTTGTCGGTGCAGCCATCTGGCGCGATCAAACTCATGGGGGTTTCGGGCTTTAGGTATAGGTGTTAGGTTGCCTTTTACTTGAATTTTATCACCATATTGTAAATTGGTAATAACGGAGTTAGGGTGTGGGTAGGGCTTTGGAGTGTAGAGGAGGATGTGAACTCCTGCTTGTAAGTTGTGATTTCTTTCGGGGCTGGTTACTTTGACGAGATATGGGCCTTTGCCATTAGTGCCAGTATCTATGATTATTCCAGAAATCTGCGCAGGACGGATCTGGTATTGATGGTCTAGAGATTTTAACCAGGATTTTTGCCTGTCGATACCCCTGCCGTGTAATCCGTGGGCAAGTACAGCTCCTAGGAGAAATAGGTGTAATGCTTTTCTGCGAATGCATAGACTGAGAGCTGCGCCACCACATACTCCATACCACCACCATGTAGAGCCGAGGCTATCTGCAATAGTAACACCAAGAATTACTCCAGCGGTGAGCGACCAGAGCGGGCAACGGATAAGGGCTTTGCGAATGGAGGTGGAGAATACCACAAGGTGCAGATGCTAACATCCAGACTTAGCTGGGCAAGGCTGCAATGCTGCCATTCTAACTTACTAGACTAGATGGGCTCTAGTTCACCCATTTCACGTAACACTTGCATAGCATTGGTTGAGTGACGTGTTTCAGGATAAGTCTCGGTAATTTGGTGGAGGATTTTCACGCCTGATTCTAAATCATCCTTGTCTTCAATATAGATTTCGGAGAGTCGCTTCATGAAGTGGGCGGCATCATCCATTTCCCATACCTGGCTTTTAAGTGCATTGTGCAGGGTGAAAATAGCTGCGTCAGGGTCATCGAGTTTATCGTGTTGGATTTTAGCTATTTTTATCCATGGTATGCTGTTCTCAGGGTCTTCGTTAGTGACGCTGAGATAAACGGCGATGGCCTCATCATAGTCACCGCGTGCATGAGCTGCACGGGCATCACGTAAAGGATCATGCTCTATTTCTTCGTTAGATCCGTAGAGTGCGTGTGTTGCTTTGTTTGTAATGGCAGGCAGTATGTAGATGATAAACATGGCGCCCAGGTAGACGGTGGTAATGATTATTGCAGGTAGCATGTAGAGTGCTCTAGCATCATCGTCGCTATCGGTGCTGGCAAGGCTCACGATTAGAATTCCTGCTACAAAAATAAATACGATTATATTGATGATCCATTTAGTCATGACATGAATTATTCTATTATAGTGGTTTTGTTAATGAAAGCAGGAATCTCGTATTTGCTGAACTAAAATAAGATGTGCTCTACATTCGGCGAGCATTACGCCCTTCGTCTATTAAGTTCCAGAAGTGTTTTGATTGTGAGAGTTCCTCATCTTCAGAGAGGGGCATTTTTGAGCGGAACATAAAATCGGATAATGTATTTTTACTAAGTACGCGGTGCACGATGACGGATTCCTCAAGCACCTCGAAATAGATTCGGAAATCTGCCGTGCGGAAACGGTAGAGAGTTTTACCATCACGCATCATTTTCCCTAGATGTTGTCCTTCATCGTCTTGGCTGGTGTCTAGGTTCTGAAGGTCTGCTTCCGTCACTTTGAAAGCGTCGAGAAGCTCTAGCTGGTCCATTGTATCTAGACGTGATATTTCAGCAGCGCTGATTTCGTTGAAAACTATTTGAAGCACGGAATAAGAGAATACTGAAAGAGGGAAAAGATCAAGCTCTCTCCTTGGGCCATGCAGGTGGATGTGAGCTTGCCATTAGGCAAGTTAGGTATCATATTAGCGCTACATTGATGGAGTATAGATTATTTAGACGGCGTAGTGGTCTATGTCTTGTATTAGCCTGTATCATAACGGCTTTTTTAGCCTCTTGTACTACGGCCGTTAGTGGTAAACCTAAAGTTAAAGTGAAATCAGTGCTGCAGGAAAAGGAATATGTCTCTTATGATGGTGACCGCTTAGGTTACAGAAAGTGGGTATCGGAAAATAAGAAACCGAAGACTGTGATCATTGGTGTGCACGGTATATCTGGGCATGCTGATGA
Source organism: Akkermansiaceae bacterium (assembly GCA_023301765.1). Lineage (GTDB taxonomy): Bacteria > Verrucomicrobiota > Verrucomicrobiia > Verrucomicrobiales > Akkermansiaceae > Oceaniferula. The sequence goes on along the minus strand of JALZUC010000019.1, from coordinate 67,206 downwards.
TTATGATAATCTAGGTGTTTTCCTGAAGGGAAATAACCCCTCTATAGTTATTTATGCTGCAGAGACAAGAGGGCAGGGTATGGACCCTGTAAAAGATAGGAGAGGTGATATACGAGATGTCAAAGAGTGGTTTAATGATCTCTATACTTTTACTGACCTCGTGAGAAAGAAGAACCCCGGTGCGAAGATAGTGTGGTTTGGTGAGAGTATGGGTTCGCTTATTGTAATGCATGCATACAATCACACACCTACTGGATTTAGTAAGCCGGACGCGATGATTGTTTCCTCCCCGATAGTAGATATTCAGTCTAAAGTAGCACCATGGAAGGTATTAGCGCTTAGAGTTAGCACATTTCTTATGCCGACACTGCGGCTTTCGCTGGAATCCCTTTCTAATGGTGAGCGCGTTAAAGTTACCCAGGCAGACGTTCATGAAGAACAGGCGGCTAAGAATGAGTGGTATATCCCACGCTACACATTACGCCTGTTACTAAAGTTAGGTGATCTTGCGCAAGCGATGCCACAGCAAGCGGAGAAGGTAGATTGCCCGGTTTTGGTGATGCATGGCGGGAATGATATTTTTACTACCACGGAGAGTGTAGAAATGTTCTATAATCATCTCCCTGAGAAGGTGACTAAGGCGCGGAAATTTTATCCAGATGCTTACCATCTTCTTATGTATGATGAGAAACGGGAGCTGATTTTTAAGAACGCTACGGAGTGGGTAGATGGGCTATAGTAAATAGGGGGTTACTCCGTATTGATTTATCCTGAATCTTGCTTTTTACTAATAACATTGCAAATTCATTCGTAGAGATGATGGTAAAGGTTATGAAATGGACAAAGCGTAGTATGAAAAAGAAAAATCTACATTGGCGGCGAAGTGCTCTTTTGTGTGCATTTTTCCCGCTGCTTGCTGTCGGTCTGATATCGAGTGTGGCCTATGTTAATGGGGCTAATGAAGAGAGAGAAGATCCAGTTATAGCAGAGGTATTCATAGAGGATTTAGTCACCCAGCTAGGTGATGAGTCTTTTGAGGTCCGTGTTAGAGCAATGCGGGAGCTCTGGCTACAAGGTGGATCTGCTCTGCGAGCTCTCGGTATCGCCGTAGAGGGGGGGGATCCAGAAGTCTCTAGCCGAGCGAGTGAGTTGATCCTTTATATTACAGCAGGTGTCTTGCCGGATACGCCGGAGGATACCAAGAAGCTAGTCATGAAGTTTTCAAGTAGTTCATTGATTAACAAATTAACTATTTTACGGAAACTCATTGAGCTCTCGCAGTGGCAGCAAGTCCTTCATCTTGCCAAGTCTGAACAAGATCCGGTAGCTCGTGATAGAATGGCAGGGCTGGTGCAAGAGGCTGCATCCAAGGCGGCAAGAGAGTCGATCATAGCTGGTGATTATGACCTAACACGTGAGATTTTAGATCTCGCCGGAGATGATGAGCAGAATATGGTTATGCGCGCGTGGTTTTACGTTTGTAATGGGCAGCTACAATCTGAGCTGACACGAGCTGCTGCTATGCCAGGAAAGAGAGGTGCTGTGTGGCGGATGTCGCTGCACCGTGCTGATGGGAACCTTAAAGCAGCTATCAAGGAGGCTGAAAAAGCTGGGCTCAAAAAATTGGCGGCAGGTATGCGCGTATTCACTGGAGAGGCAATACCTCTTCTGGATGAAATTAATGACGGTAATGAATTTACCCCCATTCTCAGCATGGGTTACCAGCTCCAGAAAGCTAGATTGTTAGGAGAGCATAAAAAGGCAGCTGCTATCGCAGATGAACTCTCAAGGGTGAAAAGTAATAAAACTGACGCTAATCGTGCCGCTGTTTGTTTAGCAGCTAACGGATTTAGGGAGGAAGCGGTCGCACTTCTCGCGGAGACGGATGGAGATATGGCATTTAAGTATTTCGACAGTATTGAGTCTCCGGAAAAAAGTTTGGCAGCGCTTGGCCTGCCAAAGAACGCTGAGGCGCCCTACACCGAGTGGGTGAAGGGTATTACTAAAGATGCTATCAATGATAGAGGGCAACGTGACCGATTGATCACGCTGGCTAGTTTTCTAAATAGACGAGGCGAACAAGAGCATGCGCTATCCGTAATGCGCCCTATAATGCAAGCATTGGAAGATGATGGTGCTGACTCTTGGTTTGATATGCTTAATAATCTACGTGAGTATGGCCTTGGCTGGATAGCGATAACCTTTGCGGATGAAAGAGGGGATAAAGAGGGGGTTATGGATTTATCCGTAAGTAAAATACTAGGTGCTAATGATACTGTTAAATTGATCTGGGGGGCTCTGAAAAATCGTCATCCAGAAGATAATAGTGAAGCTTTGCATGAGCTAGCTTTACTCGCAGGTCTCATCGCCGATACAGGTAATGAGACGGATAAAATTCACGCAGCTCTGGTGGAGTCGGTACTTGGTGAGAATCCTAATCCAGAACTACCTAAAGATAAATTTATTGAGGCGCTCTATAGTTTTACATTTAAGCGTAATAATGCACTAGAGGTATCAAAATTAGTAGACAGAGTAGCGATAGGGGATGTGAACTGGCAGCGGCCTAAAGTATTTCTAGATGGAGCTCTGCACCGCTGGGAAAAGGTAGAGCCCGTGTATGCTAAACTTGCTAAAGATAAGCCCGCAGATTATTTAAATCTAATTAATTGGTGTATAGCACTCCGTAAACTAGGGCGTAACAAAGCTGCAGAGGAAGCCTATGATAGGGCCCTGATGATTTCGTTAGGAGATCCAAAAATATTAGCGGCAATTGCTGCCAAGCTATCAGGTGCTGGGTATAATGATGAGGCCGTGGGCCTATGGGAGCAATCTGCGGTAATGGCACCAGTGGGTGTTCCCGATTATGAGAAAGCTATCGGCTATTTAGCCATTTATGGCGAACATCTCTATCACAGTAAACAGTGGCAGAAAGCAGCCGCTATCCATGAAGTCTACTCAGGCGCCTTGATGCGTGGGCACAGTGGAACTGGCAGTTTCCTTAATATGGAGTTCCGTGTGCGATTTTATGCAGATTTCTGTAGTGCTATGTATCAGTTAGAGAATGGGGAACGTGCATTAGCCATCAAGAAATTAGATCAAGCACGCCAGTTGATTCCTGGTGACGGATCTCTAGCTGATCACTTTTTTCCAGTTCTGAGAACGGCAGGGCTGGGGGCGGTTTACGATGAATGGTTTGAGGATAGCTACCGCCCCCTTGCTGTAGTCTGTAAGTTATACCCAGGCTCACATAATACCCAGAACACAGCAGCATGGCTGGCATCCAGAGCGTTACGGCGGCTAGATGATGCTCATAAGCACGCGCAAGCAGCACTGAGAGAGCAACCTCTTCAAGGTGCCTACTTGGATACCATGGCGGAGGTCTGGTTTGCCCGTGGAGAGCGTATCAAAGCCATAGAGTGGAGTGAAAAAGCGATAAAAGCGAGTGTGGGTAATGCTCAGGGAGCGCCCCGGGGGGAGGGGCAGGAGTTGGTAAATTTTAGTCTGCTTCATAGGCAATTAAGCAGATTTAAAAAAGCGCCATTATCTAAGTAGCCGGTTGTTCTATTTTTTTCTTACCTACTGATTCTTATGCATCGTATTTTATTACTATTTGCACTCTTCACTTTGGCGGTAGCTGTTGTGTTGAGGAAGTTGAATGCAGATCGAGTATTGCATGGGTTAAAAGATGTTCGCCTCAGCTCTTCAGCAGGTGACGCTGCACGAAAAATGTTAGATTCGGTTAAGCAGAATGAGGTAGAGGTGAGAGCTCCTAAGCGCCACTGGGCTGCTGCGGCTGATCTTGGCAGTAAGTGGTTAGTATTAGCTTCAGAGAGTGCTGATGGGCTGAGTGCTCGGGCACATGGTCAGGCGGCCCTGCAGGTAGGGCTTTATTTACTATCTCTACGTGATCCAAAGGCTCTCGCGCGCCGTCGGTGGGCTATTCGATTTGGTCATGTATTCCCTATTTTTAGCCTTATTGTTGTGATCTTTGCTCTTATAGCAGCGCGTCTAGCTGGATTATGGGGGCTTGGTATCATCATGGCATCTTGTGGTATCGCGGTGTGTGCACAGATACTTGTGCTCAGTACTGAGCGCCGTGCTTCAGCGCTTGTCGCTGTGGTATTGGAAAAAAAGCATATTTACCCCAGGCTTAGTGATGAAGAGTCTGTGGTGGCCTCAGCCCGAGCTCACGCTTGGCGTTCCATTTTACCAGGCATCTTTGCTAGGTTTGTAACTTGATTTCTCTATGTAGAATTTCTTTCCTCGCCATGATTTGATTCACTTGTTACACATAACTTAAATAATATTTCATCTCACAGATAACGCAGACCATGATTTCCTACGAAAGAGACCCCCAGCAAGCTATTCCAGAATCTTCAGTTAAAATCATAGGATTAGGTGGTGCAGGTGCAAATATGTTAGCCCGAACTGCACTGGACGGCATGGTTGATGCTGAGATGATGTGTGTAAATACAGATATGCGAACGCTCTCCAGCTCTGTAGTCGGTGAAAAGATCCAGATTGGACGGAACCTCACCAAGGGCTTAGGTGCGGGTGGTGACCCTGATCTTGGCTTAAGGGCAGCGCAAGAGTCTGAGCTAGAACTGCGTGATGCAATGCGTGAGCGTAAAATGATTTTTCTCTGTGTAGGTCTTGGCGGAGGTACCGGCTCTGGGGCTGCACCGCTGCTCTGTCGATTAGCGCGTGAGGAGGGTGCCTTTGTCGTGGTGTTTGCCACTATGCCATTTAGCTTTGAAGGTACTCGCCGGCGTGAGCAGGCAGAAAAAGCACTGAATGAGATAGCCGTGTTATCGAATGCTCTGGTGACCTTTGATAACGGGCGCATGGGGGAGCTCGTGCTTGCCAAGCAGGGTATCCATGAAGCTTTTGTAGCGGCTGACCGTATAGTTTCAGAGTCTATCAAGGCGGTGACTCGCCTTGTTGTAAAGCCAGGTCTTATTAACGTGGGATTAGATGATCTTATGTCAGCGTTGAAGACTACTCGTTCACGCTGTCTCTTTGGTTCAGGTATTGCAAAGGGGGAAAATCGTTCACAAAGTGCACTGGAAAACGCTCTCAATAGTCCACTTCTTGATAAGGGAAGCCTGTTAGAAGACGCTACTACTATTCTTGTTCATATTTGTGGGGGTGAGAGTCTAACACTTCATGAAGTAGAGCTGTTGATGAGTGGGCTTTCTAAGTATGTGCCAGCTAGTGCACATGTGCTCTTTGGAGCGGCGGTAGATCCAGTGATGGGTGATAGCATAAGTGTAACCATAGTAAGTGCTTTACCTGAGGGTATACTAAACCCTACAAGGCCGGAAAGCTCAGGACCTACAGAGAAGAACTCAGAGTCAGAGCTAGATAAAGGTAAGGATAAGGATAAGGCTGCTATTACTGCTGCAGCTGATCTCACTGCTGCAGCAGCCGCTACGGCCTTAGTGGTAGAAGATGATCTTGAGCTGGAAATATCTGAAGACGAAGCTGGTGAAACAAATCTAGAATCAGAAAATACGAAGGTAGATGATGAGTCCTTTATAACTGCCCAAAAAGATCCAGTGGATGAGCCTACAATTGATGGTCCATTTGCAGCGGTGGCCTCAGAGCCTGATTCCGTTCAAAAAGTAGATTTTATAGATAATTCAGAAGATGAGGATGAGGACCAGCCTGAAGGTGACGCTTCATGGTTAACTGAGCCAGTAGCGGAGCCTGAGTTAGGCCGTGAAAACTTGTCTGAAGTGTCAGACTCTTTTGAAAATGATATAGCCGACAGTGCTGGTAGTGAAGATGAAGAGGTGAAGGAATGCCCTCCAACTAGTGCCGTACCCGTCACCCCTGCACAGTCTGAGCTGGAGCTAGATGGTGGGCCAAGAGGTAAATTCGAAGGGGGCAGCCCTAATTTTCACGAAGGTGAAGATCTAGATATCCCACCGTTTTTACGAAAAAAACGCCGCTAATCTGTGGAAAGAAAGAATAATTTATATTAGAAATAAAAAAAGGATCAGATAGCAATGATTCTTGCAGGATGCTGATGTGAGCGTTATATTTTAAAAACTATGACTAACGCAGGTCCTATTATTTTCATCATTATTTCTCTGGGTATCGGCTATGTAGTAGAGCCAATTTTTATTGCAGATACCAAAAAACCATCAAAGGAAAGTGAATCCGTCAGTGGTAGCGGGGAGAGAGAAATTCTTAGCCCAGATGTACAATTAGATCTGAGTAAAATTACAGCTGAAGATTTCCCTGAGAAGGTGTTGCTCAAAGCTCCGCTTAATATCGAAGATCCCGGAGGTATAACGATGAACCTAAAAAAAGGTAGCGAGGTAAAGCCTCTGCGCCTGGAAGGTGACCAGCTCATCGTTCAGCCAGTAAAATTCCCAATAGAGGGAAAGTTACATGTAGATCAGACAAATTTTAAGCTGTTAGCTGTGCAAATGATAAAAAAACGCATGATCGCAAAAAACAGCATGCCTAAGGATGACCCTGTAATTGAAACTGATCCTGCTGATGATACCATGAATCAAGTGGTGGCTAAACCTGTGGAAGAGCCTAAGACCATGGAGGATGCTGAACCCGTTGAGGAGCCAGAGGCTATTAAGGAAATTAAGAAAATGGATAGTGCAGGGATTGTCGAAATCATGAAGTCCAGTGTTGCAGACGGTAAAGTCACGGAGTTTGAAGCAGCTCAAGTAACTTCCTGGAAGGGTGGCTCTGAGATTGAACTTGATGGTGAAAGCTACCAGTCTGGACACGTGATATTTAAGGCTGAGACTATTCTTGGGGTGCAAGAGAATGAGGCTATTGCCCTGATTAAAGCTGGTAGTGTGGTGAAGTGGCTGTGGGCAAAAACAAAATTAGAAATGCAGTAGGCTAAGATGTCTTAGCTGCTCAATAATAATTAATGTTTGGTTTTTCCTTACTAGCCGCCTCAAGTGAGGTAGCCCCAGTTGTAGCTCTTATGGCCTTGGTGCTAGGGGCGGTAGTTCTGGTGTCGTTGTTGCTGATTCGCTTTAAGCAGTCGCTACTAGTCGGCTACTTTATCTGTGGAGTTATTCTGGCAAATACAGGGGTCTATCAGTGGCTGGGGGATGGGGCTGATGAGGCTGTATCTGGGCTTTCAGAGCTTGGTATAGTCCTGTTAATGTTTACACTGGGGATTGAATTTTCTATACGTGAATTACTGCATTTGAGGCGTGTAGTCATTGGTGGTGGAGGTCTGCAGATGCTTCTTAGTGCCATGGTAGCTATGGTGGTGTGTTGGCTTTTTGGAGTTTCTGGCAGCACTTTATTGGTAGTAGGTTTTGCGCTAGCTCTTTCCTCTACAGCAGTGAGTATCAAGTCCTTCCAGGATCTCGGTCAGCCTGATACTCCGGGTGCTCGAATGGCTTTGGGCATAGCTATTTTCCAAGACCTAGCTGTGATTGTTTTTATGGTGGTACTACCATCTATCATAGGTGATGGAGCTGGCGGTGCCATGGCTATTACCGCATCTATGTGTAAGGGGCTTGTTTTCCTATTACTTTGCTGGTTACTGAGCAGACTGGGAATTCCCCACCTGCTACATGCGGTGGCTTCCTCGCGGAGTAGAGAGTTATTTACGGTTACGGTGGTGGCTTTGTGTGCCGCTATCGCATGGCTAGCAAATTGGTTTGGTTTAAGTCTCGCGTTGGGTGCATTTGCTACAGGTTTAGTAGTTAGTGAATCCATCTACTCACACCGAGTGCTTTCAGATATTTTGCCCTTTAAGGACCTATTCCTTACTGTGTTTTTTGTTTCGATAGGTCTGATGATTGATCTATCCGTGGTGCAGGAGTCATGGTGGATTATTCTTTCAGGGGTGGCGGGGATCATCTTAGTAAAGGGGCTTATTGTTCTGGTGATTGGGCGCTGGATGGGGTTGCGGCTCAGGCAGGCATTACTAGCAGGTGCAGCGCTATCCAGTAGTGGCGAATTTTCTCTTGTCCTTATGAATAGGGCTGCTGACCTTGGTGGGCTAGCGCCAGCGCTGGAGCAGATTTTATTAGCATGTACAGCGGTTTCCATGGCATTGGTTCCTGGACTGATGAGAGGGATGATCCCGTTGTCAGCTAAGCTGGAAGCTCGTGGATGGGGGAAACCTAAATCAATAAAACATGAGTTAAGCGATGACTCTGAAACTGATGCACTAGAAGACCACGTAGTAATCTGTGGCTATGGTCCAGTGGGTCAGAAGTTACATGATGCTATGGAGCGCGCATCTATACCGGTGGTGGTGCTAGAGATGAATGCGGATACAGTGCGTGACCTACACCAGCGGGGTGTACGTGTGATGTTTGCAGATGCTACCAAAGAAGATACCATGAGCTTGGCGAAGGTGAACGTAGCGCGGGCCATTGCTTATACATTCCCGGAACCTCGACTTGCCTGTGATGGTATCCGGGCGGCTCGTGAACTTAATCCAGCTATTGTTACTTATGCGCGGGCAAAATTTTCTGCCGAGGTGAAGCTATTAAAAAGAGAAGGTGTGCATCATATTTTTCATGATGAAGTTACCAGTGGTGAAGCAATGGTGCAGGCTGTGTTAGGTTGTTATTCCGTGGATATATAAATTTAAGACAAATGGTGAAATTTGAACCGCTACGGTTATACATTTATGAAAGCTATTATTCCTATAATTGTCGTCGCTACTGCTTTTGGTTTTACAGCTGGTTGGTTTTTTAAACCAAATGCACAGTCTTTAGAGGCTGTCAGTAGTGAAGAGTCCATTAGGTCATCTACAAGGGCAGAGAGTTCAAGGGTATCAAGAGTAGAGAATGAACCACGACCAAGTGTACAGAGTTCCGTGGTCGTTTACGGTACAGATGAAGATGGTAAAATGGACCCTGAAATGCGTAGGGCCATGGAAGAGGCACAGGGGAAACAGAAAAAAATGGCGAACAAGAGGCTGAAAGAAAAATATGATCTACGGATCATAGCCATAGTAAAAGAACTAGGGTTAAATTCTTCGCAAGAAAAGGCACTGAGGTCATTTTATGATAAGCAACTTGAGAAACTTAGCTCCATGGATGCACTTACCATGATGAGTGATCCTGAGTTATTAAAGGATCTCGCTGCAGCTGTGCGCGGTGATGGTCTTAGTGAATTTATGGGGGATAAGCTAACGCTAGAGCAGCAAGAGGGACTGAAAGAAATGGAGCAGCGTCAGAAAAAAAATAAAGTAGAGGGTCAGGCGATGAAAACTTTGGCGAAGTTACAGCAGAACCTAGACCTTACTGAGGAACAGGAAAATGAAGTTTATGGAATCTTACTAAAAGAGTCTCAAGATAAGCTAGATAAGCAAACTGATGCTGATGTTGTGCTGCGTGGCTACATGGCTAACCAAGGTATGTCAGGTTTCATGGGTGAGTCTGACTTCGGTAGTGTTCTTCAGACGCAAATGGCTTCTCCAGGCGGAGTCAGTGGGCAGGGGATGATGGATCAGATCGCTAGTAATCGTCAAAAAGAGATTGATCGCAAAGTGGAGCTTATGGCGCCTATTCTAAACGAGGTCCAACTTGACCAATACCGTGGACAACTAAAGAATGCAGGTGGTATGTTTAATATGATGATTCAAGCAGGTGAGGAGCAATAAGTATTTAGAGGCGCTCCCATGTATGACGGGAGTGCTTATTTTCTTATCAGCCTGAATGGCAAGGAGGCGTTAGGGGAAGTCTATTCCACCCTGATACTCACAGATTTCCCATGTGCATCTAAGCCTTCGACTCTGGAGAAGGTCTCCACAGCGGGGAGAGATTTCTGAAGGGCCTTTTGATCCATACGCACGATGCTTGCACGGCGTTGGAACTGATCCGCACGGAGTCCGGAGAATGATTTACCTGAGCCTCCTGTAGGGAGGGTGTGGCTAGGGCCTGCGACAAAGTCACCCACTGCAACGGCGGACAGAGCCCCTACGTAGATGGCTCCTGCTGTGCGCACTTCATTGAGCCACTTGTCTTCATCTGCTACTACTAGGGAGAGGTGTTCAGGTGCAAACGCGTTACAGATGTCAATCGCTTCGCTGATAGATTTAGTAAGTAGGCAGAAGGTGCCTTTCTTTAGCACCTCACGGAGATACTGCTCACGAGTTAATGTAGCAGTCTGTAGCTCGATTTCTTTTTGAACCTGCGTTAATAAGCGTTTGGAGTCGGTGGCAAATCCGATGACACTGTCACCACCGTGTTCTGCTTGTGCTAGCATGTCAGCGGCAATAAATTTAGCGTTAGCTGTTTTATCTGCAACGATGAGTACCTCACTAGGTCCTGGTAAAAGATCGATACTAACGGCACCTACTAGTTGACGCTTGGCTTCTACGACAAAGCTGTTTCCTGGACCGAATATTTTTTCTACAGGAAGGACGGATTTAGTGCCGAGTGCCATGGCGGCAATGGCTTGAGCCCCTCCTATTTTGATGATCTGTGTGGCTCCGCTTTCTACAAGTGCATAGAGTAATGCGGGGTTAATTTTACCGTCTTTACCCGCTGGAGTAGCGGCTAGAATTTCAGGCACCCCGGCGGCTTGTCCAAAAGCGGCTGTCATAAGTGCGGAGGATACTAGCGGTGCTTTCCCTCCTGGGACATAGACACCCACTCGATCGTAGGGAGTAAACCTCTCTCCTACCTCGACACCTTGCAGATTTTTAGCCTTCCAGTCTTTACGCATACTACGCTTAGCAAAGCTGTGGATGTTTTTTCTGCTGAGGGCCACAGCCTTTTTTACGTCAGCGTCTATTTGTGAGTAAGCTTCCTTAATCTCTTTGTTGGTAACAAAGAGTGATTTAGCGTTGAGTTTTAGACCGTCAAAGCGCTGTGTGTATTCAAAAACGGCAGAGTTTCCGCGTTTTTGGACATCTGCAATTATGGCGGAGACTATGCCCTCTACCTTGTTACCTGCTTTGTTTGGTATGGCACGGCGATCTAAACTGCGGACAAATTTTGCGTAGGCAGTATCTTTGTGACTGAGGATTCTCATTGAGACAGCGTATACATGCTAGCGACCTTTTCTGCAAGCGTCAGCTGTTATTAGGAGGTATGATTCCGAACTATGCTGTTGTGTTTGAGGTGGAACACGTTAACTGGGCCGTATGCTAAAATAATTTTATTGAGATGACTTTTTTCTTAAAATGCTGATCTACCTTGGATGATAGTGTAGCCAATATTTATAATCTACACGAGCAAGTGCCGTGAGGAAGCTACAGAAATTAAAATTTAATACGTGAATCCTAGCTGGTTACTGGGGCATGCCTTCGTGGAGAATTTTCGTGATAAGTTATGAAATAATTTTTCAGCCTTTGTATCTGATTGTTAAATTTTTAATTTTGTTTTTTCCTCCGACCACTTGGGCGGTATGAATTAAGGAGTGCCTTCATTGTTTCTACAACTTCAGGTTCCTTATTATAGAGATTATTAGTTTCATTAACATCTGCTTCAAGGTCATAAAGTTGGGCTGGTGGTGCATCTTTATTAACTGTACCCTTTGTAATATCGCTATTGATGCTTCCTACATGCGATGTTGCCTTGGGGCCTCCCGCTAAATGTGTTCCTACTGGACCTTTAAATCCTCCGCTCCCCTGTCTTGGGATATACATCCATTTCCCCATGCGCAGTGCAAGATGACTTGAAGATCTGGGGGAAATAACCATCGTTTCTCTTAATGCCTCATTTGGCTCACTGATAAGAGCTGGAAGGATATTTACGCTGTCTGCTAGTTGTTTTTTGTCGATCTTTTGGTCAGTCAAAGCAGCAAAAGTCGCTAACATATCTACGCCACTAATAAGCTGTTTAGACTCCGTTCCGGGTTTGATTTTATTTGGCCATTTAGCAACGAATGGCACGCGGTGACCACCTTCCCAGATACCAAACTTAAAACCAAGAAGGTCACCATTTATACGATGACCAGCATTAAATGCGTCTTGTCCACCACGGTTAAACATACCTCCGTTATCACTAGTGAAAATCACCAATGTATTATCGGCTAATCCATTTTTTTCTAAGGAATTCATCACTTCACCGACCATCCAGTCCAGCTCATGGACAAAGTCACCATAGAGTCCACATTGACTAGTACCCTTAAAACGTGGTGCTGGAGTAAATGGGTGGTGAATATTAGTTGTGGCAATATACATGAAGAAAGGATCATCTTTATTTTCATTAATCCATTTTACACTCTTTTCAACGAGTAGAGTGGCAGTGCGCTCATCATGGTAAATCTCATGTGCTCTCTTAGCTCCTGAGAATTTGTTTGCTGTTTTCTGTCCAGCCTCTGGAGGAAATACAGGAGTGGGGGTAGCCGCTATATTCTTATCGATCAATAAGGGGTCATTAGGATCCCACCCGACTACCCTGTGATTCTCTACATATACATAAGGAAATCCACTATTTACTTTAGGCACACCAAAATAGTAATCAAACCCAAGCTCTAGTGGCCCAGGACGTAGCGGTTTATTCCAGTCCGTCTTGCCTACGCCAAAGCCTAAGTGCCATTTACCTATAGCTGCAGTGGCGTAACCTTTATTTTTAAATAGCTGACTGAGGGTAAGCTTATGGGTATCAATTAACAAAGATTGTTCATGCCCGCACGGTGCCCAAATGTTTTTCCTAAAAGGGTATTCACCTGTAAGTAGCCCGTAGCGCGAGGCTGTGCAGACGGCAGATGCAGAATGGGCATCTGTAAAGCGTCTGCCCTCGCTTGCTAATTTATCAATATTGGGGGTCTGTAGCTTAGTAGCACCGTAACAGCCTAAATCACCGTAGCCGAGATCATCAGCAAAGATAAGGACGACATTCGGTAATTCAGATGCTACAATTATATTGCTTAATAACAGCAGGATGACGGTCAGTTTTTTGATCATTTTAGTTGGTTGATTTGTGATTATCTACTCACACGAGCGTGTGTCGCTACCTCTTTTTTATTGAGTAATAGCTTCGGCATGAGGGGGTGAAATCTTGAGGTTACCAGGTAGTGGGATTTAGCGTAGATGTTATATACAATGATCACTCAATGTAACTGGATGTTGTTACTGTTACCACTGATGATTACTTCTTTTTTTACCTTTATAAAGCTACTCTCAGAATTATTCCATTACCTACTATAGATAAAGTTTAAATATCAGAGGCTTACCTAAAAAGGTATACTGTATCTGCAACCGCCTATTTTCATTTTTCTTAACCTTTTATAGCCGCCTAGTTTTTTTATAAGCGGTAGCTAGGATCTGTAAAAGCAGTCTAATCTGGCTATTTAAATATAAAAGCTCATGGAAGGCCTTACTAAAATAATGATAGCCGTTAGGCCTAAACATCTTTATTAAGAAAAAAAGCGCACTGTGGAGTTTCTCCGCAGCGCGCCTTTTGTTTGTTATGAGAAGCGTGAATTAACTAAGGTCAAAGCGGTCTAGCTCCATGACCTTGTGCCATGCTGCTACAAAGTCTGTGATAAATTTTTCTTCAGAGTCAGCACAGGCGTATACCTCTGCTACTGCACGGAGCACAGCATTAGACCCAAAGACAAGGTCAGCGCGCGAGCCAAACCACTTTGGCTGACCCGTCTTACGGTTCACTCCCATATAAGCATTACCACATGGTGAGGCGGACTTCCACTCAGTGCTCATATCAAGTAGATTAACAAAGAAATCATTACTAAGAGTCCCTACTCGTGTAGTTAGCACACCAGCAGCTTCGCCATCACCTGGGGCATTAGCACCAAGCACACGAAGACCGCCGAGAAGAACTGTTAGTTCAGGAGCTGTGAGTGTTAGCAGCTGTGCACGGTCAATGAGTAAGTGCTCAGAAGGCACTGTGAAACGTGCTTTCAGGTAGTTTCTAAAGCCATCTGCTACCGGCTCAAGTTCCGCAAAGGAATCCAGATCAGTCTGCTCAGCAGATGCATCCATACGGCCCGGAGTGAATGGCACCTTTACGTCATGCCCCCCATTCTTGGCTGCTTGCTCTACACCTACACCCCCAGCAAGAACGATGAGGTCTGCTAGAGATATTTTTTTACCTCCAGACTGTGAGGTATTAAAACTGGATTGGATTTCTTCCAGCTTAGTTATCACTTTGGCAAGTTGTGCGGGATTATTTACTGCCCAGTCTTTTTGTGGAGCTAGGCGTATACGTGCACCGTTAGCACCGCCACGCATGTCTGAGCCACGGTAAGTGGAGGCAGATGCCCATGCGGTATCTACTAGTTCTTTGTTAGATAGGCCAGATGCTGAGATTTTGTCTTTGAGAGTAGCGATTTCTGCGCATTCAACGAGTTCGTGATCAACTGCTGGGATAGGGTCTTGCCAGACGAGTTCTTCAGTCGGAGTTTCCGCACCGAGGTAGCGAGAACGAGGGCCCATGTCACGGTGGGTGAGTTTAAACCATGCTCTTGCAAAGGCATCAGCAAAGACTGCGGGGTTCTCTAAAAATCTACGCGAAATTTTTTCATACTCAGGATCAACACGGAGTGATAGGTCCGTAGTTAGCATAGTAGGGAGGTGCATTTTCTCAGAGTCATGTGCATCTGGGATGACGGCCTCTGCATCTTTAGCTACCCATTGCTGAGCACCAGCTGGACTTTTAGTGAGTTCCCATTCATAGCCGAAGAGGTTTTCAAAAAAGTAATGAGTCCATTTTGCGGGCTCTTGTGTCCACGTTACTTCAAGGCCACTGGTGATACTATCACCTGCTTTGCCAGAGCCGTGACTACTCATCCAGCCAAAGCCTTGCTCTTCAAGTCCTGCTGAATCCGGCTCTACGCCTACACTTTCTGCAGGGCCATTTCCGTGTGCCTTACCAAAGGTGTGACCACCTGCAATGAGTGCTACTGTTTCCTCATCATCCATCCCCATGCGGCCAAAGGTCTCGCGGATATCGTTAGCTGCGAGTTGTGGGTCAGGATTTCCATCTGGTCCTTCTGGGTTAACATAAATCAAGCCCATCTGAACAGCGGCGAGAGGATTTTCGAGTTCGCGGTCTTCTTTGTAGCGAGTACCCTCACCACCACTTTCAGCTAACCACTCTTTTTCACTACCCCAGTAGACATCTTGATCTGGTTCCCATGTGTCTGTGCGTCCCCCAGCAAAGCCGAAGGTTTTAAAGCCCATAGACTCGAGAGCTACATTACCTGTTAGGATAAATAAATCAGCCCAAGAAATTGATTTGCCATACTTTTGTTTTACGGGCCATAGCAGGCGACGTGCTTTATCAAGATTACCATTATCTGGCCAGCTATTGAGTGGTGCAAAACGCTGCTGCCCACGGCCTCCACCACCGCGGCCATCGCCGGTGCGGTATGTGCCAGCACTGTGCCACGCCATACGGACAAATAGTGGGCCGTAGTTACCAAAGTCGGCTGGCCACCAGTCCTGAGAATCAGTCATTACAGCCTCTAGGTCTTTTTTCAAAGCAGCTAGATCGAGAGCTTCAAATTCCTTTTTATAATCAAAGTCATCCTCCATAGGGTCTGACTTTGTGGAATGCTGATGAAGTAGCTCTACCTTGAGGCGATTTTCCCACCAATCGTCGTTGGTAGTTCCTCCACCTGATGGTGCGGACTGAAAGAAAGGACATTTTGATTCACTGGACATAATATGTATTAGGTTGGTTGTTTGTGTGTGGGTTTATTGTTTAAATCGGGGGTTTTACGAAATTTTTTCTGCTTTGATTTTTTGGCATTCTGGGCACAGCCCCCAGTAGATAACTTCTGCCTCGTCAATGATAAAGCCTGTATCATTGGATGGAGTTAGGCAGGGTGTATCACCCACGGCACAGTCCACATCCACCATACAGCGGCACTTTCTGCATACCAGATGATGGTGGTTATCACCCACGCGGGACTCATAACGTGTAGCTGAACCTGCTGGCTGGATCCTGCGGATCAGGCCGTTTTCAGATAGCATCCCTAGGACATTGTAGCCTGCCTGCCGTGATATCGCCCCCAGCTCGCCCCGCGCTAGGTCTATGATGGCATCTGCGGTGGAGTGCGGATTTTTCTCCACAGTACGCATAACGGCCAGCCGCTGTGCAGTCACAGGGATTTTTCGTTTGCGTAATTGGTTAGCTAAATCAGACACTTCAAATATACTTCATATAGATTTGGACTTGGTCAAGTATTTTACAAAATTAACATACGTTTTCTGATCTGCCCTTCTTATATTATGATATTATTGGTAAGCGTGATGTGTTATTTTAAGCTATGTTCGTCAGAATCATTCTAATGCTGGTAATTTTTTGGATACCCGTAACTAAGATGTCAGCAAAGGATGAAAAACCGAATATCCTTTTGATTATATCAGATGATCAGTCATGGACTGACTATAGCTACATGGGGCATAAGCAGATAGAAACTCCGCGCTTAGATAAATTGGCCGCTGAGTCACTCACATACACCAGAGGCTATGTTACAGCTCCACTCTGCCGTCCATCCTTAGCATCCATCTACACAGGGCTCTATCCGCACCAGCACGGCATCACTGGTAATGACCTACGTTCTATTGAGGGTAAAAAAATCCCACGTAATACCGCAGTAGGAGCTGACCTGCACAAGAATCTCTATGACAAATTCTACAGGCAGCAAGGTATTGTAGGTGAGTTAAAAAAAGTTAATTACCTCACAATGCAGACGGGTAAATGGTGGGAGTCTGATCCTAAGCGAGCTGGTTTTCATCACACCATGACACATGGTGACCCTACACGCGGAGCTAGACACGGAGACTTAGGCCTGAAGGTCTCACGTAATGGTATAGCGGATATTCGTGAGTTTCTTGATGAGGCAAATGATAGTCAAAAGCCCTTCTTCATCTGGCATGCACCGTATCTACCTCATTTCCCTCATACTCCTCCTAAAGCACTTTTTGAAAAATATAGAGCCCTCACAGACTCGCCCCACATAGCGCGCTATTACGCTATGGTGGAATGGTTTGATCAAACCTGCGGTGAGGTTTTAGACGAATTAGAAAATCGAGGACTGAGTAGAAATACCGTGGTGATCTACGTGACTGATAACGGGTGGATACAGGCGGCTAAGCATTCTCGCTTTGCACCGTTATCGAAGCAAGACGTGCATGAGGGCGGTATCCGCACTCCGATCACCATCAAGTGGCCAGGTAAGATCACGCCCTTAATGGATAATACCACACCCGTCTCTAGTATAGATATAGCGCCCACCATCCTGAATCTTGCAGGAGTGACAGTGCCAGCGGCTATGCCGGGTATAGATCTGCGTGAGCTTGCAGCACAGAAAAAGCGTAATACCGTTTACGGTGCTGATCACTCCCACGATATTGTGGGAGTAGATCAGTGTGCTAAAAACCTAGAATCACGCTACATCGTCCGTGGTGAGTGGAAGCTTATTGTCCATAATCAGGAGAACTTTCCACCACCTCTGAAATTTGGTAAAAAAGATAACCTCACAGGTGAAGCTGAGCTTTATAATCTTACTAAAGACCCTCATGAGAAAGTAAATCTATCAGGGGTGTATACGGAGAGAGCACTGGACCTGAGAAAGTTACTAGACGACTGGTGGGACGGCAGTGAGCTATAAGATTTTTCGCTAGTCTTAGTGGGTGAATAGACTTCTTTTTTATGAAGTATCTACCATGGTAATAGATTTCTATGTCTGATTTTATAAAGCTAATCGTTGATGTTATGTAGTAGCAGTAGTCTTTATTTAGAGACTAAAATTTTAGCTCTAACACTTATAAAAACCGGGAGCTTGGTTCAGGAGGATACATTCCTATTGGGTTGACTCGAACTTGCGCACTTGGCTAAAAGGGCACATGGCAGAATTTGAACCCACCCTCGTTGTATCCCTTACTGTTGATAATGGCAGTGAGGCTCTAGACTTTTATGCTAAAGCATTTGATGCTGTAGAACTCTACCGTATTACCGCTCCAGACGGTAGTATCGGGCAGGCTGAGTTTGTGCTGGGAAACAGCCATGTCTATTTATCAGAGGGGGATCCGGCGTGGCATGCCAAAGCGCTGGGAGATGGAGAAAAAGCTCCCTGCATGTTTGCCCTCTGGGTGGAGAACTGTGATGATGCATTTCAAAAAGCTCTGGAGGCCGGAGCTGAACCTCTCATGGAGCCTCAAGATCAGTTCTGGGGAATGCGCACGGGTATGGTAAAAGATAAATACGGCTACCGCTGGAACCTACGCCACACATTTGAAGAAGTGCCTCTCGAAGAAATAATTAAACGTGCTAAAGCTCTAATGAACGGGGAAACAGAGTAGTCTATTGATAATTATTAATTAACAGACACTGTTTTAATTCTCGGTGAAGTGAAACACTGAAGTGGTTATACTGCAGCTATCAAGTGGTGTTAGAGCAGAAAAAAAACGGGCTCTGCCAGAATGGTAGAGCCCGTGATGAGTGTTAAGATGTTATCTTATGGCTCAATGATGGCGTAGTCGCCATCACTACGGCGGTAGAGGATCTGGGTGACATTACGTCGCTCGTTATTGTAGACGATAAATGGCTTGTCAGATAGTTCTAGTGCCATGATGGCATCTTCCTTGAGCATGGTACGCATGCGGTAGCCCTCGCGGTGAATGATCATAGGCTCTGGATCATGTTCCGGCTCTTCGTCTGGGACTACGTCTAGGAAGTCAGCTGCGTAGACTTTTTCATCTAGATGGCGGATTGTGTCCTGCCCTCTGTTAGCGCGCTGTTTTTTTAACAGGCGTGTTTTGTGTTTGCGCATACGACGAGTGATTTTAGAGATAGTCTCGTCAATAGCTGCATACATGTCTTTGCCTTCAGTGGAGGCATCGATGGTGATATGATTTGTGCAGAAGAGTATGATTTCCGCAATATGGCGGTTCTTCTGAACGTCGAGGATGGCTTTTGCTTCTACGATTTTTGGATAATCGAGGTGTATGCCTTGGATTTTTTTGGTCACATAGTCGCGCAAAGAGTCAGTGATTTCCTCGTGTCTGACGGTTACGGTTATGTGAGTATGGGCATTTGCTATTTGCATCTTGGGGTTCCTTTCTGGTTTGTTGTTAGGCTGTTTTAGAAAACAGCAGAAATTTCTGTATTACTACAATACAAAACTTTCTCCCAGATAGTGTTTCCGTGCAAGGGGATTTTCAGCTATTTCTTTGGCTTCGCCCTCAAGGATGAGTTTACCTTCGTGGAGGAGGTAGGCGTGGTCTACTATGTGTAGGGTCTCGCGGACGTTGTGATCTGTAATAAGAATGGAGAGGCCATCTTGATCACGGAGATCGCAGACAATTTTCTGAATGTCACCTACAGCAATTGGGTCCACTCCACCAAAGGGCTCATCTAACATGAGTAGTGATGGGTCTGTACAGAGTGAGCGAGCAATGACTAGGCGGCGTTTCTCACCACCAGATAGGGCAAGGGCCTCAGACTTGCGGAGCTTGGTAATGTTAAATCTTTCTAGTAGTTCATCTACTCTCATTTGGCGCTGCTTACGGCTGAGGTCACTACGGGTTTCTAACACGGCCATAAGATTTCCTTCAACGCTTAGGTGGCGAAAGATGGATTCCTCCTGCGGGAGATAGCCCATACCTAGTCTGGCACGCTTGTGCATGGGTAGGGTGGAGATTTCATTTCCACTGAAGCGGACGATACCTGCATCCGGCGGGATTAAACCGGCGATCATGTAAAATGAGGTTGTTTTACCGGCACCATTAGGACCTAGGAGGCCTACGATTTCACCTTCACGTACTGAGAGGCAGACGTTATTGACTACAGTGCGGCCACCGTAGCTTTTCATTAGCCCTTCTGCTTCTAGTAGCGTGGATGTAGCTCTACGCTTTGCCGTGCCTACTTTGATAGGGCCTTCGGCTTTAGGTGACGGGTTACTTTTCATAGTTTGGGGAAGAAGATGGAGAGGGGGGTATTTGGGTAGACTAATATATGGTGAGGTGAGTTATCGTTTACCTTTACCTTTACCTTTACCTTGTGGTAATGGAGTTACCATGGTCCATTTTCCTTCTGTGATAAATTTACCATTGCGTAGAATACGGATCCACTGGCCTGGGGCGAGTGATTGAAGGAATTGGTTAGGTCCTAGCTGGAGCCGAGGTTTACCGCCTTTTAGTATCATTTCACCTGTTTTAGCATTATAGCTTGAGCTTTCTGCAGTGGCGATAAAGGTTCTGCCTTGCTCGTCTTTGCGAGTGATTTTTACATTGCCGGTGGCAATGATACGCTCGAGTTCTCCAAACTTGGAGAGCTCTCCTTTCTTTTTATTCTCTGTTTTGGCTTCGGGTGATTTTTCGAGGAAAACCTTAAGCTCGTCTGAGCAGGTGAGGTTAAAGCTGGTCTCGGTGAGGCGGATGTTCTTGAGGTAGGCAAGAATACCGGTGTCTGTGTCAAAGTAGAGGCCGCCATCACAGCTGATTTTAAGGGTTTGGATTTCTGGCTTTTTGTTAATCTCTTGGCCTTGGCCTTGGCTTTTAGATTCTTTTTTAGATTCTGCGGTATCCCTTTTTGCATCAGTGGTGCTGATGAGCAGGTTGCTTTGATTGACCTTTTTTAGGAAGGGTTCCATAGCGGCTCTGGCCTTTTTGTGACGTTGTGTATCCTCTTGGAGTGAGCTGTGAGTCTTCTGTTGCTCGATCGCGATAAGGTCTTTTATGGGGCGTGCATGGTTATCAAATTCTTCCAGCTGCGCTGAGGTCAGCTTAGCGGGTGGTTCAGCCATGGCGCTTGTGCTCAGACTGGTGACTAACATGAGTGATCTGGCGATGGAGCGCCCGGGAACTGTTGATGGCTGTAACTTCATGGCGGTGGACTTAGGAGGTAGAGTTCTTTTAAATTCTGTCTTTACTGGGCCTAACAGAAGGCCTTGACTGTTTAGCCAATCAAATATTATCCCTGTGCCATTGGCTCGGTAGCCTTTACCTTCAATAAAGATAGCTTCGCTGGCATTCAGGGTGGAGAGTTTCTGGTCGTAGATGGCGCGCCGCATTTTTGAGCGTGCATCTATACTTCCGTCTTTTGCGTAGAGGTTGATACTTACATCCACGGCGGCTATGCGCTGTTTATCAAGCACGGTCATGCTGTCTGCCGTGAGCAGTGAGGTAGGGCTAAAGTTCTCATCATAGCGCGGTAGCCTAACACGGCGCAGGATACTGCCTTCTGGTAGTATATCTAGTGTGGGGAAGGTTCCCTTAATGGGCTCTTCTTCGGTTTTTGTCTGTG
This sequence comes from Akkermansiaceae bacterium, assembly GCA_023301765.1. Classification (GTDB taxonomy): domain Bacteria; phylum Verrucomicrobiota; class Verrucomicrobiia; order Verrucomicrobiales; family Akkermansiaceae; genus Oceaniferula. Next base: position 46,027 of record JALZUC010000019.1, on the reverse strand, counting down.
TGGGTGTTTCCGCTGAGACCGAAGAGATAGAGCTTAGTGTAAGTAAACCGACACAGATTATCCGGTGGGCAAGCCACGGCTGTTTATGCTTTGATTTTACTAACACAGTTTTTATGACGTTGTCTATTAGCCGTGTGCGGCTTTGTGCACGGCAAGTAGCTTGGTGAGGACAGCTTCAATTTCAGTCAGAGGGATTTGGTTTGGTCCGTCTGAGAAGGCTTTTTCTGGGTTTAGGTGTGTTTCCATAAATACACCGTCCACACCGGTGGCAACGGCTGCGCGAGCGAGTACGGGGGCTAGCTCACCATCTCCGCCTGTTGTGCCCCCCAGGCCTCCGGGGCGCTGTACGGAATGAGTGGCGTCAAAGATGACTTTGATGCCCATGTCTCTCATCCAGTAGAGTGAGCGCATATCTGTAACTAGATTGTTATAACCAAAGCTAGTACCGCGCTCAGTAAGGTAGAAGTGTTCACAACCAAAGTGTGTTAGCTTTTCTGCGATGTTGGAGACGTCCCATGGGGCGAGAAATTGACCTTTTTTTACATTAAGTGGTCGGCCAGTTTTAGCACATGCCTCTAGTAGGTCAGTTTGCCGACAAAGGAAGGCTGGGACTTGAAGGAAGTCTACAGTTTCAGCAGCTATTTCTGCTTCTTGGGGGGTGTGGATGTCTGTGGTGACTGGAAGGCCAAGCTCTTTACCAATTTCCCCAAGGATACGGCAACCCTCGGTAACGCCAGGTCCGCGGAAGGAGTCTACGGAGGTTCTGTTCGCTTTGTCGTAGGATGCTTTAAAGATAAATTGGATTCCGGTGCGATCGGCTATTTCCTTAAGGGCGCGCGCCATTTCCCAGGCGAAGTCTTCTGATTCCAGGCCGCAGGGGCCAAGGATGAAAAACGGTGTAGATGGATTTAGATTAAGATTGCCGATTTGGGTCATGGTTTTGAAAGTTTGCTGTTGAGGCTAGGCATGGAAGATGGATTTGGCACGATAAATTATGCCAGAGGTGGAGAATTATCTGCTTCTTCGAGCGATAGTGCTGCTGCGCCGATGAGTCCTGCATCATTACTGAATGCTGCAGGTAGGATTTGTAGGTTTTCGCTAAATGCTGCTGCGAGTTGACTGTTGATGTTTTCTTTGAGTGGGTCAAAGAGGACGGCCCCCGCTTTGGCTACACCGCCGCCAATGATGATGGCTTCTGGGTTTAGGAGCCAACAGGCATTAAGTGCTGCAGTGGCAAGTTTAGCAGCTATATTTTGCCAGATCTCAATAGCGATCTGGTCTCCTTCGGATGCGGCGGTGGCGAGGGCGGCGGGTGTGCAGTCTGTGATGCTACGTTCATAGCCCTTGGCGAGGTAATGGTCACGCGCGTCTGCGGCGATTTCGTTATTACCAATGTAGTCTTCTAGTGAACCTAGGTTGCCATAGGCTCCTTTTCTACCTTGGTAATTAATGGATGTTTGGCCGGGTTCCCCTGCTACTGATTGTGCTCCGCGAAGTAAGTGGCCGTGGGTGATAATACCACCACCTACACCGGTGCCTAGGGTGAGGCAGACGAGGTGCTCCATACCTCTGCCGGCACCTTGTTTCCATTCTGCGTAAGCCATACAGTTGGCATCGTTCTCCACCGTGACTGGTAGCCCAGTGCGCTGGTGCAGGATTTCACGCAGTGGGATTTTTACCCAGCCGGGAACGTTGGTTAGGTTGTGAATAGTGCCGGTGCGGAAGTTTACAAAGCCTGGGACTCCTACGCCGATGCTGGTGATACTGGGGTGACGGGCGCGGAGGTCTTCGATAACACGGGCGATGGCGTCTATTAATGGTGCCGGCTCCGTGTAATCATCTGTGGCAATAGGTGGAACTCTATCGATAACGTCATGGCCTTGCACGACTCCAAATTTTACAGAGGTGCCACCAAAATCAATGCCTAGTGCGGTGTGGATGTGTGAAGCGATCATTATCTATAGGTTAAGGGTGGCGATGAGGCGTAAGCCCTGGAGGGTAAGCTGTGAGCAGTGGTGTTTAATTTCCGGAAGCCCCCTGGAGATGAGGGAGGCATCACCACCAGTGGCGATGATGGCTGCCCCTTGGGGGATTTCGTCTTGAATTTGTTTGATGATTTGCCGGACGAGTCCTCGATATCCGTATACGGCACCGGCAAGCATGGCTTGTTCTGTGGATTTTCCGATGGCTTGTTTAGGCTCTTCGAGTTCGATGTGTGGGAGTAGTGCCGTGCGGCGTGCTAGTCCTTCTGTCATGGATGCCAGACCGGGGGCGATGACTCCACCTTGGTAAATAGGTTTTTTACCATCGTCCTGTGTGATGATGTCAAAGGTGACAGCGGTGCCAAAATCTAAGACGATAGCTGGGCTTCCGTATAGTTCGTGGGCGGCAGCTGCATTGGCCAAGCGGTCTGCACCGATTTGTTCAGGTTTTGGGTAATTAATACCGATAGGTAGCTTGCTTTGATGGCTGAGTAGGTGACAGGGCTTCTTAGAGAAGAACTCTTTCATTACCTGTGCTTTCTCTGGAACAACGGAGCTAACGAGCGTGGCATCGTATGAGATACCTTGGAGTTTTTCTGCTAGTGTTTGCTCTGTAACGTCATTTGTAGGGATAACGCATAGCCAATCTTCCAGTCTATCACGGCTAGAGAGCGTAAGCTTGGTACGGGTGTTTGAGTTATCTATCAGAAGGTAGCGCATGTTTTGGCGAGGAGAGTCTAGTCTGATAAGTGAGAAATTGCAAAGCTCAGCCTGTAAAAATTAGCATAAAAAAACCGGAAAGGCATGATGCCTTTCCGGTGGTGGTTATTATTAGATTATGAATACAGCAAGAGATTATTCATTGTAGGCTGGCACTCCGTGCTCTGCTACGTCAAGGCCTTCAATTTCTTCCTGTTCATCAACTCTTACTCCCATAACGAGTTTGATGATGGAAAATACGACGAAGGAGAAGATGAATGCAAATGCTCCGATGGCGGCAGTTCCAATAAGCTGTGTGATGAATGATGTTTCAACATCTGCTTTTGTAAGGAACGGAAATCCGATACAGATCGTGCCCCAGATACCACATGTGCCGTGGACTGAAATGGCGCCTACTGGATCATCAATCTTGACCTTATCAAGGAAGAGAACAGAGACTACTACGAGGATACCTGCAATTCCACCTGCGATTACTGAGCCAATGAGAGTGAGTTGGTCAGCACCAGCTGTTACACCTACTAGGCCTGCTAGGATACCGTTAAGTGACATGGAAAGATCAGGCTTTTTCAGCACGCCCCATGAGAAGAACAGGCAGGCAATACCGCCAGCTGAAGCACCGAGTGCTGTGGTGACGATGACGTATGAGATACTGCTTGGATCTGCAGAGAGTACGGAACCTCCGTTGAAACCAAACCATCCGAACCAGAGGAGGAATGCTCCGATGGTGGCCAGAGGCATATTGGACGGGAGAATCGGCTTTACGCCACTCTTAGTGTATTTGCCCTTGCGCGGCCCGAGTATAATAACACATGCCAGTGCTGCGAAGCCACCAAATGCGTGAACTACTGAAGAACCAGCGAAGTCATAGAATCCCATTCCGTCTAGCATTCCGCCACCCCACTTCCAGCTACCTGTAATTGGGTAGGCAAAGCCAACGAGGAGAACTGCAAAGATCATGAAACTAGAGAGCTTAACTCGCTCAGCTACGGCACCGGATACGATTGTTGCCGCTGTTGCTGCGAACATAGCTTGGAAAATGAAGTCAGCAAAGCCTGTCTGACAGAGGCCTGTGCCACCATATGAAATGTCAGTGGCGCCGTAGTCGGCATTAGAGATAGGTGAACCAGGGGCGAAGATGCCGCCGAAGTCACCAGGATACATTGCATTGAAGCCCCAAACGGCATAGAGTAAAAGTCCTGCACAGATAATGAACACGTTTTTGAAGAGAATGTTCACTGTGTTCTTTCTCTGACAGAGACCTGACTCAATACATGAGAAGCCGAGGTGCATTATGAATACGAGAAATGCACATAAAAGGATCCATAGATTCGATAAACCGAAGAATGGAGCGTCTTCGTAGCGATCGTAGTAGCCTTCAGCTGCATTTTTTTGCTCTATAGTGAGTGCTGAGGTATCACCACCTAGTTGCATGTATTTATAGATGCTTTTTCCGATTAGGTCGACAGCGCCTTCGTCGTAGTCATCATGTTCGGAGTCGAGCATTTCAGTGGTAACTTGGTAGTCGTCGATTTTAGGATCGATGATTTCCGCGTTGGCGGCAGGCATCATGCTGAGGAATGCCATAAGGCATGTCAGGACGGTTAGTTGGATGGTAGTTTTCATCATGTTTAGTTGGACTAATTCAAATAACTCATAGCATGTGGTGTGCCAAGTTTTTCTGAGTGGTGAAATTAAGCTGCATTTTAACGGCTGTAATCCAGTCTTCCCCTATATAAATGGAGGGTCATCTGCAACATGCTATTGGATAGATATAGAGTGTTTGAGTATATTGTCTATATTGGAGATGAAATGCTTATTCTATTAATTGTGTATATAATGACTAGATTGCCTTGAGGCCAAGTAGGGAGATCTCATTCTGTCAGTCTATTATCTAGATAAACTATAATTTAGTTTTTTTGTGAGATTTCAGGTTCTTTTGATATATAGCTAAAATAAGGAATCAATTTTAGACGTTAGTTTTTCAAAAAAAAATATTTCACGTTGGCACACGCTGTGCTAAAATCTATTTTGCTTACCAATTAAGCAATTATGATTATGAAACAAGCAATTAAATCAATCCTAGTCGGCGGCACAATGCTTGCCGCAACTTCCGCGGCACACGCTGAACTCGAAGCAGAGCTCTATACAGGCTTCCATAGCATCTACGAATTCCGTGGTGTTGAGCTTGGCGATGACGGCCTCATCGATGTTGGTATTGACCTTAACTACGATCTGGGTAGCGGTATCAACCTTAACGCAGGTGTTTGGTATGGAGATTCTGAAGGTTCAAATGGTGGTGACTTCGAAGAAATCGATTACTACATCGGTCTTAGTAAGAGCTTTGGTGCTATCGATCTAAGCGTAGGTTACACTTATTATGACTTTGCTGGTTCAGGTAGTTATTCTGATGAATATTTTATCGGTCTTGCCACTGAGTTTAAAAACGGAATCGGTGTATCGCTTAACTTTTACGATGACTTTAACGGTCGTAGCGGTGGTAGAGACACAACTGAAGGTGAATACCTTGAGCTTGAGGGAACTAAAAGCTGGGAGCTTTCACCATGTGTAAACCTTGATGTTGCAGTTGGTGCAGCATGGAGCTTCAGTTACAACAGTGATGTAAACGGTGGTGGTCGTGATGGCTTCAACCACTACTACATTTCTGTAGCTACACCATGGTCAATCAGCGAGAAGTTTACTCTTACTCCTTACCTTAAGTTTGTAGGTGCTGACAGTGACCTTGCTAGTGATTTCCGCACAGGTAGAAGTGAAGACCTCTTCTACGGTGGTGTATCACTTAGCTACTCATTCTAATTAACCAAAAATTTACTGAGTAGTATTATTCAGTTGTCTGGTTAAATGAGAGTCTACTGTAAAGGTAGGCTCTCATTTTTTGTTGTTATAGAGCTCCATATCTAAGGCTTCATTAGCCTTATTTTGAAAATCTATCTGATAATTACAGCAGAAGGGGTATGGCGAAGAGCTGGAGCCCTCATATTTATCTTACCAAAATAAGGCAGGAACCGCCAAAGCGACCTGTTACTGGACTCCTCTCTTCAGACGCTGAGGGTATGTTCTTACTAGCCATTGAATGGCGTGGCGGGGATACCTTTTACCCCAAGGCCTTTGATGACAAAGAGCCTGCCAGCGTGCTCTTCTACTTCTGTTTTATGGATACCAGTGGTGACGTAGAGATCATCAAAATTTTCGCCACCAAAGGAGCATGCAGTAGTTTCCAGGCAGGGTAGTTCTACGCGGTGAAGCTCTTTACCGGTAGCCGGGTCATAGCACGCTACGCAGGCACCGTGACAGAAGGCGATCCAGAGATTACCTTGTTCGTCCATGGTCATGCCGTCTGGGGAGGCATTTATAGCACTGGTGGAGAATGCCGTGCGCTCATTACTTAGTAGGCCTGTCTCTGCTGAGTAATCAAATGCGATGACGGCGAGGCGAGGCGTATCAATGTAGTAGCAGGTATTTCCATCAGCACTCCAGATGATCCCGTTAGAATTGGTCACACCACTATAAGCTGTGTGTAGTGATAGGTCTGAATCTAGGCGGTACAGGGATGCGTCACCTTGTTCTTTAACTAGGCTAATAGTGCCGGCGAAGAAGCGACCATCTGGAGAGCATTTACCATCATTGAAGCGATTGTTATTTTTGGTCGTTTCAGGGTCAGTAATAGCAGAAGTCTTACCCGTTTCGCGGTCTAGAAAGTGGAGTCCATTGTCTCCTGCGACTACTAGGCCAGATCCCTCTGCGCGTGGTACGATAGTTCCTACCCGCCCTACGGTAGCATGTAGATTCCAAGATTTTTCAAGGCCAGATTTAGGATCGAACTCCAGGACGGTATGCTTTTCGATATCGACGTAGAGTAAGCGATCATTCCACCAGATAGGGCCTTCGCCCCACTGAGCACGGTAGTTTCCGATAGGAGATATGTTTTCCATGGCCATACGCCTAGCAGCGTGTGGTGACGGTGTCCAGTGAGCATAATTTATAGATATTTCATTATAAAGAAATTCCGTTGTCATTACTACTTTGGCGTATTATTCTATGGCCCTGCTGATCTTTAACTTTAATACCTTCCGATGGTAAAAAATTTGCGCCTTTCTGTTACTTTTTGTCTTACGTTTTGCCTACTTTATTGTGGGGCTTTGACTAGCTATGGACAGGGATTCCCTTGGGCGCCTGTGCAGCATAAAGGCAATGAGTACGTGAGCCTTAATAATGTGAAAACATTCTACGGTTTTCAGAAATTGACTACTCAGGGGGGGGGGGTGACTCTGGAAAATGCGGGGGTGAAGCTGCAGTTTAAATCTGGATCTTACCAATGCCGCATGAATGGTGTGCTGTTCATCTTAAGCTATCCTATAGTGCCACTGAAGGGTAAATATTTCATCGCACGCACTGACTTGGTGAAACTCATAGAGCCAGTGATGAGGCCTTCCTATATTAATAGTGCTACTGTATTTAATACGGTAGTCATTGATGCTGGACATGGTGGTAATGATTCTGGAGCTGTGGGGTATCTAGGAACTGAGAAGTTCTATGCGCTGAAGGTAGCGCGCCTAGTAAGAGATATGCTACAAAAGAAAGGTTACCGTGTAGTGATGACGCGTAATAGCGATGTTTTCATTAGTCTCGCCAATAGAGTAGCAATTGCTAATAGGTATAAAAATGCTATTTTTATTAGTATTCATTTTAATGCCGCCAAATCGCGTGCCGCCAGTGGTATAGAAACATTTACAGTTTCTCCTGTGGGTGTTCCCCACGTAGGGAGAGGTGTTAGAGAGCGCGACTTTAAAATAGTACCGGGGAATATTATGGACTCAGCTAGTATTGCTCTCGCTACAGCTGTTCATGGTCGTACATTGCTTTATTTGAATAATCCTCGGGGAAATAATTATAGAATTATTGACCGCGGGATTAAGCGTGCGCGCTTTAATGTACTTACAGGTATTAAGGTTCCCGCAATATTATTTGAAGGTGGCTTCCTATCTAACCGTACTGAGGCTACTAAGATTAACTCACCTGTCTATCAGCAGACGCTATCTAGTGCGATCGTCCGTGCTGTGGATGTCTATAAGGCATCTATTACGCGAAAGCGCTAAAACTCCATAGAAGTAGTTAAGGATTAGTGATCCAACGGATAAAGCAGGAATCGCTGTGAGTTACTGATACTGAAGCGGTTGCTATGCCGTTGGATATATTGACTGTTGCAGGGGTCCAGCTGTTAGGTAGAAGCGTGGTGGAGTATTCTGCCGTGATCATTTCATTGGGTATAACTGGGTGACTAAGCTGTAAATTTCCTGCAGAAATTACTGGAGTGAGAGCTGCGCTAGCATCAGATGAATCGAGTGGATTCAGGCCAAATATACGCTCGGCACCGTTGGAGATACCATCCTGGTCATAATCATCAGAGAAACTACCAATAATGGCGAACTGTCCACGAAACCATAGATCATAAGCACTGAGGCTGGCCGCTGGAGTAGGTGTTACATCAAGTGATTGGCCAAAGGGAAACCAGTGACAACCCACTCTGACGCGAAGGCGGAGAGTATAAGTGGCGTCAGTTACGAGTGTGCCTCCTCCTGTAGTGTTATTAAGAGGTACCGAGCTTACACTTGCGCCATAAGTTGTGGCTGGGAGTGACTCTAGGGTATCGCAGTTTACTGGTTCAATATTGTCGAGAAAAACACCAATTTCGAACGAGCTAACAGCTGGGTTATCAAAGCTGAAAACGCCATTAAGCCCAACTTGGCGTATAACAAAGCGCACGAGAGTCTCTGTGCCAGTATTGGGAAGGTTGATAGTCTGCGAGTTGAAGGCTGAGTCTACTAGACCGCTACTACTACCATTAAAAACGGCACGGTCATTCCAGGTGGCACCACCGTCTATGGAAGACTGAACGGCAAACTCGGTGGCATTACCTATAAATCCCCTGCGTAGGCGGAATTTAATGGCGCCATCTGCCCGAGGGATTAGGGTGCGGTTTATCTCAAATGCTTGGAAGGCTCCTATTTCATTTCTGGGGAATGCTAGTCTAAATGCTTGCGTTCCTGTATCCCAGAAATTGCCATTTCCGACTGTACTTGTAAAAGAAGAGCGTAATTCATACGCGATATCTGTGTTGTCAATGATGGTGACGGGATTAACATTTATTTCAGAGTTTTCAGCACCTTCATTCCAAGTGGCATTTATTAGAGTTGATACATCAAGTTCGTATTCCTCTGCGTGATCTACTGGATTAAAGAAGTAGTTAGCGCCGCTATCTGGAGGGGTAGAGCTGCCGATGAGGTCGGTACTTTCTGAAAGGCGGTCTGGATTAATAACGATTACTTGGTAACTATGATTTATAACTGAGCCATTAATACCTATGTTAGATATACTAATGTTGTATACTTGGTCTGTGATTACGGCAGTAGGAAGGCTTTGGTTAAATTGCCAGATGATGGTTTCATCACCAAAGTTAGCAGAGGTAGACTGGATAGTGACTGGTAGGTTCGCTCCAGTTACATTTGTTACATTTACCACTGCAGAGGTGAAGTCTGCGCCTGGATAGCTAAGTGACCATCGCTCAGGAGTAATGGCTTCTGGGATATATCCAGAATTTGGCCATGGAACAAATTGTATGGGAGGAGAGCTTAATAGGTTACCTCTAATGTAGAGTGCATTTGCATCGAAGCTTCCTCCATTACTAGTATCCCCACTACCTGTAGTATCACCAGTAGCAAGTTCTTGAAGGCGAGTTTGAAGGATTAACCGGCGATGGCCTACTTCATCATTCTCAGAGCCAGCTGCGGACTGAGCATCCTCAGAAATGTAGGCGTCAATGGCAGCTGGTCCGTAAACCCCTACTGCTAGATTTGAGTTAAATGCGCCATTACGGGCGACGGCTCCATCTGAAGACCAGCTACTAGGGGGGGAATGAGGATTTTGAGTGCCATTAGCCACTCCTCCATTGGGTGCGATAAACTCTGATGAGTTTGCTGAGAGCATTTCAGCGGCGGCTTGAGCAGCCTCTTGTTTGGTAGTGGTGGGGCTGGGGCTTGCTACAGAAGGGGTGGCAGTATTAATAATAACAGTAGCGCTGCTTGTGAGGTTAATATTGGCATTTAGCCCTGCCATTGCACGGTAATAGTTTACTCTGCGTTGTACATCATTTTTAAAGTTCAGGGATGAGGGAGGGGTATTCTCAAAACCTTCAGACTCCATATAAACACAGTGCCAAAAAGATATCACATCATTCCGTGATTTTGTATCTACAGAGAATCCTACGGTTGCTGCTTCGTTTCCAGTGCCTGGCGACCATGCACTTAGCGGTAGGGCGGTGGCGGTGAAGAGGATAGCAGCGGCGGTATGTGTAAGTGATAACAATGATGAGCCCATAAAATGATATTCTTTTAAAATAAGGATAGAATATCAAAATACTCGATTACTATGGCGGTGTCAAACTAGTCTTAGAAAGCTAGTAAATAGTGACCATGTTCACATGCAACCTATTTATAATAAGGCCGTTATGATTCAGCTGATGATGGATTTTAAAAGCAAATGCAGAGAAATTAGCTAGACGTAATCTCGTGCTGAATGACGCTTAGGCCGTATATTGATGCCGTTTCCACGCGCATGATAATCCCTCCGAAGCTGATCGGCTGAAACCCAGCATTATAGGCCTGAGTGTATTCATCTGGGGAGAAGTCTCCCTCTGGTCCGATGAGCAGTGCTATGCTACCTTTTAGAGGGTTATTTGTTAGGTGCTCTTTGAGGTGGAGAGCTTGATCATCCAGAGAGGCGATGATGGAGGTGTCAAATTTTTCCAGCTGAGAGATCCATGGTTGGAAATTAAGTGGTGCAGCTACTTTTGGGAGGTAGTTCTGGCCACACTGTTTACAGGCTTCTAGTGCGATGCGTTGCCACTTAGCTTGTTTTTTTTCGAGTGTATCTGGCCTAGCTACGGTGCGTTGGGTTATGAGTGGCTGGATGGTATTTACTCCTAGCTCAACAGCTTTCTGGACGATAAGTTCCATATTACCTCCCTTGGGAATAGACTGGCAGAGGGTGACGGGGAACTGCGGGGCTGGGTGAGATTTCTGGTGTTGAATCTCACAGTGTAAAATACTGCGTTCGATGTGTGTAATAATACAGACGGCGGATTTCCCACAGCCATCGATAATTTCTACCTGTGCACCTAGCTGCACGCGCATGACACGTGTGGCATGGCGCGCCTCTTCGCCAGTTATGCATAGCGTGTGGCTCTGCCATTCTGAGGAAGGTAGGTAGTAGCGGTTCATAATCTCTGAGAGCTATGCCTACATGCTAGGATTAGGCACCAAAGAATTTTTTAGCTTTCTCGAAGAATGATTCCTGCATGGGGTTATTTTCTTCACCGATAGATTCAGAAAATTCAGTAAGCTTATCTTTCTGCTCACTGTTAAGCTTTGTGGGGACTTCTACCTGCACTTCAATGTGTAGGTCTCCTTTTCCTCCTGTGCGCAGATCTTTGATGCCACGGTTACGTAGCCTGAAGGTGGTGCCTCCCTGAGTGCCGGCAGGTACTTTGATGGATGAACGCCCTTCTAGCGTGGGGACTTCTAGTTCACCACCTAGGGCCGCTGTAGAGAAGGGCATAGGAACCTCACAGAAGAGGTCATCACCATCACGTTCAAAAATTTCGTGCTTTTTGATATGGAGGAAAACGTAGAGGTCGCCAGGCTGACCCCCGCGCATACCGGCATCGCCATTACCAGTGGATCTGAGGCGTGTGCCATCATCTACACCAGCTGGGATGTTGATTTTGATACGTGAGGTTTCTGTTTTTCGTCCTTCTCCGCTACAGTCTGAGCATGGGTCAGATATAGTCTGACCAGAGCCGTGGCAGGCTGGGCATTCTATTTGCTGAATAAAAATGCCACCTTGACGAGTTACCACTCCATGGCCGCCACAGGTAGTACAGGTTGATCTGCCATTACCACTTTTGGAGCCACTGCTATTACAGCTATCACAGGCTTCGAGTTTTTCGATTTCGAGTTCTTTCTGGATGCCTTCTGCAGCTTCTTCGAGAGAGATCTCTAAGTCATAGCGTAGATCGCTTCCTGGCTGTCTACCTGAAGGTTTTCTGCGACGTCTTCCACCACCGCCACCAAAGAGATCTTCAAAGCCACCGCCGCCGCCAAAGACTTGGGAGAAAATATCTGAAGCATCATGAAAGCCACCACCACCGCCGAAACCGCCGCCGCCGCCACCACCACCGTTTTCAAAGGCGGCGTGTCCGTAGCGATCATAGGCAGCACGTTTGTCTTCATCACTCAGCGCTTCATAGGCCTCTCCGAGTTCTTTGAACTGCTCCTCTGCTTTAGCATCATCAGGATTTTTATCTGGGTGATATTTGAGTGCTAGTTTGCGGTAAGCTTTTTTAAGCTCAGAAGCTGAAGCATCCTTGGAGGCTCCAAGAACATCGTAGTAATCGCGTTTGGTAGCCATGTTTATTCGCTTTCTGATTGAGGTGCTGTTTCGCTATCTACTGATTCTTCAGGGGATTCAGTTTGAGCTATAGTGACATTGGATGGGCGTAGTAGGCGTTCACCTATACGGTAGCCTTTACGGATTACACGGATGATTTTACCGTCCTCAACTTCCTCACTTATTTCTTGGCTGATGGCCTCGTGAACATTGGGGTCAAACTCGGAGCCGGCGTCTGCGGGTACTTCTTCTACGCCCTGCGCAGATAGGAATTCGATAATCTGCTTTTGCACCATATCCATACCCATGTAGAGCATAGATCCTTGTTCTTGGGCTGCTGCTTGCATGCCCATATTAAAGTTATCTAGTACTGGGAGAAGTTCTTCTAGTAGGCGCTGGTTTCCGTAGCGTACGGAGTCTTGCTTTTCACGTGCCATACGCTTGCGGTAATTATCTAGCTCAGCTGCACTACGGATGGCTTGATCTTTCCACTTGGCGACTTCCAGCTGAAGAGCTTCCATAGGGTCTAGCTCAGGTTCTGAGGTCTCCTCAGTGGCATCCTTATCCGCCGAGGCGGAGTTAGCTACTTCTTGCTCAGGAGTAGTGGTGTCAGCCTCGTTTTCTTCAGTGATATTTTCTTCCTTGCCCTGCATTGACTCTTGCATGGCGAAACTCATAGCTAGCTATGGCGTTTCGTCAAGCAAGGGGTAAAAAAAGAACACCATGGTGCTAAGCCCTTTTGATTGTTTTTTGCAGATTGACTGATACTTGAGGAATGAACTTTGATGGAATAGTTTAGAGGGAGCTCACTCTTACTGCTATCCAGGTGATGAAGGCTAGTTAGTCTAGGCCATCCATGGGTAAACCAAAACTAGAACCAAATAATAGATATGAAATTAATTAAAATGATCACCGTTTTTATAGCACTTACATTCAGTGTTAACGCTGCGCCTACCAAAGAGATGAAAAAGGAGCTCGCTCTCGGTGGATATTGTCCAGTTTGTTACATAGCTGCTGGTAAAGCTAATATGGGCACTGATAAGTTTACTTCAGAGTATAATGGCAAGACTTACCAGTTTGTGAGTGCAGGAACTAAGGCAATGTTTGATAAAGAGCCGGCTAAGTTTCTTCCTCAATATGATGGGTACTGCGCATTCGGTATGAGCCTCGGAAAGAAATTTGAGTCAGACCCTACCGCATTTACCGTTATTGATGGAAAAATCTATTTGAACAAGAATGCTAAAATTCAGGGGATGTTTGCTAAAGGCACTGCAGGGCACCTTGTTAAGGCTGATTCACACTGGAAAAAAATGGAAATGAAGAAAAAAGAGATGGAAATGAAAAAGTAGTCAGTTTTCTTGAGTATTAAGGGTGGTCGTTCGCGTCTGTTACTGGGGGGTATCCGGATGCGGGCGGCTTTTTTTATTCTTATTAGTTAAGTTTTATAATTTTCCCTCCAGTAATTTAGACGTTCTTTGATACGTTTTTCTAGCCCGTTTTCCGTGGGGGTGTAGTAGGTTTTACCCTCTGGTAAATATGCTTGTGGCACGTAGCTGCCTTCATAGTCGTGAGCATAAAAATAGGTAAGCTCCTCAGTGGTGGTGCCAGATGCTTTAGCGATTTTTTTACATGTGGTAGTTCTGAGATGTTTTGGGACGGCAAGGGTACGGCCTTCTTTAATATCTTGTATGGCTGCTCCCAGCGCTGCGTAGGCTGAGTTCGACTTAGGTGCGGTGGCGAGGTAGACGGTGGCGTGTGCTAGGGGGATACGGCCTTCGGGCATACCAATAAATTCATAGGCTTGTTGGGCGTCCATGGCTACACGCAGGGCATTAGAGTCTGCTAGGCCGATGTCTTCACTAGCTGAGATGACGAGTCTACGTGCAATGAAGCGAGGGTCTTCTCCTGCAGTGAGCATTTTTGCGAGCCAGTAGAGGGCGGCATCTGGATCTGAGCCGCGGATAGATTTGATAAATGCGGATATAGTATCATAGTGAGCATCTCCATCTGCATCGTAGACGATGGCTTTTTGCTGTATGGACTCCTCGGCTACTTCGAGCGTAATGTGGATATCACCGGTTTTACCTTCGGGTGTGGTGAAAGCGGCCAGTTCTAATGCTGTGAGGCAGCGGCGGGCATCACCATCTGATTTCTCTGCAATGTGTGCAAGTGCCGCGGGGGCTGCGGTGATTTGAAGTTTACCAAGGCCACGCGTGTCATCAGAGATGGAGCGATGCATGAGGCTGATGAGGTCTTCGTTAGGAATTGGTTCTAGTTGAAAGATTTGAGACCGTGAGACGAGTGGGGAATTAACGTAGAAGTATGGATTATGTGTGGTGGCACCGATGAACCTTACCGTGCCACGCTCGACGTGGGGTAGTAGGACGTCTTGTTGTGCTTTGTTAAAGCGGTGTATTTCATCTATAAATAGAATGGTAGTCTGGCTACGTAGCTGACGCCATTTCTCCGCTTGGGAGATTTTTTCTCGGATCTCAGCGACATTAGATTCTACACCGTTAAGCATTTCAAAACGGCTATCGGTACTTTGAGCGATTACGGTTGCTAGTGTAGTTTTACCAGTGCCTGGTGGGCCGTAGAAGATGAGTGAAGAAAAGCGATCTGACTCAATGGCACGGCGTAGTAGCTTACCTTCGGCAAGGATATGTCTTTGCCCTGCTACCTCAGATAGTGTGAGAGGTCTCATGCGTGCAGCCAGCGGCGCATCTGAGGCTGTTTCCACTGGGCCAGATGCCGCGGGGATGGATTCTGGAAAGAGGGAGTCCATAAATTTTCTGGAGGGCATTGAACCACGAAACAGGCGGAACTCACAGAAAGATTTCTAAAAAGCAGAGGCTAATAGCTATGACTGAGCTTGCATGCCAAGGAGTTTACGGAAAAGGTTTTTTAGGTCTTCTGTAGCGAGGTAGGCGCAGGGGATAAGGAAGAGGGTGATCACAGTGGCAAAGAGAATACCAAAGGCTAGTGATACAGCCATGGGTATGAGAGTCTGAGCCTGGATAGAGCTCTCAAAGATGAGTGGTATAAGCCCTACGAAAGTGGTCATGGATGTGAGTAGGATAGGGCGGAATCTGGAAGCTCCTGAGTGGATTACAGCGTCATATGCGGAGGCTCCTTCACGTCTTTTTACATTGGTAAAGTCCACCATGACTAGAGAGTCATTTACGACCACGCCTGTGAGGGCAAGTAGACCAAAAAAGCTAAAGAAGGATGGTGTGATATCCATGATAATATGACCAAAGATAGCGCCAACAGCCCCGAAGGGGATTGCTAACAGGACAAAGATGGGCTGGGTAATTGAGCGGAAGGGGATGGCTAGAAGGGTAAAGATGGTAAAGAGTAAGAGTCCGCCAGTTACCCAGATACGCTGTTTATTCTCTTTTGTTTCGGCTATTGAGCCAGTGTATCTCCAGCTCATATTAGGGTGCGCATTGACAATTTGATTGATGATGGGGGTCATGTTTTCGGCAATGGTGTTGGTATCTACACTTCTACTAGCACGTGAGGCTGAGATTGTGTAGACGCGTGAGCCGTCCTGGCGGATGATACTGGGTGGAGATTTACCACGTGTTATCTTAGCTACTTGATTGAGGTTTACCGTGGAGTTGTTAGGTAGAGTGATTCTGAGGTTATCGAGTGTGTGTAGTGATTCACGTTCTTCGGCAGGTAAGCGTACCATCACTTTAATGCTGTCTTCACCGCGCTGAATACGCTGGGCTTCATCTCCGTAGAATGCGCGCCGGACTTGGCGAGCTAGCTGTTCTTGCGTGAGGTTAAGTTCTCGCCCGTAAGGGAGTAGGGTGACTTGAAATTCGTTTTGTTCTTTTTCGATGCTGGTATGGGTGCCAATCACGCCGGGTTGGTTGTCGACGATATCTTTTATTTCTTGAACTGCCGAAATCATGGCCTTGTTATCTGAGCCGCGTAGCTCTATTTCGATATCTTCTTCATCACCTAGTAGTATGCCCCCAGAGCTTTCTGTGCGGATTGAAAATGATTGTGCGCCGGGGATTTGACCGACAAGTTTACGCCAAGCATCTGCGATTTTTTCGTTTTTTGGGCCGGGGTATTTACGTTTACTTGGAGGGACAATTTCTACTAATACATATCCTTCCCGTTCATTGTTGTATGATCTAGTAGGGCTGCCTCCGGTAGCAGTCATGATATTGGCAATGAGAGATTTACCACCTTCACCATCAGTAAATTGATCTTTTAACGCGTATGCAGCGTCCTTGATTTGTGCGACTTGGATGTCTGTTTGCTGAAAGTTGGCTCCTTCTACCATACGGAGTTTAGCTCTTATGTAGTAGCGGTCTACTTTTGGGATAGATTCAAATCCCATCACGCCACTGTAGATGAATCCTACGGTAATCATGGCGATTGCTAGGAATATAGCGAGTGTTACGTAACGGAACTTAACGGCTGTAACGATGGCAGGCTTGTATAGATTTTCTACAATGAAATCTAGGCCATTAGCGGCTCCTTGCTGGATACGAGTAATCATACCACTACTAGGGCGGTTGATTTTAACATGTCGTAGGTGTGCTGGTAATATGAGTTTAGACTCGATAAGTGAGAAGATCAGAACGGGGATAACAACATAGGGTATCTGCCGTGCAAGTGTGCCGAGCCAGCCATCAAAGAATGCTAGTGGAATAAATGCTACTACTGTTGTTAGTATACCAAATGTTACAGGAACAGCGATTTCCTTGGTGCCCAGAACAGTGGCTTCCAGAGGCTCCATGCCAGTTTTTAATTTCGAGTAGATATGTTCACTGGTGACGATGGCGTCATCTACTACTATGCCGAGTACGATGATAAATCCAAAGATGCTCATGACGTTGACTGTTACGTCCATGGCAGGCATGAAGATGAGGCCTCCTGCAAAGCTGATAGGGATGCCCATAACCACCCAGAAAGCGAGTGAGATACGGAGGAATATACCTAGCAGGATAAAGACTAGGATACAGCCCTGGAGAAGGTTCCAAAATAGTGTGGAGATACGGCCTCTGAGGCTCACGGAGTCATCATCCCATACGGTGAGGGTAACACCTTCAGGGAAGTTCTGCTCTGAGTTTGCGACGTAGTCCTGAACGGTGTTTGCGATGTGTAGTGAGCTTTCATCCCCTAGGCGTTTTACTTCTACGAGTACGCAGCGTTTACCATTAAAACGTGTGATCTTTTTATCATCATCAAATTTATCTTTGACCGTGGCTACATCTTTAAGTCTTACTTCGGCGCCGTTACTGCGTGTGATGATGATGTTTTCAAAGGCATTTCGATCCAGCGCCTGACTAGTAGAGCGCAGAAGAATTTTTGCAGCGTCTGTGCTGATAGATCCTGCGGATAGGTCTAGGGAGTTTTGTCTGATTGCCCCGGAGATGTCCTCAATGGTGAGTCCGTAGTTGTGGAGGTTTTGTTGGTTTACCTCAATGGATATTTCACCCACACGGTCACCGATGATGTCGACGTTAGAGATTCCCGGGAGTGTGGTGAGGTCATCGCGCACTTTCCTTGCTGCTGTCTGGAGTTCTTTTTCTGGCATGTCTCCAGAGATGGCGATGGAGATGACTTCTAGCCACTTTGCGGTGTCTGGTATGCGAACTCTGGGGCGCTCTATCTCACTGGGGAAGGTGTCAATGGCGTCTATACGTGATTCTATATCAGCGCGTAGTTTATCCATATCCACACCATCGTGAGTAATCACGTAAAATTCACCGCGGCCACTGCCTGCTTCGGCACTGAGGGCTTTGATCTCAGTTAGACCTTTTAGAGCTTTTTCAACGGGAAGGATGACTTTTCGCTCTACTTCCTTGGGGGTTCCTCCAAGGAGGGCGACTCTTATGTAGATGTAGTTAAATTGATAACGGGGGGAGACTTCGGTGGGGATTTTGTACATCACCGAGTATGCGCCAGCCAAGAGGATGGCGATCATCAGGAAATTGGCAGCGTGGCCGTTGCGGGCAAACCAGCGGATCATGGTGAGTGCGGGGTGGGGGTTTGAAGTATGGTTACTTCCGATCTTGGTTAGCAGTGGTAGTATCAGCCTGTTCCGTAAGGTGAGGGATGATTTCTACAGCTGCGCCATCTGGCGCGTATGGGATACGAGTAGTTGCTAGGAGATCTCCGGGGAGTAGTTCGTTGTTAAAGATTATGTGATCTTGGGTGGACCATATGGGGGTGATTTCCACACGTCTAATAAGGCCTTCGCGAATGATGATAATTTGATTTAGCTCACTGAGTCCGTGACGTGGGATCTTATAAACGTCTTTGAGGGTGTGTACGGGGAGGGTTCCTCGTACTGGCTGGCCTAAATAGAGGGCGCCTTTGTCAGATTTCAGGCCAAAGGGGTCTTGTATACTTGCAATGACAAAGATCTGCCGTGAACTTTCATCCAGGACGCCTTCTGCGCGGATTATGCTACCTGGCCATACTGTAGTTCCTTGGCGAGTGGCTACAGTGGAGGTGAATATAACTTTGTTTTTCTCTGTGGTGGTGTCTTGAGGCTTGTTAGGGGGGGTGTAGTATTTGAGATCACGTGTTGTGATAGGTAGGCGTACTACGGCGTTGTCTGTGGTGAAAATTTCTCCCAGGGGGGTATTAGGGCTGACTTGCTGGTCTATACCGATATTTCTGATTCTGACTCTTCCATTGTAAGGAGCTTTGACCTTCGTGCTATTTAGGTTTCGCTCTGCGCGTGCGAGGTTAGCTTGTGCAGAGGTGACATCTGCTTGAGCCTCGCGTAGTTGTGGCTTACGGAGGACTAGATCGCTAGGCTCTTCTTTGAAGCCGGCGTCTTGCCAGTTTAGTAGAGCTTGTTTGGCTCGAGCTTCTTCTTGCGCAAAAGTGGACTGGGTGCGTGCTAACTGAGCTTTGGAGCTTTCAATATCTGTTAGGAAGTCTGCCGTACTAAGTTCTACGAGAGTGTCTCCTTTTTTGAAGAAAGCACCATTTTCGAACTTGGGTGATATTTTTATGATTCTGCCGCTGACTTGTGATGTGAGAGAGGTGTTATGGTGAGCTCTTACTTCGCCTTGGGTGATAATTTCTACGGTGTAGTCTATTTTTTTTAACGGTAGAGCTCGCGTTTTAATGGTGGGCTTGTTTTTTGATTGCCCCTTTTTGATGAGGTTAGTTTTTTTAGTGCTGAAAATATTAGTTTTGCAGCCTTTAAGTGAGCTAAACGCTATGAAACCACCACCAAGAATGGCGATGATAACTATGATTTGAATGATGTGACGCACAGCTAAATCAGGGTGAGGTTATTGAGTGGAGAAGTCCCCTCCTAATGCGAGGTAGAGGTTAAGGCGGTTTTGTATGCGTAGATTTTGTAAATCAATGAGGGAGTCACGTGCGTTTGAGGCACGGCGCTGACTTTCTAGTAAATCTAGGATGTCGGTACCGTCTACTCCTTCTGCGTAGTCACGTTCAGCTTGGCGTTCAGCGAGTGCTGCTTGTTGGAGTTCCTTACGGAGATAAAATTCCTGCTGTTTTAGCCAACTTTCTGATGCTAGAGCAGATTCTACCTCCCGGTAGGCTTCCAGCACGGTGTCGACATAGTCATGGATGGCGGCTTTATTCTGCGCCACTGATGCACGGGCAGCCTCACGGTCAGCTCCTGCCTGAAAGAGTGATTGGCTAATAGATGTAGCTATGGATGAGGAGAGGAAGCCAGGATCTAGTAAATTACTGTAGTTGGGCGTGCTAGTACCACTACTGCCGGTGAGGTTTAGACTGGGTAGAAGGTCCTTTTTAGCAGCTAGCGCACGCTGGAAGGATGCTTCTAGGTCAAGTCTGGCAGCTACGATGTCTGGCCGCCGTGCGATAAGCTCAGAGGGAAGACCACTGGGTATACTCTGTGGAATGGAAGGAAGCTTTGTGGGGGCTTTAATACTGGCAGACGGGTAGCGGCCGAGGAGGGTTTCTAGATTACGCCTAGCGTCATCACGGGTGCTTAGACGTGCTCTGAGAATACGTTCGGCACCGAAAACATTATTCCGCGAGAGCTGAAGTTCTAGGGCGCGGGCGGTGCCAGCTTTGTAGTTACGGACGATGATTTTCTCTACCTTAACGTAGCTGGTAAGAGTATCTCTAGCTAGCTTCACTTGGTTCTCTGCACTGATGAGGTTATACCATGTACTGGCGGTGTTTGCGGCGAGGGAGAGGCGTGCGCCTCTGAGGTCAGCTACGGTGGAGTCGTAGTCCGCTTTTGCAGCGGTATGGAGGTGGCGAAGTCTGCCCCAGAGATCGATCTCCCAGCTAGCGCCGAGGTTAATGTTCCTACTCCCTGAGTATCTGGTGCTGCCGCCAGCGGCATCGGAGTTAGTTCTGTTCCGGTTTTCTCCTCCTGAGATGTTTAGCGAGGGTAAGCGGGTGGCGCGAGCTCTTACGAGAGCGGATCGTGATGCTTTAAGTCGCTCTGCGGTGGCTAGGATGCTAGGGTTTTTTTCCATGGCCTCATTGATGAGGCTGGGTAGTTTAGGGTCATTAAGGTCAGCGATCCAACCACGGCTAATTTTTTTTGAAATCCCTTGATCAGATGATTTCCATGCTGTGGGAACAGCGATTTTTTCTCCAGTGGATGGAGACCCTATGGGTGAGCAAGATACGGCGGCACCTACTAGTGTGGCCATGACCATGGGGAGTCGGGCGTGGCTGGAGGTGCTGTGTTTCATGAGGTGAGGGGGGATTCCCAATGAGAAGTGGTTAGCTACTAGTAATGGAAAGCGTTCTGGCGCTGGTTACTAGTGTAAAAAATATCCCCTGCGCAATGATGCGGCAGAGGAGTCTAGTGGGGTTTGTCCTAGTTACGGAATGCGGAGGGGTTTCGCGGTGTTAAGGTCAACCTTTTGGGTGGATGGGTCTAGTGTGGCTGTGGAGGGGTCACCCACAATGTCTCCACTGCTATAGCCTGTAACATCAATCAAATTATATGGTGAGTATGGGCTGATTACGGTGTTTTTCTTACCGTCTGGTGTGGGGTTTGCTAATGGGGTAGCTGTAGCTGCTGCGGCTGTGGGGGCAGTAATTGTAGTATCGGGTGTTGGAGCTGTTGTTACGCCAGTTGTTGGGGGTTCTGGGGTAGGAATGCTTGGTGTGGTAGCGGGGGTGCATGAGGCAAGGGCAGCTGCTGTGAGGCTTACGATTGTAATGTTAGATATTTTCATGAGTTGGGTGATACGCAGTTTAGTGAAATATATATTAAATATAATGGGGCTTATAGAAGAATGAATAATTCTGATTATCAAGAAATAACAGTAATACGAGGTGGCTATGTTAAGCTGTGATAAAACTTGAAATAAGGATGGCGATTTTTCGTGGTTTTGAAATGGAATACCGTTGATGAAAAACCTGAAAGCTGTCAGCGCGCATTTTGGTAAGTAGTGTGTGGTAGATTTTACGCATGGCTTCGGCTGCTATTAGTGCTTTGGCGTCCTCGGGCTGTAAGTGGCTGATGGCTTCTTGGTAGAATTTTTCGGCTCTATCGGCATGCCATGCCATCATGGCCATAAAACGTCCATCATGGACTCGGCCTATGAGGTCACGTTCACTGTATTGGAAGCGCATAAAGTCATCGAGAGGAAGATAGATACGGCCACCGTTCCGTAAATCTTCATCAACATCTCGGAGGATATTGGTTAGCTGAAGTGCGTGGCCTAGTGCTACGGCGTATTTCTCTGAGTCCGGATGGGTGCAGCCAAAGATACGAGTGGAGATGATTCCTACGCAGCTGGCTACGCGGTAGGTGTAGCTTTCAAGTTCAGACCATGAGCCAAAGCGCTGTGGCTCAAGGTCAGAGGTACAGCCCTCAATAAGGTCTATAAAGGGCTGTTTGGAAATGTTATACCTTTTAATGAGGTTAACGAGCTCTGTCTGTAGCTCGTCTGGGGCTTTAAAGCCATGCTCTATCCCATGCCGCCACTCCGTGAGTTCACGGTTCCTTTTTTTTATGGGGATATTTACATCATCCGCTAAGTCATCAATAACGCGGCAGAATGCATAGAAGGTAATCATATCACGCTTCCTTTCCTTAGGTAGGCAGGTGAGCGTTATTGCGAGATTTGATTTCGCCTTACGTGTGATTTCTTGGGAGGAAGCCATGAAGTAGGTGTGGCTCTTGCGCCTGGTTATTCAGGTGCGTTTAGAGAGTTTATTTAATGATCCCCCAGTGGCCACTTGCAAATGGCCATAGTGTAAATGCCGCTGGGCCAATGACGTTAAATTCCTTAACCGTGCCCCAGTGTCTGGAGTCTGAAGAATTTTCAGAGTTATCACCAAGGGCTATGTATTCATCCATACCAGGGTGAGGTGATATGGAGGCTTTGAAGATTTTTTGGCCAAAGAGTCGCTCACGTGGTGAGTAGCCGCGGTAGCCGTTTGCTTTACTCATGACTCCGAGAATGCCTTTTTCTTCCGCTAATTTACCGTTGATATAGAGGTCTGTGCCTCTGATTTGTAATTCGTCACCAGGTATGCCAGTTAGACGTTTAATGTAGTGGGAGCCAGCAATGCTGCCAGTTTTGCGTGCATCATTATGAATTTTTTTAATATCGCGGGTATCAAATACAAAAACCTCACCGCGCGTAGGGGTGCGAAAGTGGTAGGACATTTTATCAACTAAAATCATGTCTCCAGTATCGATATAGCCTCGTGCGATAGTGGTGCCAGACTGGATCATAGGGGAGGTGTAAAATCCAGTTTCTTTACCAGGCTGCCCATCATAGGGGATGTTTGCACGTCTGCATTGTTCTATCTGGTCTGCGGTGAGGTGGCTGGTTGGGCCGTATTTAATGAGGTTGGCAAAGCCAAAACCTTTGCCGTCCGTGCCTTTGTGCATCAGGGCGGATTTTTTACCCGGAAATGCCATTTTAGTGCCGTCGCTAAAGTGGATGTAGGTGCGGGGGAAGACGAACATAGACAAGCCTTCTACGACGGGGTTATTAGCACGCAGTGTTTTAGCTCCCTCTGTGGTAAGGTCTACATAGGTGCGGCCGTGGGATGCCTTTTGGAACATCTTTAAGGCAAAAGAGGGTAGCTTCTCTTGGTCAGGTAGAGCTGTGGCTACGATGCCATTTAAGGTAGGTTGCATGGAGCCGGTGGGGATGCGAAACGGCTGAACGACATAGGCGCGGAGACCGAGTGCCACCACGACGGCGACGAAGAATACTTCAAGATTTTCCTCCACCCAGCCTTGGCTCTGGTAGCGGGGAAGTGCGCCTTCGCAGGTGGCTTTTAGCTGTTTATTGGCTTCTTCATACTTGTCTTTGTCTCCGGCTTTAACGGTGGCTTTAACATCATCGCGGCGTGAATTGATCTCGCTGATTTGCTGCTCATCTAGCAAATCGCGCTTATAATTCAGAAATTTCTTCGCAGCCTTGTCGAGTAACTTAGCTTCCTTTTTCCACTTGGGTGCAAACATGTTGTATTTACTAGCGGTCAGAGCCGCCCATCCAGCAAGGGAAAAATGTGGTTCTAGAGTTAGTTTTTTATATTCTTATCCGGATGTTCGCTTCCACTTGCTTTTTTTATGAAAAGTATTAATTTGTCCTTGTTATTGAGATTCGATGTCAATAGAGAGGCTTTGTTGTCGCGATAGCGGTAGCTTAGTTCTTATTCATGGCTAGTGGTATCTATTGGAGAGGCTAAGAATTTCGCGTCCTTATAACTCTCTTAATAGACATTTTTAATGTAATTATGAACAGAAATTACCTTACTATCATTGGCATTTTGGCTATGGCAGCTCCACTTTTTGCCCAATCAGGCGGGGTGGTACTGGATCCTGCAGCGAGTCGTGAACTTATCGAGCAGTGGCTTAAAACGGAGCGCCTTATTTCTGCGGAGAAAGCTTCGTGGAATATTGAGAGGCAACGTATGCAGGATTTATTGGATCTTTATGGGAAGGAGCTTATGTTACTTAATGAGGAGATTGAAAAGGCGGGGGCTTCAGCGAAGCTGGCCGATGGCCGTCAGTCCGAGTTACAGTCTGAGCTGAAGGAGTATCGTGAGGCTCAGCTGCTGCTAGCAGATTCTCTAGCTAGTTTACTACCTCGTGCCCGTTTGTTGGTAAATCGTTTCCCTGAGCCACTGAAGAAAAAGCTCGGAGAAGATATCGCGGTGCTGGTGTCAACAGAGGCGATGGAGAAGCCACGAAATGTTTTAAAATCTATGCTGAGTGTGCTTATAGGTGCTGGGCAGTTTAACCGTAGTATTACACTAGCTGAGGAGACCAGAGAACTAGCTGGAGGGAAAAAGATGACTGTAGGTGTGGTATACCTCGGCTTAGCACGTGCTTATTTTGCCGCTAGTGCCGGAGCTAGTGCCGGTGTAGGTAGCCCTGTTAAAGATGGTTGGCAGTGGGTAGACCGGCCAGAGTTAGCTGGTGATATCCGCAAAGCGATTGCGGTTTATAAAAAAGATCAGCAACCTCAACTTATTCAGCTTCCTGTGAAGCTTAAAAAATCTAACCAAACAACAGGTCAATAATGTTTGCTATGACTATCTGGAAACACTTACCTATTTTTCTAACACTGAGTTTGTCTGCCACAGGGCAAGAACTAGTAAGTATAGAGAAAGATTTTAAAAAGGCCCGGCAGGAACTTGCCTCACAGCGAGAGAAGATTGCCTCGGAGAAGCCAGCGCTAGCAAAGGCGTTTGATATTACTCGTGCAGAGCTTGTGGAGAAGCGTAGGACGGTGCGTATAGCGCGTATGTCTGTGTCTGACCGTAAGGCACTCTTTGGTGAGTTGGAGAAGAAGCACTATCTCTCAGCTCAAGATTATAGCTTTGTAGAAGGTAAGCTACGCGATTACGGTCTCACATGGGAAACGTTTTTGTTACCTGGTGAAGAAGCTTCTTATGAGAGCACCCTTAGTGGTCTGCGTAACCTAGATGGAACACGCTTTGAGCAGATGAAAAAGCGCTTAGCTGGACTGGAAGCAGGTATGGGGCGTCTGGAGAAACTACTTGGGGGCTCTGTTGTGCAGGGGGAGGCTGTCGCTCCGGATGGGGTGGTGAAAAAAGGAACTTTTGCGCTGGCTGGCCCGGCGGCGTGGTTTATTGCTGAGGATGATTCTCTAGCTGGTTCTATAGTAAGGGAGAAAGGTAGCCGTATGCCGCAGGTGCTACCTGGGGAGCGTGGCGAGATTCAGACCATTATCGCAGGAGGTGAGTCCATTGTTAGTATCGATGTAACTGGGGGGAAGGCACTTGCATTGGCTGCACTTGAAAAAGATAAACTGGATATTTTCCGTAAGGGAGGATTCTGGATCTGGCCCATTCTAACGATTGCATTAATTTCTGCTGTGTGTGGTATGGTTAAGTTTACGCAGATCTTCCGGATCCGGACACCGGGTAGTGGCTGGGTTACTGAAATTCTTGAAGCGCTGAGTGCCGGTGATCAGGAGAGGGCAGAAACGGTTGCTAGTAAGGCTTATCATCCGGCGGCTGACGTTGTTGGGAGGTGTTTAGGTTTTGTGAAAACTGGGCCAGATGTTGTGGAGGAGGTACTTTATGAGCAGCTTATCGGTGTGCAGAATAAGCTGCAATCATGGCTGCCATTCATTGCCGTGACAGCGGCTACCGCGCCATTGTTAGGTTTGTTAGGTACAGTGTCAGGAATGATCCGCACTTTTAATGTGATCACTGTTGCTGGAACTGGTGATGCTAAGCCGCTGGCAGGTGGTATTTCAGAAGCTCTGGTTACCACGCTTTTTGGCCTAGTGGTGGCCATTCCAGCGCTGATTATTCACGCACTACTTTCGCGTCGTTGTCAGGGGATCGCCCAGACGACAGAGAAGCTCGGCCTTACGTTGGTAAATGGGCTGCGAGGTAGCAGGTTTACTCATTCTCATTCTGAATAATGTTTTCTGAACTTCAGCAAGTAATGCATCAAGGAGGGTTCATTCTGTGGGCTTTGCTCTTGCTAGGGGTGGGGCTTTACACTCTGTTAGCGTCTACTTGGATGGGGCTTAGTAAGGTGAAAAAGGAGCTGGGTGTAGAGAGTGTTCAACCCTCATTAAATCTGGGGAGACGAGCTCTTGAGGGGGAGTTTGCCGCTTATGAACTGGATCGTCTAGCGTGGGTGCAGCGGCGTTTGCCATTTATTGGAGTGCTGGCAGGGGCGGCACCACTTGCTGGGCTGCTGGGTACTGTATCTGGTATGTTAGTTACCTTTTCCGGACTTGCTACTAGTAGTACAGCTAAGCCTATTGATAAGATTTCCGTGGGGATTGCTGAGGCTCTGATAACGACTCAGGCAGGCTTACTTATCGCTATTCCGGCTGCTTTTCTCTTAGCGCTGCTTCGTAAGCAAACATCCTCTGCTTACGCTAAATTACAGCAGAGTTTACATCGATCAATCATCGCTAACCACTGATCACATTTTCGCTATGCGCCGTTTTCGTCATTTTTCAGCCAATGATTCTAGCTCAGAGATAAATATCTCACCGCTGATTGATGTGGTATTTATTCTGCTGATTTTCTTTATTGTTACCACTGTCTTTGTTGAGGAAACAGGAGTGGATGTAAATAAGCCGCGGGCAGCATCTGCTGAAGATCTGGAGAAAAATTCTATTCTCATTGCCGTGACCTCTAACGGTGAGGTTTATCAAGGAGGACGTAGTATAGGTGTTAACGGTGTCCGTAGCGTAGTAGCGGCAATGTTAGAGGATGATCAAAAGACCCCCGTGATCATCCAAGGCGATACAAATGCTAATCATGGTATTGTGGTTCAGGTGATTGATGCTGCTAAACTTGCCGGCGCTCAAACAGTTAATTTAGCGACATCGAAATAGCTCACTTTTAATTCCCCTTAATTCCGTTAATGAACCTAAAGTCCATCATCCTAGGTATAGCCACCACAGCTGTGTTAATCACAGTTTTGGTAGCTACGCGGATGATGTTACTTACACGTGTGGAGGCTGAATTTGAAATCCGCGAGATTGAGACTGTAGAGTTACCGGAGCCACCACCACCGCCCCCAGAGGAACAGGTCGAGGAGGACACCCCTCCTCCCCCTCCGCCGGCGATTGCAGACCTCTCACCTACACTTGATGTTAGCCAGCCAGTACTGCCGGTAATGACTATTAAGGTAGACCCACGTATTGCTGTAGATACTTTTTTTACCGATCAGCCTCCTGCGCCATTACCAAAACCTATCGTGAAGCGTCCGGTGGCCAAAGCTAAGCTTACAGCTAAGCCCAAGACGCCCTATAAGCCTAAGGCCCGTGTGAAGGTAGCCCCCCCTAAGCCGAAGTCAGAATATTCCGTGGGTGAATTAGACCGTAAGCCACGGTTACTGCGTAACCCCTCTGTTAGGTTTCCTAGTAGTATTCGAAATGCGAGTAGTGGCCGAGTGGTAGTGAAGGTGGCTATCCTTCCATCTGGGAAGAGTCAGTTTCTGTCTGTTATTTCGTCCTCTCACCCAGCACTTATTCCAGCGGCTAAACGTATAGCCGGTGGATCACGTTTTACGCCACCCACTCGCCGGGGGGTGGCTGTTAAAGCTGTTATGACCTGGCCTATCATTATTAAAAAATGAGACTTCTACTTATCATCTCTTTCCTAGTTACTTCACTTACTGCAGCGGAGTCACTCCCCCTTTCCAGGAACTACTGGAAGGATACTTTATTTTTAAAATCTTTTAATGGTTCATACCGAATTAATGCCCGTATTGAGCCTACGGTGAGTACTGCCGAGCGCGGGCTGTTAGTTTCTATTCAATCACCGATGGCGGAGGGGAATAGAAAGGCCGCCTTGGCGAAGCTTACATCTAGTTCGTTGAGCAAATCTTCTGCTGCGATCGCTTTTAACGTAGGTAATATTCAATTTGAGCTGGGGGATTTAAAATCAGCGATCACTGAGTATGAACGTGCGGTGAAAATTTTCCCTAGCTTCCGTAGAGCGCACCGTAATCTGGGCTTTGTTCACGCACGAAATGATGACTGGGCAAAGGCAATGCCATCTTTAGAGGAGGCAATTAAGCTGGGAGATCAGGATGGTGCTACATACGGGCAGCTGGGCTATGGGCGTATGCAGAACGGGCACTATGCCTCTGCTTTACAGGCATACCGTCTAGCGCAACTTACTCAGCCAGATAGCATAGACTGGAAAGCGGGAGTGGCTCAGTGCCTGCAGTATCTGCAGAGAGATGAGGAGGCACTTGCCCTGATAGATGAGGTGATTCAGGCGCGTCCCAATGAGGTTGCTTACTACCTACTGCAGACCTCTATACAAATTGGTATGGATAGAATAGATGCAGCTATGGTAAACCTAGAATTAGTAAGGCGTATGGGTAAGCTGGATGCAGAGAATCATCTGCTGTTAGCAAATCTCCATCTTCGCTCAGGCAGTGCCCAACTGGCCCGCCCTGTAATGATGGCAGCTATGGCTATGGATGAAAAACCACCGCACTTATCCGCACTCAATATTCTTTCTTTTACTACTCAGCTAGAAGACTGGATACTTGCACGTGAGTTTGCAGACACCATTACCAAAGTATGGCCAGAGAGTAAGGATGCTAAGCTTATAGCTGAGCAGAAGCGCCTTACGGCTCTGATTGACATTAAGACTGGAGATGATCCAAAAGGTGGTGCAGAGGTGTTAGAAGGTTTAATTAAGTCTGATCCTCTGGACGCGCCGGCACTTATTTTACTGGCGAAATATCGAATCACTGAAAAACGTTTTCAAGAATCAGAAATGCTTCTCCAGCAGGCTGCACGAGTAGAGCACTCTGAGTATGAGGCACGTCTAGAGCTAGCAAAACTACAGGTCTCCCGAGCACGATATGAGGATGCTCTTGAGCAGTTAGACCTGGCATTAAAAATCAGATCTACGAAGGATGTTCTAACTTACCGTAGTGCTATTTCTAATCTGGCAGAAGCAGCACGCTAGTATGTTTTATTTTTCTTTCTATGTAGGAGGAAGGTAGTGAGCGCGAGGCATATACCTATGCTGATACCTAGCATCCAGAGGCATACAGTAGTAGTTTTGGTGGTTATACCGAACCAGTATTTCCACTCTGCGAGGAAGATGTTACGTTTGGTTTTTTCTCTATAGTCTACGCGGTCTATTTCAGCCTTACTGATTAATAAATCCGTGCGTGCGTTGACAAAGAAATCGGCAGTAGATTTAGTAATCTCACTTTCTGCCTGCGGGTATGGAGAGATGGCGGCTAGTTGATCTATATTTCTTTTCCTTCCTGCATGAGAGATTTTCTTGATTAATGATTTGGCCTCGCTGGAGCTGTTGGCCTGGGAGCCCATAAGTATGAGGATAGATTGTTTGAGGGTCTCGTAGCGTTCACTTTGCTCAGGGGTAAGCTCTTGGCTGAGATCGCCATTATATCTTTTTTCTTCAATCTCTTTGAGTGGGTCTATTTTTGCCTGAATCTTGCGGCGCTCTTTCTCAAAGCAGTTATCGGTAGCTTGAGAGATCATCATCCCCTCGAAGGCATAGCGCAGGGGCATCACACGAGCAGGGACGGGCTCTGCACCAGCAGCTCGACCATCTGCAGCGCCCTCAAACATACCTCTGTTCATTTCGTCAAAGGAGACTAGGGCACCTGCAAGTAGTAGCTGAGGGACTAATAGTAGAGGTACTGCACTTAGCGCGGCGCGCTCTGTTTTGACTATGGATGAAATGACTAAAGCCATAGCAGTGCCGCAGAGCGCGGTGGTAGTCATCCACAGCCAGTGTGAGATAAACATATTACAAATATCTAACATTTCATGGCCCACCCACGTATAGAGGGCACACTGAAGTGCTGCGAGAATACCTAAGGCTAGAAATTTGGCTGTTACGTAGAGGAGGGTGCCTGTGCGGCAGTTTCGCTCACGTCTGAGGATGGGTAGGTCTCTGAGTATTTCTGTAGCACTATTGGTAAGTCCTAGAAACATACCGACGGTTACGGTAAGAAAAATATAAACTGGAAGGTGAAGTCCGCTATTAAATGAGTAGGAACCTTCAGGTGATGCGCGGAGGGTGATGCCGATGAGTAGGGCGAGTATGGGGGCTTCTAAGAGTATACTGTATATGGTGCCTTGATTCCGAAACTTAGAGAGCATAGTACGGTAGAAGTGAGTGCGTAGTAGGCGCTCCCACTCGAAGATGCTCTGCCTCCCCCGAGACTGACTAGGGGTAGCTATCTGGCTCTGGTCAGTAGCTGAGATGTCAGGGGCGTTTTGTATAGGTGACTCTCCACGCTCTACCTCCTCCACCAGCTGACTACCCTCAAAGCGCTCTTGCCAGAATGTGGGAGGGAAGCGCCTCACGCTTTCTGTCTCACGCCCAGCTTGTTCGTATAGAGGGGTCTCTAAAACATCAAAAACAAAGTCAGCACCGTCTGTTTGCTGAGTCTGTAGCCTCTGCGGTGTGACTATTTGAAGTTCCTCACTAGCTTCGCGGAAATACTGATGCATCTCAGTAGGGGGGCCAAAGAAGGCGATGCGACCGCCCGTATCTAATAGTAGGACTTTATCAAATAGCCGCAGGACTCGTGCTCCGGGACGGTGTAGTGATGCGATTACGATTTTATCACGAGAGAGCGTGTGGAGTGTTTCTGCCACATGTTCAGAGTCTTTTGATGAGAGGCCTGAGATGGGCTCATCAAAGAGATAAATCTCAGCTGAGCTACTGAGGTCCAGACCTAGATTAAGTCTACTGCGTTCACCACCACTGAGGGTTTTTTCACCTGGAGAGCCTACTTTCCTGTGAGCAAGTGGTTGTAATGCTAGCTGGCCAAGAATGGTGTCCACGCGCTTGATGTGCTCGATGTGGGCGAGGTGTGGGCGGCGCACCATGGAGGCGTGTCTTAGATGTTCGCGTACGGTGAGTAGAGGGTTTAGAGCCTCCTCTTGGGGCATGCTAGCGATGAATGGCGCTAGCTCTTTACGCTGCTGATAGAGGGATGTACCATTAAGCCTTACGTGACCACGGCGAGGCTCTAAATGCCCTGCGATGGTGGAGAGCAGAGTGCTTTTACCACTGCCACTTGGACCCATGATACAGAGCATTTCTCCACGATTGACACTAAACTCCACATTATCGAGGACGGTATGATTACCATAGGAGTGGCTTAGGCTTACGACATGAAGGTCGTTAATGACGGAGCGTTCCTCATCTAGAACGTTTTCGCTAAATCGGCAGCGCACGGCCTGATTGGTGCTTAGTCGAATGAGGGCTCCATCTTTTAACGTGCCTTCACTGCGTACTGGCTGGTCGTTAATCAGGACTGATCGTTCAGAGCTGATGATTTCTAAGTGCCCTTCAGCAGTTTGAGGGTTGTATCTTATTTTTAAGATCACACGGGGAGCTAGGTCTGGAGAGAGAAGTACATCGCCACGTTTGAGTGCAGATGGGTCATTAGAGACTAAGCATTCCTGTCTGCCTGCATCCATACGAAAACGTCTGCCGGTGGCCATGGCTTGTTTTCTAAGTGGTTCTAGGCTGATCGGGCTGCCGTTTTCTAGTAGGATACTATCCCACATTGAGAGTAGGTGTGTTTTCTCTGGAGTAAAAGCTTCACCAGAGCTCAGGCGGATACCGGTTTTTGTGAGCGCAGTGGCCTTGATATTAAGGCCAAAATCGAGTTTTAAGGCACTTTGCTTAGATTTAACGCGCTCGGAGGTTAGTTGGTCACCATTTTCGGTGAGATAAAGTGTGTGGCTGTGGCCTGTAAGCGCTGAGTTAAGAAAGAAAGATATATCATCCATCGTTAGCGTCCACTCTGGGAGGCTGATGTTCTGATGCTGTCGGAGCCGAATACTCTGCCCTTTTACCAGTGAACTACCACTGATCCAGAGAGGTTCATCAGCAGTATTTCTTATGAGAGTCAGATCTTTTGATCGGTAAATACAGAACTCAAAATCACTGCTGCTGGGGGGGAGTAGCACACCGTTGTTGGGGGTGGTAGAGAAGACTACCTTATCAAAGGGGAGGGGGGAGGTGTGTTTTTTATCCTCCATCTCATTGATGATCGAGTTTCCCACCTCCACAGCACGTAGACTACGCATTACTTTGGAAAAGGCTTCTTTACCAAGTGGTGAGGAGTCGGCAGCTACTACTAGGAGGTGTAACTGGAGGCCCAGAGAGACATGTTCGTCAGCCTCCAGTTCCTTGCGCAGGGAGCGTGCGACTTTTTCTGGAGCTTGAGGAGATGCTAGAGCGCGGTATAGTCGGCGCGCTAACCAGCGGTGGTCTGCCTCAGGAAATGCGTGGCGAAGTAGATCTAGCGTTACCTCGGCCTCGGCTCGATCCACCTTGTGGTCCAGGGCGGCAAAGGATGCGAAGATGTCGATTAGCCCAGCTGTATACCTACTGCCGCCTTGTGTGGTGGTGCAGAAATTACGTAGCAGAGGGATGCGCTTGGCGCAGTCTTTGAATCTGCGTCTTTTCCTTGGAGCATGATCTTGGGTAGTCGCCACGCGGGTATCTTGAGCTGAAATTGACTGTAGCGCAAGCATGCTGCTGGAGCTAGGTGGGTATTTAAGCGTAATTGAGCGGTAGAATCCTCACAAAAAAGGATTTCCTTTTTTCAAAGCCGCGCTAGTTTCTCCCGCGCCTTACATTTTTCCACAGCGCCTACACAATGGGCTGTATCAGTAATTTCCTCATACTGAGGGTTCACTAATTTCCTAAATTTCACTTATGTCTAATCAGCAACCACCAGAACCTCCGCCGACTCCAGGTGGCTCCAAAAGCTCAGAAAAGGACCAATCTAAAAATAGTGGGCCAAATTGGCGTGTAATCATCCTCATGACGATCGCACTGGGAATCCTTGTTCTAGCTTGGAAGTCTAATAACTTTGGTAAGCCAGAGCGGCTCACTTATACCGAGTTTCGTGAGTATGTGGACTCTGGGAAGATTATCGTAGATCAAGACTTACCTAAGCGTGGAGAGGGTTTCCCTGATATCCGTCATACTTTAAGTAAATCTGGAGAATCATCTGTGGTCTATAAGGTTGCAGGTTTCTATTACAAAGAAAATCCATGGGATGCTGATAAGGATAAAGCTGAGAAGCGTGCTTTTCGTATTCCGATTAACACCCAGCTAAATGATGAGCAACTTGATGTAATCCAGTCTCGCCAGACAATTCCTTTACGTCTTGTAAAAGATCTTCCCGAAGGAACTGATGGAGAACTGCTTAATATCGTAGACCTTCGCCGTATGCTGGCACGTGATGAGGTGGTTTTAAATGATCCGCAGAACGCCTTTGAGATGGTTTCTCGTGACGGTTCAAATGATAAATACATTGTTGGTCAACGTTATGTTTTCACTGACAAAGAAGTGGCAACAAAGCAGGAAGATCTTGTGCCTTTTGAGATAGATTTAAATACCTCTGAGCTGCCGACCTTTGAAAAACCTTTTATAAACAGCATAGCACCCTTCCAGCCGGACTCTGGTATGATGCGTTTTTTACTCGTGCAGTTTTTACCGATTATGCTCATCATTCTGGTGATTTTCTTCCTCTTTCGTCACCAGATGAAGTCTGCTGGCAGGGGGGCGATGAGTTTTGGTAAAAGTAAAGCCCGCTTACTGACGATGGATAAAAACCGCGTTACGTTTAAGGATGTAGCGGGAATTCAAGAGTCTAAGGAAGAACTTGTAGAGGTAGTTGACTACCTGCGTAACCCTAAGAAGTTCGAGAAGTTGGGAGGTAACCTTCCGAAAGGCCTACTGATGGTAGGCCCTCCCGGAACAGGTAAAACATTGTTGGCAAGAGCGATTGCTGGCGAGGCTGAAGTGCCATTTTTCTCCATCTCAGGATCTGACTTTGTAGAAATGTTTGTAGGTGTAGGTGCTAGTCGCGTGCGCGATATGTTTGAGCAAGGAAAGAAAAATTCTCCATGCCTTATATTTATTGATGAAATTGATGCCGTAGGTCGCCACCGTGGCCATGGTATGGGTGGCGGGCATGATGAGCGTGAACAGACACTTAATGCCCTTCTTGTAGAAATGGACGGCTTTGATACCCGCACTGGTGTGATCATCATCGCTGCAACTAACCGCCCAGATGTGTTAGACCCTGCACTTCTCAGACCAGGACGCTTTGATCGACAAGTGAGCGTTGGGCTACCTGATGTTAATGGACGTGAGCAGATTCTTAAAGTCCACGTGAAAAAGATTAAGATGGAGCCCGGCACAGACCTTAACATCATCGCACGTGGGACACCTGGTTTCTCTGGTGCTGAGCTGGCTAACCTTATTAATGAAGCAGCACTTCTAGCCGCACGCAGAGATCTTGAATCAGTTACTATTGCTGAGATGGAAGAGGCTCGTGATAAAGTACGCTGGGGGCGTGAACGCCGTAGTCTAGCACTCAGTGAGAAGGAAAAGGAAAATACGGCATACCACGAGGCTGGCCACGCTATTCTCAACGTGCTGTTAGATCACACCGACCCACTTCACAAGGTGACTATCATTCCGCGTGGGCCATCACTAGGCTCCACGATGTTCCTTCCTGAGGAAGATAAGTTTACATACCGTCAGAAAGAGCTGCTAGACCAGTTGGTTGTAGCTATGGGTGGACGTGTAGCTGAGGAGATCACATTTGGTAATGTTACTAATGGAGCTGTGGGTGATATCCGTATGGCTACCAACATTGCACGTAAAATGGTGTGTGAGTGGGGAATGAGCGAAAGCCTCGGGATGGTAGAGTATGGTGAAGAAAGAGGAGAAGTCTTTGTAGCTCGCGACGTAGGATCCTCACGCGGCTATTCAGAAGTCACGGCTCGTAAGATTGACGAGGAGATCAAAAAGTTGATTGATGACGCTTATGGGAAGGCGAAGTCTATGCTCCTAGAGCATAACAGTGCGTTGATTAACCTCTCTAATGCATTACTAGAGTATGAAACACTGGGTGCAGCTCAAGTCGAAGAAATCATGGAACACGGTGAGATGAAAGATCCACCCAAGTCACCAAAAGGCAGCGCTAAATCCGATAAGCAAGCGGGTGAAAGCGTAGCCGAAAATTCTGGGACTAAGACCTCACCTAATGATGATGAATCTCTCTCTGATGAAACTGCTAAGACTCCAACATAAGTGAGTGCTTCATATCATTAAACCTTTGAGCCTCTGCCACTTTTTGGCAGGGGCTTTTTAATGTGTAAAAATTCATGTAGTGTCATGCATATATTTAATTGTTCAGCCATGTATACGTGCGAATCTTTATCAAACCATACTGAGCTAGATGAGCTGAAGCTTTTTTGACGTTGGGCTTGTAAGCTAAATTTAGCTAGTTGATGAGGAGAATCTTAATAAAGTCTTCCTACTTACGGGCACGGTTTATCCCATTACTGAATGATAATTAATTATCACTGGCATACACTGAAATAAATACCTTCCCTCTGGATGGATGTATTCGGCACTGTTATATGATAGCGAGAATCTTGGTAGTCTGCGTCATATGGGTAGAGGCACTCTATTGATGGTTATACGCTCTAAGCCAGACATCACTAAGAAAAGAAAACTTAGATATTATTAGCACCTGCTCAGCACCACATTTTATTAAGAGTCTAGAGCTATAGTTTTAAATTAATTCCAATTGAATTATTCCCTGTGATCCAAAACACCCCATACGCGCGGGATTTTTTTTCCCAATGACGGTGTAACAAAAAGTAGCTGTCTAGCATTTGGGTTGTGAACCCAGCGACTTCTACACACTGCTTTTCGTTCACGGGTATCAGGCAGGATACAGTCTATAGCAACATCATAGGTTCCAATATCGTCCAAAGGAGCTTTTAATCTTCCAGATTTAGTAGGTCTAAGGCTAAGTTTTTCCCCACCAAATTTCCCCATGAAAAGGGTGTTTGATAGATTATATACAAGTGTTTCACCTTTAGGGAAGTTACTATTAGAAGTGTCAATAATACGTGCTACCGCGGGGAAAGTATTATTTGTAGCCGAAGGTATAAGAATAATTACACAGCGTTTCCAAGATGCAGGTATTGTTATTACCTGAGCTTCTTCTGGCACTTCTGCACCTTCAGGCAGGGGCTTAGGTAGTAGTGCTAGTGTCAGGTCACCTTTAGGTAGCTCTACTTCTTTTGAAAGGTTTCTTTGCGGTAGTAGGACTTCTGTCGTTTTAGATGGGCTATACAAAAATACTGATTCAGGTGCACCATTAGGTGCTTGGACGAATATCCCCCTGATTGTACGAGCTGATAGTGGGGTAATAGTAATAATTACTATCACAGCCGTGATGAAATATTTAAGCATATGAACTGTGCTGATACTGGTTAAAAAAATATTACAATACAAGAAATCTCGATTATATTTCCCCCTCATTTAGCCAGCGAAATGCTACGATTTTATATTTTCTACCATAACGCTTATTCAGGTCGGATGTAGCCTGCCCATAAGGATCTATAGTTTTATCATCTGTAGGATCATTATATTCAGCTTGGCGTTGTAGTGTTGCTTCACACCATGCTGAGGCGAGTATAATACTGGAGTCATTGGTATCTCTCACATCACCATAAGCACGGATTGTAAATGAATCATCACGAACAGTCATGATCGGTGCCAGAGGAGTTAAAATATCCGCTTGGCGAATCCAGCCAGGAACTCCAAATGCAGAGGATCCAAATGCCGCTTCTGGGAATTTATAATCAGTGTTTCCTGGAGGCACGGATGTGATATTAGGTGCAATTGCCTGGATTTCAGTGTAAGGGTTTTCTGGTGAATTACCCCTTTCTGATAAGTTATCTAATGCTTTCTGAATAGTACTAGCCAGCGCAAGGTCCTTATCAGTGGTAAGCTGGCGGTTAACAAATTCAGAGAATGAGAGGAATGGGCCACGTTTACGAATTTCACTAACTATTTCTTCCGCTAAAGTATCGATTTGAACCTCTGTTAAATCTTTATAGCCAGCAAAATGCACGGCACTACTATTCGTAGCGTTGGACTCTAATGAACCAGAGCTACTGGCTTGGTCACCTGCAATAGAAGTTCTTGGATATGGGAAAGTAGCAGCGGAGTCAGAATCAGTTGCTCCATTACGAGTTAGGTAAGGAACCTCATTACCGCGGCTATGACGTAGTATAGCTCTCCAGGCATCCAGCGATACGGAGTTAACATTAAACGCGCCGTCTATTTCCAGTTCCGAAGCAATTGTTTCATATGTATAGAGGTTTGTTTGTGAATTTTGCTCTGACGCTATGGAGGTGGCGTCTGCGCCATTAGCAGGTAAGTAAAAGCGATTTGGGAGAGGCTGAGTGCCGTTTACGTGTTCTTCATACACAGTTTCAAGGTCACGATTTTCAGTGGTTCCGAAATCTACCAGATCTGGCGCTATGGAGGAGACAAACCAATCATCAAACAGCACATGATTAAGGATAAATGTATCATCGTTAACCATACCATTGTTAACTATCGTGGGTATTTCTATTTGGTCTGGGGCGAAAAGGGGGTGGGCTGAGCCATTACCTATGATGTTAAACTGAAACGGAGGAATGGGGTTGTTATTCCTAGCATCCCAATGCTGCAACTGTGCTAAACTTTGTAGTGGTCTAGTAGGTAGTTCTGCCATCACACATCGAGTAAGGCCATCTGCAGCTCCAAGACCTGAGACGATGTAGCTACTATTAGTACCGCTCTCAAACTGTGGTAAAAATTGGGTGTCATTCCATCCATTGACATCTTGGAAGGCAAAATCATAGGGAGCATTGATGGGGTGGAAGACACCTGAATTGGCCATGCTAGTGGGGGTAACCTCATCGTCTTGGTTACCAACCTCAGCATAATAAGTTAGAGGGTTAGTTTGTAACATACCTTTGCTAAGAAGGTGCGCATGTTTCATATCTGATGATACTGGGGTAGCCATCCGATAACCAAAGACCGAACTAGCGAATGCGCGGGTATTTAGTCCGTTTCCAGAAATATCAGCAATCTGGGTTACAGACGCTCTTTCAGTTAGAGAGGGATAGAGCAGTTCTGTAATATCGGAACCTCCTAGCTCACTATCTCGGTAAGCCATACGTTGGTGGTGGGTAGCACCGTTGATTGTCATATCAAGCCATATACCAATACTACCGCTCCCCTCATTGCCATATCCTACTCCTGCAATAGCAAAATTATCACCAGCAGCAGCCCTTACTTCTTGGTTGCTATCTTGGTTAATGTGCCGGACTTGGTAGTAGCGTACTCCTCCTCCTGGTGTGTATCCAGGTGTTAGATTAACTTTATTACTAGCGGCAGCATTGTTTGGATCTTGTCCGTTTAATACATTGTTACTAGCAATACTAAATATTTGCGTCGCCCCAGGTGCTAGACTAACAGTTGAGTTAATATCCAGATCAATACCTCTATCTGCCCCTGTAAGACCTACATCCAATATCTTTCTTAATGGAGTTAATTCTAAGATTCTCCCATTTACGTCAAATGAAAAGCTTAAGGGAGCGATTCCATGGCCTGTGATTTTAATGCTGATACCAGTCATATCAAGTTCCACATTATAAGGATTCCAGAATGTGACGACAGGGGTAACCATGATGCCTACTCTGTATTCTTGACTAGGAATAGCTGGATTAACTTGTTCAGAGCAGAGTGAATATATCCATTGCAAACGGGCGAGGACAGGCAGTCGTCTTACTTGTTCTTGGAACTCAAAACGGTCATTCTGACCAGCGCTCGCAGTGTGTGGTGGCATTTTTGTGAGACTAGCACTTGTGCTGGAGAGCACTTTATATTGGCGTGCATAATCTACTAAGCTGGCCCAAGAGCAGATTGGAGGAGTTTGGCCAAAAGCAAATGGCCATCTAGTTTTATACCTACCCCACGGGTAGAGCAGTGCATCTGTTGGCTGGTTACCAACTGTGCCATCGCCTTCTGATTTGGTGAAAGTTTGGCCTATACCAGGCGCTCTAGTGTAGGAAGGAAGACCGGAGCTTGGTAAAGATTGGTATTGTTCTGAGAGTAAGGAAATGTCTTTTTTCCACCCTCCGGTAGCAACGTTAATGGGGAGACCTCTACTGAATGTAGTAAGGTCATGGAATTTACGCACTTCGGCAGACCCATCTACAAGTTTTAATGTATTTGTAGTCGGTATGGATGATCCAGCAGGCAAGTTATTGACTTCGGCAAGGCCGAAAATTTCAGCATCAGCCTGTCCGTTTGAGCGGACTCGTTCTTGCCACGCTACTGTATTATCTGGTGTTTCTACACGATCTGCCTTGATGGTAGCTTTTTGACTATTTCCACTGGTCCACCAAGCTATAGCGCCATTTTCCTCACTGAGGTAAGTTGGTTTCATATAGACGTGATCTTCAGTGTCATCTACTGAGCCGTCACCAAGTAATAAGATAAAATCATCATTTGCAGTTTTTGAGAAATCGCTCAAATCTGTTGTAGAGGGCGTAACATTGGTAGAAGCTAACCAACCGAGAAATCGACCATCTGATCCAGCTGCACTGGGCTCATCAGAGGGATCCCCTGTGATATTCTTTAAATTATAGTTAGGTACCGTAGGTCGGCCTACACCGTCACGGTCTATACCCTCCCAGCTACGCCAGACTCCAGTAGCTGCTACATTGGTTTCAGATTGAAGCCTAGAGCTAGCTGTAACTCTAGTATCAGGGCCACTAAGTGACTGCAGCTGAGCAATTGCCATCATCAGTGACATACGTGCATTCTGTCGGGCTTTGTCTACAACTTGGTTTGAGCTCTCAGTCCTCAATGTGATGGTGGAGAGGGAGAGCATAGCCAAAGCGATCAGCACAAGAAGCACCATGATCGAAATAGTCGCAATAAGGGCGAAACCATTATGTTGCCCTCTAAAGCTACTTTTTCTGACTTCCTTTTTCGTCTTAGTATTCATTTTTTCGATGCGTAGGTTGTTACTCTGTTAGTGCACAAGATTCTATAATTAGACATATAAATACAACGTCCACCTTGCTGTGAATACAATGTATATCCTGTAAGGTAAACGTCAAGTCTCGACTTAGTTTAAATATACAGATCTATGATAATCCATGCGCTGATGACTCAGTGAGTGTTAGCACCAGTAGCATGGTTAAGAGCAAGTTAAATTTGGCTATGGCTATACGTGACATAATAGCACTTCAACAAATAACTTCTTTAGCCAACTACAATATGCTCTGCACCACCTTGATGAGGTCACTTAATTAGAGCTACTTACTACGATTAGAACCTACCAATGCTACATCTGAAACGTCATCCAGCCACACACTGCAACTACCACGAATATACGCAGCCTCCTCATGAAGAGATAAAAAATATCTGGCATAGGCTGATTCTCTAACCAGCTTACATGTCTACGAACCTCTATAATTGTCCTTTGTAATTAATCACGATTCAGATCTAGTCCCTGCAGGTTCTCGCGAGTCCCCACGGCCATTCCCGTAGAATTAAGAAGTGGGCAAGCGAACCAACGGTAACCCTTATGCTGGATTCTGATATGAATTAATGGATGATAATCGTGTTTGGATGAGGCGCGTAGAGGTAAAAACTTCGGAGTTGAGCGCCCAAACTTATATGACCCTGGACTCCTAACTGGTAGGGGTTTCAGGGTTATTTTAATTCTTGAAAGTGAGATGGGTTGCCTTTTTTTCAGATATATGAGAACTAAGGGGGTCATGAATAAAATAGCCCAAATTATTACAGCTACAGCGCTCACTATTGCTGCCTCTGTCCTAAGTTCTTGTAGTACCGTTAATCCGAAAAGCTCCTCATCTGGTAGTGCATTTTCATTTGATCCTCCTGTTACGCAGCCTACTAACCGCTCAGCGGTACGTGTGGCCATCAGTACCTCTGCTCAGAAGATGTATATTCTAGAGGGTGATAAAGTGCTTCTAGCTAGCCCAGTGGCTGTGGGGAAATCTGCTACACCTACTCCTCAAGGCACCCACCGCATCACAGCTAAGACTAAATTCCGCCGTCGCCAGAGCGAGCCAGGACGTGGCTACCCGATGACGTATTGGATGTCCTTTTACAGTCCTGCTTACGGCATGCACTGGGGCTTTGTAAAGCCGTTCCCATGCACCGCTGGCTGTGTGCGCATGCCGCTTAATACTGCGCGTAAAGCCTTTGATATCCTTAGCGTAGGCACAAAGGTGAATGTAGCTACTTCACAGCCTTGGGATGCTACAGTGGGTAAGAGTCTACCTCGCCTAGATGACTCCAGTTTACCTAACCCTCCAGCGTCCTACATGAAGAGTCAGAAAGTATTCCAAGATGCTGAAAAAGGCAAAATGTGGAATTTCTAATTCTTGCAACTTCTCATTAAAAAAGCCAACAAGGTATTATCCTTGTTGGCTTTTTTAGTATGTTTTAGAGAAACGGCATAGCCCATGTGTAACTGGCTCAGAGAAGGGCGATTATTTTGGCTCGCTACTCTTCTTTGCTAGCTCTTTGAGGTAGGCAGCTATATCAGCTACGTCTTGAGAGCTAAGGCCTAGCTGACCGGCTGACATCATTAACGAACGCTCTAGTTCCTGGCGTTTAGCGATATCTTTAGGGTGGATAGATACCTCGCCACCACCCATGACGCGTATAACTAGTCGCTTTGCCTTCCCTCCGCCTGAGAGGCTGATACCTTCAATTCTATTTCCTGATTTCATCTTCACAGTGGTACCATCATAGCCATGGGCTACTCCGGAATCCGGGTTAATAATGGCATCTGATATATTTTCAATAGATCTGCCTATGGCCCACTGCGTTAGATTAGGTCCAAAATCGACACCTTGGCCGTCTATCATATGGCACATGTAACAACGAGCGGAAGTAGCCGCCCCCCTTTTAGCGTCTCCAGTTAGTGCTATGACCTCTTTGATTGATGGCTTGGTAAGAGCGGGGCCCGTATTAGGCACGATATAGTTTTCTTTATGAGATAGTTCATTAAGCTTTTTATCCAAACCTTTCATCTGTTTTTTGAAAGCGCTCCATTTACCTGAACTAAGGCTATTTAACCACCATCTAGAGAGCATCGCTGAATCTTTTGGCCCTTGTTCTGCGATGGATACCATGGCCATAGCTGCATCTTCGGTAGGGATGTAGCCGAGTGCAGTGAGCATTTCTTTGCGTAAGTTCAGAGGTAAGGAGTTATCAAGCGCTCTTGACTTGAGGGCCTCTACAGACGCATCTGGGTGTAATCTCCATGCTAGTCTTGCCATCGCTATAGGCCACTTGGCTGGTGATATTTTATCATAGCTCTTTACTAACTCTGCATAAAGCTGGTTTTCTTTGTTGGTGGCAGCAGTTCCTATGGCTTCCAGATACCACCTGTCTTTGCCGTCATACTGAGAGGCTAGGTCTAGAATGATTTCGCCTACTTCTTCCCAGCTATAATTACGCAAAGATAACGCAACTTCTCTTCTCATAGAGATATCTGGATCCTTAGAGAATGTCTTGGCCATAGCTAAGACATCATGGTCTACGAAACGAAGTGCCCTGTAACAGGTGATACGTAGCTGGGTGTTATCGGTTTTCGCCATGAATTTCTCCACCTCAAGAATACCCTCTTCACCCATCTGACTTAATAGCCAGATACCGCGGGCTTTAAAAAAGTCCAATTCCTCAGAGAGCAGAGTTTTAGCTGCACTGAGGCCTTTACTGGCTGATTTCAGGCGGGTGAATCCATTGTTTCTCACATTATTAGCAGGGCTCTTCATAGCTGCTAGCTGGCCTTCAGTTGTACTTAGGTCTATTTGAGGGGTTTTTACCAATGATCCTTTAGGGGCGATACGGTAAATAGCTCCAGAGTAAGTTTTATCATCTGTTTTATGTCCACCTACACCTGGGTCATACCAGTCCGCTACGTAGATACAGCCATCAGCTCCTACGGTGACATCAGAGGGGCGGAAGCTGTTAGGGTCAGCTTCTCCAGCTACTTTTTGGGCGGTCTCTGCAATCTTAAAAAAAT
Organism: Akkermansiaceae bacterium; assembly: GCA_023301765.1. Lineage (GTDB taxonomy): Bacteria > Verrucomicrobiota > Verrucomicrobiia > Verrucomicrobiales > Akkermansiaceae > Oceaniferula. Next base: position 2,971 of record JALZUC010000019.1, on the reverse strand, counting down.
CAAACCGCTCTAGTGAAAAGCCAGCACCCTGTATTTTAGGGAGATATCCAAATACTACATTACGTGCTGCCTCGCATGAGAGCAGTAGTCCCTCCCATTTATTATCCAGAGCTCCATTTTCATAGAAACAAATCCCTGTGGGTGATCCATTTCCATAGATATCACCTGCTGGTATTTTACCAGGGTCATCTTGCCGCCAGTGTGCATCTGAGAGGTGTTGGCCAGGGCGCCGCTCGCTCAGCCAAGTACGGGAGCCGTCATCTGAGGCAAATCCCATGTTTCCATATTCCATTAACCATGTAGTGCGGCAGGCTGGGGGGTCATCATTGTCATTTTGAAATACGTCGCCAAACGAGGTAACAGTCTCCTCATAGCTGTTACGCATGTTATGGCCTATTACTCGGAGGCCGGTGCCATCTGAGTTCATACGCAGTGCTACAGACCCCACATAGACGTGGCCATCATCGCTGACGAGGCCTGTCTGGCCTCCTTGGTTAGGTCCTTTTCTAGTAACAGAAGGCGAACCTGCTCTATATGAGCTTCCGACCCTGATAGTGAAGCCCTCCTTATCTTTAATCACATGCGTACCAGCATTACCGGAGTTAAAGTACCACTGGCCACTGGGTCCTGTGTGCACAGCGTGCAGTGAGTGGTCATGATCATTACCTCCAAAACCAGTTAGTAGTTCTTCTTTTTTGTCTACACTAGAATCAAACACTCCATCGCGATTCACATCATGGTAGACGATGATTGATGGCGGCTGGGAGACGACTACTTTGTTATCTATTACTGCGAGACCGAGTGGGGCGATCAGTTGCTTATCTTGTACAAAAACATGGCTTTTATCTGCGGCTCCGTCTTGATCGCTATCTTCTAGAACCATGATTCTATCTCCATGTTTAGCGTATTTACTGGTAAATTTATTTCTAAACGCGCGGTAGCCTCTACCCTCAGCCACCCAGATGCGGCCTTTGTAATCAACGTCCATGTTTGTTGGGTTAAAAAACATTGGAGATTTTGCCCAAAGAGTAACTTCTAGACCATCTGGTAGACTAAACTGCTTAATATCTACGTGCTTATATTCATCGTTTAATTGCGCATGAGTAAAATCACATGTAGTGATAATGAGAATCCCAATAAGATGAAGGGATGAAATTATTGATTTTGAGTTCATTCTAATAGTCAGTGTGAAATGTGTAATAAATATATATACTAGTTATGCTGGTGTTTTTTATCAAGAATATCCTTAACGCTAAGGAGTAACCATTCACCAGTGCGCTATCAAAGCTGGCCCTGAGGTAAAAAAAACCGCCTTGATTATAAAATCATACAGGCGGTTGAAATTATTATGTAGTGACTTGTAAGACTACTTTTTAGCTGCTCCTAGAGCTTTCTCTACCTCTTTGGCAATATTATCACCCTTGAGATCTCTCGCGAGAATCTTACCATCAGGGCCTATCAGCCAGATAGCAGGTATACTCTCAATGCCGTAGGCATTACTCATCGCTTCGTGGAGCTTAAGATCACCGGCATAAACCTGCTTATAGTGAGAGGCTTTCTTTTTGAGGTAGGCTTTTGCATCATCGATTTTTTCATCAACATTGATTCCGATCGTGATAAAATTATCACTGCCGTGTTTTTCTGACACTGCTTCTAAGTAAGGCATTTGAGCGATACAAGGGCCGCACCATGTTGCCCAACAATCAAATAGCACGTGCTTGCCCCGGAAGTCAGATAGTTTTAAGCTGTTACCCTCATAATCTAACATGGTGAAGTCAGCTGCCATATCACCTACCATAGGCACGTTTTTGAGATTAGGTCTCATAGTGCCCATTTGTAATGGTCTACTGATATCTTTGACAAAAAACTGCTTGATTAAATAGGCTCTGCAATAGCTAAAGTCTTGATCATCATAAGGCACTGGTATGTTTGGAGGTGAGACTGTCAATGTTAACTGGTACCAAGCTGGCTTAATCCCTTCAAAGGAAAAGTTACCATTTTCATCAAGCGTAGTTGTTGTTTTAAAACGGTTCGCTATGGCTGTTTTCACACTTTTTTCGTAAATAGCGTAGGCGTTTGTTTTAATAAAGGCCTCATCCCATGCCTTTTTTTCTTCAGAGGTCAGCTCTTTCCAATTAGCAGCTCTCGGTTTACGAGGAACTCGATTAGATCCTCGGAGAATGACTTCAGCCCCTTTGAGCGATAGCCCCTCCATATTGATCCCCTTCGGGATTACCGTGGGCAGGACGATTTTACCTTTAATTGAGGTTAGCCCCTCCTTCTCTTGTGCATTTACAAGTGCTATCTGAGAGCCTAGGCACATGCAGGATAAAAATAATAATTTAATAGATGAGTTTTTCATAAAAAATGTTCGGATGTTGCTACATTAGTCGTGCAAACATCTGTATTACCAGTAAATTATCATTTTTGGCGGATATTTGAACATCTAACTATTTACTAGTAATTATGATTTTATGAATTGCTGAAGTATGGGGTTAAATTTAATGATCTTTTGCACCTCCTGATAGGGGGAATCACATTTAATTGATGAGTTATCAATTGCGCCCGCTGGAATTAATCCAGCGCTAATTCCGAGTTTTTTTTAAAAAATCAGATCAAACAATAGCTTTGTAATTTAGAGAGTGCATACTACGTATTACATTAAACGCGATCACCTTAAGTATATGCACATGAATCACCTTATAAAATTATTTGTCAGTTGCCTGCTTGTAATAGCTGTGGAGGCATCAGATAAACCCAATATCGTCATTCTCTATGCCGATGACATGGGGGTGGCTGACGTTTCTTATGGAAACCCGGATGCGAAAATACAAACCCCTAATATTGACCGTTTGGCTAATCGCGGTATGTCTTTTTCAGATGGGCACAGCTCATCCGGCATCTGCACACCTAGTCGGTTTGCCCTACTCACAGGTCAACACCATTGGCGGGAATTTCATGAAATAGTGGG
>JALZUC010000018.1 GCA_023301765.1 Akkermansiaceae bacterium | reverse complement strand
ACACTGACAGGAGTTAGTGAAGTTTTGAAAAGTCGCTGTGATATGAAGGCGTTTGCTGTAGAGCCAATGGATAGCCCTGTAATTTCTGGTGGAAAACCTGGGCCGCATAAGATCCAAGGGATTGGTGCAGGTTTTATCCCTGGTAACTTAAATGTGGATATTATTGATGAGGTAATTAAGGTTTCTAATGAAGATGCCTTCAGCATGGCTCAGAACGTAGCGCAGAACGAAGGCTTACCTGTAGGTATTTCCAGTGGTGGTAATATCTGGGCTGCTGTGCAGCTGGCAAAACGACCAGAGTTTGCCGGTAAGCGTATTGTCACAGTGGGCTGTAGTAGTACGGAACGTTATCTTAGCACTCCTCTTGCCGAGCAGGTAAAAAAGGAGGTGAGTCAGATTAAAGTATCAGAAATTTAAAGTTAGTTTATATGGATAATGGAGAGATTGAGGAGATCATCCTTGGGATGGGAGCTAATGCTAGAGCTGCGGCGCATGAGCTGGCTGTACTAGACTCTAGGGTGAAAAACGATATTCTCCGTGCTATGGCCACAGGCCTGCGGGGATCAGAGGCAGATATTCTAAGGGCAAATACCCTTGATATCAAAGCGGGTGAAGCAAATGGTCTTAGTTCAGCGATGTTAGATCGACTGCGTTTGGATACCACTCGCTTGGAGGCTATTGCGGCTGGTGTTGAAGAGGTGGCAGAGCTACCAGATCCAGTAGGTGAGGTGCTAGAGGAGTGGACACGGGCAAATGATGTCCATTTTCAGCAACTTCGCGTGCCTATTGGTGTCATTGGGATTATTTATGAAAGCCGACCAAATGTGACTAGTGATGCGGCTGTGCTCTGCCTGAAGTCAGGTAACGCTACCATTCTCCGTGGTGGTTCTGAGGCGATTCATTCCAATAAAGCAATAGCTGCAGCTCTTCAGTCTGGTGGGGAAAAAGCGGGCCTTCCGGCAAATGCTATTCAACTTATTCCTTTTACAGATCGGCAGAGCGTTAGTGTGATGGCGGGTATGGACCAGTGGCTGGATGTTATCATTCCTCGCGGAGGAAAGGGACTTATTGAGACGGTAGTGTCTCTAGCTCGTATGCCAGTCATTAAGCACTATGACGGTATTTGCCATACCTATGTGGATAAGCATGCAGATCTGGATATGGCTGTGGCAATAGCTGATGATGCTAAGACGCAGAAGCCTGGTGTGTGTAATGCTCTGGAGACATTACTCGTACACGCTGATATAGCAGATGACTTTCTACCGATAATGGCTGAGGCTTATTCGGTAAAAGGAGTGGAGATACGTGGCTGTGCAAAGACTCAGGCTATCCTAATAGACGGAGTCAAAGAGGCTACTGCTGAAGATTGGGATACAGAGTATCTTGACCTTATTATCTCCATCAAAGTAGTCGACGATATGGTGGCTGCCATTGAGCATATCAATACTCATAGTTCGCGGCACTCTGATTGTATTATTACTGAGGAGGGTCAGCGTGCAGAGAGCTTTATCAGCCGCATTGATAGTGCCTGTGTATTTCACAATGTCTCTACCCGCTTTAGTGATGGGGGAGAGTTTGGCTTTGGTGCAGAGATTGGAATCTCTACTGATAAACTTCATGCACGCGGGCCGATGGCTCTACGAGAGCTGACATCTTATCAGTACCGTATTCGGGGCGCTGGTCAGACTAGAACTCTTAATGCTACTACTTAGGTAGTTTTGAGATCAGTCCGGGAATACAATGGCCCGATTCTCACTGATGATTGTGCGGTCATGCACGTGGTAGCGGATACCGCGTGCTAGGGCATCACGCTCACAGTCACGGCCCAGACGCATAAGGTCTTTAGGTGTGTGGAAGTGTTGCACGCGTTGTACTTTTTGCTCGATGATGGGGCCTGCATCTAGGTCGCTAGTGACGTAGTGGCAAGTAGCACCGATAAGCTTTACTCCACGTTCGTATGCCTGGCGGTATGGATTAGCACCGATAAATGCAGGGAGAAAGGAGTGATGGATATTAATGATTTTCCCGCTGTGTTCTTTACAGAACCAGTCTGGCAGGATCTGCATAAAGCGAGCTAGCACAGTGAGTTCTACTTTTTCCTCTTTGATGATTTCATTGATTTTTCGGAAACCGTCTTCTTTTTTATCACCATCCATATCAATAAGGTGGAAGGGGATATTGGCTTGTTCTGCAATTTTTCTACAGCTGTCACGGTTACCAATCACGGAGGTGATCTCAATGGGCATTTCACCTAGGCTGGTGCGCCATAGGATTTCATTAAGGCAGTGATCTGTCTTAGTGACCATTAAGGCGGTGCGCATTTTATATGGCTGGCGGCGGAAGTGCCAGCTGGCAGAGAGGGACTTACCGAGTGTTTCAAAGCCGCTGATAAAGTCTTCTACATCGACACTGAGATTAGTGGTGTCTATTTGGACTCGAGCGAGAAACTTGCCTAGCTGGTCGTCAGTAAACTGAGAAAGCTCTACGAGATTACCTGAATAGTCTGCTACGTAGGAGGCGATCTTTGCCACAATACCGTGCTGGTCTGGGCAGTCGATTTTTAGAATAAGTCCGTTCACGTTGAAAAATATGAGTTATTAATGATGAATGTCAGTTGAAAAAAGTGATGTTCAGCTTTGCCGGCGGTTACAAGCTTTCGATTGTATCCACGCAGTTACGTGTCCATGTCTCTAGGCGATCGTATAGATCTCCACGAAGTTCCTTAAGGGTGGTGAAGTCTAGGTTGGCAATAGCGTCTTCGTTAGCCGCTACGTCATCGTTCTCTAGGTCGATCATGTGGACGATACCTAAGTGGACTTTTCCTACGGAGTTAGAGTCGTCATTGAGTAGGGCTACTATTTTGTTAGAATAGTTACCACCAATTTTAAGCTCTTCATCTATTTCGCGTTCTACACCGGCCATATAGGTGTCTAAGCCCAGGTGGCCTTCGCGCTGGTCTACAGGATTGATATGGCCCCCGATGCCGATGGATACTTGAGCGTGTAGGCGTGATTCACCACCAGACTTTCCGCGTGTGTAATGTAGGTAGCGGGTGCCACTTTCATCTTTTACCCGGAAGATGCAGTAGGGGATAATCTGCTTATGGGTGGGGTCTTCTTCTGCTGGTCCACGTGCCATGTAAAAATTGTTAGACGGGTGGAGTAGGTCAGCTAGGTAGTTTTCTACCTCGGTATTAATACCTTGAAAATCACCAAGGCTGTCAAATAGCTCACGTTTAACAACTAGGATTTCTTCGCCTTTGTAATCTTTCATAGGTGGTTGAGATGTTTGTGGGTAAAAAATTGATTGTGCTGAAATTGATAGGCTTAGTTTTGAGCGCTGAGAAACTCGACTATATGGGCGTCATCTTCTCCAGATGCCCATACGTGTCTGAGAAAATCAGCGGGTGAGATGTCTCCATGTTTACGGAGAAAGGAACGATCACCTCCGCAGCCGAACATGATGTTAGGGTGCAGTTCTCCACGAAGCTTGGCACGTGCCTTAGCTAATATACGTGGGAAATAGGGCAAGTTATCAAGTGTTTCTGCACGTGAGGGTATATCACTGCTGGTAAGTTCTATATCGCTAGCTTGAGAATTCTGCACGGTGAGGTAGTAGTCACGGCGCACTGCGGCTACGAGTAGGGCAGTAGATTCCGTGGGGGCACCACCGTCCACAAGGTCTTCTACGAAGTCAAATAGCTCACGTGGCTTATAGCCGATGGATGCTAGAAATGCGAGTTCCTCTGGTTCGTAGTGGCTGTTGAAATCACTATTGCCACTACGGTAGAGGTCTACACACTTGCGGAAGAGTTGTAAGAATTGATCGTTCCAAGTCATCATGTGATGAAATATGGTGTATCTGTTAGTGCTTAGTTAGCGCGGCCAGAGTATGATGCGTCTGTGGTATTGATCTTGAGCTTATCACCTGGCTTCACGAAGAGGGGGACTTGAACTATGAGTCCCGTTTCCAGAGTTGCTGGCTTGGTAGGGTTATTAGCAGTATCTCCTTTGATACCTTCTGAAGATTCAGTGACGGTGAGTTCTACGATGGCAGGAACGTCTACAGTGACAGCACTGTCTTCAATAAAGAGAACCTCAGCACTCATGCCTTCTACGAGGTAGTTTTTATTATCTCCAATGAGTTCTTCGTTTAGAGTGATAGTTTCATAGGTATTCATATCCATGAAGTTAAATCCTGTAGGGTCTGAGTAAGAGAATTCAAGCTTCTGGCGGTCTGTTTCTACGATTTCTACTTTATCACTGGAGGCAAAACGGATGGTTTTTGTCTTTCCTGTTTGGAATGAGCGGATGGTAGCGGCAATGAGGGCGTTACCTTTACCTGGGGTGCGGTGCTCGAGGTTAATGACGATGCCTGTTTCACCTTCATACTTAATACATTGACCTTTTTTGACGTTGGTTGCTACGATGGATGCCATGATTTTAGTTGGATAAATGGATGATTTTTAAAATGAATAAACGTTATTCTGTTCGAGGCGCAGTTTGGTGTTGAGAGGTCAAGTTGCAAGGGTGAAATGAAGAGGATTCTTATGGCCAGGTAATTGTGATGAGGGGTGCCTCAATGCTTGTGCGTAGCTCATCATAGCGTGATGGTGCGTGGAGGCGGACGCGTAGCGTAATTAGGTCACCAGTTTCATAGACGCTAGGTGTGAGTGGTGTGGTGTAGTTTTTGGTGCTAGAGCCGTTAGGTATTTTGATAGGGCGTGGCTCTGTAAGGGTGAGCCCTTCTAGTAGCCGTCTGCCAAGTGGGACTAGCTCGCCAGTGGGGGCGGTGAGTTCTACTTGTATCAGTTCTGCTGTGGTGGGATAGAGGCAGGTGAAGGAGAGGTGTGCGCCGGCGGTGTTAGTGACCGTGTAGTCAAAGCTAAGGTTGAATTTATTTTCCCCATCAGCCGTGATCTTAGCGTTGCTTACGGATAGTGAGACTTGACTGAGGTCTACTTTAGCATTCGCTGGGGTGGTTATAGTTGGGTATTTAGATGGGGCGGGCTCTCCGCAGGAGGTTAGACCTAGGAGGGCTACGAGTATGAGTGGGAGGTTTATTTTAGCACAGTTCATGAATTTTATGTTAGATGAGTTTGAGTCGTGCGAAATCTTGGGTGTCTATTAGTCCAATAGGTTTGTCCGCTGAGTCTAGGATTACAATATCATCAATCCGGTGGGTGCCGATGGTATTAAGCGCTTCTGCGGCTAGAGAGTCTGAATCTAGGGTGATGGGGTTTACCGTCATTAACTTACTGATAGGGTATGTACCAATGTCTGAGTTTTCTTGAAATGATCGGGCAAAGTCACCGTGGGTGAAGACTCCAGCTAGTGTGCCGTCTGCTGTGGTTATGATACAGGCGCCGCTCTTAGCCTGAGACATGGCGATAAGGGCATCATGGACGTTAGATTCTACGGAGATAGATGCGAGGTCATCACCCGAGCGCATGATATCTGAAACCTTGGTTAGGAGTGCCCTGCCTAGTGAGCCCCCGGGGTGAAATCGTGAGAAGTCTTCCTCAGTAAAGCCACGGGATTCTAATAATGCCATGGCAAGAGCATCTCCCATCACTAGCATAGCGGTGGAGGATGAGGTGGGTGCTAAGTTCAGTGGGCACGCTTCACGCTCTATGGCTGTAAGTAGGGTGGTGTCACTGTATTTATCTAATGTAGAGTTAGTCTGACCTGTGAAACTAATGATACTGACATCTGAGCGTTTTATAAATGGGAGTAAATCGAGTAGCTCAGTGGTTTCTCCGGAGTAGGATAGGGCAATGACGGCGTCACCATTTGAGAGGATACCCAGATCACCATGGAGGGCGTTCTGGGAGTTGAGTACTATGGAGGTGGCTCCTGTGGAATTTAGAGTGGCGGCAATTTTGTGGCCAATATTTCCAGATTTACCGATGCCGATAACAACAATTTTACCTTTGTTGTCTAAGGTTTTTTTCAGGGTGTTAACAGCCTGAGTGAATGATTCATCTAGTGATGCGGAAACTCTATGTAGTTCCTCGATCTCTATTTCAAAGACACGCCGGCCTTGTTTCACGCAATTGATTTCCATAACGAACTACAGATCTAGCTAAGCATCGACAATGCTGAAAGAGTAAAAATCCGAAAGCTTCTGAAGAAAAATTAAATTTGGTATCATTTTTTCTTGTGTATTTAGAAAATTATGGCAATTTCCGCCCGCGCCCAGCGCACCACAAGAAAGCGACCTGTTCGTCTAGTGGTTAGGACTCCGCCCTTTCACGGCGGCAACACGGGTTCGAGTCCCGTACAGGTTGCCATTTCACCTCAGCTCTGATTTTCAGAGTTGAGGTGAATTGCTTTACAGGGGTAGCGAGTGTGTGGTGAAATTTTATAGCCTAAAAAAGGCGGCAGGATGATCCTGACGCCTTGATAAAAGGTAGGGGTAACGTACCTTTATTATGGTAAGTTAGGAAGCTCGATGAAGCCTTCAAGTTTTCTAATACGTGTGGGGTGACGCATTTTCCGAAGGGCCTTAGCCTCGATCTGACGGATACGCTCACGGGTGACTTGAAACTGGCGACCTACTTCTTCAAGGGTGCGTGAGTAACCGTCTTTTAGACCGAAGCGTTGCTCTAGGACTTCACGTTCACGCTCTGTGAGGGTATCAAGAACATCACCAATCTTTTCCTTTAGCATGGCAAAGCCGGCTTCTTCCATGGGGTTCTCAGCGGCTTTATCTTCGATGAAGTCACCAAAGGAGGTATCGTCTGAATCGCCAACCGGCGCTTGTAGTGAGATTGGCTGCTGAGCCATCTTAAGTACGGCACGAACACGCTCAACGGGGAGATGGATTTCCTCCGCGATTTCGTCTGGGCTGGGCTCACGACCATATTCTTGTACGAGCTGTTTTTGCACTCGCATAAGTTTGTTAATCGTTTCGATCATGTGCACAGGGATACGGATGGTCCGTGCCTGGTCTGCAATAGAGCGTGTGATGGCCTGACGAATCCACCATGTGGCGTAGGTGGAGAATTTATAACCACGGCGGTATTCAAATTTTTCTACAGCCTTCATGAGACCCATATTACCTTCTTGAATGAGGTCAAGGAATGAGAGTCCACGGTTGGTATATTTCTTAGCGATGGAGATAACCAGCCGGAGGTTAGCTTCTACCATTTCCGTTTTTGCCTGATAGGCTTCACGTGTTCTTTTGCGGAGGTCTTTACGTGTAGTGGCAAAGTCGTCTGTATGGTGCCATGCTAGCTGCTGGATCTCACGGACCTTGGTTTCAAATTCCTTGTCACCAGGTTTGGTCTGGAGCTTGCGGTCGTATCGCCAGAGTTTTTTCTGGTGGTCTTCGATAGTGACATTGAAGTCTTCAACTACTTTTTGTTTATAGTAGAAACGATTATAAAGACGGGTGACTGAGGTGAGGTTTTTATCGAATGTCTCTATGAGGTTTTTCTTACCGCGTGGGTTTTTGGCCTGTAGTTTGCGGAAAATTTGATCGTTGTCCTCGTGGAGGTTACGAACTTGTTCACAGAGCTTAGGGAGGGCGCGCATGTAGCGCTCACGGCTTTCGATTTTTTTATCCTGAATGACACGGTCAAAGCGTTCTTTACCTCGTGTAAGGCGATCGGCTAGATCGAGATAACACTCAGCAATAAAGCCAAATTTGTGGAGTTCAGCGTTGGCAGCTAGTTCGGCGTCTTCGATACGCTTGGAGATTTCCACTTCTTGTTCACGTGTGAGAAGGGGGACTTGTCCCATTTGCTTAAGATACATCCGTACTGGATCATCTAGGATATCGAGTTTTTGATCAGTCTTAGGGCCGGAGGCTTCATCGTCAGCGTCTTTTTTACGGTCGCGGTATGAGTCTACTTCTGAGGCGTCAATGATATCGAACTCCATCTTACGGAGACGATCTAGAATGGCTTCAACATCACCTGGGTCTACTAAATCGTTAGGTAATACTTCATTAACGTCATCGTATGTGAGGTATTCTTGCTCCTTGGCGAGCTTGATAAGTTCGCGGATTTTTTCCTGTATCTCAGGAGTGTCTATACGACTTTTAGGCACTTTTTGGGTAGCGGCTTTTTTAGCTACTGTTTTTTTAGCAGCTACTTTTTTAGCGGGTGCTTTTTTGGTAGCGGCTTTTTTAGCAGCTACCTTTTTAGCAGTAGCTTTCTTAGTGATGGCTTTTTTTACAGCGGCTTTTTTAGCGGGTGCTTTTTTTGCCGTAGTTGATTTTTTGACCGCTTTTTTAGAGGTGGACTTTTTAGCTGCTGCTTTTTTCTTGGCCATATGGGTGGTGTTAGAGAGTGTGTTTAGAGTCTTACTAGGCGGTTATAGAGTAAGTGTAGATGTATTTTGGATACACCTCACCTATTCTAGGGCCCAATGGTTAAAAACCAAAGGGAAGGGAATCTCTGCGAGGGATGCCTCTGGGTCAAGGGAAAATTAACGCAGCCGTGGTTATTAGGCAGCGTTAGTGATGGGGGGTGTTTTAGCGGGGGGGGTTATTCCCTAACGCGTTCAATATCTGCACCGAGCATGATAAGCTTATCATCGATGTTTTCGTAACCGCGGTCGATGTGGTAGAGACGGTTGATTTCTGTGGTTCCTGTGGAGCAGAGGCCGGCTAGAACAAGGGCTGCTGATGCGCGTAGGTCTGATGCCATAACGGGGGCTCCCGACATTTCAGCACTGCCTTGAATGACTGCGGTGCCGTTATCTACTTTGATGTCTGCGCCCATACGGCTCATTTCTGCACAGTGCATAAAGCGCTGAGGAAAGATGGTGTCTTCAACTACGGAGATCCCCGGGGTGACAGCGAGTAGTGCGGTGAACTGTGCCTGCATGTCTGTGGGGAAACCAGGGAACGGGGCGGTGACGATGTTTACGCCCGTGGGTGTTTTACCAGGGGTGACAGTGCATGAGTTTCCTGTTTCATTAAATTCGACTTTGTGCCCGGCTTCAATGAGTTTTTCTGTGGAGGGCTCTAGGTCTTCACGGCAGACACGATTGAGTGTGACTCCTTTTTCTGGGCAGCCTGCCATGGCGCCAGCTACCATGAAAGTACCTGCTTCAATGCGGTCTGGGATGACGGTGTGCTCTACTCCGTTAAGTTTTTTGACACCTTCGATTACAATGCGGCGAGTGCCAGCTCCGGTGATTTTAGCACCCATTTTATTTAGGAAATTAGCGAGGTCTACGACTTCTGGCTCTGCAGCGGCTGATTCGATGATGGTGGTGCCTTCAGCTAATACGGCGGCCATCATGAGGTTATCTGTGCCGAGGACGGTGGGGCCGTGTTTACCTCTGAGGTCTACTTCCTTTCCATGTAGGCCATTGTTAGCAGTGATGTGCATATTGCCGGCTGTCATATCAATTTCCGCGCCTATGGCTTCGAGTCCTTTGAGGTGAAGGTCGACGGGGCGATCTCCAATGACGCAGCCGCCGGGGAGTGATACACTGGCTTTGTGTAGGCGTGAGAGGAGGGGCCCCATAACGCAGATGGAGGCACGCATTTTCCTAACAATTTCATAGGGTGCATCATGGTTTATTTCTGCCGCTGTGATGCGTACTGTGCCGCTGGAGCGTTCTACTTCCGCACCGAGTGCGGCGAGTATCTGTATCATGTAGTTGGTGTCAGAGACATCAGGGACTCTACGGATGATACAGGTTTCTCCAGTAAGTAGAGTAGCTGCAAGGATGGGGAGAGAGGCGTTTTTAGAGCCTGAGATGTGTACGGTGCCTTGGAGGTGTTTGCCGCCGCGAACGAGAAGTTTGTCCATGATGTGATGAGATTTAGGTAGATGCCTGAGATTCTGAGGAATCGGGTAGAGTTGCGATTGGGAAGCGTGCGATGCCGTTGAGGTCTTTGTGGGTATGAATATTTGTGAAGCCAGCTTCAGTTAACATTGTTTCTACTGCAGTTGCTTGATCGTATCCGATCTCAAGGGCGATTAGACCGCCCGGGTGCAAATGCAAGGGAGCTTGCTGAATGAAATCTCGTAAGATGTCCAGCCCATCTTTCCCTCCAAAGAGTGCACTGTCAGGATCTCGTAGTACTTCTGGGCTGAGTGTATGGCGCTCTGTTTCTGCTATATAGGGGAGGTTAGCAGCTAGAATGTGGAATATTTTGCCATGGAGTGAGTCAAATAAATTTGTTTGAGATATTTGGTAGTTGTTTAGTCCTATGAGGGTGGCGTTTTCTTTGGCGAGTGAGAGGGCTTCTTTAGAGATGTCAGCAAGGGTAAGTTCTAGGCAGCGGCCGCCTAGTTCGCTAGCGAGGGTAATGCCTAGGACACCGGAGCCTGTTCCCATATCTAGGATTTTTAGGTTATTACCGGTGGTGGCTTTTAGGATAATACTGGCTAGTTCCTCTGTTTCAGGGCGCGGTATGAGTGCTCTGGAGTCTGTTTTGTATTCACGGCGGTAGAATTCTACGGTGCCAAGGATGTGCTGTAGTGGTTCACCTTCACCACGGCGTTTTAAGTTTTTACGTAGTGGGCTGAGTTCTGCTTCAGCCATGGGGCGGTCAAACTGCATATAGAGCTCCATACGTGAGCAGTTTAGCTGATGTGTTACCAGGAGCTGCATGTGGCGGCGTGCGTCATCTATACCTTTTTTTTCTAAATAGATGGTGCCTTTTTCAATGATGTCGAGAACAGTGGTCACAGGATAGATGGATTTTTTTTACAGTAGTAGAGGTTTATTTCCAGAGGGGAGTTTTATCTCAGATGGTGGGCCGGGAAAATGCTCGCCGATAAATTTATCCCAGGTGTTGCGAGTTTCGTCAGAGATGGTTTCAGCTAGTTGTTCTTCGCAGGTGGAGCACATTAGTATGGGGAAGGGGCCTTTTTGTAGTTCCTGGTGGCTGAACATGGCTCCTGTGCTGTAGTTTGTGAGGGTGGTGCTGTCTATACCACAGGTGATGCAGGATTTTAGGTAGGCGGCTGGTTCTGCGTCTGAACCAAGCTCGAGTTCGCGTTTTTTCATGTCCGTGCGGTCGTGCATGAAGTCGAACATGGCTACTCGTGATTCTTCTGAGAGTTTGGAGTTCATGTCTTCACGGCATTCCATACACATGGCGAGCTCAAAGATACATTCGTGAGCGACGTAGGATTTATTGATAACGTGTATGCTTGCGTCTGAGAGTAGGCAGTCACATGTGCAGCAGTGGGTGAAGGGTTTCCCTGTTTCTAAGGAGTTAAAGTCTTCATGCATGAGTGGATTTTTATTTTAAATTGGAATCTGTAACTTGGAACCTGAGATAGGGTAAGGTTAGTTTAGTTCTATAAGCACAGGACAGTGGTCTGAGCCTTGTACGTCTGCAAGAATTTGGGCTTTTGTGATGTTTTCCATATAGCTCTGTGTAACGCAGAAGTAGTCTATTCGCCAACCGATGTTTTTTCCTCTAGCTCCTGCACGGTAGCTCCACCATGAGTAGGCGTCTGGTGTTTCTGGCTCAAAGTGGCGGAAGGTGTCTGTGAAGCCTGCGGCTAGGATGTTGTTAAATCCGGTTCGCTCTTCTTTGGAGAAGCCTGGGTTTTTATGGTTTTGTTTGGGTCTGGCGAGGTCGATTTCTTGATGTGCTACATTGAGGTCACCACAGAAGATGACGGGTTTGCTTTTTTCTAACATTTTGCAGTAGGCAAGGAAATCGGTATCCCAGCGTTGTCGGTAGGGGAGGCGCAGTAGTTCGCTTTTTGAGTTCGGGGTGTAAACGGTGACTAAGTGGTAGTTTTCAAATTCTGCGGTGATAACGCGGCCTTCTGTATCATGTTCATCAATGCCTAGGCCGTAGGTTACATTGAGAGGTTTTTGTTTGGTGAAAACGGCTGTGCCGGAGTAGCCGGCTTTGTCGGCAGAGTTCCAGTATGTCTGGTAGCCGGCGGCTTCAAGGGGAAGGTCTACTTGCTCTGCTCGTGCTTTTGTTTCTTGTAGACATAGGATGTCTGGCTGGTGTTCGGTGAGGAATTCAGCAAAGTTTTTTTTGATGACAGCACGGATGCCGTTAACGTTCCAAGAGATGATTTTCATAGGGTAAATATGTGAGAGTATTGGGAGCTTAGCCCGGAGGCCATGTCATCTGACGGCCTGCAAGGATGTGTAGGTGGAGGTGTGGTACTTCTTCTCCGCCGTGTACTCCATTGTTAATCACGGTGCGGTAGCCTGTTTCTGCGAAGCCTTCTTGCTCTGAAATTTTACGTGTGATTAGTAGTAGGTGACCGAGTGTGAGTTGGTCATCTTGTTCTGTTTTGGCTATGCGGGTGATGGGCTTTTTGGGTACGAGTAGCAGGTGGATGGGGGCTTGAGGGTTTATGTCTCTGAGACATAGGCAGAGGTCGTCTTCGTAGATGATGTCTGCGGGGATTTCACGATCTGCGATTTTTTGGAATAGAGTTTTTTCAGCCATGGTTAGGGTGTTTGGTAATCAAGTATAAGTTTGATTTCTCGTTGATTGGGGTGGGTGGAGTGGCTGTGTGTGGTGAGAAAGTTGATTATTTCTTGGTGAAGTTTTTCACAAGTTGGTGACCAGCGAGTTACTCCACGTAGGAGTTTTACGCAATCTCTGGTGCCGGTGAAGTGGAGTTCTTCTACTCCGTGGGTTTTTAGGTCCTTTATTTCTGTTTGAATTTGATTAAAAAAGGCTAGTTCAAAGCCATTTCCGGCTTCTTGAGCTGCACGTTTGAGGCTGAGGGTAACTGGTGGTGCTAGTAGTGGGAGACTGGTGGCTATGGCTTCACAGCCGATCCTAGCTAACATTCTGCGAACTCGTGTGTGAAGTTCCTCGATGGTGAGGACACGGAGGGGGCATTTGGTTTCTAGGTAGTGTAATATCCCTTTTAGTAAGTCATCTATAAATGGGAAGTCTTCTCTCTCTGCGTTGTGTGCGGCTCTTAATATTGCTTCATGTAGCCAGCTGATGTCGTAGCCAGTGACTTGGTGACGGCCAATTTGGAGGACTGGTCGGTTACCTACTATACAAATCATTGTTGGAAGCTGGATTAGAGGGGGCGGCAGGTGTGGTTTATTCTTTAAAGAGTTTTCGCTGGTTTATGTCTCTGGAGGCATTTGTTTCCAGTGCTTGAATCTCACGGATGAATTCTCCGACATTGTCAAACTGCCGGTAGACTGAGACGTATCTAACATATGCTACTGGGTCTATTTCGTGTAGCTTTGCCATGACTTTTGGGCCAATGTTGCTGGAGGGAACTTCAGAGAGGTGGTCTTTGTGAAGTTCTGCTAGGATCTCGTCTACTGCACGATCGAGCCTCTCAATGGAGACTGGCCGTTTTTCACAAGCTTTTACGAGTCCGCGAAAGATTTTTTCTCTGTTTATGGATTCCCGTGTGCCGTCTCGTTTAACGACTTGGAGTTCCGTGCGCTCGATTTGCTCGTAGGTGGTGTAGCGGTAGTCGCATGCTAGACAGACACGTCTGCGGCGCGTGGTGGTGCCATCCTTCGACATCCGAGAGTCTAGGACTTTGTCTTTGAGTGATCCACATTGAATACAACGCATAGTGTGTTTATTGGCTGGATGCAGCTAAAACAGCAAATATGGGGGTGTGGAAGAAAAAACATACCCTATTTAGTTGATCTAGGGATATAGTCAGCGTGTCTTAGGTGTTTTTTTGAATAAAACGATTTCTAGGGCCAGATCTCGGGTGCTAGGCGTTTTTTTAAGTAAAAAACTAAATGGCAGCCATGTGTGCAATTTCTCTGTTGAGTCGTGGTGACGGGGTATTAGCGTCTCCTTAGATTTAGCTCAGCGTCGGCACTCATTGATTAGTCCTTCGAGGTAGTGGGTAATTTCGTTGAGGCCATCTAACCATTCGCTTTGCTCCAATACTTTGAGGTCTTGGCGAGCTTCGGTTAGCATTTCTGAGGCCGTATCTAGAGCTCTTTCAACAGCACCTTCATACTCAGCGATGCCAACGAGCACAGGGAAGTCTAGCGGCTGCTGCTCGATGATGCGCTTGTTGAGTTGCTCCCGCTGAGCAGGGTTTGCCTTTTCGATGAGGTTGAGCAGCGGGAGGGTGAGCTTCCCTTTTTCTAAATCTGTGCGGAGGGTTTTACCGACTTCTTCTTCCGAGCCGACGAGGTCTAGGCAGTCATCGTAGATCTGGTAGGCGGTGCCTAGTTTCATGCCGTAGTCGTAGAGGAGCTGTTCTGTTTCTTGAGAGACTCCGGAGAGTGAGGCTGAGATACCAGTGGCTGCGGCGAAGAGTGCTCCTGTTTTCATCTCGATGATGTGGAAGTAGTCTTTCTTTGTTAGAGTCAGATCAAACCGTCTCTGCGTTTGCATAACTTCTCCTTGGCAGACTTCTCGTGAGGCTTTTCCTACTTTACGGCAGATGTCTATATCATCGAACTCAGTGGCTAGAAGTAGTGAGTGTGAAAAAAGAGCATCTCCTAGGAGTACAGCCATACCATTACCCCATTTGGCATTTGCGGTAGGTACCTTACGGCGGGTGTCCGCGCCATCGATGATGTCATCATGCACTAGTGTGGACATATGGATGAGCTCAAGTATGACACCTATTTTTAGGTGTCCTTCATGAACGCCCCCTGTGGCTCCTCCAGCGAGGATAGCGAGCACTGGGCGGATACGTTTACCGCTGGTGTTACAAATATACTCGATGTATGGCTCTACAGATGGGTCAAATGCCCGGACTTGATCACGGATCTGAGCTTCTACGTCCTTAAGTTCCTTCTTAACTAGTTTGAAGGGGATATTCGGGCTGCTGCTGGGCTTGGTCAAGGACATGTCAGGAGTGGCTTTGCGATGTTGAGCATATACCAAGAGTTTTGGCAATAGCAGTTTGATAGCGGAGGTGGGTTAATCGGTAAAGATTTCATCCTCGGCGTGTGTACCGAAGTGGTAACGTGCGCTTTCGAGAATACCACATGAAATTTCATCAAATTCTAGACCCGAGGTGTTGATTTTTAAGTGAGAGGCTTCTTCATAGAGTGGTGATCTTTGATTTAACATGTTGTTAATAAGCTTCATGGGGTCATCACACTGGAGTAGTGGCCGGTTGTTATTTCTTGAGGTTCTTTGGTAAGTTTCTTCTGCTGAGCACGCTAGCCATACTACAAAGCCTAGCTGGCGGAGTAGTAATCTATTTTTCTCCTTGAGGATGATACCTCCTCCGGTGGAGATGATGTGATGGTTACAGCTACTTTTGATCATATTTGTAAGTAGCTGGCTTTCTAATGATCGAAAGTGTTCTTCTCCTTCTGTGGAGAAAATTTCTGTGATGCTTTTACCTTCTTGTTTTTCGATGACGTGATCGGTATCTAGCATTGGGTAAGATAGTTTTTTGTTAAAAACTTTACCGATAGTGGATTTGCCACTCCCCATGAAGCCTACCAGTACGATATTACGTAGTGGCTGTGTGCGGGCAGCTTTAGTTTCCATGACGATAGTGTAACTGATGATTGGGGTATGTGGCGATAGGGAAGATTGATAATTGTGTCACAAAGGTGTGATTGTGCTTTTGCGGTCAATTTTCTTGGTTCACGGGCGTGTATGGGCTAGTTCATCTAGCGTGAGTGAAACACGTATCATTGATGCCTCCGATCCGGCGGCACAGAATAAGGTCGTTCAAGAGGCTGTGGATCTTCTGGAAGTGGGCGAATTAGTAGCCTTGCCAACAGAAACTGTCTATGGACTGGCAGCGGATGCATTGAATCCGGATGCTGTTGCTAAGGTTTTTGCGGTAAAGGAGCGACCTGAGTTTGATCCTCTTATTGTGCATGTGGGTTCCTTTGAGCAGGTGGATGAGGTAGCTGAGGTGCCTGATGATATTAAGGAGGTGGTGGCGAAGTTAATGAAAGCGCACTGGCCTGGACCATTAACTTTAGTTTTACCTAAGAAGGACTGTGTGCCAGATATAGTTACTAGTGGTTTACCTTCCGTGGCTGTTAGAATGAGTGGTCACCCAGTGATGAAGGCTGTTGTTAGGGCTTTGGGGAGACCTGTAGCAGCACCTAGTGCAAATAGGTTTGGGCGTATTAGCCCTACGTCTGCATCAGCTGTGGAAAAGGAGCTTTCGGGGCGGATTCCTGCTATTGTTGATGGTGGGGCGTGTCGTGAGGGGCTGGAGAGTACTATTATACGTCCGGAGGCGGGAGAGAAGAGGCCTGTTTTACATATACTGCGCGCTGGTCCGGTGACTAAGGAGATGCTGCAGCGCTTTGGGAAAATAGAACGCCCGAAAAGAAACCGTGCGAGTGAGGTGCCGGAGGCTCCTGGCCAGCTAGCTAGCCATTATGCACCGGTGACTCCACTTCGATTGCTCAGAGATTTTTCAGATTTCAAACCAGAGGAGGGGAAGAAGTATGGTCTGCTGAGCTACTGTGGGGCTGAGAAAGCGGGCTTCATAGACGGCTATGACTGGGCTCATGTGGAGCAACTTTCCCCAGGGAATGGTAAGCTAGCCGAGGCGGCTGTTCGTTTTTTTTATGTCCTCCGTGCTCTTGATGAAAGTGGTGTGGATGAGATTATTGCGGAGCCAGTTTCAGAGACTGGTCTAGGGGTGGCGATTATGGATAAGCTTCGCCGCGCAAGCGTGAGGTAGATCTGATGTGTTTTTATTTGTTAGCATTCTAACTTGATTATTTAAAGATGCTCCGCTCGCTGATGCAAGTTTCTGGGTTTACGGCTATTAGTCGTGTGCTGGGCTTTTTGCGTGATATTTTGATAGCGCGTTATTTGGGGTCGGGTTTGTTAGGGGATGCTTTTTTCTCGGCATTCCGTTTTCCTAATTTATTTCGCCGCATCTTCGGGGAGGGGGCTTTTAATGCTGCTTTTGTGCCTATGTTTGGCAGGAAGTTAGAAAAGGATGGTCAGGATGAGGCTATGAAGTTTGCTTCGAACGCTTTTTCGACTCTTCTGATAGTGCTGGTGGCTCTAACAATTATTGCGATCCCGTGTATGCACTGGATTATGGGGGCTGTTGTTCCTGGTTTTAAGGCAAAGGAGGAGATGTCTTTGGTGGTGAAGGCTGGGGGGGGGGCTGTACAGCCATTCTCTGTTAGAGTAGAGGGTATGCGTGATGTCTACCTAACACTTCCAGAAGGTAGCGTGGATAAACTTAACGCTGTAAATGCTTATAAATTACAAAATCTGAGGTTCGTAAAAGAGCATCCGTTAGTTTTCCCTGATTTTATTGGCCCAGGTGAGCGAGGGGAGGTTAAGACGATGACTGAAGCTAGTGCTGCATATGATGCTCAGGAAAAAATCAAAGCTGAGAAAGATGAGCGTGAGCCTAATGTAGCTCGAGAAAATATTAGCGAGCTTCCGTTAGCGGCAAGACAGGGTATAGTAGATGGAGGAGAGTGGGTAATCACCGGCAATGGGCAGGCACGTATCCGTCTAGCTAGGGGGCACGACTACGGGTGGTTTGAAGGTGAACTTGTTCTTGCTGGGCTTCCTGTATCGGTGCTACCAGCAGGTAACGAAGGTGGTATAGCTGCTCTGAAGATTTACCGAAATCATCCAGAGACTTTTGACCTAACAGTAAAGCTTTCTCAGATTACATTTTGCTATCTTTTATTCATGGCGCTTGTTGCGCATCTGAGCGGAACTTTGAATACGTTTAAGATGTTTGCGGTTCCAGCGGCTGCGCCTATTTTGTTAAATTTGGTTTTTCTGGTGGGGCTGGGAGTGTTTGTTTACTGGATGAAGTCAGACGCACCGGCGTATGTGCTGGCGTGGTGTGTGGCGATAGCGGGTGTGTTACAGTTTATGATGCTCTATGGGGCGTGCCGGAAAAATGGCTATACTGTCCGTTTTCAGAAGCCTGTTTTTGATGGGTCTATTAAGAAGCTTGTGCTCCTCATGGGTCCTGGGATTTTGGCAGCTGGTATTCAGCAGATTAATTTATTGGTGGGGAGTATTATTGCGTCGTTTAAGGCGGGGGCTATCTCATGGCTCTATTATTCTGATAGAGTTTATCAGCTACCGCTTGGTATGATTGGTATTGCTCTTGGGGTGGTTTTACTGCCCGAGGTGACTCGCTTAGTAAGGCGTGATGACATGAAGGGCGCGTCTGATAGTATGGTGCGCGGTATGGAGCTGGGCTTGCTGGTCACGCTACCTGCGGCGGTGGCTATGATGGTGATTCCTGTGCCAATTATTAGTGTTTTATTTCAGCGGGGTGAGTTTACAATAGATGATGCGCAGCAGACAGGTATGGCGCTGCAGGGGTTTGCTCTTGGTCTGCCCGGTTACGTATTAATTAAGGTGCTACAGCCTGGGTATTTTGCGCGTGAAAATACCCGAGCGCCGATGATGATGGCGGGGATTACAGTGCTGGTGAATATTGTGTTTAGTTTAGCGTTATTTGGTCCTTTGGGCCACGTTGGAATTGCTATTGCTACGACTATTTCGGCTTGGGTAAATGTTGTGTTACTATCGAGGGGGTTAAGAGGTTTAGTTCACCCTGGTGTAGAGTTCTGGAGGAAGGCTTTGAAAGTTGTGTTTGCGAGTGTGGTGATGGGTGTGATCGTATGGTTTGCCCATCAATTAATTGGTTCGTGGTTCGCTGAGGCGTTGTGGCAGAAGTGTATTGCTCTGGCTTTATTGGTAGGCTTGGGAGTGGTCACTTATGCGATGTTGGTTCTTGGTCTGAAGGTGACAAGCGTCTCTGAATTAAAGGCTGGGTTTCGCAGGGGGTGATATTTAGAGAATTACTTTTTCCCTGACAAAAACGGTTTGTCCTATAGGTATTAGAAGTATGCTTTCTAAACCGTTTTACCTTAGTCTCATTGGTAGTTTTATCATGAGTATGAGTGGTGCTCAACAGATCAAAAACGAGTATGTGCCCATTAAACAACCGTGGAGTGATTATGGTGTGCATGACGAGACACGGCCGCGTCCTCCTAAAGTTAGTAATAGGGGGGCTGTAACTACGAAGGCTCCAGAGGATGCTGTAGTATTGTTTGATGGTAAGAATACGGATGCTTTTACTAAAGTATGGAGAGTTAAGGATGGGGTGATGGTTGCTTCTCCTGGCTCTACGGATACCAAGCAGTCATTTGGTAGTTGTCACCTTCATATCGAATGGAAAATACCAGCGGGGAGAGAGGTTAATGGCCAAGCGGGGGGTAATAGCGGCCTTTTTTTGATGAAAATGTATGAGGTGCAGGTGATGGAAAGTCACACGAATGTAACTTACGCTGATGGTCAAGCTGCGGCTCTCTATGGTCAAACGCCACCAATGGTGAACGCTTCGGCTCCGCAAGGTGAATGGCAGAGCTATGATATTATTTTTGAAGCACCTGAGTATAATGATGAGGGTGTGGTCACTCCCGCATATGTGACAGTGATTCATAATGGTGTGGTGGTGCACGCACATCAAAAATACTATGGACCTACAGTATTTAGAAAAGTTGCGAATTATCCACAGACGCACCCTGAAAAAGCTCCAATACGTCTTCAGTGGCATAATGACCCAGTCGAATATCGTAATATTTGGGTGAAAGAGCTGAGTAAGTAACTCTCTTTGAGGGTATGTGGAGAGAGTGTAAATAATAAGGTGAAAACTGGTAACTGTTTCGCTTGATGCAGCTAGTATCGTGATTATGCTATCAGCATACGCAGCAGTGCTGATGTTAATTGACTACTGGACAATCTGGTGGTGATTCCTGCTGCGAGCATTATAGACTTATTAGACTTATGAAAAATCCATTTCGCAAAGATCTAGATTCACGTTCACGCCCTGAGGCGTGCACTGTGGTTATCTTCGGAGCTACAGGGGATCTCACGCACCGTAAATTAGTACCTGCGCTTTATAACTTACAGGTTGAAGGCGCGCTACCAGCTGGGGTGAAAATCCTTGGTTTTGCGCGACGTGAAAAATCAGACGAAGAATTTCGAGCAGGTCTCGAGGAGCTTAATAAAAAGGTTTCTCGTAGTGGGCACGATGACGCAATTTGGTCAGAATTTGCTCAAAATATCCATTATCATCAGAGTGAATTTCAAGATGAAGAAGGCTATGCTCAACTGGCAGCACGGCTGGATGAGATTGACCGTGAGCGTGGAGGGAAGGGGAATCGCCTTTTTTATATCGCTTCAGCGCCTTCATTCTTTGATGATGTTCTTGAGAATCTCAAAAGGGTTGGCCTAAATGAAAGTGCCGAGGGGTGCTGGGCTCGAGTAATTGTAGAAAAGCCTTTTGGTACAGATCTACCAACAGCTCAGCACTTGAACGAAGTAGTGAGTAGAACATTCCAAGAAGAGGATACCTACCGGATTGATCATTATCTAGGCAAGGAAACGGCTCAAAATATCATGGTGCTACGTTTTGCTAATGCTATTTTTGAACCTCTCTGGAATAATAAATATATTGAGCAAATCCAGATTACTTGTGCTGAGAATCTGGGTATGGAAGGTGGCCGTGGGGGATATTATGATAAAGCCGGCGCCCTGCGTGATATGGTTCAGAATCACCTCCTGCAGCTGCTGAGTTTAGTAGCCATGGAGCCGCCTACAGATTTATCTGCAGATGGTGTGCGTGATGAGAAGGTTAAAGTACTACGCTCTATGAGGCAGTGGAACACCCCCGGAAAAGTAGCAGAAAATGTAGTGCGTGGTCAGTATATTGCCGGGCATGTAGATGGGGAGAAGGTAGTAGGCTACCGTGAGGAGGACCGTGTAGACCCTGAGTCGATGACTGAGACTTATGTGGCGCTCAAAGTCTTTATTGATACTTGGCGTTGGAGTAATGTGCCGTTTTATGTCCGTATGGGTAAGCAGCTACCGAAGAAAGCTACGGAGATTTCCATACATTTTAAAGAACCACCAACTGTACTTTTCAATGCACTTTCAGGTGGTGTTCCCGGTGGTAACGTTCTTGTTATCCGTATTCAGCCTGATGAAGGGATCTCTCTGCGTATGGTATCTAAGATCCCGGGTGCTAACCTCAGACTGGAGCCGGTGAAGATGGATTTCCATTATTCTACAAGCTTTGGAAAAGGCAGTCCTGAGGCTTATGAGCGACTATTGTTAGACTGTATGGCTGGTGATGCTACTCTCTTTGCACGTCGTGACGAGGTGGAGGAGGCGTGGAAGTTTATCGACCATATTCAACACGCATGGCATAACTCAGAATCTGCTATGCCTATGGCGGAATTTGTAGCAGGGTCATGGGGACCAAAGGAGGCTGATGATTTACTGTCAGAAGCTGGCCATAAGTGGCGCCGTCTTTAGTAACTATCAAATCACTTATTATTGTGTCAGATACCGTGTTAGACGAATACAGCCGAGCCCTTGGTAAAGAGGTGGCTATTGGCTCTGTGGATAAGGAGCTGCGCTTGCTTTGGGAGGAGGATAAGGCGAGTACGAATGCTTCATTGATTAACCTTGCCGTTTATTCGGAAGAGGAAAATGCAATTTTAAAGAACTCGGAGATTGTTCAGGCCATTACTAAGGAGCATGCATGCCGTGCTATCCTCATCGGTATCGACCGTGCAGCACCGGATACCTCTATCCGTGCATGGATAACAGCGCATTGTCATTTATCCCAGCAGGGTAGAAAAAGTGTTTGCTGTGAACAGTTATCTTTTCAATTAACTGGTAGGGCTACAGGTAGGCTGCGGAATACTGTATTTGCCCATTTAAATAGTGACCTCCCTCTAGTATTTTGGTGGCAGGGGGAGCTTTCAGATATCTTTGCTGAGCGGTTGTATGTATTGATAGATCGGTTTGTTTTTGATAGTTCGCAGTGGGCTAATCCTCTATCATCTTTTTTACGTGTTGAGCAGATGTTTGATGAGGGAGTGGAGCTTGCTCCTGTAGATTTAGAGTGGACACGGAGTTATCTACCTCGTCTGGCTTTAGCTGGATTATTTGATGACCCTTTAGCAGCTAAAGGGCTGGAGTCTACTCGGCAAATCCGGATAGTTGTGCACCCTGATCACCTAATGGCGGGTATGCAGATTCTTGCTTGGTTAGTGATGAGCACTGGCTGGAAGCGTAGCAAAGATCTAGGCCTTTGTGGCGAAGATAATGATTTAGATTCTGTAAAGAGGTTCTACTTTGAAACTCATGAGGGCTCAGATGTAACAGCGCGTGTAGAGTGCGATCCTACTTCTGCACCTATTGGGCTAGTGGAGCTTAATGGTGCTGGTTTCTCGGCAAAGGTATCTAGATGTGCAAAGGAGGCTTATATGCACCAGCAGTTAGATGTAGGAGAGCATAAGATTGACCGTCAGGTGCCGGCAGCTAGTGATGATGCCTCAGAGCTAGTGGTGGATCAGCTATCACGTGGAGGGAAGAATACACTGTATCGGACTATTCTTCCTGTCTATTTGGACCTTCTGAGGTGTATAGACTAATAAAGCGGATAGATTATGCTGCTATTTTGCTAAAAAGGGATTATTTATTAATTCCTTAGCAATAGTAGTAAGTGGGCCGTGGCCTGTGCCTATGATGGTTTCCGCTGGTAGAGAGAGGATGTTTTCTCTAACCGTATGCAGAGCTAGCTCATATCCGCAGGGTTCTTTGGTCCCGCCCATTGATCCAGCAAAGATGGCATCACCTACTATGCAGACTGGAGTGTATAGCCCTTCATAGAAATAGGCACGTGCTGGATTTGCATGGCCACTTACATCAAGTGCAGTGATAGTAATGTCCGAGTATGTATAACGTGATCCGTGTGATGTCTGCTCGGGTAAAAGAATAGGCGTATCTCCAAAGTCTTTGATGCCAGCGGTATGATCGTGGTGTTTATGGGTGATCACTACGGCGGCAGGACGGAGGTTTTTTTCCGTAAGGTAGTCTAGAATAGGAGCTGAATTGGTGCCGGTATCAAATACGATAGCATCTGAGCCTTTACAAAGTATGTAGGCGTTTACGCCCGCGTGCCCAAAGGGGGTAACAACCATTTTTAGGCCATTGGGAATACTTATATTCGGGTGGTATGACGGCAGATCAATTAACGCTTTTGCTGAGAGGTCTAGGTGTGGGGCAATTTTTTGAAGTAAGGTAGGACTGATATCTCCATCTAGAGCTTTGCTTATTTGTCGGGCACTTAAGCTGCTTTTTTGTGATAGCTTTTCAAGGCTGATTCCCAGCCCTCGCATAGCCTTAGCGAGGACATCACATGGGTCGTCTTCTATGGGGATCATAGATAATGTGGTGGAATTAAGAGCTGGTGTTTATACACCGTGAGCAAGACGTACAGCTAGGGCTTCGGGTAGCCCTGCAGCGATAATCTTTTTCTGAGTGGTCTCAATATCATATTCAAGTCTGCGGAAGGTGATGGTGTGCGTACTGAGGTCATAGATACAGTATGATGCACGCCAGTCTCGATCACGTGGCTGCCCTACTGAGCCAGTGTTGATGAAATACTTATTACCCTTTTCTATCTGGATGGTATCTGCCGCGATATCGTGCACTTCATTTTGATCACGCATAAAGACGCGTGGCACGTGGGTGTGACCGTAGAAGCATACTGGAGAAACTTGGAAGCTAAAGTTCGCCATGGCATCGTATTTATTGGTGACGTAGTTCCATGATGTGGGTTGATCCAGAGTACAGTGGACAATGGTAAAATCTTCAACTTGGCGTACCATACGAAGGCGTGCTAGCCATTTACGGTGATCAGGGTCTAGTTGTTCGCGAGTCCATTGCATTGCAGCTGCAGCTTCAGGGTTCATTAATTCCAGCGATGTGTCATGGCCGCAGTCCATATCATGGTTACCTTTGACTACTGGGCAGCCCATATCGCGGATACGTTCTAGGCAGGCTACAGGATCTGCATTATAGCCGACTACATCACCGAGGCAGATGTAACTATCACAGTTTTGTGTTTCAGCATCTGCAAGGACAGCGTCTAATGCTTCGAGGTTAGCGTGAATATCACTAAATATGGCGATTTTCATAGAGGTTATAAAGGGAAGTATAAGTTGGGAGCTTAATGATGGAATGATAAGTTTTCTGAAGGCGAAAAATGATGGTATTATAGTATCATTTCTTATGATGTAGGTGCCTTTTCTAGACTGTATATCTTTTCCTTTACCCCTGTGACAGGAAGGCCATCTAGCTTACCACGCCAGTAATTTTTTAGCCACTTTTGCTGTAATCGCTTATTAGGGAATAGTTCCTTTTCTGGTATTTTTGTTAGCAGTGGAGTGTTGAGCTCATTTTGCAGGGCGAAAATGGTGCATACAAGGTTGGGAAGATGATTATGATTAGTTTTCTTAAATAGAGCTGTACCCATGGCTAGGGCTTCAGGATAACGTTCAGGGATCATGCTCAGATTGTAAAAAGTAAATCGTTCCAGCTGGCGACGTTTAAATTCAGGAAGAGCGCTGCAAGCTAGTGTATCTTGGTAGTGTTCGACGGATCTTTGGTAATCTGGCATTTTGTAGCGATCACTCCATAACCGCGCTAGCGAGAGGTGAAGTCTCCAGTTATCTGGATTCTGTCGGCTACCTTCCTCTAGAAATGTAGCTCCTTTATCATGGTAGAGCTGCCGCATTGATTTACGTCGGAATGGAGGAAGGTCTTCCTTTTCATTGTAGTATACAGCGGCATTAGTATGTAGGTGCCATGCTCCGGTGTCCCAGTAGTGGGTGGTTTGTGGCTGGAGTGCTGTGATGGTTTCATAGCTTTCCTCTACTTTGATCCAATTTAGATCTTCGAAGTGTATGAATGCTCTGAAGTTCCATACCGCAGCTACTAGTGAGCGTAGGCCTCCTAGTGCTACTGCTGCACTGGTCTGGCCGAGTTTTAGGTTAGTGCCTTCTTTGAGAGCTGGTTGAATAAGCCTTTGTTCCACCATGTCTTTTTCTAGCTGTTGTTCGAAGCGAAGTTTAGCCGCTCCAAAGGTGATTAAAACAGCTAGGATTACGGTAATTTGAGAGAAAATACGCACAGCAGAAATGGGTGGGGATGTAGTTTTAGAATTCTTTTTTTCTAAAGGTAAACCAAGCTAGCACACTATAAATAGCGGTGTAGAAAAATGTTAGAGTGGTTAGGCGCTTAAAGATTCCAGCTGGAACTTTTTTCCCCTCTATGGAGGCGTCAATGATGTTATAAAGCTGGAAATCGGGGAACAGTAGAGCAGCTCCTTGAGAGAGTAGTTTTACTTGAGTAGATGCTTCAGCTCCTTGATTCTGTAGCCAGTAGTTCCGTGCATCAGCTGTAAAGTGGCCAGTGAAATAGATTACTACTGATATAACGATGGTAAATAGGGTGGAGCTAGAGAATGTGGATATGAGTAGGGCGATGGAGGCCATGATAATGGCTTTAAAGAGGATCGCGCCTATACCTGCCTGTAGGTCCCAGGTGACACCTTGTTGTGCGATGCCTTCTCTGCGAATATCTAAATACTCTTGTTGCCATCCGAGCTGCATACCTTTTTCCATTTCTATAGCGATTAGAGCATCTGTACGGCTATTCAGGATAACGCTTAATACCATATCCATGAGTAGAAGAGAGCTCCCTACGAGTAGTAGGACTCCTATGAGTTTTCCAAGAAGGTAGTCGAACCTGGGTACAGGTTTACTTAGAATGGTGTATAGGGTCCTATCCTCAAGGTCTTTGGGGATAAGTAGCGCGGTAGCGGCAATGGCAAATAATACGGAAAACATGGCCATAGCACCCATTGCGGTACTTTTGAGGATGATTAGCTCTTGTTCTGCACTATCTTCTGTAGTGCGGCTCCAGGGCATCTCAAAATAACTGGCGCCAAGCATCAGCACTGCAAATACAGCGAGGAAGTAAAAGACCTTCATGCGCACTAGCTGGGTGAAGGTGTGGTTGGCGATCACCAGAATACGACTGGGTGAAAAAATACCGTTTCTACGCATTTTGCTCTCCTTGTTCATTTTTTTTGGCCTCAGAAATACGGGCTTCTTCTATGAAGAGCCTCTCTAGTGTTGTGCGAGGTTTCCCCATATGTACAAATTCTGTATCCGTTGCATCAGCGATCACAGCCCTAATACGGGCTAGGGTACGTTCACTTGCATTTTCAACTACAATTTCGGTTTGGTTTTCAATAGATATCAAGTCTTCTAGGCGACCAGCTTTAACTAGCTTACCATTAAAAATTATTCCTACGTGGTCGCAGACCTCTTGTACTTGTTCTAACAGGTGTGAACAGAGAAAGACTGTGACACCACGTTTTTTAAGGCTCACAATAAGATCTCTAATTTGGCGTGATCCTAGTGGGTCTACACCAGCTGTAGGCTCATCGAGTATGACTAAGCGTGGTTCATGGATGAGGGCTTGTGCCAGTCCTATACGCTGAAGCATCCCTTTAGAGTAGGCTCCTATACGGCGATCACGAGCATCTTCTAGGGATACTAGTTCTAACATTTCAGCTACGCGTGATTTGAGTTTTTTGCCGCTAAGCCCACAGAGACGTGCGTAGAACTTAAGTGTCTCAGCACCACTGAGGTGTTTATAAAAATAGGGGTTTTCGGGGAGAAATCCAATTTCTTGTCGCGAGTCTGTCTTTAGTGAGTTTTTCCCAAAAACATAACAGCTGCCAGAGGTGGGGCTGAGCAGGCCTAGTAGGGCCTTCATGGTAGTGGATTTCCCTGAGCCATTAGGCCCGATCAGACCATAAACTTCACCGGGCATAATAGTAAGAGACACGTCGTCTACGGCCTTCACCCTAGACTTTTTAAAAGGTGAGGCGAACTCCTTGATTAGGTGGTTGATTTGAACTGCTGGCGCTTCTTCCATAATGAGTATCCTCTGAAGATAGCGGTATTGAAGATGGGTGCAATGCCATTTCTCCAGAAGATGGTAATATTTTTTTAAATCAAAAATATTATCACATCATAAAAAAACACGTCAGCCTTTAGGCTGACGTGTTAAAAACATATTATAACAAAAAATAGGAAAGGGCTTTTTTATATAAAAAAAGAAAAAATTAATTAAGCTTCTGCTTGCATAGACTCTTTACGAGCTTTCTTGATGATATCACGCACTGTGTCTGATGGCTGAGCACCTTTTGAGATCCAGTCATCAGCTTTATCAACATCAAGAGTGTAGTTTACACCATCGTTCATTGGGTTGTATGAGCCGATCTGCTCGATGTAGCGGCCATCACGGCGCTTGCGGCTATCAACAGCTACGATCTTGTAAAAAGGACGGTCTTTAGTGCCTTGGCGATTTAGTCTAAGAGTAAGCATGGTCTGATAAGTTAGAAAATTGGAGCTGCTGGGTGCAGCAAGAGGCGGGAAATTGTACGATGACGGGCGGTTTGCCAAGCTAAAAATAGATCTTTCCTTCGATTTCGCATTTCCATTCTTAAAATTACTGCTACATAGCGCCAACGATATGTTTGTAGATCACATCAGAATTTATGCCGAGGCTGGCGATGGAGGTAATGGAGTAGTTCATTTCCGCAGGGAGAAGTTTAGACCTAAAGGCGGCCCTGACGGCGGTGATGGGGGTAATGGCGGTGGTGTCATACTCCGTGTGGATCCTGCTGTGGATAATCTTAAAGCCTATTCCTATGACCCTAAGCTTATCGCTAAAAATGGAGAGCATGGTGCTGGAAGCCGTAAGCATGGTAAGAGCTCTAAAGATAAAATAGGCCGTGTGCCACCTGGAACGGTGGTTTACCGCAGTAATGCTGAGACCGTTTCTGATGCGGTAGAACTGGAGCGTGGTGACGGTATTGATCTAGAGCCTATCGCAGATCTCACCGAGTATGGTGAGGAGTTTGTGCTCTGTGAAGGAGGTAAGGGAGGTAAGGGGAACTGGCATTATAAAACCTCTACAAACCAAGCGCCCGAGGAGCATACGCTGGGCACTGAGGCTGAGCTGGGTGTATTCTACCTTGAGCTACGCCGTATAGCAGATGCCGGTATGGTGGGCTTTCCTAATGCTGGTAAATCGACTCTTGTTAATAAACTTTCAGAGGCAGCGCCTAAGATTGGTAATTATCCATTTACGACGTTAAATCCGATGGTAGGGGTAGTGGAGTTTCCAAAGTATCGCCGCTGCACAGTGGCTGATATTCCGGGGCTCATCGAGGGTGCTCATGAGAACCGTGGCTTGGGTCATGAGTTCTTACGCCACATTACACGCTGTAAGATTCTACTCTTTGTTATTGATATGGCTGGGAGCGAGGGGCGAGATCCTATCGAGGATCTTCAGACACTTCGGACTGAGATAAAGATGTATGATGAGGATCTCGCGCAGTTTGAGTGGATTATCATAGCTAATAAAATGGATATCGAGGGTGCTGAGAAGAATCTAGAGGTGTTCCGCCAGCGGTTCCCCAAGCAGACTATTGTCCCTCTCTCTGCAGATACTGAGGAAGGTCTGGAAGGGCTACGCCAAGAGCTAGACCAGCGTGTAGGCTACCGAAGAGATAATACCTAGAGGGGTCAGAAGGGTCTTTATCTTTGCTAGGTTTATGTAGGAATTATAAGGGCACATTTAAGTAAACGGGAGGTCATTTGGGGGTAGGGGGATAAATCCTTCGTCAAAGATAGCTTCCTTTTTGATGGGACTTTCAGCGTAAAGCTTTTGGCTTTTATTGAGAGGGGGCTAACAGCAGCATGGTGAGTCATGTTGCGCTACGGAGTGGCTGGATTTTTATGCCAGAGGATTTTACTTCCGCGTTTTTGGATATCTAGCTGTACGGTAGCGTGCTTAAATTTACGGGTATAGCGATAGCCGTCCTTGATCGCTGGGCCAGATGGTGGGCCCAGAGGTTTATCATATTCTTCTGGCCAGCGCATCCACCGGGCATCGTCTGTGACGGCGTAGCCTTCATGTAGTCTAAAGTAGCTGTATTTCTCCGCGCAGATGAGAAATATGGCTAAAGGGTAGGTGAGGGAGTTATGAAATTCTGCTTCGCTGTCTGTTTTACCATGAATTTCATCAATAGCTTGTGTGCTATTATTGTGTTCTTTACCTGTAGCGTAGGTGAATGCGATGATTTTACCTCTGCGTGCGGCCTGCTGCATGGTGTGTATCCCTTTGGCTACGTAGTCTTCATAGCTATTTTTACCTACTACATGTAGGAAGTTTTCTAAGTAAGAGCCGTCCAGAGCATCCATGTAATCAAGGCCTCCATTGGTAAGCCGGGCGCGTAGGATATTGGCTACCATTAGTTTTTCCTTACCTATGGCAGCGCGAGTTTCTGGGATTAGTTTGTGGTAGCCTGTAGTCACAGCGGCTTTTTTCTCTTCACCAATCGCTCGCTTGAGGTAGTTTTTTTCTAATGCTTTAATGTTACCGTCTATGAATACGCCGTTGATAGCAGGGTCAGCGACTACTTTTTGACAGTTCTTTATCCACCAGTTCCTCAGAGCAGGCGTGCTGAGGTCATAGGCTGGTAATGTGTTTCTAACTAGCTTCTGGTTCCCTTTTGTGTCAGCGAGTAGGGCATCTGGAATGTGGTCTAGCTGCTTATTATCCGCATAGCCTGAGTAGTGGACGATGACATTCCTGTAGTAGAGAATGCATGAGTTAGGGTTAACTTTTTTTACTGCGCGGGCGGCAATGAGGGTGCCTTTCTCCACGGAGTCGTAGGATTTATTTCCATTGGCTTTTTCAAAGGTAACGAGAGGGAACTTAGCGATGAAGTTGATTTCTTTTTCCGTATATGCCTCAGATTTTCTGATATGCATATAGAGTGGTATGCTATCCCAGCTAAATTCTGGGAAATGAGGTTTTTGCTCTGCGGCGCTGAGCTTCGTCAGTAACACAAGTGCTATAATAGAGGTATAGTGCACGCTTTTTATGTATACTAGATTACTGCAATTTCGGCCCCAGTGTGATGGGCTTTATAATATGTGAGTGTGCGGTGCACGAGATTTTTGAGTGTAGGGAGCTTAAGATGAATTAGTTGCTGAGCGATGATCTCGAGGGGGCTACTTAGGGATTGAGTAGTAGAGCTGCTCTAGGGCTAATACGGAGTAGGCGGTGACGAGGATGGGGTCACTTTCCCACCAGCGTGAGTTTTCTTCATTGATCCATGAGCCGTCTTCGCGCTGTTTCTTAAGCAGAGCGTTACCGAGGTCTTTACGCCAGTCTACTTTCGTGCCGTCTGCAAGTGTTAGCTGATCAATATTTGCCGCGGAGAGGCCTTTGGCCATGGCTTGGTAGTAGTAGAAGAGGCCTTGCTGGCCTAGGGTGGGGTCTTCTTTGGTGCCTAGGCCGGGGTTTTCTTTGACTGTGTAGTTCTTGGCAAGCCAGTCTTTTACGGCTTTTACACGTGGGTCTGAGTCGTCTAGGTCTGCATAGATGAGGGAGAGTAGTCCCGCGTAGGACATGGAGCCATAGCCTCGAAGGGTCTGAGTGCCATCGGGATTTACATTTTTTTCTCCGGACTTGGAGTCACCGGGGTAATAGACAAAGGAGCCATCATCTGAGATGTCTTTTTCCTTATTGGTAGCTTTGAGGTTTTGGGTGCGAGAGACAAATTCAAGGGCTGCGTCCCAGTTCAATTCTGGTTGTTTGCTCTCTGCGTCATCTTGGGCGATGTGACGTGATAGTCTAAGCGCCTCCATGGCGAGGTGGGTGTTAGAGAGGTCAGAGTGTTTATAGGTGCCGCCGTAGCCGATGCCGCCGATGTGCTTTTTATCAATCTCACCACGATTTTCCTCAGTAGTCTGGAGTTCGACCAGGTATTTTCTGGCTTTGAGGATGTTTGGCTTAAAAGCTTCATTATTGGCAGCTACTAGTGCTGTTAGAGATGTGGCGGTGTTGTATGTGCCTAGCCCTTCTACGTAGATACCTCCGTCTGCTTTCTGTTGATTAATGATCCAGCTGTAGCCTCTAGTGATGGCGTCTGATGCTTTAAATGAGGGGGAGCGGACTGCTGCGGTGAGTGTGAGTGCACTGAGTGCTGGGTATTTTTTTTGCCCCCAGTATCCATCTGCGTGCTGTTGCTTTTTTAGATATGAATTACCACGTTCGATAGCGCGCTTGATCTCTAGCTTTATTGAGAGGTGTGGCTGAGGTTTATCTTGAGCCAGAAGTGGGAGGCCGCTGATGAGAATGGTTATGAGAGCTAGGCTGAGAGGTTTCATTTTTTCAGAGAGATGGAGGGGGGAGTGCGGATTTATTTCCCCCATGGCTTAAGTGTTACAGTAACGTCAGATCGTTCAGCTGGTAGATTAGGGGCAGGGGTCCAGAGTTGGTCATCTTCACGGTCATCACCTGGATAGTTAGCGATGGCTCCCAAATCTGGGAATATGGTAAACATACTACCAGTGAGTTTGGCCTTAAATTTTTTGTTATGCACGTAGGAGCCGTTGTAGACCCATGGGGTATCTGGCATCTTTTGTTTGTTATCTCGGTGGTGTAGCCAGTGAGTGATGGGGTGCGTTTTCTCTTCCTCTTTGTCTTTCCATGTAACGTGGATTTCAAAGCGTGCTGATTTTTTTATTTCATCAGAAACTTCATGGTATTTTGCGCTGAGCGAGCCGTCCTCATTAAAGGTGCGGAAGAGTTCTTGAGATTCTTGGTAGCTGAGGAGCTTAAGCGCGATATTGAGGTTAGTGGGGTCTACTTCTGAGGTGAGAAGAGATTCATGAGTCTTCTCACCATTAAGGTGCACGATGAGATATTCGATTAAAGTATCTGGGTTTACTAAGTTTATACGCGCCGGCATATTGATGGTGCGGGTTATTTTGTTAAACGTAATTTTACCAATTTGGTAGTTTCCGTTTTCCAGGTGTTTGACCATCGGCTTAGTTGTTGCCGTTACTTTATTCTCAGCCGAAGCCTCATCTGCGAGCAGTGTGTATGGCACTGCTAGTAGAGTGGCAATGGTGCTGCTGATACAGATGAGGGGAAGCTTCATGATTGGTAGTAGAATGAACGTGTGAGTAATAATTAATCTTAGTATTACTCTTGCTCAGAGAGCCAGCGCTCTACTTCAATGGCGGAGGCGCAGCCTTGGCCTGCGGCAGTAATGGCCTGGCGGTATTCTGTATCAGAGATATCACCAGCGGCGTAGATACCAGCTACACTGGTAAGGGTGCCGTGTTTTTGTAGTATGTAGCCATTTTCGTCAGTTTCTACGAGACCATTGAGGAAGCCGCTGTTAGGTGTGTGACCAATGGCCATGAAGACACCTTCTACTGCGAGCTCTGAAAGGTCACCGTTTGAGGTGTCGGTAAGCTCTACGGCACGAATGTCACCTTTTTCATTGGTAAGGTATTGATTAATTCCGGAGTTCCAGATGATTTCAATTTTATCATGATTGAGTGCTCTCTGAGCCATGATTTTAGATGCTCTTAGCTCGTCACGGCGGACGATGAGGTAGACTTTACTGGCAAACTTGGTGAGGAAGGTGGCTTCTTCACAGGCAGAGTCACCTCCGCCAACAACGCAGACTGGAACATCACGGTAGAATGCTCCGTCACAGGTGGCACATGCCGTGAGGCCATGGCCTCCTTTAGTAAGCTCGTCCTCGCCAGGTAGGCCAAGGTAGCGAGCAGAAGCGCCGGAGGCTACGATTATAGCACGACTTTGGTATGATTTATCTCCTGCTTTGAGCGTGAAGGTGCCATCGTCTTCTTTAATGACGCTATCTATGTGGGCGAATTCTACACGAGTGCCAAATTTTTCTGCTTGTTTTTGCATGTGAGTCATCAGCTCAGGGCCGGTGATTCCTTCAGGGAAACCTGGGAAGTTTTCTACTTCAGTGGTGGTGGTAAGCTGGCCGCCGGGCTGTGTGCCGGTGAGGATGAGCGGGGTGAGATCTGCGCGGGCTGCATAGATGGCGGCTGTGTATCCGGCAGGGCCGGTTCCTATGATAATGACGTTTTCCATATTGTTTAGGGTCTAAGAGGTAATGATTATGATCTTAAATATCAGGGTGGGCAAGTGGAAGCTGGTTAATTTTTATGCAGAAGAGGATGGAGGATCGGTTCTTGCCATTTTTGGGTGATGGTGGCAGGAGTGTGAGCGGCCGCAGGGCCGTAGCTATGAATATTGTTATTGTTGGAGCCGGAGAAATTGGACGTCATCTTGCGGTGTCTTTGTCTAGGGAGGCGCATAGTATTGTGGTAATCGAGAATGATCCACATGTTGCCTCGGAGTTAGAGCAGCAGATTGATGCACGTGTGATTACTGGTAATGGGGCGGTTGCGTCATTACTTGTGGAGGCTGGAGCGGCTGAGTGTGATCTGTTTTTGGCTTTAACGAGTGTAAGTACGGTTAATATCATGGCGGCTTCAATGGCTAAAAAGCTAAATGCTACTAAGGTTATTGCGAGGGTACATCCGGGGCTACAGCGTGAAGAGTGGCTGTTTGATTACCGTGGGCATTTTGGCATTGATCATATTTTCAGCTCAGAGCGTTTAAGTGCTATTGAGCTATCCAAGTTTGTTAGGAATCCAGATTCTCTTCTAGTAGAGGAGGTAGCACGAGGCCGCATCGAGCTTCAGCAGGTACGTGTGGCCGAACGTAGTGATGTTGTGGGGAAACGGTTATCAGATCTAAAAGCACCAGAGCGTACGCGGGTGGCATCCGTGACACGTGGTGGTGAGCATTTTGTGCCTTCTGCTGCTGATGCTCTGGAGGCTGGTGATGTGGTGACGATTTTCGGTGATCCTACTAAACTGCGTAAACTAGCAGTAAGGTTACAGAAAGGTGCTGGTATTGAGGATGAACTCCGCGTGGTGATCTTTGGAGGGGGGGAGTATGGATTTTCTCTTGCTCAGATGTTAGAGAGTTTTCATTGTAAGGTGCGTATTTTTGAAAAAGATCCAGTGCGTGCTCAGGAGCTCACGGGCTTATTGGCTAATACTACAGTGATTAATACTGACGGAACTGTATTGGCAGAGCTGCAAGAAGAGCAAGTGGGGGATGCTGATTTCTTTATTTCTACCGGTGGAAGTGATGAGGATAATGTAATGACTTGTCTGCAGGCTAATAATCTAGGGGCAAAAAACTGCCTTACCCTTATTCACCGTGCTGACTACGCTGATGCTATTAGTGCTAGCGGTCGTCACTTTGGTGTGCTCGCTGCGATTAGTCCACGTGAGGCTGCTCGTCGGGAGCTGGAGCGATTTCTAGTATCTGATCGTTTTCATACGGTGAAAAAAATGGGTGCCGGAGAGGTGATTGAGGTGGAGGTAGCAACTGGCTCTATTGCCTCGGAGCATATGGTCTCAGAGGTGGAGTGGCCGGAAGGCTGTGTGTTGGTAGCTCGTATGAGGGGCTTGCATGCTATTGTGCCAGGGCCTGAGGATGTGCTAAGCCCTGGTGATACTATCTATGCAATGGTGGCGCCTAAGGTGCGGAAAAAGTTTCTTAAACTGGTGCTGTAATAGAACGCTACACTTTATTTATGAATTACCGTATCCTCGCTAAATTTTTAGGAGCCTTACTTTTACTTGAAAGTATGGCAATGTTAGGTTGTGGCTTATTTGCATGGTTAGATCCAGTTACTGAAGAGGCCTCGGCGTGGAACTGCTTATTTTTTTCAGCGGCAATTGTGGCCTTTGGTGGGATTTTGTTATTATTCTGTGGTATTGGTAAAATTGAGCGTGTGCCACGCCGTGAGGGTGTTGTAGTTGTGGGGTTGGGGTGGATTTTATGTGGTTTAATGGGGAGTCTGCCTTACATGTTAGGGCAGCCGAGTATGGTGTTTGCAGATGCGTTTTTTGAGTCTGTTTCTGGCTTTACTACTACTGGCTCCACGGTGATGGGGACAGATCCAGATGCAGGAAATGATATTGAGTCATGGCCGAGAGGGATACTGATGTGGCGCTCTGTAACTCAGTGGCTGGGGGGAATGGGGATTCTGGTTCTTTTTGTTGCGCTACTCTCATATTTGGGTATGGGCTCAAAATCATTATTCCGGAATGAATCTTCTTTTCAGACAGGGGAGGCACATACTGCACGTATCCGTGATACAGCGCTCACATTGTGGATGATGTATCTGTGTATCACGGTGATATGTATATTGGGTTTGCTGGCGCTGGGGCTTACCCCCTACAACGCGATTTCACACGCTTTTACGGTGGTTTCTACGGGTGGATTTAGCCCGCACAATCAGAGTATAGGTTATTATTCCTCCTGGGGGAATGGGTGGCTCATTGAGCTCTGGCTTAGTGTCTTTATGATCATCTGTAGTATCAGCTTTATGGTCTGGGTGGTGATGCTGCGTAAACGCTGGAAGAGGTTACGCTCTGAGGAGGAGGGTAAGCTCTTTGTTATTATTTTTGTGGTGGCGTCACTTATTATTGCCTGGAACTTGACGGAAATAGGTGGTGAGGAGCCGATGGGTTTTTTGACTGCAGTTCGCCATAGTTGGTTTAACGTGCTGTCCATACTTTCTACCACAGGGTATAGCACTGTGGATTATGCGGCGTGGCCGGGAGATACGCTCGTGTTACTAGCGGCATTAATGATACTGGGGGGCTGTTCTGGATCTACATCCGGTGGGGTTAAGATTAGCCGTTTTGTGGTGCTTTTAAAAACGGCACGGTTTGAAATTGTTAGGGCCTTTCGTCCGCATCAGGTATTTAGAATGCATGTAAATGGAAATCAGTTAGGCGAGCCAGAGCGGTTACAGACTGTAGTGTTTTTGGCACTGTTTACATTTATATTTATTGTATCATGCTTTGTAGTCTCTCTGTTAGAGGTGACTCATGGGATGGATATGATTAGCGCCTTTGGTGCGGTGATCGCTACACTTGCTAATATTGGACCTGGTTTTGGATCGGTAGGGCCGGCGGAGAATTTTGGGCACTTATTGCCAGTTACTAAGATTTTCCTTAGCTTGTTGATGATGCTGGGGAGATTAGAGCTTTACGCAGTCTTAGTCTTGTTTATGCCTTCATTATGGAAGAGGTATTAAGAGTATATGGTTAGTTCATGTAAATGTCATCTGGAGCCTCAGCGAGGATTTGATGATATGGAGAAACATTACGCAGTATTTCTGCCCAGAGGTTTTTCTCGTGTTGGGTGGAGAGTAGCTCGATTCCTGGTTTTACGGGTATCCATGATTTTTTACGCAGTTCATTTTCTAGTTGGCCTGGAGTCCAGCTTGAGCATCCGGCAAAGGCTCGCACTAGTGTACCTGATTGCTGAGAGTGTTTAATGGCATCTTGTGCTGATATGCGGGTGGCGAATTTTAATTGAGCCGGAGATTTTTGTGTTACGTTCGCCCAGAATGCGACAAAAGTGAGGTGCTCTTGACCGACGGGGCCTCCGAGGTACACGGGGATTTTACTTAGTGTTTGAAAATCTTCTGAGCGTATTAAGTCACCTACCGTTTGGTCGGTGGGGTGATTTAATATGAGGCCGTAGCCGCCCTTATCAAGAGAGTGTTCAGCAAGTAAAATGACGGATTTATTAAAAACTCCATCACGCAGAGAGGGGTCTGCAATAAGTAGTTGGCCTTGGAGGGGGATGGGAGCGTCCGAAGAATCATGCATAGTGTAGGGAGTATAAAACACCTTATGGGTTCTTATTGCCAAGCCTATTGGTGAATTTTTGGAGCAATCTTACTGGATGTGATGAAAGTTCCGAGTTGCCAAGAGATTGTCTAGGAACAAGCATGTGTTAT
Organism: Akkermansiaceae bacterium; assembly: GCA_023301765.1. GTDB lineage: Bacteria > Verrucomicrobiota > Verrucomicrobiia > Verrucomicrobiales > Akkermansiaceae > Oceaniferula. The sequence continues at coordinate 1,392 of JALZUC010000018.1, read as the reverse complement.
GAATTTTAATCGAGTCATTGCAGGTGTAATAATATCAGTAGGTGTATTGTCGCTGATTTCTTGTGCTCAGCTGGGAACAATGATTTATGAAAAAAAACAGAAGAAGATTCAGGAGAAAGAGAAGAAGAAACCTCTCACAGGCATAGAGGCGTATCAGAGGGCAGGTGGCAGAGTTTCAAATAAGGCTGGCGCTATTGCGGGGGGGACAGCAACAGCTCAAGTATCATCAGCTGCAGTTGGTATTACAAAAAATGAAGATATTGTCTGGGCACCTGAGAATCCTGACGAAGACTTTGAAGAAGAGTTTGAAGATTTATGGAAAAAGCCGGAAAACACCTCTTGGCATGTCAGTTATGTACAGGCGATGGGTCAGTCCCGAGAGACAGGGAAGCCTGTTTTGGTATGGTTTACCAACTCGCAGCGTAGTCCTTTGTGCCGGGTGTTAAGTAATGAACTATTTTCTAATCAAGGTTTTGATAGCTGGGCTTCCAAGAATATTGTGCGCCTCAGGGTGGATGAAAATATTAAAGGTGAGGGTAAGGGAGAGAATGCTTGGACACAAAAGCAGAACTATATCAAGGCGCTTAAGAAAAAATACCGAGTGCACGGCCACCCTACGGTAATTATCCTTTCACCAAGCGGTGGTAATTTTGCTGAATACAGAGGCTATAAGAAAGGAGGGGCTGATTATTATTGGGCTAAGATCAAGACTGCAATTAGTAAGGCAGAGGATGACTATGGTGCATGGCTTGAGAAACTTGAGAAGCGAGGTTACCGCATGTGGACTAACAGACAGGGGAGAAAGGTATTTTCTAAGCTCTACCGATATAGTGACGGCAAAGTTACTCTTATTGACCCCGATGGAAAACGTGGGGTCACTAGTTTCAGTAAGCTTTCCGAGGCTGATCAAGCATGGATCATCGCTAAAAAAGAAGAATATGACCAACGCGCAGGGCGGTAATAGAGTTAATAAAATAGGGGGGGTATTTTTACCTATTTGTAAAATTTGTGCTTGTATTGATATTTAATTGTGAATAACGAGATATTATTAATAATTTATTCTGTTTATTAATTTAATACACACTGTGTAAAATTATATAGTTCGGGATTAATCATAATTTACCTGTCTGATACCCCTCTATCTGCTATGGCTACTAAGAAAAAAACTGTAAAAAATACCGTGAAACGTGCTGTTAAAAAAACCACAGTCAAAAAGACTGTGAAAAAATCTTCATCTAAAAAGACTGTGGCAAAGAAGACTGTGGCAAAGAAGACTGTGGCAAAGAAGACTGTGGCAAAGAAGACTGCGGCAAAGAAGACTGCGGCAAAGAAGACTGCGGCAAAGAAGACTGCGGCAAAGAAGACTGCGGCAAAGAAGACTGCGGCAAAGAA
>JALZUC010000017.1 GCA_023301765.1 Akkermansiaceae bacterium | reverse complement strand
AAGCAAGTGTGGGTAGTAGCGTTCCTAGCAGTGCCAATAACCCCCATGGTAGCTTGTCCTTTATTGATTTTGGTAAACGCATATTATTCTTAGCATAACAGTTAAATGGACGACTCGGCGTAGTTTATGGGATAGACGACTGGTTGCCTATCATGGGAATTATTATGAAATTTGTAGGGGGGATCAAGTATCATAGCTTTATTATTCTAGGTTTTATGGGGAGGATGGGAAGCATTTTTCTTTTTGCTATTGTTATGTTGACTTGCCTACTATTTTAAGTATTCTAATGAACATGTGTTCTCATGATTACTATAATTCTGGTGTCTATGATATTGTTTGTTCCGGTGAGGGTAATCTTTCATGTTCATCCGAGGTTACTCTGGGATTACACATTGGGGGCCTTACTGAGGGTATAGTCATAGATGATGTGGAGAGAGGGATTATGGAGCAATCTTTAGTGGGTATAAATAAGCTGAGTGATCAGTTTGTGCACTTTTATGATCTTAAAGATGAACCTGGCACGGTTGACGGATGGCTACGAGAAGATCAGGCGGACTACTCTATCGGCAAAAGTGATGATAATAACAGCGTCAAGGGCATGGCTGATAGTACGCGTTTAAAAACATTGGATAGTAATGCTCCTAGAGGTGGGGCTGCTGAAAATGCAAAGAATAGTGGAGGCTTAGATAAGCTAAGCCAAAAGAACTCAACCAAGAAAAACAGAGATGATAAGGGGCCTGCTATTAGTAGGGGTGATAATTCTCTGTCAAATGTGAAGGCTACGACTACAGCTATTACTACAGTTAACGCGGTAGGAGGTAGTGTAAGTGCGCTCTCTGCTACTTTGAGTGAGAGTGATTTTTGGAAAGATTATCTGGTGTTATTGGCTAAGAAAAAAATACCTCAACAGAGTTTTTTCTATTATGGGAGGCATTTAGAGAGGTGGGCTGATTTTTACCGTAATGAGGGGAAATCTGCTGAGCCAGATTATGGAGCACGTTCTGGAGTAAGGTTTTCTGAGAAGGATTCGAGACCTTCGGCTACTGATACACACTGCAATAAGAAGAAGAGTGATAGCGGTAGTAGAAGAACAGTCAACTATGTGCTCCGTGGACAGGTGCAGGGGCACGCTCAGACACCTGAACAGACAGGAGTTAAGTCAGTAGCTGAGGGAAGTGCTAAGACTAAGGTTTCATGGCATGATCTCACTGGAGATGAACGATTGATGCGGTGGGTTGTAACAATGAGTAGAACGATGGAGCCTTGGCTGATAAAACAGGCTGTTCAAGCTGTCTGCTGGGCACATAGAGATCTGTTAAAGAGTTCTTGGGCTGTGAGTATGAACTGGCAAATGGTTTACACCCGGCTAGATGCTTTTGAACCTCTGCATGGTCAGTTAGCTCGTGAGTTATCCGCAGACCAGAGAGAAAAACTGGTAATAGATTCTGGTATCGAAGGAGATGCTATTACTTGGATAGAGCAGTTAGTAACTAAACTTCGTGTGCGAGGGTATGCTTTAAGAACAGAAGATACTTATAAAAAGTGGGCGATAGATTTTTTCCGTTGGTGCTCTTCTAGGGGCTATAAAGGAAAGCCAAGTGTAGACATGGCAACGCAGTTTCTTACCTACTTAGCCATGGAGCGTAGAGTGGGAGTAAATACACAGAAGCAGGCTGTTAATGCTTTGTCTTTTATCTTTAAGTCTGTGTTTCTAGTGGAGGATTTTAACTTGGGAAATTTTTGTAAGGGCTCAGGTAGAAGATCAGTGCCAGTAGTGATGACAGAGGCTGAAGTGACTAAGTTATTAGCACAAATGGATGGGATATCGCTACTAATGGCTAAGTTAATGTATGGTGCTGGGCTTCGAGTGATGGAGTGTATGCGACTCAGGGTAAAGGATGTAGACTTTGATAATGGCTACTTAGTGGTATTACGAGGTAAGGGAGGTAAGTCTAGGCGAACTCCTCTACCGCATTCAGTTGTTGAGGACTTACGCCATCAGATTAATACTGTGCAGGAGATTCTGGATGCTGATATCAAGTCTGGTACGGCAGGTGTGTGGATGCCCGATGCGATGGCAGTCAAAGAGCCTAACGCAGCTAAGTCCTTAGCATGGATGTGGCTTTTCCCTAGTAGTAAGCTTTCGCAGGATCCACGGTCCTCAGCTATAAGAAGGCATCATTTAGGTGAGAGTGTCGTGCAGCGTGCTGTTAGATCTGCCGTGGCTAAAGCAAAAATTATTAAGCGTATAAGCTGCCATACGTTACGCCATTCTTTTGCTACACACTTGCTACAGAGGGGACAGGATATAAGAACTGTACAGGAGTTGTTAGGTCATTCAGATGTTTCTACTACGATGATTTATACGCACGTTCTGAATCGACCTGGTGATATTGTTAGAAGTCCTTTAGATGAACTTTGATTGATGTGATGCAGTCGTCATGCGTCTAAATCATCTGCTTATGATGTATTGATTCGGGTCGCCCGCTTACTCCCCTCACCCCGACGGGGCACGTCGCCATTTCATGCCTCCTGTCCAAAACTCCTCCGTCCCTCGGAATTTTTCGCACGTTCTGAATCGACCTGGTGATATTGTTAGAAGTCCTTTAGATGAACTTTGATTGATGTGATGCAGTCGTCATGCGTCTACATCATCTGCTTATGATTTATTGATTCGGGTCGCCCGCTTACTCCCCTCACCCCGGCGGGGCACGTCGCCATTTCATGCCTCCTGTCCAAAACTCCTCCTTACCTCGGAGTTTTTCGCACGTTCTGAATCGACCTGGTGATATTGTTAGAAGTCCTTTAGATGAACTTTGATTGATGTGATGCAGTCGTCATACGTCTAAATCATCTGCTTATGATGTATTGATTCGGGTCGCCCGCTTACTCCCCTTACCCCGGCGGGGCACGTCGCCATTTCATGCCTCCTGTCCAAAACTCCTCCTTCCCTCCGAGTTTTTCGCACGTTCTGAATCGACCTGGTGATATTGTTAGAAGTCCTTTAGATGAACTTTAAAAGCCACCAATCTAACGGATCTTACTAATCTTACTAGTCCTGCAAATCTTGCTTGGGTTGTTGTCTGCGGCGCTCGACAGGATTTAGAGGATTATTTAGATTTTTGGGGTTTTGCTTGGATTGATTGTTTGGGTGGTCATACCGCGAAAATTACCCAATGGGGAAGTGTGTTAGATATAAATGGGTGAGTTTTTAGGGGCTTTTATTTTACACAGATAGGGCGGTTCTGCAGGGTGAGTTATTTCGTGCGATTCTCAGGGCCTTAAATAGGATCTAAATTTAGACTATATATCTTGTTTTGAGTGAGTTATGATCAATTATATAAAATATGGTTTTAAGGGTATTTATAACCACGAATCAGACTAATCTTACGGATTTTGCTGAAATTGATCATTCGGTAATAAAAAACTCTAAATTTCAATGCGATAGAGATGATGAGTTTAATTTAACCACTTATGAATGCTAATTTACATGAATTTGCTGGGTTGATAAATCAAGAAACCATGGGAAACTCAGAACTTACGGAACTTGAGCTGGGGTGCTTGTGTTGATTATCCAGAAGAGGGGGGAATCACTGTTGAGACCAAGCGCAGACAGGCAAAGGTATAAATACGAAATGCGGGGGCTGGGTTAGCGGCGGAGGGCTACTGCTAATATGGCTATATCAGCGGGGGTGATTCCTGAGATACGAGAGGCTTGGCCTATGGTAGTGGGGCGGATAGTAGCTAAGTGATGACGGGCTTCTGTTTTAAGTCCATTTACATTATCGTAGTTAAAGGAGTCTGGGATACGTTTGCCTTCCATTCGCTGGAGTCGATCTATCTGAGTTTGCTGGCGCTCTAGGTGTCCGGCGTATTTAAAGTCGGTTTCGAGTAATGGCCAGAGGTGGGTGGGTGCTTGATCGAGAATTTCTTGAGGGAGTGTCTGCCAGGTGTTTTCTGAACGGCGGAACCAGTGATCTAGCTTTATCCCATCGTGTGAGATACTGGGTATGAGGGCTGTAACGGTGTCTAGGGTTGATATTTTTTCGGCTGTATGGGTAGCACGAAGTCCTGAGACTAGACCGTTTTCTATAGCGAGTGGAGTAAGGCGGAGGTCAGCATTATCCTGGCGGAGAAGAAGGCGATATTCTGCTCGTGAGGTAAACATGCGGTAGGGTTCCGTGGTGCCTTTTGTAACTAGGTCATCGATCATTACTCCGAGGTAGGCTTGATCACGGCGTAGTATGAAGTCGGGTTTTGAGAGAGCTTTGAGCGCGGCATTGGTGCCTGCGATGAGTCCTTGGCCAGCGGCTTCTTCGTATCCAGAAGTGCCGTTTATCTGCCCTGCGAAGTAGAGGCCTGAGATTTTTTTAGTTTCGAGAGTGGGGGAGAGTTGTGTAGGTGGGCAGTAGTCATATTCTACAGCGTAGCCGGGGCGCACGATTTGGGCGTTTTCGAGGCCTGGAATGGAGTGGATAAAGTCTAGCTGAACTTCGTATGGTAAAGAGGTGGAGACGCCGTTGATGTAGAACTCGTGGGTGTGCCGGCCTTCTGGTTCTAGGAAGACTTGGTGACGTTCTTTTTCAGCAAATTTGACTACTTTGTCTTCTATGGATGGGCAGTAGCGGGGGCCTGGGCCTTCGATTTTACCGCAATACATTGGAGATTTATCGAGGTTATTGCGGATAATGTCGTGGGTTTTTGGGGTGGTCCAAGTGATGTGACATGGGATTTGTTCCACGTGGAACGGAGCGCCACCTGAAGGTGGCGAATGCTGAGTAAATTCGCCTTCAGCGATAGGGTGACCGTTTAAGGTGTGGATATCATTGGGTGTGCGGGTAAGGGTATTAGCGAGATAGGAAAAGAAGGGGGCAGGGGTGTCACCGTGCTGAGTTTCTGTTTTGGAGAAGTCGATGGATTTTCCGTTGATGCGGCATGGGGTGCCTGTTTTGAAACGCTCTACTTGAAAACCGAGTTTGTGTAATGAGTCTGATACTGTGGAGGTAGCGTCTCCCATGCGGCCACCTTTTTCATTTTTGAGGCCAACGTGCATAAGACCACGCATAAAGGTGCCCGCGGAGAGGATTACAGATTTAGCATTAATCTGCATATGGAGTGAGGTGGTAACTCCGGTGATAGTATCGTTTTTCACAAGAAGTTCGGCAACATTGGCTTGGTGCAGGTCTATGCCCGATGTGTTCTCGAGTGTGTGTTTAATGCGGAATTGGTAAGCTTTTTTATCACATTGAGCGCGAGGGGCGCGGACTGAGGGACCTTTACCTGCATTCAACATACGGAATTGAATGCCTGTAGCATCTGTATTTAGCCCCATGATTCCACCTAGAGCGTCTATTTCACGAACCATGTGGCCCTTAGCTAGTCCACCGATGGCGGGGTTACATGACATGGCTCCTATGGTGTCTAAGTTTTGTGTAAGGACTGCTACGGAGCAACCCATACGTGCGGCGGCGAGTGCAGCTTCAACTCCGGCGTGTCCGGCTCCGATTACGAGGACATCGTAGGTTTTTGGGTAGATAAACATTTTGTATGTAGGAAACTTGGAATGAGGGGGAGATGCAAGACTTTTGGGTTTTACGGGAACCACAGCTGGAGCGGAGCGGAGACAGCCAAAGGCAAATCTGACTATTATTCTAATCTTTTTGGAATTGATTGATGGGGGGGATATGAACCACGGAAGGATGGGACTTGGTTTGGGGGCTTGAGTTCAGGTGGTGTTCCACGTGGAACAGTTTCTAATATAAGCGTGGGTTTGTTCCATGTGGAACAGTGCCTAGATGAGCTAACTTGATGTAAGGGAGGAATGTTGTGGGGTTTGCTTGCTTGGGTGGGTGATTTAGGGCATTGGTATGGAAGTATGTTTGAGGTCAGGGATAAACCGGAAATGGTGGAGCGCGCTTTATTAGTGCGTATTTATAATGATAGGCGTGAAGAGGAGGAGGAGGCTTCACTATTGGAGGAGCTCGGTGAGCTGGTGAATACTTTGGGAATTGGTATTGCTGAGTCACTATTGGTGCATACTCGATCACTTCATAAGAAGTATTTATGTGGTACTGGTAAAGCTGAGGAGGTGGTGCAGCTTGCGAAGGCGCATGAGTGTGATTGTATAGTTTTTGATAATATGTTTCTGCCATCACAGCAGAGGAACTGGGAAGAGCTGGCAGATGAGTGTGTGATTGATAGGGAAGAGGTAATTCTGGATATCTTCTCCCAACGAGCGCAAACACGTGAGGCAAGACTACAGGTGGATCTGGCCCGGATGCAGTATTCACTACCCAGACTTACAAGGATGTGGGGGCACTTAGATCGCGAGGGTGGTGGCAGCCAAGGTGGCGGTGGTGCATCTCGAGGTATGGGTGAGCAGCAGGTCGAGGTGGATAGGCGTCTAGCAAGAACACGCATTGATCAGTGTAAGCGTGAACTGGCTGAGGTGAGAAAACAACGAAATACTAGACGTAAAGAGCGTGAGAAGATGGGAACACCGTGTGCGGCTATAGCTGGCTATACTAATGCTGGTAAGTCTACACTACTCAATAAACTCTCAGATGCTGATGTGATGGCTGAGGATATGCTTTTTGCTACTTTAGATACTACTACAAGGGCTATTGAGTTACCCGATGGACAGCCATTACTACTTACGGATACAGTGGGCTTTGTAAGAAATCTTCCGCACCGATTAGTGGAGGCATTTAAGGCTACCCTTGAGGAGTCTGTATTGGCTGATTTTATTATCCATGTTCTGGATGCTTCTTCTCCTGAGGTGGAGAAGTTTTATAAAACAACGATGGAGGTGCTAGAGGAACTGGGTGCTGGCGATAAACCTATTATCACCGTGCTGAATAAGATCGATGTGCTTAATGATCCAGTGCAGCTGGCAGGGCTAGAGGTTTCATTTCCTAATACTGTATCTGTAAGTGCTAAGACAGGTCAGGGTATGGATACTCTTTTGGAGAGGTGCTCTGAAATGCTGGCTGATAGGGTACAGACTGTAACTTACAAAATACCACAGAGTAGAGGTGATATTCCTGGTATGTTGCATCGTGAGGCTAAGGTGCTGAGTACGGTGTATGATGGTAATGATGTGATCTTAGAGGCTGTGGTGCCTGCAAGTATTGCTGGGAGGATTGCGGAGTTTCGTGTCTGAGAGGAGGCAGTTCTCTGAATAGGAGAACCACGGAAATTACTAAAGACGGAAGAGTTTCCGTTAATTGCTCTGAGAGGGGAAAAGCGGAGTTATTCAACTACTGATTTCCAACCACACAAATGGACGAGAATAAGAATCAAATTCCATGTAGTTATAAAGCTAGAAGCTGATTCGGTGTTAAGTTTAAAAGTTCAATTGGGATAAATGAACGCAAGGGATATGAAAAATTAGTGTCCATCCGTAGTTCTAGTAAATATATATACACCTTCTCTCCCTAGCTCGATGATCCTAGGGGAGGGGAGACCGGGTATTTTAGGTTTATTTATATTTCAATTTTATAAATTATGTGGCAATTTGTTGATGAGATCTATCTAGACCATTAATATGAATTTAGGCACAAAAGCATTTTGTCTGTTGGGTAATTTAACCTTCTTTAGCACATTAATTTTTGCTGCTCCTGATATCACTGCTCCAGCAAGGGCGATGATACTGGATGAGAGTGAAGTAACTCGTACCAGTGCTATTCAGGAGAAGGTGGCTGAAGTATCTAAGAAAAAGTCTAGACGTGGTGTAATAGTGTTACCCAAAAACCGTGACGACGCGGTGAGATTACAGGTATTTCTAGATCAAAAACTCTTTGGACCGGGGTCTATTGACGGTAAGCCTGGCACGTTTACTAAACTGGCTATTGAAAACTACAATAAGAGCTTAGATCGAGAGAAGAGTGACATGTTGGTAATGGAAGATGCTGCTGCGGATATCGAGGATGTATATGCAACGGCTATTATACCATCGTTTGTAGTAGATTATGTGGATGCTGACTTACCTACAACAAGACCAGAGCAGGCAGAAAAAAAATATATGTCATATAGGAGTGTAGCTGAGTTTATGGCTGAGCGTTATCATACTTCAGAGGATTTACTAATTGAGCTTAATGGTGCGAGTGTGATGAAAAAAGCTAGCGCACGCACAGCTATTAAAGTGCCAAACATTGAGCCTTTTAAGATAGAAGATCTAAAGACTGGTAGGTCACATAAACTGGAAATTAACCTGACAGCACGCCATGTGGTTATAGATACTAATATTAAACAGGTTTATATCTATCAGCTAATTCTCCCTTCCGCTGATGAGGCTGGAGAATTGAAAAAATTTAATACTAAACCAAAGCTAGTAGCTAGTTTCCCAATTACTCCGGGAAAAACTAAGTTTATTCCTAAAGGTATCTGGAATCTAAAAAATAGTGTTGAGCTGCCAGTATGGCGTTATGACAAAAAACTGTTGGAAACTGGTGTGCGCGGTAAAGAGGCTCTAATCATCCCACCTGGCCCAAATAATCCAGTAGGTATTATTTGGAATGGTCTGACAAAATCTGGTATAGGTATCCATGGTACGGATAATCCACGTACGATTGGAAGAGCTAGGAGTGCGGGGTGCATTCGACTTACAAACTGGGATGCTGCTCGATTCCCCACATTAGTAAGGCCTGGGGCTGTGGTAAAAGTTGAATAATACTTAATCATGCCCGAGGAAGGGACTGTGATATTATCTACTTTTGATAGTAGGTATATGTTTTACAGCGATCTACAAACCTTACACATGTAGAGGTAATTCGAGTAATTTAGACTGCGCATAATAGAAGTGTGAAACAAAAGCGAAAAACGAGACAGCCAGTGCTTTACAAGTGACGGAAAGTCGTCCTAAATCCTTAAAATTTAGCACGACCTAATGCCAAAAGACTTAAGTATTAAAAAAATTCTCGTGATCGGCTCCGGCCCGATTGTTATCGGACAAGGATGTGAGTTCGATTATTCAGGTGTTCAAGCCTGTAAAGCGCTACGCGAAGAGGGGTATGAGGTAATTCTCGTAAACTCTAATCCAGCAACTGTGATGACGGATCCGGAGTTTGCTCCGAAGACGTATATTGAGCCAATTACACCTGAGGTGGTGGAGAAAATCATCATCAGAGAGAAGCCTGATGCTTTACTGCCAACATTAGGGGGCCAGACTGCACTCAACACATCCATGGATTTATTTAAATCTGGAGTGCTGGATACACATGCTGTCCGTATGATAGGTGCAAATGCTGATGCTATTGATAAGGGTGAGGATAGGCTGCGCTTTAAGGAAGCGATGTTAAAGATAGGTCTAGACCTTCCCCAGAGTGGGGTGGCCCATACACTGGATGAGGCACGGGTAATTGCAAAAGAGATAGGAACTATGCCATTAATTATCCGCCCCGCGTTTACACTGGGTGGTGCTGGCGGTGGTATTGCTTATAATGTAGAAGAATTTGAAACCATCGTGGCACGTGGTATAGATCTCTCTCCAGTAGATGAAGTGCTGGTGGAAGAGAGTCTATTAGGCTGGAAAGAGTATGAAATGGAGGTGATGCGTGACTGTGCAGATAACTGTGTAGTGATCTGCTCTATTGAAAACTTAGATCCTATGGGTGTGCACACTGGTGACTCTATCACAGTAGCACCTGCGCAGACCTTAACAGACCGTGAATACCAGATCATGCGTGATGCGTCATTTGCGTGTATTCGTGAGATTGGTGTAGAAACTGGTGGTTCTAACATTCAGTTCTCTGTGGATCCTGAGACTGGTAGGTGCATCATCATTGAGATGAACCCTCGGGTATCACGCTCGTCTGCTCTAGCATCCAAGGCTACAGGATTCCCGATAGCAAAGATCGCAGCAAAACTGGCTGTGGGATATACTCTGGATGAGTTACCAAATGATATCACTCGTGAGACTCCGGCATCGTTTGAGCCGACGATTGATTATGTGGTGACTAAGTTACCACGATTTACTTTTGAAAAATTCCCAACTGCTGACCCCGTATTAACAACACAGATGAAGGCCGTGGGTGAGGCGATGTCAATAGGCCGCACCTTTAAGGAGTCTATGCAGAAAGCGCTACGCTCACTAGAGACTGGGCGCTTTGGCTTTGGGTTCGATGGTAAAGGTGATCGAAATGCAAGCCGTGAAGAAGTGGAGAGAAAGCTGCATGTGCCAAATGCAGAACGTATCTTCTGGTTACAAACAGCCTTTATACAGGGCTGGAGCGTGCAAGAAATTTTTGATGCAACATCTATTGATCCATGGTTTCTTGAGCAACTAAATCAGATAGTGGAAGAGGGAAAAAACCTCGCTAATATGGATTTGCGCAAGGCTAAGCGTTTAGGATTTTCTGATATACAGATTGCACACTCAAGAGGCATCAGCCAAAACGATGTGCGTGCTGAGCGTAAGGCGGCTGGTATTATTCCAACTTACAGATTGGTAGATACGTGCGCTGCTGAGTTTGAGGCACATACGCCATACTATTACTCAACTTACGGGGATGAGAATGAAGCGCGACAGACTGACCAGAAGAAGATTATCATTCTAGGTGGTGGCCCTAACAGAATTGGCCAAGGTATAGAGTTTGACTACTGCTGTGTACATGCAGCATTTGCTCTAAAGGAGCTGGGCTATGAGACCGTGATGGTAAACTCAAACCCTGAGACTGTATCTACTGATTATGATACGAGTGACAAACTCTACTTCGAACCACTAACTCTCGAAGATGTCTTAAACATCTGTGATCAAGAAAAGCCGGATGGTGTGATCGTCCAGTTTGGTGGACAGACTCCACTGAACCTTGCTGCTGATCTAGAAAAACATGGTGTGCCAATTATAGGAACATCACCAGACTCTATCGAGCTAGCAGAGGACCGTAAGATATTTTCCGCACTGTTAGATAAAATTGGTTTAAAGCAAGCTGAGGCTGGCACTGCCATTAGTGCTGATGAGGCTGTTACTGTGGCACAGAAAATTGGCTACCCAGTTCTTGTTAGGCCTTCATTTGTATTGGGTGGTCGCGCGATGATGATCGTCTACAATGATGATGAACTAGTGCGCTACATGAATGAAGCGGTGGATGTATCACCGGATCGTCCAGTGTTAGTTGACCGATTTCTTGAGGCGGCGACAGAGATCGATGTGGACTGTATCTCAGATGGAGAGACATCTGTAGTAGGTGCTATTATGCAGCACATTGAACAAGCTGGTATTCACTCTGGTGACTCCGCGTGCGTGATTCCTGCGTTCTCATTATCAGATTCTATACAAAAGCAGATTCTTACCGCAGCTAAGGATCTTGCACGAGAACTGAAGGTGCTAGGTCTGATGAATATTCAATTTGCGGTTAAAGATGATGAGCTCTATGTGATCGAGGTAAATCCACGAGCCTCACGAACAGTGCCATTTGTCTCTAAATCAATAGGAGTGCCACTAGCAAAACTTGCTGCAAAAATCATGGTAGGTAAAACGCTGAAAGAGCTTGGCTTTACAGAAGAAAAACTGCCAAGCCACTACTGCGTGAAGGAGGCGGTGTTCCCATGGCCTAGGTTCCCGGGAATCGATATCGTGCTTGGACCTGAGATGAAGTCTACCGGAGAGGTGATGGGGATAGATCAGGACAGGGGTATGGCATATGCTAAGGCACAGATGAGTGCATTTAATCCTCTGCCTACCGGTGGTAATGTCTTTTTCTCAGTAAATGATACAGACAAGGAGCGTGCAGTGCCAGTAGCACGTGATCTATCTGCGCTAGGCTTCGAGATCTACGCAACAGGTGGCACGTATAAGCGCTTTAACGAAGAGGGTATCAATGTGAACCGCCTCTACAAACTTGCAGAGCAGAAGCGCCCTAACGTCATGGATATGATGAAAAATGGTGATATTAACTTTATAATTAACACTCCAAGTGGTCATGAGGCACGCACAGATGAGGTTACTATCCGCTCAGGTGCTGTAGCGAATAAGATCTCACACTGCACAAACCTCTCTGCAGCTGAAGCATCTGTGAATGCGATTAAGTCCCTACAGGCAAATGAAATGACTGTGACTACTCTTCAGGAGTATCACGGCCTGTAGAGAAATATTACTCAAAAATCTCAATGGCGCTCAGTAGTATGGGCGCCATTTTTTTGTGCGGATGTCGCGGGTATGAATAGACCTAATAATAGTCTAGTGAATGTGAAAAAATAAAGTGAAGCCTCGAGATCACCGCTAATGGTGAGAAACTGGATATCCTATTACCTAACTACGAATAGACTCTAATAAATGCTAATTTATCATATCCTCGGCGTTCTGTTTAAACGATTGAAAGTTTAAACCTGCACCGAAACAGCTTCTAACGGCCTGACTCGCTGAAACCTGTAATCAGCTCGCTGGTATGAGAGATCTCTCGTAGTTAAAAACTCTGTAATTGGCTATACCTAGCGGAGCCCACGGAGTGAGTAGACTTGGGTATTGAGCACTTTCATTGCATGGAGTAACTCTGTGTGGAATTCACCCTTCTGACTTATAATACCTTTTTGGTATTGGTCACTGTCGTCTGCGTATTTAAACCAATGCCAGCCTACACAATTTGGGATATCAAATAGAAGATCCTGAGTGAAGGTGTGGTAGAATTCACCAGCATCTTTATGGTTAAGCACCCTAAAGCCTGCGCCTACTCCTTTAGTTTGCTTGCTCTGCACTTTCATGGCGTAGAATTCACCAATGAGAAAGGGGCGTTTACTCCATTTATTCCAGTCTTGTGTCTGTTTTTTATCAGGCACCCAACGGTGGTAATAGTTTATAGAGATAATATCACAGACTGCTGCACCAGTGAGGACGCCCTCATTAATCGCTTTACCGTGGATTCTACTTCCTATGTAGAGGTGATTAGGGTCGACGGCTTTTATCGCCTTACTCACGGTTTCAAAGTAGTGTTTAGATACGTGTTCGAGAAACTCTGTGTGTACTTTGGGAGTGTTCGCTTTAGCTTTACTTATGTTATTTTTTTTCATCCAGGCGACTGCGGCTTGGTGACCTGCGTCACTCTCTGGTAGGGAGAGATACTGAGTAAGAGCGTAGGGGCGAAAAGGCAGTTCATTATCTGAAAAGTGACCAAGAAGGTAGGGGTCATCTATGGTATTCTTTAGATTCGCCTCTGCATACTTCTTACAAAAGGCTGGCCACTCAGGATCGAATACAGGGATGGTTTCATTAGGATAACCACGCTGACCTCTATTTTTTGGGCGGGCTTTAGAGTAAGCCTTCATAAACATGTGGGTGCTACACCACGGGATATTATGGTTATGCTTATCAAAGAGTTCGGCAGCTGACCATCTACCAATGGTGTTAAAGCCAGCACCCGTGATCATTTCTTTAGTTTTCTTAGTCCACGCAGTTTCGTCTTTAGCTCCGATTCTCTCTGGACCTACGGAGTTTAATCCTACGGATAGAAATAGACAGCCCTGTGGGTCAACCAGCCACCATTTGTTGTGTTTTTCTATTAGCCGAAAATAACCAGGCGAAGCTACTTTCTCTCCAGCAAACCCACCGTATTTATTTCTAGTATCAGAGGTTTTAGCCGCGCGGAGAGTTTTTGTCTTTTTGTTTTTCCATGCCTTACCACCATCACTGGTTTCAACTGCATGTGAACTGTTAGATAGCGATATTGTTACGGCACAAAACCCTAGAATTACTAAGCGATTTAAAGGGGAGATGAAACACCACATAAAAAGACTATGAGGAAAAAAGCACTTACTGAGAAACTGTAGGCCCCATTGTTCCTGAGGTAGTTTCTGAAGCAGTTGCTTCTGAGTTAATTGCTGTAGTAGACTCTAGCTCTATACCTTCTGCTGCTGCGAAGTCTGCAAGAGCCATTTCTGCGAGTGCTTCCTCCTCAGCTACCTGCATATTTATATCGCCCATGTCGATGGAATCTTTAGCGACACGCGCACGACCGGCTGCGAGATTACGCTCTTCTTCTACCATGCCTTCGAGGCGGTTAAGTGTATCACCTGACCCACCGATGTGTGTGATCATGCCTGAAGCCATTTCATTAAGGTCTGCCATGGCTGTTTGCACTTTCATGTCATCGATATTACGCGCGAGATCCTCTATTTTTTTCTTAGCGCTGCTGACACTGACGTCACGTGCTTTAACCAGTTCTTTATAGCGTAATTCAGCACCTTCGAGCTGAGCGAGCATTTCATCATGTTCTTTATCTACGTTCTTAAGCTTCATAGCGTATTCACCAGCTACTTGACGGTTTCCAGCCTTGAGATTAGCCGCAGTTTTTGCACGAAGTTCTGTTTCCTCCTTTGAGAGTTTTTTAGTTTGGGAGATAAGTTTTTCTACGAGGCCTGCGTGGGTAGCTAAGCCTTTATTAAACTCAGAGATCTGCTTACGCAGGTTTTCTTTTTCCACCTCGAGGAGAGCTTCTGGATTACGTTTTTCGATACCGCCGATGAAGAGGCCAAGAAAGCCTTTGAAAAGATTGCCTATACGTTTAAACATGATGAGTTGATTGAGTTGGGTTAATTGCGTGTATGATGTCGTAAAGTGAACCAAACGGCAAGTATAAGAGAAGACGTAAATTATAACCGAGAAATAATCCTCTAATTAGATACAGTAGATTCAGAGCTAATAAGCGCACGCAGGAGCACATCATCACCAATTTGGGTAAATTCTTGATCTGATAATTTGAACTGATTGGGGAGACCTGCAAAACCAGAGTCAGGGCCACCAGTAATTAGCGGTGCATAGAAGATGGCCACTTCGTCAACAAGCTTAGCATCTAGAAAAGCTCCTAATAACTTACCCCCAGCCTCTACCATTACTTGATTACAACCTAAAGATCCTAACTTCTCTAGTGCAGCATGTAGGTCACCGTCCTCTTGAATAAGTGTGCGGTCCGAGTATTTATCAGTAAATACAAGAGCATCAGTAGGGAGAGGTTTACCATTTCGTGTAGTAAGAATTAAACGCCACGGCTGCTCTTTATTTGCGAGATTCTTAGACCGGACTGTTAAGGAAGGGTTATCTTTCCGGATAGTATTACCTCCAGTAATGATAGCATCGCTTTCATGACGCAGTTTTTGCACAATTTCTCGTGATTCTGGTGAAGTGAGCCATTGGCCTTCTCCTGGAGGCCGAGTGATTCTACCATCAAGACTTATAGCAGACTTGATAATCACCCATGGTAGACCTGTGCGCTGCTTCTTTGAAAAAGCACGAATGAGACGTTCACAATCTCCTTTTTGCACACACGTAGACACCGATATACCTGCCTTATCTAAGACTATTTTCGCCGACCCCTGATGTTGCGGATTAGGATCTTCAGCACCGTAGACAACTCGAGTAATATTAGCTTCAATTATGCCTGCAGTGCATGGAGGTGTGCGTCCATGGCTAGAACAGGGCTCTAGGGTTACATAGATGGTAGATCCAGAGATATCGATACCTTGTTCTTTTGCTGAGGCAATAGCTACACGTTCAGCATGAGGTTTACCAGCGCCTGTATGCCAACCTTTTGCTAGGAGTTGATCATTTTTAACAATGACAGCACCTACAGTAGGATTTGGTGAAGTCAGTCCAATACCCTTACGTGCCTCAAGGATAGCCAGCTGCATCCAATCTGCGTCTGTACGTGTGCTCATGGCACTATTTTTAGGCTCTATCATTTAAGAAAGCAAGATGTGAACAAGTGTAACGGTATTGGTAATAAGTTGTGAGAAAGCTGTGATCTATTAATTTAGAAAGGTGAAATATGCTAAGTCTTACACGATATTACCAAGGTAATGCGCATGTTATTAATCACGTGGAACGCATGTGATAACTATGAGGAACATGCTTTTTCATGAGTTATCCACAAGTAGAAGAAGAAGAGTATTTATCTAAATAAAATAATCTCTTAATAGAAAAGAGAATAACTTCCTCGCTTGACCCAGTTACCAGACATGTGGAGCATAGGCGCGAGCAACAAATTATTATATATGCAAAACCAAGATTTACTACACACAGAAAAAATTATCGCTGATCGTAAAACCTTTTATCTAGACCTAAAACAAAATGCACGAGGTAAGGTAGTAAAAATAACAGAAGAGGTATCAGGAAATAGAGATACTGTGATGGTTCCTGCAGAGGTATTAGGTGATTTCATAGACGCACTTACAGACATTCAAACTACGGCTCAGGATGGTGAGTAGCCTCTTCAGTAAGTAGCAAAATGATATAGTGCTAATAACGTTCACTAAGCTCCCAGCGGCCAGCCCAGTCTGTGGGTAGACGCTGTGGTGTGCCAGCAGGCATCTGGACCATAGCTAGCGACTGACGGCATGTGATGAGGTCATCATCGCTACCCACGCGGCGCAGCGTAAATGCGCACCAGAAACGAGCACGGCTTAATTTCTCTAGCCAGCCATGGATTTCTAGCTGATCTCCCAGCTTAGCAGGGCGGCGGTAATCAATCTCCGTACGTGTGACTACCGGAAATAGGTTAGTTTCTGCCATTTTGGTGAGGGATAATCCCATACTTGCGGCAAGTTTGGTGCGGCAAGTTTCAATCATTCTGAGGTATGCGATATTGTGCACCACAGCTCCGCAGTCAGTGTCGAAGAACATTACCTCCTCATGGGTGGTAAATTCAGGTCTAGGTAATTTATTATCTGTCATGTGGGTATTGTCAAAAATCTGAGGGTTTGATACTAGATCTTTTATAGTTAATAACTTATGAATCTAACAGAAATAAGTAGAGATTAGTCTCTAGTTTATCTTGCTGATTTGAAAACCGTATGCACAATGTGAGCATGCTTAAAAAACCTGCACTTGGCTCGGTAAATATAGCAAGGCTGTTGTATTTATTGGTCTGTGAATTTGCTGGAACAGGTATTGCGTTACACGCTGGCGGAGTGGAAAAGGTCTGGGTAGGATTAGCAATAGGGCTAATCATAGCTGGATTTTTTATCCTTGTAGAATCTTTGATGAAGCAATTCACAATACGAGGCTTCTCTAATGCAACGGTAGGTTTATTGATAGGTATGTTTTGCGCATGGCTACTGTCGCGAGTAGGTGTGTTTTCACTGATAGAAATAATATTCAATGATAGTTTAGAAAATTTAGATACGATAATTCTAGGGCTAAATGTAGCTCTTTATTCTAGCTTAGGGTTTTTGGGTGCAGTACTTTCACTACGGAGTGTGGGAGATGATTTTTCATTACTTATCCCATACGTACGTTTCCACCGTGAGTCTACACCAGGGCCTCCACTATTATTAGATATTTATGTGATAACAGATAGCCGGCTTTTCAGTGTTCTTAAGGCTGGTTTTATTGAGGGTAATCTGGTGATTCCACGGTTTGTTCTAGAAGAGCTCCATACTATGGCAAACTCACCATCATCTAGCCGCAGAGCCAGTGGTATAAGAGGTTTGGAAACGCTAGAAAACCTCCAGTCGAATGATAGTTTTCGAATCAGTATCTATGATTCAGATGGTAGCTCTGATGCAGATACTCATGATGCACGTCTGATGCATACTTGTAAGCTGCTCAGTGCTCGTTTATTAACTACAGATGAGAATTTAACTAAGGCTGCACGTTTACAAGGAGTAATAGTGCTGAATATCAATTATTTAAACCAAGCCCTAAAACCTAAGATTGCAGTAGGTGAGCGTATTCGGCTACCGTTAGTAAGAACAGGTAAAGATGAGCATCAGGCTGTGGGATACTTACCAGATGGTGCTATGATAGTGGTAAATAATGCGGTGAATAAAATTAGCACTACACAAGATGTTACGGTGATCAGTACTTTAGAGACTGATGCAGGTATGATGGTTTTTGCAGAACTTTTTGAATAGTTTACTAACTGAAGTTTTACCGAGCTCCATGATAGGCATATTTGCTCTTAATTCATGGAGCCATGGCTGAATAGATATAGACTATAGGGAAACCAAAAGCTGTGTGTAGACTGTTAAGTGAAACGTGAGTGGAGGTTAAACGATGGTAATATTTTATAGATCAGAATTTTATGAAATATGGTTTGGTCTTAGGTCTTAGGTCTTAGGTCTTTGTTTTGTAGAGGGAGGGGCTCTGGCATCAGAATTAGGTACAAAAAAATGGTATAGCTTATTAGGCCATACCACTTTGAGATTTTTTTGGGATGTGTTTTAACCGCCAGTTTTAGGGTTACGTTTTTTCTTTTTCTCCGGGGTAGCGTCACGCATAGTTTTTTTATCTTTAGGCTTAGCAGTGCCGTTAGTTTGTTGGGCGCGTTGCTGCTCCTCCATACGTTCTGCCATACGCTCCATGAAGGTTTTTTTACCTTTTTTACCTGGCTTACGTTTTACTAATTCCGCTTCTGGCATACGGTTAGTAAGCCATGTTTGACCGATGGAGAAGATGTTCTGAGTAGTCCAGTAGAGAGCAAGTGCTGAAGCGAAGTTATAACAGAAGAAGAAGAACATGAGTGGCATCAGCATGAAGATGCGCTGCTGCATTTTATCTCCTGTTTTAGGTGTCATTTTCATCTGCAGCACCATGGTTACTGCCATAAGAACTGGTAGTAGATTAATAGGTAAAGCGTTACCTAATAACGGGAGATCAAATGGGAGGTTAATAGTGTAGAGAGTATCCGGCATGGATAGATCTTTTACCCATAGGAACTCTTCACCGCGTAATTCCACAGCAAACTGGAGCATCTTGTAGTATCCAAAGAAAATAGGAATCTGTAGTAGCATGGGGAGACATCCCCCCATGGGGTTAATCTGATACTCCTTGTAGAGTTTCATCGTTTCCTGATTAAGCTTAGTGGCATCATCCGCGTATTTCTCACGGAGGTCTTTCATGATAGGCTGTAGCTTACTCATACGCTTCATAGTGCGTGTGGATTTATTATGCAGAGGCCATATGACGATACGGATGAGTATGGTTAGAGCGATGATGGAGAGCCCCCATGCCCAGTTGTCTGCCATTTTTGAAAATGCGACGTCGTGGAGCCAATTAAGTACGTTATTAAGTGGTACTGAGATAAAGCTGAACCAACCGTAGTTCATGACCTCGTCTATATCTCCATCTAGCTTTTTGAGCTCAGAGTAGAGTTTAGGGCCGACGTAGATAGAGTAGGTATATGTTTCTGTCTCACCGGGTATGATTTTCTCAGCTGGAAGTGTGAAACCTGAGCGGATAGCGTATTTTGGTTTTTCCGGGTCTGCACCGTTTACTTCTGTGGCTGATGCTTTGGCCCAGAAAGTAGATGCGTAGCTATTTTTTGGCTCGATGACGGTGGCGAAGAACTGGTTAGAGACACCTGCGTATTCTAGTTCTTCTACGCTTTCTTGGAGGAGAGGGCGAGCGTTACGCCAGAAGCCTTTTTTAAACCAGTTAGAGTCTTCATTATTGAAGCTACCATCATCAGCGTAGAAAACGCCACCTTGGTTCTCCCACTCACGTGGGTGAAGTGGTGTGGCACTTCCGGCGAAGATGGAATAGTTCCCTAGATTGATGCTGGCCTTACCTTTGTTAGCGAGGGTCATCTTTAGCGTGAGTCTCCATGGGGCGCCGGCTGCTGTTTCATCCTCCTCTAGTGACCAGCGCTTAGTGATCTGTAGTCCGCTAGCAGTAGTGTGCTGGCAGAAGATGACACCGTCTTTTTCAATAAGTTCGTAGTGGGCTGCTAGAAACTCGTCTGGGCCATCACTGAGTGCACCAATGGGGGCTGGAGCGTTTTTATTAAGAATTACGTGCTCAGTGTCTGAGCCTACTTCCATCTGCTTAAGTAGTGTGGCAGATGAGATACCACCACCTACGGATGAAAACTTAAACGCCACGTAGTCTTCACCATTTTTAGTGGATGTTAGCGTAGCATTTTTTTCACCTACTTTTGGTACGTGTTGCTCTTTCACCAGTCCAGCACCTTCCGGCTGAGTGGCCGGTAGTGTCTCTGATGATGTAATAGTATCTTCTACCTTTTCCTGTGCGGGTGCTAGAGGTTCAGGTGCCGGTTTTTTCGGTAGAAAGATGTAGTTAGCTGCGAGCAAAATGCCGCAGATGGTAAGTATGATCCAGCCTTTGCGATCCATGACTATAATATGAGTGGTTTAGTTTGAGGTGAGAAGAGAGTTATTTTTTTGGCGGTACTGGGTCATCTCCGCAGCCGCCCCATGGATGGCAGCGGAAAATGCGACAAATGCCAAGCCATGATCCACGGTATGGGCCATGAATTTTGACTGCTTGTAGAAAGTAGTTTGAGCAGCTGGGTGCAAAGCGGCAGCCACAGTTTGGACCGCCGATGAAGTGGAGCAGGGGATTAAGAAATTTCTGGTAAAAGCGAATGCCAAAATAAATGATAATGCTGAGGGTGCGGCTGATCAGTTTCACGGCTGGATGATTCCGAGGCGTGTAGCTTGTTTGAGCCAATCGGCCTCGAGTTGTTGGAATGTAGCTTGTGGTGCGCGCCAGCGGATGACGGTGACAATGTAGCGTTTATCCTGTATACGGTGTAGGTGGCTGGCGATGATAGTCTGAATACGGCGGCGGAGGCGGTTACGCGTAACGGCGTTACCTACTTTTCTGGTAACGATAACAGCGGCTTTGTGGTGTGGTAGTTCATCATCTGCTAAAGTGCTGAGGACGAGGTAGGCACCACCTTTAGCTTTTCCTTGTTCACGCGTGCGGAAGAAGTCTGCGTGGCAAGTCATGCTGTATTGTCTACATAGACGCATGGTGTGTCATTATAGAGGTTAAAAGCTGATTTGCTAAACGCAGAAACGGCCACCGTGGGGTGACCGTCTCAAGATTGATTCGCAATATTACACCTCAGAGCTGCCTTGTTTGCAGGAAGAGGTGTAGATACGCTCAAGTTAAGCAGCCTTAGTGTGCTGCTTAACGTGACGCTTGAAGTGGATCTCGGCACCCTTTGGAAGGAGGCGCTTACGGCCCTTCTGGCGACGACGGCGAAGGCAGTCACGGCCAGCTTTGGTGCTCATGCGGGCGCGGAATCCGTGTTGACGTTTACGGGTGCGCTTGGATGGTTGAAAGGTGCGTTTCATGATGAAAGACGTTAGTGATTGATTTGTGTCCGGTATATATAAGAAAAGGTGGAAACCAACTCCTGCTTTGTGGACGGGCGGGCAACCTAGGGAATTTTTACTTATTGTCAACCCGACATTGTCCGGAAAAGCAAATTTATTAAAAAAAACTCCACAGAGGTTAAAATCCTGATAAATATATGAAGATTATGAATCTTGATAAATCATTACTAACTTCACAGTCAAATGCAGTATCTCTGGATCATACAGGTGTGAGGGTAGAGCCTGCCACTATTGAGGATTTTCCGGAACTGTTGGACCTGATGATGGAGTTAATGGAGCTACTGGGTGACTTTACACCGGATAGGGAAGCTCACGAGCGCGGTATATCAATGATTCTTGAGCAGCCCAACCGTGGTAGGATATTTGTCTTACGGAATGATGAGCGTATTTTTGGCATGATCAATTTACTGTTTACCATCTCTACTGCACTAGGCGGGCTAGTGCTAGTACTAGAGGATTTTATTATTGATCCAGACCACCGTGGCCAGGGGTATGGCTCTATGCTATTGGATTCTGTAATCGATTTTGCAGAGAACAAAGGGTTTAAGGGAATTACTCTACTGACGGATAAAATCGGCGAAGAGGCACAGAATTTCTTTAAGAAAGAGGGGTTTGAGCACTCTACGATGATTCCAATGCGAAGAGTTTTAAAATAAAAGGTTTATAATCAACCTGACCAAACTAATATGTTAAAAAATTGACGTGTACTAAAAAGCGTCAAACAAAGATGGTGTAGTATTAAAAGGTGGGGCGGGTGAAGTGGTGTTATCACCAATGAGGCTGATCCATGGAGTAGGCTTTTGTTGCTCTGCGCACTGGACTTGTACTTTATTTAACCCCTTATTAGTTAAACTTTCAATAATGGTTCGTGTAGCGATGTCTGGAGAGTTACAATCAGAGCTCAGGTGGCTGAGAATAACATGACTTAGCTTGATACAGGCGACTTCACTGAGGAGGGTAGCAGTTTGATTATTGGAGAGGTGGCCGTGACGGGAGGCGATACGTTGTTTAGTTGCCCATGGGCGCTTGGTGTCTATTTCTAGTAAATGCTCATCATAATTAGCTTCTACATAGATAGCGTGACTGCCGGTGAGCTGCTCTCGGATAACGTGAGTGACGTGACCTACATCACTCAGCAAACTAAGTTTAGTATTAGCACCATGTAGTACGAAGCCAACTGGCTCTGCGGCGTCGTGTGGAATCTTAAATGCCTGTATCCGTAGTTCCCCTATATCGAAGTCCTGACCACTGTGAAAAACACGCCATGGGATGATACTTTTCATTTTATAGCTGAGAGCCTCACGTGTCAGGGCATTAGCGTAAACTGGTATATCTCGTTCTCTGAGGAGGACATCTACACCTCTAGCGTGATCACTATGCTCGTGAGTAAGGAGAATGGCATCTAGTTGCTCGGGGTGGATACCAAGTATTTCCATACGTAGAACTAGCTGCTTAGCGCTAAGGCCGGCGTCGATGAGAATGAGTGTGGAGCCACACTGGACAATGGTGGCATTCCCCCCGCTTCCACTCCCTAGCACCGCCATCCGCATCATGCGCTAGACTCTGCATGTGGTGATAGATTTATTCAAGTATGTAGTCAGCTGGTTTGTCTGGTTGTGGATAAATACTTGTTAAGCCTAGAATTATCCTCCAGATTAGCAGGCATGAACGTAACTCAGATTTTGCTCGGCTCCACAGCCGTGGTGCTGCTAACAGCTTTGGTTCTATCTTTTGGTGCCATGAAAAATGGTGAGAAAGAAGACGGGCGTAGAGTTTCAGCACAGGAGCTGCTAGATGAAAATGCACGCTTGCAAATAGAGGTAGACCGTCTGCGTGGTGCCCGCCCGATGCCTAAACCGCAACCCGCGGAACTACCTGATACGATGTCTACAACAAAACTTAAGGAGCTAGAAGAGCAGAATAAACAATTACTAGCTGATAAAGCCGCAGCTGAGATGAAGCAACAGCAGGCTGAGGCAGAGACACTGGCCATGAATGAGCGGGCATCAGGCCAGCGTGATAAAACAGCCCGACGCGCAAAGCTTATATCTCAGGCCATGGTGATGGCTCAGGTAAGTGAGGTCGCAGAGGTGGACGGGCAGATTCAATTTGTAGTTCTTGATGTGAAACAGAGTAATGTAAGGCAGGGCACTAAGCTGGCGATACGTCGTAACACTGGGATCGTAGGTGAAGTGATTATCACACGTATGGATGCTGAGGCTACCGTTGCAGACCCACTTCCTAACGTGGAGGGTAAAGTGGATATCAAGCAGGGTGATGAGCTTATTGTGGCACCATTATAAACAGTGTTATAAAGCCAAGGTGCCTTTCACTCATATAGTAGTAGCATATTTAGCTTACTATGGTCTAAGGCGGAAGTGTATCCCCTTCATTAGCAAGGTGTATTTATGTAAGGTGACTGAGCACTAATACGTAATTGTAGAAGGATAAGTAATCTATGAAACCCTCTAACAGGTATTTCTGTATATGTAGTAGAGAATACTGAGCAAATTATGAAATTTTTCAATACACTGACTGCGGTATTACTCACACTGCCGCTCGCTATAGTAGCGGAGGAGAAGCCGAATGTTATCATTATCTATGGAGATGATGTGGGGTACGGTGATCTGGGGGCATATGGTGCAGAGCTGATCCCTACACCGCACCTTGATAAGCTAGCAAAAGAATCGCTCAGATTTACAGACGGACATTGTTCTGCGGCTACGTGCACGCCGTCGCGTTTCTCTATGCTTACGGGAGTGCATGGCTTTAGACATAATGTGCGGATACTTGCGCCTAATGCACCTATGGTCATTAAACCGAAGATGTTTACCTTACCTAGGTTGTTTAAAAAAGCGGGCTACAAGACAGCTGTTATAGGTAAATGGCATCTGGGTATAGGAGATGGTAAAAACCGAGTGGACTGGAATGGTGAGGTGAAGCCCGGACCGCTGGAGCTAGGTTTTGATTATTCTTTTCTCCTTCCTTCCACGAATGATCGAGTACCCTGTGTTTATTTAGAAAATTATCGTGTGCGTGATCTTGACCCTAAAGACCCTCTATATGTAGGTAAAAAACCACCTAAAGGATTCAGAGGAACTATTTATCCGGATGCAAGGAAAGACCCTGCTGCCATGAGTTACTATAAAAGTACCCATGGCCACAACAATAGTGTGATCAATGGTATCGGCCGTATAGGCTACATGTGGGGAGGTAAATCAGCTCTGTGGAATGATGAGACGATAGCCTTAGAATTCTCTAAACAAGCACGTAAATATATCTCTGCTCAGAAGAAGGGCGAGCCGTTCTTTCTATACTGGGCAGCCTCAGATATCCATGTGCCTCGTGCACCTAATAAAATGTTTCACGGAAAGTCACAACACTCCCTACGAGGTGATGCCATGGTGCAGCTAGACTGGTGTGTGGGTGAGATTACAAAAGTTCTTGAGGAGCGCGGTTTAGCGGAAAATACGATCGTAATTTTCTCCAGTGATAATGGCCCTGTGTATGATGATGGCTATGAAGACGGAACGACTGTTAAGAAATCAGAAAAAGAATCTGACCATGGACATGATGGGTCTGGCCCCTATAGAGGTGGGAAGTATCAGATCTATGAAGGTGGAACTCGCGTGCCATTCATAGTGCGCTGGCCTAGGAAAATTAAGCCAGGTGTCTCTGCCGCTATGGTGAGTCAGATTGATTTTATGGCGAGTTTTTCAGATTTGTTGGGGGTAGCACTTAGTGATGATCAAGGTATGGATAGTAGGGATATACTTACTACTCTCTTAGGTGAGGACCAGAAGGGCACCGAGGTACTTATACAAGAGGCCAAGGGTCTGGCTATTCGGAAAGGGCAATGGAAGTTTATTGCACCGTCTAAAGGCCAAGAAAAAAATAAAGGTCAGCTGTATAATCTCGCTACAGATGTAGGTGAGAGAAAAAACCTTATTAAGAAAGAGCCAAAGCGTGCGGAATCTATGCAGATACTATTAAATCAGCTCGTAACTACGAAAAAAGGCGTAAGATTAGAGCTTAACGATAGTAAGTAAATGCATACTAATATATTGTCATTTATAATGAATTAAACTATCAGCGGGTCTTGCAACGCTTAAAGATAAGCAAAAACAAAAAAATAGAACTAAATATTATGTTAAAAGACTTCAAAGACTTCATTATCAAAGGTAACGCCTTTGACATGGCTGTAGGTATTATTCTTGGTGGTGCCTTTGGTCTCTGTGTTAAATCACTCGTGAGTAATATCCTGATGCCACTGATCGGCGGTCTCTGTAAGCTACCTGACTTCAGTCAGCTGCATTACGCAATGGATGGCAAAATTTATGAGACTGTGGAAGCAGCGCAGAAAGCTGGTCCTACAGTAGCTCATGGTATTTTCATTAATAATACAATCAACCTCATCATTGTAGGTTTTGCTCTTTTTGTAATGGTAAAATACATTGAGAAGGCAACTAAGAAGAATGAAGAGGAAGCACCAGCTCCTGAGCCGGATAAGCAAGAGGTTCTTCTTGGAGAAATCCGTGACCTTCTTCAGAAGTAAGCTTACATAGCTACCAAATTTTATAAAACGGCTCACTATAATAGTGAGCCGTTTTTTTATGCTAGGAGCTGTGAAATTGATCCCACTGCCTGCTACGTTAAGGTGATTACGACGATGCTGAGCAAATCCACAGAGCTAACGATTACCCCTGCCTAATCAGTTTCCCTTCTGAGAGCTACCTCCATTACGCGCTATGTGGACCCTTACCTCAACTCAGAGGTATATCTTGCTGATAAGTAACTGCAGAAGAACAGATACACTTATCTGAGGGGGTAGTATAAACCTGTCTCCCTTGCGGGATCAGCCCATAAAGCAGCCCATTTTTTTCTGCAGCTTAGCCGTCTGTGACTTACTTGAAAGTCACTGTAGAAATACGGAGATCGAACGCCTCTTGAAACGTCGATCGTCAGGATAAAAACTCACTATTTAACTTGGTCAGTGACGTTTAAATAAAAATACCTGAGGCCTAGAGAACGGGCAGGATATATCAGATACAAAAAAATTATAACTCGCTTTTACATGTAAACTGTTACATGGAGATTTTTTTTAGGAGTCTATGAAAACTATAGTAGATAAATACTAGGATTATGGTAAATTGATTATCTATTTATAGTAGGATTTAAATTAGAAACGATGAAAGTATATTGTAGAAATTGTAATCAAAAATACAATATCGATGAATCGATACTCGGTAAAGAGATACAGTGCCAGCAATGTAACCAGCTAACATTACTTAGCTTACCTACTACCCAGAGTGTGGAGGCAACTCAGATAAGTAAGGTGCACTGTCCCGACTGTAACCAGAAATACAGCATCAATGATTCTCAATTTGATACCGAAATCGTATGCAAGGTTTGTCTGTGCATCATGATTTTCCCTGCCCCTGAGGGAGTTCGCAGAAATCTTTTAGTTACTCAGAGGCCATCCTTTAAGCCCGATATACAGACACGTAAGCCTCCCTCAGTACCATCTAAAAATAAACTTCTTTTACCATCGCTGCTATTTTTAATTTTAATCGCCTTAGGCTATGTGGGTTATCAAGAAATCAATCATCGGGAGGTAAGCTCAGTAAAACTGCTGGCTGATAATGATGGAGAGGCCTCTACAGTCCCTGAGAGAATAGAAGCTGAAGTTAAAATAGCTCAGCAGCAGTTGATGGGGGACGAAAGTGTTGAAGGTAATGCTGTACCTGTAGAGCAAACTAAAACCGAGGCGATTTTAAAGCCGGAAGTTATTGTGAATACAGAAACTCTAAGGAATGAAAACGGAAACCTGATGATTTCTCATTTTGAGGCCGTTGTTAAACCCTTCGCTCAAGAACATTGTATCAGCTGTCACGGACCCAAAAAAGAAAAAGGTAATTTCAGAATAGATAAGTTGATGAATACAGGCTTGATAAGGTCTGAGGCAGATGCGGAACATTGGCAAGAGGTGCTAGATGTACTTAACGTAGGTGACATGCCTCCTATAGAGGAAGTTCAGCCTAGGAAGGAGGAGATGACGGCGATGTTAGATGCACTGTATCAGACCACAGCGAATGCCCGAGACATTATCGCAAGTAAAGGGACCGGGGTAATGAGGCGGATGAATAGCCGAGAGTATACCAATACGATAAAAGATCTACTAGGTTTGACGGTGCCAGTAAATACTCTCCCTCAAGATAGGGGTGCATTCGGTTTTGATACATTTGGTGTAGATTTAAACACCACACCTGCTGAACTTCAGGCATATATAGATGTGGGTTACTCTCTGATGTCAAAGTTAACGGAGGATTATTCATCAGGTAGAGAAGTTCCTGACGAGGTGCAAAATATTTTTGGTGATATAAGTAAAGCCCCTAAGGATTCAGAGGCAGAAGGTTTATTTAAACGCTTTGTGTATAAAGTATACAGACACCAGCCTATTTCAGCAAAGGTGATCAAGGACATGACATCTATTTTTAAATTCAATAGAAGAAAAGGTAATTCATTCTGGAATGCCGCATCTGTTGCATTGACTTGCGCCTTAGCATCACCAAATTTAATTTTTATCGTTGAGCACGATGTTGAACTTACGCAGCTGGATATAGCGAATCGTCTCTCGCTGTTACTTTGGAGTTCAGTGCCCGATGAAACCCTTATTAAGCTTGCTGAGGAGGGTGAGCTTACTAAACCTGAGGTTTACTCAAAGCAATTTAACAGAATGATTCAGGATCCAAAGGCAGATCGATTTTTTAATAGTTTTATTGGGCAGTGGCTAGAGCTTGAGCGATTAGACGTAGTAAACTTTGATGAAGGACTTTTCCCTCAGTTAAAAAAGAAAGAAGCAGTGTTAAAGAAAGCTATGGAAAAGGAAACATTAGCTTTTATACGTCATTTGATTAAAAAGAACAGACCCGCTAAAGACATCGTAACCGCTGACTTTACCATGTTAAATGCTCAGTTAGCTAAACACTACGGTATAGAAAATTTTCGCGGGAAAAAAAACAAGTTTTCCAAAATTACTCTTAATGGAAAAGACAAAGTGAGAGGTGGCCTTCTTGGCCAAGGCTCTGTTCAGATGTTGACCTCGAATGGTGCTAGAACGTCCCCAGTAGAAAGAGGTGTTTATATTCTCCGTAAACTCTTAGATAGTTCCCCCCCGCCGGCACCGGCAGATGTCCCAGAAGTAGAAGACATCACTGGTGAACATCAAACCACGAGAGATCTTCTTAAGCACCACATGACTACGCCTCAATGTGCCACATGTCATGTGAAGATTGACTCATTAGGTTTTGGTATGGAGTCTTTCGGTCCGCTGGGCCGTTGGAGAACCCATGAGGGAAACTTACCAATTGATGCCAGTGGCCAAATGACTAACGGGAAAAAATTTAAAGACTATGAAGGTTTGGTTGCGAGCCTAGCAGTGAATGATGAACGTATTGCTAAAGGTTTTCTTAAAGCAGTAATGTCATACGGTATAGGGAGACAGGTGAGATACACTGATAATGGTGAAATAACAAAAATTCTAGAGCTGAATAAAGAAAATGGTTTTAAACTTAAAGATCTAATTTTCCAGGTATTGCAATCAGATGCATTCCTAACAAAAAAATAATATGATGACTGAATATACACGCAGAAGATTTATTGCCAAATCCGTAGGGTCAGCAGCAGCTCTCATATTACCCCAGTTCGAAAGTCTAGCTAGGGCAAAAACAGGGGCCGGCGGAATCCCTACACGTGCAGTTTACATGTCTATGGGTTTTGGTGTGTCAAAAGAATGGTTTCCAAAAGGTTCTAAAACATCTGTGAACTGGAAGTTACCAAAAATGTTTGAAGCCATGAAAGAGCACAAAGATGATATATCAATTGTGCAAAATCTATCATTGAAAGGAGCCCCCCCTAAAAAAGCACCTGCACACTACGGAGGGCTACACCTTTTAAATGATGCAGCGGCCGTTAATCCTAAATTTGGTCATAATGCATCTATTCCTACCTGTGACCAAATTGCAGCAGAGTATATCGGTAAGGATAATAAATTTCCGTCTCTTGTGATAGCCGCTATTGATAATACCAGCCTGAAAGGTGGTAATGGTAAAGGTATGCGCTCAATATCATGGAATAAGGAAGGTAGACATATATCAGGTATTGAAGGAGCGTTGAAACTCTATACTGCGCTGTATGGTAATCGGAATTTGGGTAAGGAAAAGCTAGCTAGCCAGTTTGCTCAGAAAAAAAGTATCATGGACTTTTTAGTAAGGGATATAAAATCTCTTAATTCTAAGCTATCGAAAGGTGACCGAAATGTGCTGGATCAATACACATCAAGCCTAAGAGAAGTGGAGCTAAATCTTGCGCGGAGTTTTGATTTATCATCTAAAAAAGGCTCATTACAGCACCTTGAAAAGCCACCAGAAGCCCTATCGGGTATTGATGATGTAAAACTTACATACGACCTTATGGCGCTGGCTATGGAGGCTGACTACACCCGAGTTATATCCTATATGCTTGGAGTTGACCCTATACTCAAGAGTATGAAGATCAATGTAAGCGCACATGATATGAGTCATTATAGGGGTGCAGGTAAGACGGCCCATATAGCTCGTGATAAAAAGAACTTAGAAATGCTTTCCTATTTCTTTGATAAATTAAAATCGATTCAACAGCCTGATGGAAATAGTCTTTTTTATCACTCCATGATTACCTTTACATCTGGTTTACGTCATAAACACACTAGAGGAAATTTACCTATCCTCTTTGCGGGCCATGGCGGTGGTGGTATTAGGCAGGGTATGAATGTAATACACCGACCTAATACTCCGATTAATAATTTATGGTTTAGTCAGTTACGTCACCTTAATCCTAAATTGACGAAATGGCATAACAGTAAAAATAATGTCAGTGAGATATTTACTAGTTAGGTCGCATATCTAGATCCATAAATTAGAGAGGTCTAGAGTGTGATCGTAACTTCAAAAATCGGGCAGCTTAACTCTGTAAAAGCTGGCAGCCTTTATTTTACATAGGTTGAGCAGTTAAGGCGCGAGACCTACAGAAAGATCTACCTACTCGCTGTGTGAGCTATTAAGCACCCCCATTGACTAGCTTTACTATTCGCTTCTTGACTCTTTATTCCTCATTCTTGATTCTCACTTTCAAGACCATGAGTAGCTGCCAACAAGATCGAAATTTTAAGCGTGTTATTTTAAAACTTAGTGGCGAGGCCCTGAGAGAACCAGGTAGCCAAGATAATATCTCCCCTGAAATTGTAGAACGTGTGGCTAAAGAGATTAAGAAGGCAACGAATAAAGATATAGAAATCGGCGTGGTCTGCGGTGGCGGTAACTTCTGGCGTGGTGCATCTGCTAGTGCACGCGGTATGGACCGAGCAACGGCAGACTATGTAGGTATGATGGCTACTGTCATGAATGCTCTCGCGCTTCAAAGTGCTCTTGAGGCAGAAGATGTGCCATGTATCGTGCAGTCTGCTATTGAGATGAAAAACGTCGCTGAACCGTTTATTCGCCGTAAGGCCGATCGCCAGCTTACGGCGAAGACTGTAGTAATCTTTGCCGCAGGAACTGGTAGCCCATTTTTCTCCACAGACACAACAGCGGCGTTACGTGCTAGTGAAATGAATGCAGATGCTATCATGAAAGCTACTATGGTAGATGGTGTCTACTGTTCGGACCCAAAGAAAAACCCAAAAGCTGTCCGCTATGATACAGTCAAATTTAGTGAGTGCCTGAGTAAGAATTTAATGGTGATGGACTCCACTGCGTTTACCTTGTGCCAAGATAACGATATTCCTATTATTGTATTTGATATCAACGGTGACGGTAATATCACCAAGGCACTCGCAGGTGATGATATCGGAACTCTTATTCACAAAGGATAGCCTCTCTAATTTTAAAATCTAACACCCAATACTTGAACTATGGATCCAGATACCAGCATACTAGAAACTGAGCAAAACATGCAAAAAGCCGTTGAATACATTATTCATGAATTTGCCGCCGTCCGTACCGGTAAGGCCAGTCCAGCATTGGTAGAAAACCTTGATGTAACCGTCTCTAGCTACGGCAGCTCTATGAAACTCAAAGGCCTAGCCGTTATCACCGTACCAGAGCCCCGGATGATCGTAGTGCAGCCATTTGACCCATCTACTACTAAAGACATCGAGAAAGCTATTATCGAGAGCAAGCTGGGCCTTAACCCATCTAATGAAGGTAAGCACCTACGCCTCCCAGTACCTGAACTATCTGAAGAGCGTCGTAAGGATCTGGTAAAGGTGGTTAAATCACTCGCTGAAGAAGGCCGAGTCCGCGTACGTGGCTGCCGTAAAGATGGGATGGACTCTGCTAAGAAAATGAAGACTGCTAATGAAATCACTGAGGATGGTCAGCATGACTTTGAAGAAAACGTGCAAGAGCTTACCAATAAGTTTATCAAAGAGATTGATGAACATTTAGCATCAAAGGAAAAAGAACTAATGACTGTTTAGACTCATAAAGTCACACCAGTGGGCTAATTAAACCTTACCCTTGCGAGAGTGCTCGTAGGGGTATTTTTTAAATCTTAGATTACCTATCTAGCGATTTAGATAAAAAATCATTTCGTCTTATGCCTTTTCTCTGCTGTCGGTACATCATCATTGCACTCTGTGTAGCCAGTTTTACATCATAGCGCAGGGGTGATCATAACGCGCATAAATAATGTGTTACCATCAGCTACAACAGAAGGAACCCGCACAGTGACGGTCTCCGTGCCATCTCCATTACTCACGGCAGACCCAATTTGTATAATATCTCCACTACTCCATGGACCCACCAAATCAGAATCATACTCTACGGTATAGCGGATACCTCCTATAGTATAATTTACACCAGTAGTCCCTGCTCCTCCTTCTAGTCGCCTATACGTAAGTGATAAAAAATCACCCTCAGCATTCTCCATAATGGCGGCAGTAGGCAGTGATTTATCACTACTTTCATTTGGAGCGGTACCGAAGGCACGCTCGAGTAAATTAACAACTCCATCATTATCAGAGTCACTAGTTCCCAGCTCATCTATATCGCCAAAGAAGGATCTTTCCCAAGCATCATCCAAGCCATCACCATCTGTATCCTCTACACCTATAGAGAGAATACCCGCTAGGCTTGTCACTGAAAGCCCGCTAGTAACTACACACGTGTATTGCCCTACATCTGATTGAGAGACACCTTGGATATAATATGATGAACGCGTTGCATTTGGAATAGCCTGTCCATTTCTTCTCCATTGATAGGTAGGTGAGGGGAAAGCCATCGCTGCCACAGAGAAATAAGCCGAACCACCAGGCAATACGTCCACCGTTACAGGCTGACCTTCGATAACTGGTGATTCAGTAGCAAGCACCCGCGAGTCAATAATAGCTACATCATCAATAGCCATGTCACCCTGAAATCCTGATGTGGTTAGTCCTCGGAACCGGATTTGAAAGTCAGGAGTCTTAAAATTGCTAATATCTATACTAGACCGGATCCAAGCAGCATCTGACGAGATCTGTTGTTGGCCGGTTAACGCAGGCATTACATTAGTTTGCCAAACACCGGCAGAAAATACATCCACATGTAGATTTCCCAGATTAACTCCAAATCGGTGATAATAAAACTCAAGTGTAGGTTCATTAGTCCCGGTAAGATCAATCACAGGACTTGTTAAATCGGCCTGTTGGTTAGGGTTATTTGTTGCCTCGCGGTAGAGATATGTTCCATTGGCTGTTCCTGTGGTATTATCCACGCTTGGTCCAGTATTGTTACTTGGAGTTCCATCACTATCAGCTGTCCAAACACCCGGTGATGTATCCTCATTATTCCATCCATTAGCTAGGCCAGTGCCCATTGGAAAGTTTTCAAAATTTTCGCTAAAAATTACGCCTACAGCATCTCTAATAATCAAATTTATGGTATCTGACCCTGTATTAGTCACAAGATTTTCAGAGCCGGTTAAAGTAATAGTTAATACTTCACTACCTTCTATTATAGAATCTTGCATTGCAGATACTTGGAGTACTGCAGATGATTGGCCAGCAGGGATTGTTATCTCTCCGTTGCCGCTGCTAGCATCAAATGTCTCAAACCCCGCTATAGCCACATCACTATTCCCTCCAGTCAAATCTACTTCACCACTAATTGAAAAATTAATCCGCTCAGGGCTAGAAGTCAGACCTGTTCGTGATATTAGAATTGTGGCTACTCTCCCCTCAGGCTCACTTAGCATGGATGTATTCGTGGAGATTGACACCGCATCACTTGTAACAAGACTAATCATCCCTGTAGCCTGATTTCCATTGGCATCTCGCACCGTGTATTGGATTTGCACTACATTTGGTTCATTAGCACTCGGCGTGTAGACTAAATAGCCTGTATTACCCCTCGAAGCCAATCCGTTACGCGTGACATTAGCAGTTTCTAGGCTAACAGATCCATTACCTGTTAGCACCTGTGCACTCACTAAAGAAAATGCCCCTTCTGAGTAACTTTGAGCCGTTCCTGTGGGCGTAATAGAGTTAATAGCATCAACGCCTTCTGCCCAGAGTCTCCCTACACCTTCATCATTCAGCAAAGGATTTAAACGCACATCACCAGAAAAATCAGTTCTTACGATATCATTTGTTATACTGATTGGAGGGTTTTGATCCGGGTCAGAATTATTTCCACCGACGGTTATAACTACATCTGCTGAGTGCAGCCAACCACGGCCACCATTACCAACGTTACCACCCAAGGTGTAAGTAAACCAAACTCTCCCAGTATAACCAGATGCTGGACTAAAAGTAATCTCATCATCTAAAATTGTCAGTGAGCCAGCAGCTTTTGGAAAGATCTGCCCAGCCTCAACTAATCTCAGGTTATTCGTAATTCCAAAAAGTGGTGTTGCCTGTAGATCATTTTGCAAAGGGGTAAATGTAACAGGCGTATTCGTGGGAGTTGAAATAAAATCATCCACAGCAAAAGGCATTTCATCGGGATTCCGCAAATCAGCAGGTCCAGTAACAAACGCCCTATTTGACGGTGACATATAGTCGTAAATTTGCTTCGCTGCTGTAAATGAACCATCCTCACTTTCATTAAAGAAAGATTCAGGCTGAGAAAAAAGAAGACTAGAATTCATCGCCCCGCCACTGGTATGAGCTGCCCCCACATTATGCCCAAGCTCATGGATTAATACCTGCCAAGTAAAATTTCGTTCATTCACTGAAAGACCAGAAGTGCTAAAACCATAGCTAGCAACAAAGGCCAGGCCTACCGTTCCGCTTGGAGCTCCTCCTACATTTGTCCACGCCGTTGCATGCCCCCACTGATACGTTTCTTGAGGTCTATACATTGCGCACCAGTCACTTACGACATTAAGTTCACGCAATGAGGTATTACCATTTAAATCTATTTCATTTGAAGGTAATTCCACGTCAGGTTGACCCGAACCCTCAGCAATTAATATTAGTTCTTGCAGCTGTAGACGAAGGCCTAACTGCCTCTCGTATATATCTGCTACAAATGCAGTGTAAGTAAAATAGGATGCCGCGCGGGTACTTAAGTTAGCACTTGTATTAGAACCTGTTTGAGTAGAGCCAGAAACCATCAACATAGATATATCTCTAAGTGAGGCATCGTAATCCTTGCCCAGACGGTAAAACGGCTCGCTAGTTAATGCCTGAGAAATTTCTGGAACTGACGTATCTACTTCAGTTCCTAACACAATCTCTATATCATTAGTGACTGGATTAACTGCATTATCTGAATTATCAGATATGCCATGGATACCCTCATTATGTTGGCAGACCCAAGCCCCAAGTTTAGAATCAGGGCTTGTACTAGTTAGCTGAATAGCCACCATTTCGCCGTCTTCATTTCTTTCGATGAGAAAGTCCCCCTTCTCATTAGTGAAGGCGATCGATAAAGTATCGTTTACTACAGCGAGTTTTGCCTCAGAACTTAAACTGCCATCCTCCAGGATCTGGCGACCCTCAAATACCTCATACGAGGCAGGATATTTACTTTCAGGACCAGTAGAAATCTGAAAACGGTCCTCGGTAATATCAATACTCCGGAATACATACTCACCCTCAAAATCATCTACGCGGAGATGAATAGTGCGTCCAGCCTGAATACCCTGCACAATACCCCTCATTTCAGGGCTAAACTCACCAGGTATATCTTCAACTACAGCCGCTACCCTCTTTCTATCTGGAATAGAGGTAATAGTCTGCCTCGCTTCATTTTTTTTAGTATTAGATTTAGTCCCCCTTGATAACTTCTTTCCCCCGAACTCGTCAGCGGGAATTAATACCCAAATGAAAGCTACGACTAATAGTAAAATAGTAACTATTAGTAATTTATTATTAAAAATCCTCATAATTAAAATCTACACAAATAAGAATTTGACTCAACCCTTTCTTTTCTAGGTTTTTAAGGTTCTAACAGGACTGCAGAAATAATTTGCACGCCCTCATATATTTATTATTATACTCGCAACAACACTCTACCTCATTGCGCATCCTAGATTTTCGTTTCCTTTTGCCGTTAACTTCATCGGCGCCAACAACATTTGGTCTAATTCTGGCCACTAGTATCCTTACTGCTTGTTCTCCGTTATGTGATAAGGAGGTAACACCTGTAGCATCGTATTCAAAGAAAGCCCCATTACCAGAATTCATCAACGATCCCTACGAAGCTACTAATCGACGCGTATGGGCAGTCAACCAGCAGATCCTTAAACGGGTTATTAATCCCACAGCCAGAACCTACAAAGCCGTAGTCCCGCGAACTGTTAGAGGATCTATCAAAAATTTTGATCGTAACATTACCTATCCAGGAAGATTGGTAAACAATCTACTGCAAGGGCGGTGGGCAGGTGCAAAAGATGAAACCACGCGCTTCATTTCAAATACCACAGTTGGCATAGGCGGCATACTTGACCCCGCAACCAAGTGGGGAGTCAATAAATCCGAGGCTAATTTTAACCAGACCTTTTCAAAATGGGGCTGGAAACCTAAGTCCTATGTTATGCTTCCTCTCCTGGGCCCCAGTGACAACAGGCATGCGGTGAGCCTCTTTGCTGACAGAGCCGCGGATCCATTAACCTACGCCAGTCAACCCTACCGCTCTGCAGCCTACCTTACTACATATGATAAAATCGCAAGTTCTAGTGAGTTCATCAATCAACTTCTAGAAATAGAAAGTGATGCTTATTCTTTTATTAAATACGGCTGGAGCTACACTAGTAAACAGCATCTCCCCAGTAATGATAAACCAATCTCTATTGACTCTAGCTCTTTACAAACCCTAGCTGCAGCTACTTTTACACCTAACGACAGAAGATTCCTTGCAAAGAGTAACAAAGTTAGAATTAAAATACCTACCACTAGGAAAAAGTTAGAAATAAACTACTGGCTCCAGAAACACCCAGCGCCCCTCGTCTACATTCTACCTGGTCTAGCTGCTCACCGAGTAGCAAATATCTCCCTCACACTTGCAGAGATGCTCTATGAGGAAGGATACTCCGTAGTGAGCACTACTAGTATTTTTCATCCAGAGTTTATGGAAAATGCCTCTACAGCAGACCTCCCAGCCTACGCTCCTACAGATAACAGGGATTTATTAGTAGCCATGACAGAGATGGATAAAGTCCTCGTCAAAAAACACCCTGCTCGTTTTACCAAAAGAGCGCTTATCGGTATGTCAATGGGTGGATATATGAGCCTTAAACTCTCAATTAGAAATAGAAAACAAGACCCAGATTACATTAGTTTTGATCGCTATGTCGCCGTTAATTCGCCCGTAAACCTTATCTATGGAGCCAATCTACTTGATAGCTTTATCCAAGCTCCTATGGAATGGCCTGAAACCACGCGACAACAGAGAGTCAACAATACCCTGCACAAGGCAGCTGCCAATAGCTTTCACAACAGGAGGCAGAAACCAAAATTTACTTTCGATGCCATTGAGTCCAAGTATCTAGTAGGCCTAGTATTCCGCCTAGGCCTCCGTGATATTCTATACAGTACTCAAACTCGTAACAACCAAGGGGTCATTAAAACCCCTCTCACAAAAGGGAAAAGAGAGCCACTCTACCAAGAGCTCATGAATTACTCATATACAGATTACTTCTACAAATTCGCAGCACCATACTACCAAACAAAAGGACGAAGTATCGCCGAAATACTTCGCCATGCGAATCTTAGAAATCATACCCAAAAACTAAGAGATCAGAAGAAAGTCCGTATCATAACTAATAGGAATGACTTCCTACTCCAAGCCAGCGATATAACATGGCTTAAGAGTAACTTTACTAGCTCTCAACTCACTATATTTCCGCAGGGCGGGCATCTAGGAAACCTTAATCAGCCAGCAGTTAAGGATGCTATCTATAGAGCTTTAGATGGACTTAAATAATGACGAACAAACAACGTCACTAAAACAATATACCCACTACAGCTAAGGCAGTGATCTTAGATACCTTGGTAAACCAAAGCCTAAACTAAGGAGCATAGTTTCCGGACTCCGTAAAATTAGGCACATTAAAATGTGATATTGGTAATGATACCCAAGGAACACACAAACTATGAAAAGAACTCTATTTAGCGCAGCATGCCGTAGTACGGAATTTGCGCCTTGAAGTATTCTCCAATCATATCATGCACCCGCGCTGAACGAGGGAGTATGAGCTCCGCCCACGATAAACATATAAGCAGCTAATATAGAGCAGCTTACCATAAGTTTGGATAATTATAAAATAGTTATAATACCTATTTTAATACTGAAGCTATTCCGATATTAGTTTCACAAAATTCAGTTTTTTGATCGCTATAAGAGTATGCTGAGAGCGTGCGCTTGCAGATAATAGCCCAAGGCTTAACTGTTTAATCACCAAGTATCCTATAATTTTATGAAATATTCATTATACATAATCACACTAATCATAGGTGTTACAACCGGATGGGTAATCCACGGAAAACAAATAATATCTAGCGCAGAACGCTCTGAACAAAAACCCATTAAAGAGCAAAGGGTAAACTCAAACATTACTCAACAAGAGGCTGGTTACAGAAAATTAAAAACTCGTCAAAAGCCAGTAACCACAGGGCTTCAAGCCATTATCGCTGAGCTGGGCTCCAATTATAACCCTACAAAAATTAATGCAATACTCGCTAAGACGGACCCAGAAGCTATTCCTGAGCTCCTTAAATTATATGAAGCACGGTCAGGTTTAAAAGGGCTCACCTACCCTGATAATAAAATTTATTTAAGAGTCCTCGGATATTGGCATAAGCAGAACCCTGAACAGGCCATAAATTACTGTAACAATCTCCCCCATAGAGACTCTCAGGTATTTCTACTTAAGAAACTTATTAGCGCCACAGCAAACAGTGATTTTAGCAGCGCATATGACCAGGCTAAAATACACTTGTTGGATGATAAGGGTAATATCGATTACCCAGAAAACTTTTTACATTTAGCCATGAAATCTTCACCGGAAGACCTAGTAAAAGTCCTGATTGATTCCTCACGCATGAGTGACGAAGTAAACTCAGAGCGTATGACTTACCTTGAAGGCTTTCCTTACCAACAAGTAATCAATAAGCTGAGCGAACACCAAGCAACACTGAATGAGGGCGAGAAAATGACTCTAGGGTTAACTAACCTACTCTCAAACTGGGCGGCACTCGAGCCAGAATCAGCCTATCAGTGGGTCATGGATGGAAATAAACTGCACAATAATGATTCAATCAACGCATTAATGGAAGGTTATGGGAAAGTAGCTAGCACCGAGGATATTGGCAAATTATCGGCAGAATATTTCGAATCAAATAAAGAAAGCATAGATGTGCTAGCCAATGCTTTAACCATAAGACCAGACGCTAATGTATACCAAAGCTTTAAAAGCAATCTTAACGGCAATGTGAATCAGCACGACTATAACGTCCAGTTAATGCAAAAGCTAATCAATCATCCTAGACAAGATCTAGCGGCCAGACTAGCGGTGTTATCCCAGATACCGAAAGACGAACAATTAACTATATTCGAAGACCCTGGTTTTTATGAATATGACCAGAATGTAATAAGGAATACACTACTCGCAGCAGGACATAACGAAGAAGACATCAATCAACACCTCCCAGCCTCTCAGTAATACGTTACCACTAAATACGGACATCATGAATAAACCAAAGATTTTTGCTTTAGCCATCACCTACACGGTAGGAGTCTCCATGGGCTGGGTCATGAAACCTAGTCAAAACCCTGATAATTCAGAGGACGAGTCATACCGATCAAGTAGTCGAAGCCTCAACTTAGGTGAGAGAATGTCAAAAAAAGCTGCCCAGAAAATCAGGCAAAAACGGCATGACTTAATCGAGAGTCTAGTCAATGAAGCGGATAATCCAGAGTCATTGGGGCTTTTAATAGCTGACATTAATGAACACGAAATCTCAGGTCTCCTCAGTCAGTTT
This sequence comes from Akkermansiaceae bacterium, assembly GCA_023301765.1. Taxonomy (GTDB): domain Bacteria; phylum Verrucomicrobiota; class Verrucomicrobiia; order Verrucomicrobiales; family Akkermansiaceae; genus Oceaniferula. The sequence goes on along the minus strand of JALZUC010000017.1, from coordinate 8,206 downwards.
CAAGACCGCGCAAGCCTACAAGGGCTATCTGATTCTGATGAAAAAATATTTCAGCAGCTATTAAAACATTGGTATTCTTTATCAAAAACAAACGCATTATCATGGCTTTCTGAGCTGCCTATTGAAAATGAGCGTATCAGATTTATGTCAGATCTTGTATCGAGCACAGTAGGTGAGGACTTCGATGGCGCGCTTGAGCTTGCGAAGCAATACCTACGTAAAGAGAATGGAGCATTAAATCTCCCTATGACCTTTTACTTAGCCGCTACAGAGAAATCACCAGATCAATTTGTAGACCTCTATAAATTATCCAAGTATAATGGGAATAGCTCATACGGCTATGGGTTAAGTTATCCAGAGGGTTTTGATTTTAAAACAACACTTAATCTCCTGCATGATCTGTCAAATTCCTTAAAAGAGGGCGAACGATTATCATCATTCCCCACGGATCTCTTACAAACATGGGCAGCCATAAATCCGCAAGAAGCTTATGATTGGCTTATGTTAGGTAAAAAAGTAATAGGTAATGATCGTATTAGCCAATTTATAGCCGGCTACGCTGAGCGTACGAATCCTGCAGAAATTGGCTCTTTTCTAGGTAATGTGCTAGATGCTGAAAAACCGAATTACAGTGCGATTAGCCAAGTATTAACGAATACTAATAGCAGTGACGTTTACGAAAAATTTCTTAGTAATGCAGACCCTGCAATCAGCAGAGAAGAGCACCATATAGGGTTATTTAAAAACTTAGCGAAATCAGGTAGCTATCGTGCCACTGCACGATATAATTTATTAAAATCAATACCGGCCACTCAGCGGTTAGAAATCTTGAAAAACCCCAGGCTGAAATACTACGTCAAATCTCCTAGGTTACAAAAAGAGTTACGAAAATCTCTCCTAGAGCTAGGGCACACAGCGGAGCAACTAGACCGTGAACTCTAGATCGGCCACATGAGAAACACCCTCATTGCCTAGGAAAAATTTAAATACCCCAATACTTATTTTAGAGTTTAATTATACCTAATCCACATAGCTCACAGGCAAACAAATACGGAACCACCGCATAGGTGATTCCGTTTTAGTAAATGGTCGGGACTACAGGATTCGAACCTGCGACCTCTTCACCCCCAGCGAAGCGCGCTACCAAACTGCGCCAAGTCCCGTTCATTGATACCTAGTGAAATAAACGCACTAGACAAGGCGCGCAATAAAGCTGATGACTTCAGTGTTGGCAAGCACAGAATTTCATGGCATCTCACCTACGTTTATTATGAAAACTGTTAAGATCGCCGTAATCGGAGCAAGTGGATACACAGGGCTGGAACTCTTGCGCCTACTAATAAGCCACCCTCATACGGAACTTAGCTGTGTTACATCCCGTCAAAATGCTGGACGAAGAATTGGAGATCTATTTCCCCGTTTTAATGGCGCACCAGCAGCCGATCTTAAATTTATAGCTCCAGAGCCAGAGGCCATCGTAGCCACGGGAGCAGAAGTAGCATTTCTTGCCCTACCCCATGGTGTGGCAGCCGGCTATGCATCCAGCCTACTAACTAAAGGGCTGCGTGTTATCGACCTAAGCGCAGACTTCCGTCTAGATGACGCAGAAGTTTATAAAGAATTCTACGATAGTGAGCACCCTGCTCCAGAGCTCTTAAAAGAAGCCGTCTATGGACTACCTGAAATACACCGTGCTGATGTAATAGGTGCCCGCTTAATCGCCGCACCGGGGTGCTACCCCACCAGTATAAGTTTACCACTCATACCACTACTACGTGAAAAACTCATCGCTACTGATAGTCTAGTTACCTGCTCCATGTCAGGCGTTAGTGGTGCAGGTAGAACAGCGGACTTATCTCTCATCTTTTGTGAAACTAATGAAAGTGCACGCGCCTATGGAGTGCCAAAGCACCGCCACCTCTCCGAGATCGAGCAAGAGCTGAGTAAAGCTGCTGGAGAAAAAGTTCTACTCTCTTTCACTCCACACCTTATCCCCGTCCACAATGGCATTTGCACCACCACAAGTGCAAAGCTCACTGGCTCACCTGAACAAGTAAATTCCGCCCTGGAAAAAGCCTACGCCAATGAATACTTTGTCCGTCTCCTTGGTAAAGGAGGCTGTGCAGATACCAAAAACGTCACCGGCACTAACTTTATCGACATCGGGTGGAGCTATGATGAGCGTACCGGACGCATACTCCTACTCAGCGCAGAAGATAACTTAGGCAAAGGTGCCGCCAGTCAGGCGATTCAGAATTTAAACATCATTTGTGGGTTTTGTGAAACTGCCGGATTGAAAAATTTTTAGAAAATTTGCAATAACCTAACTTCATCATAATTCATCTACCCCTTAACGCGCTAACTCAGTGAGTGATCAACCTACGCTTAAAAAAATAAAAGGAGGCGTCTGTGCGCCACGGGGCTTTCAAGCCGCAGCTCTTAGTGCCGGTATTAAAAACCCAGATGATCCGCGTCTAGATCTTGCCCTGATATACTCAGCTACCCCCTGTATTACAGTAGGCACATTCACAACTAATCGCGTTAAAGCCGCACCAGTAAAAGTTTCACAAGCTTATGTAAAAGCTGATAATGTACAAGCGATTATAATTAACAGCGGAAATGCTAATGCCTGCACAGGAGTAGAAGGATTAACTGACGCACGTAAAACTGCAAATATCATAGCAAAAGAGTTAGGGCTCCGTCAGCGGCAGGTAGCCGTCTGCTCTACCGGTGTTATCGGCATTCCCATGCCCATGGTGAGAATAGAGCCAAAGCTACCTGAGCTCACTAAAAACCTAGGAGAAAAAAATGGCGAAGATGTAGCCCACGCCATAATGACTAGTGATACCTGTAAAAAGGAAATAGCAGTCACCCTAGACATCGGGGGCCATAACGTCCGCATAGGAGCATGTGCTAAAGGTGCGGGTATGATCTGCCCCAGTATGGCCACCATGCTCTGCTTCATCACCACAGATGCTAAAATCAGTAAGTCAAACTTACAGAAAATCATCCACGAAGCTGTAGACACCTCCTTTAATAGAATCACCATAGACGGTGATATGAGCACTAATGATACCGTATTAGTAATGGCCAATGGCGAGAGTGGTATGCCCACCATCAAGCGTAACAGCAAAGAATGTAAACAACTCCGTGCAGCACTCTCCCACGTTATGTTAGAAATGGCTAAGTCACTCGTGCGAGATGGAGAACGTGTTACCAAATTTGTTACCGTAGAAGTTAAAGGAGCAAAAACTTACCATGATGCTAAAAAGGTAGCCGAAGCAGTAGCTAACTCCGCCTTAGTAAAAAGCTCATGGAATGGTAACGATCCTAACTGGGGCCGTATCATCCACGCAGTAGGGTACTCTCGTGCCATGGTCCGCGAAGAGCTTATCGATATTCATATAAGCGGTAAAGCCGCGTGCCTAGGTGGACTGCAGGCAAAAACCTCCATGGACTCACTACGTAAAGCAGTACAAAAACCCACCTTTACCATCACCATAAATCTGCACCAAGGTAAGGCGGGGTACGAAGTCTACACCAGTGATCTCTCCCCAGAGTATATTGACTTTAATCGCTCAGAATACGCCTACTGGAAACAAGCTCGTAAAGACGGACTTGTATAATCCACTGCCAGAACCTGCGCATTTAGAACTCTAGTCGCTTCTCAGATAGTGATCAATTACCCTCACAAGACCGTGCAATCAGCAGAAAAAATCTTGTTAGGAGCCGTTTGAAAATATCGGAAATCTATCTGTTTACTTAAGATCCAGCTAGTGAAATGTATTCAGTGAGCGCAGGGCCAGTAGATTTTACGATCACTTTACTTACCACCCTACAGTGAGCACTTAAGACCATACCCATATGAGCGTGGTGTCTTAATAAGAGATATTTAACTCATAGAGACTAGGTCTTGAGCTTTTGCCATTGCCCCATATGCTGTTGCTTTATGCAACTTGCTCCACCCTCTGGCACCTTTAGTTCTGATGATGTGCTTAATCAATTTTTAGACCAGCTCATTGAGGCTGGGCTGGAGATGTATGACCATCAGGAGGAAGCTGTGCTGGAGCTCTTTGCAGGTAATAATGTCATTTTAAATACGCCCACAGGCTCGGGGAAATCATTAGTAGCCCTAGCCCTTCACTACCAGTCACTATGTGCTGGGCGTACATCCTACTACACCGTGCCCATTAAGGCACTGGCTAATGAGAAGTTCCTCTCACTCTGTGGCACCTTTGGTCCAGATAAGGTGGGCATGATCACTGGTGATGCCACGGTGAATCCAGACGCACCTATTATCTGCTGCACGGCGGAGATCCTCTCTAATCTCGCTCTGCGTGAAGGTGCAGAGGCTGAGGTGCATGACGTGATTATGGATGAGTTCCACTATTACTCAGATCATGAACGTGGTGTAGCATGGCAGCTTCCTCTACTGACTCTACCTCAGTCTCGCTTTCTGCTGATGTCAGCTACCATAGGAGATACAGCCTTTTTTCAGAAAGAAATCACTGACCTAACAGGAAATGAAACAGTACTCGTGCAGTCTGATCAGCGGCCTGTGCCACTAGAGTTCATCTATTCTGAAATACCACTGGCAGAGCAGGTCACTGAGCTGGTGGAGAAAAATAAGGCACCTGTCTATCTAGTTCACTTTGCTCAGCGCGCCTGCGCGGAATCTGCCCAGGCGTTACTCTCAAGTAATTTTTCCAGCAAAGAGGAAAAGCGTGAGATATCTGAGGCACTACAAGAGGCAAACTTCCGCTCACCATACGGTAAAGAAGTAAGTAAGCTATTGCGTCACGGTATAGGGATTCACCACGCAGGCTTACTACCGAAGTACCGCCTCATAGTAGAAAAGCTGACTCAGAAAGGATTACTTAAAGTGATCTGTGGCACAGACACACTAGGGGTGGGGGTAAATGTGCCTATACGCTCAGTGTTATTTACCCAGCTCTGTAAATATGATGGCACAGGGACGAAGATTCTATCCGTCCGTGATTTTAAGCAAATAGCTGGTCGTGCAGGCCGGCGAGGTTATGATGATGTGGGCTACGTAGTCGCGCAGGCACCCGCTCATGTTATTGAGAATATCCGCTTGGAAGCTAAGGCCGCGGCCTCTACCAAAAAGAAGAAGGTGGTAAAAAAGAAACCACCAGAGAATGGCTTTGTGTCATGGACTAAGGAAACATTTCTTAAACTACAGAACGCTGCACCGGAGCCTTTAGTTTCCAGTTTTAAACTACGTCATAACTTTATGCTTAATGTGCTGAGCCGGCCAAATGAGGATGGCTGCCGAGAGCTTAAAAGATTGATTACAGCTAGCCATGAGACAGATACCTCAAAGCGTAAAATCCGCCGCCAAGCTAGATCCATGTTTATGTCACTAGTACGCGGTGAGGTGCTTACTATTATCCCACCAGCGGAGCGGGCTGAGGGAGGTAATAGCCCTAAGGTAAAGCTCCATATAGATTTACAAGATGACTTTACCATGAATCAGGCACTAGGTCTCTACCTCATAGAGACCATCCCCCTATTGGACAGCGAGGCACCAGAATATGTGCTTAATGTACTTTCACTCGTAGAAGCTATCCTTGAGAGTCCAGTTGCGGTACTCCGCGCACAGGTAAATGAAATTAAGTCTGAGCTGATTAATGAGCTAAAGGCTGAGGGAATGGAATATGATCAGCGGATGGATAGACTTGAGCAAGTGACGCACCCGATGCCGGGCAAAGATTTTATCTATGATACATTTAATGAATTTAACCTAAAGCACCCGTGGATTGAATCAGAGAGTATTAAGCCGAAGTCGATTGCACGTGAGATGTTTGTCGATTACATGTCATTTGAAGACTACATTAGAAAATATAAGTTAGAGCGCTCAGAAGCAGCCCTTCTAAGACACCTTAGTGAGGTCTATAAGGTCCTGAGCCAGACCGTCCCCCCCGCGTTGAAAACAGAAGAAGTTCTGGATGCAGAGCGTTATCTAAAGGAGCACCTCACTAGTGTGGACTCTAGCTTGATCGATGAATGGGAAACCATGAGAGACCCTGACTACGTGCGCCCAGAAGACCGTGAGCCATCCCCAGAACGAGTGCGCCCTATCACTCATGATAAAAAGCAATTTTCACGCCTGCTGCATCATGAAATATTCACTGCGGTAAAATACCTCTCCGCTGATAACGTTGCCGGTTTTATGGAAGTCTTTGAGCTATCTGATGAGTGGACAGCGGCACGCTTTGATGAGTTGCTAGATATGTATTATGATGGCCGCCAGTATATCCGCCTTGATCCTGAGGCACGGAATAAAAAACACACCCATACCGAAGTTTTAGAAGACACACGTCAGTGGCGAGTGCACCAGACTCTCTGTGACCCTGATGAGAAGAACGACTGGTCACTAACACTCCTAGTAGACCTTCAGCAGTCTGATGAAAAAATGGAACCCGTCATCCGCCTAGAACACCTTGGCCCTATCGTCTAGCACAATGGATCAGAAAACACTTACCGCCTATCATGAATCTGGCCATGCCGTGATGGCGCTGCTGATGGGGAGGTCTGTGAAGAAAGTAAGTATCATACCCTCGCAGAACCGTCTAGGTGTCTGCACCATGGAAAAAGGCCGTGCCAAGCAGGTGCAAGATAAGCTAGAGGCAGAGATGCTTATCCTCCTAGCAGGAATGGCCGCAGAGGGTAGAAAGTCAGGGAAATACAATATAGCTGGAGCATCACAGGATCTTCGTGCCGTGGAGAAACTAGCGATGTCTAGAGCTGGGAACGTCAAACAAGCGGAAAAGCTCATTCACAAAACTCTTGATAAAACCCAGCACCTACTCAGTGATAAAGCCACGTGGAAGGCAGTAAAAGTGATTGCCTCAGAGCTACTGGAGAATGAGTCCATTAGCGGTAGATCGGCTAAACACCACCTCACTCTAGCACAGTCTAACACCCCATGAAATCGCGTTACTACATCATCCCTATTGTAGGAGCTCTTTTATATCTGGGTTGTATTTATCTGAGTCAATGTTTTGAAAAAAATAGCGATCCAGAAGTTAGAGAAGAGGTAGATACCGAGGTCTACTATGAGACCATGGGTGATCTACGCGGAGCTGATCTGAAGGCTGCGCTGCATCAGCGGATCAATGACCACCGCGTTCTAACATACTCAGAACTCTGGGCTGCCTTACGTGATCTAGATGCGGGGAAAAGTGGGGGAGTTACATTGATTTATACAAGAACGCAGCGTGGAGCGGATAAACATGGAGGAAAGCAAGGGGAGTGGAATAGAGAGCACCTCTGGCCACGCGCATACGGCATCAGTAGATCCAGTATAGCAAATACAGACCTTCACCACATCCGCTCATCTGATGTTGCCACTAATGCCAAACGTGGACACCTCTACTTTGATGAAACACAGGGTGAAGATTTTGACGGGCAAAGGTATTCCTTAGACCATGACTCCTGGGAGCCGCCAAACGAGGTGAAAGGAGATATCGCCCGCGCACTATTTTACATGGCCGTGCGCTATGAGGGCGGAGAGGCGAGCTCTTCAGACTTAGAACTCTCAGAAATAGCAAATACCCGGAACCGTCAGCTAGGTAAAATAAGCACCCTACTTAAATGGCATACACAAGACCCAGTGAGTGACACGGAGCGAAATAGAAATGATAAAATTGATCGTAATTATCAGGGAAATAGAAACCCATTTATCGATCACCCAGAGTACGCAAGGCGGATATTCGCCCCTCAGTAGTCGAGTAGAGTAGAAACGAGCCATGCAAACTAACGCTAACACAGCGTAGTATGGTGAAATATACATTCACAGCACTCCATACAACAGCATTCACACACAGGAAGCCTCATGATATTCACTTGTAAACCATAAGGTAACACCTTATGGTTTAATTATGAATTGGCTTCCCCTTACCGAGCTCAAAAAGAACCTAGATAGCTACCGTCCTCTCCCCTCCGATTTAGTCTCTAATCTAGAGCAGTGGTTTAAAATTGAGCTGACCTATACGAGTAATGCGTTAGAGGGGAACACACTTACTCGCCAAGAAACTGCCGTTGTAGTGGAAAAAGGGCTGACTGTAGGAGGTAAGACGCTGGTGGGAGAACTCTTTAAGAAATGCTTGTGCGAGGAGGATGATGTCTTCTTCTCTTACGCGAAGATTGGGGACGAGAATGCGGACGACGTTCAGTCTGAAAA
>JALZUC010000016.1 GCA_023301765.1 Akkermansiaceae bacterium | reverse complement strand
ACCACTGAAAAATTTCTATCACGCTTCGGCTTCAGTTCACCCATGATCAATGGCTTCTTTCGCGCCTTCTACGGAGGTATTTTTTTGGAACGAGACCTACGAACATCAAGCAGGATGTTTGAATTTACCTTTAAAATGTTTAGCATGGGGCATGCAACACTCCCCGCTTACGGCATGGCATCCATACCGCACCAGCTTAGCGAATCCCTACCCACAGACTCCATTCAGCTCAACTCGCCTGTTTCCTCTGTCACGAAAAATTCTGTTACACTACATGATGGGAGTAAGATTATCGGCAGCCAAGTAGTCATTGCCACACAAGCAGCCCAAACTAGCGAGCTAGTCCCTGAGTTTTCAGCTATAGCGCCTACATGGAGATCCGTGACAAATGTCTACTTCAAAGCAGATAAGTCCCCTCTTAATGAAGCTATTATCGCTCTCAACGGTAGTGAAAATGGCCTCATCAATAACGTTTGTGTCCCCTCTGATGTTAGCCCAGCATACGCACCTGAGAAGCAGTCCTTAATTTCTGTATCTCTACTAGGCATTCACACGAGTGAAAATATCCCGAGTGATGTGAGAGAAGAGCTCGTCGCATGGTTTGGTGAAGAAGTAACTCACTGGAAACACCTCCGTACAGACTTAATCAAACATGCTTTACCAGAACAGGGACCAGACAAATCTAGCACGCAGCCAAAAGGGTTTATCAAACTCAGCGACACTCTGATCTGTGGAGATCATACTATGAGTGCTTCAATAGAAGGTTCAATCATTTCAGGGAAACTAACCGCCGAGGAAATTTTAAATTCGTTAAATCTAACAATTTAATTCCCACCCTATAACTACTTTAAATAATCATGAGGCTAGATCGCTTTCTATATCACCATACCGACTATGGAAGAAAGGAAATCCGCAGGCTACTTGCCGCTGGTAAAATACTCGTGGAAGGGGAGGTAGAAAAAGATACGCAACGTGACATCTACGATTTCACTCAGGTGCACCTGGACGGTAAACTTCTGCGTGAAAATACCCCCTGCTACCTCATGCTTCATAAACCTGCTGGATACCTCAGTGCCACTACTGACCCTGAGCACAAAACGGTGATGGAGCTTATCGATGCTCCACAGACGCTGCATATCGCAGGTCGCCTAGATCGAGCCACCACCGGCCTACTCATCCTGACTAACGATGGGAAATGGTCTCGTGCCCTAACAGCGCCTAAAGAAAATGTGCCCAAGGTCTACGTCGTAGAAGTTGAAAGGCCCGTTACAGAGGAAACTACCGCTCAGTTTACCGCCGGCATCTACTTCGCCTACGAGGATCTAACTACTGCTCCTGCTGAATTAGAAATAATTAGCAAGTGTAAGGTAAAGCTGACCATTTACGAAGGACGTTATCACCAAGTAAAACGTATGTTTCATGCCCTAGGGAACCGTGTGACGGCACTCCACCGCGAGAGTATGGGCGGAATAATCCTTGATAGCGACCTACAGCCTGGAGGTTACCGGGAGCTGACGGAGAAAGAAATCCATAGCTTCTAGTTAATTATTTAAACTACTTAAATCTGCTTGATGGTTGCCAGTAGGCTTCCAGTTTTGCTAAGCCTCTTTCATGACCTCTACAAAAAACCCACGTCTCAAGCGTATACGTTTGGCCGCAGGAGGCATACTCGCCATTATGGCTGGGTTATATATTTTTTCTCGGAGCTATGAAAACCAATGGCCTTGGCTTGTCTGGCTAAAGGCATTTTCAGAGGCCGGTATGGTAGGTGGGTTGGCAGATTGGTTTGCAGTTACCGCTCTATTTCGCTACCCGTTAGGCCTACCTATCCCACATACTGCAGTTATTCCTCGGGAAAAAGACCGCATCGGCTCCGCTCTAGCACAGTTCGTTCGGGGGAACTTCCTTACCTCCAGTCTAATTTGCAAACAAGCACGTGAACTCCAGCTCATACAACGCACAGCCACATGGCTCACGAAAGAAAAACAGGCCAATAAGCTCGCCGGCCAAGCTCTTCATATGTTCCCCACTGCCCTTGACGCACTTGAAAAAAATGGCACCCACACACTCATCACTAGTAAGCTCACCGAACAGCTACGCACACTGGAACCTCATTCCATCTCCTCCAAATTAGTCACATGGATGCTTACTGAAAACAAATACCGAGAACTCCTTGCACCTCTGCTAACCCAGCTCGCATCCGTTCTAGCTTATAATAAAGAGAAAATCGAATCCGCTGCTGGTGATAAAGCCCCCATGACCAAAGTCCCGCTACTGGGTCGGCTATCACGTGCCATTGCTGAAGATTTCTCAGAGCGGGCCACTGACAGCATGGAAGCAAAGCTTATTTTGGCCAGTAAGGATGATACTGATCCACTCTGGGACACTATTCACCATCAGCTCGTAAGAGTGAGGGAACATTTCGATACAAATACTGATCTTAAGCTGCAGCTAGAGAGCATCCGCGATCAATGGCTAGAAAACCCAGAGAACGGAGAACTCACAGAGCGTATCTGGACTAAAATCCGTAACAGCCTCACACAGGATCTTAGCTCTAAACAGCCAAAAACGATAGCTCATCTCGCAGCCGTCATCATCGCCGCAGGATCATCTATTGAAAAAAACCCAGAGCTCGCACATAAAATAGAGCATATACTCATAGATGGCCTCGAGCAGATTCTCGAAAAACATGGCGACCATCTGGAAACCATGATCCGTGAAACCATTGAAGAATGGGATGCTCAGACACTCATAGAGAAGCTAGAGCAACAAGTAGGCCCTGATCTCCAGTTCATACGTATCAATGGCACCATTATCGGAGGGCTTGTAGGGATCACTTTACACGCCATTGCGTATTTCATATGGCCTAGCTAAGGCTTGTCATCTCCACAGCTATACCCTATGTCTCCCGAATGTCCGCTGAGATGGAACACACCGTAGCCTCCGCCGCCACGCTGGAGGGAACCTCCCTGCACACGGGAGAAAAAGTTAGCCTAACCGTAAAACCAGCACCAGCTGGCCATGGTTTTAAGTTTCGCCGTGTCGACTTAGACGATCAGCCCTTCATTGATGCTGATGTTGACAAAGTTCAGACCGTAGAGCGTGCCACCACCTTGGCAGAAGGATCCGTAAAGGTTCACACCGTGGAGCATATCCTCTCCGCACTCTGCGGCATGGGTGTGGATAACGCCCTCATCGAGATGGATGCTAATGAGCCTCCCATTGGAGACGGCTCATCAGCCCCTTACGTAGAGCTTATTAAGCAAGCCGGTATCGAGCAGCAAGATAAGCCACGTAAAGTCTACGAAGTACGTGAGCCTATACATTTAGAAACCAAAAACGGATCACTTGTCACCATAGTACCTGATAAAAAATTCCGTGTATCCGTGACTAACGTAGGCCCTGATGGACGTTTTACTCAGTTTTTCTCCAGTGAAGTCACCCCTGAGCTCTACGAAAAGGAAATCGCCCCAGCCCGCACCTTCGTCTACTACGAGGATGTAAAACCTTTACTTGATAAAGGTCTTATCAAGGGTGGTAGCCTAGAAAATGCGGTGGTCGTCCGTGGAGAAGAAGTGATGAGTAAAGAACCCATGCGCTATAATAACGAGTTTGCCCGCCATAAGGCACTCGATGTCATTGGAGACCTCATGCTCAGTGGTAAGCGTATTATGGGGCACGTCATCTGCGTAAAGCCAGGCCACGGTCCTAATACTGAGATGGCCTCCACTCTAAAGCGTGAATACAAACGTATGCGCACCATGGTTCCCCCATTAGCAATTCCAGAGGGAGAGGCCGTTCTTGATGTTAATGAAGTGATGGGAATCCTCCCTCACCGCTACCCATTCCTCATGCTTGATCGTGTGGTAGACTTTGAAGGGGATAACAAGTGCACAGGTGTTAAAAACGTCACCATTAATGAGCCATACTTCCAAGGTCATTTCCCAGGTCACCCAGTCATGCCAGGTGTGCTTCAGGTAGAAGCTATGGCTCAGGTCTCCTCCATTCTAATGCTCCGTAAGCCAGAGAACCAAGGTAAAATCGGCTACTTTATGAGTGTAGATAAAGTCAAATGGCGTAAGCCAGTGCTTCCTGGTGACACCCTCTTTATCGAAGCAGAGATAGTTAAGATGCGCCGTAATATAGGCTCGGCAGTATGCCGCTGTATCGTTAATGGTGAAGTAGTCTCCACCGGTGAGCTTAAGTTTGCTCTAATTGACTCCTAAGCGCTATATTCACTCCATGATTCACCCTACCGCCATCATTGACCCCTCCGCTGAAATAGCCGAGGGCGTAGAAGTTGGTGCCTACAGTATAGTTGGCGCCAATGTCAAAATAGGTAAAGGTAGCGTGCTAAAATCTCACGTCGTTATCGATGGTTATACACGGATAGGTGAAAACAATACCTTTTTTCCTTTCTCCGCCATCGGCCAAGTTACTCAAGACCTCAAATACACTGGTGAACCTACCGCATTAGAAATTGGTGATCATAATACCTTCCGTGAAAATACCACCATTCATCGTGGTACCAGTGAGAAAATTCCTACCCGCATTGGTAACCATAATCTTTTCCTCTGTTACTCCCACGTAGCTCATGACTGCCAGATAAGTAATCACTGTATCCTTTCTAACAATGGCACCCTAGGTGGGCACTGTATCGTAGGAGATTACGCCATTGTTTCTGGCTTATCAGCCGTCCACCAGTTCACCAACATCGGCGAACACTCACTTATAGGAGGCTGCTCAAAAATTGTGCAAGACGTTCCTCCTTTCATGATTATAGATGGCTTCCCCGCAGCAGTGCGCAGCCCTAACCTCGTAGGTCTCCAGCGCCGTGGATTCAGTGACGAAGCACGTCGAGCTATTAAAAACGCGTATAAAAAAATCTTTCTTAATAAAAAGGATAGCCTCACCGCAATGATTGATGAGTTAGCAAGCACAGATAGCGCTGAGGAACCACACGTAAAGAGACTCATCGAATTTATCCGCGCCAGTGACCGCGGGGTCATCCGCTAAGGCATATCTTAATAGCCTAGCTATTAAAAGCTTACTTCAGCACAGCGCCAACCTCTGTTCTTCTGGTAGAGTAGCGCTTCTGCATATCTTGAAACACCTTAGCATACGCTGCATCTGAATGAACGCTGCGTAACTCTAAGGGATCTTTTACTAAATCAAAGAGCTGCCACTCACTAGATTGGGGAAGCCAAAAGATCTTATATCGGCCCGTGCGTACTCCGTCATGGCGCGGCACATTATGAGTGCCTGGATTCATATAATAGGCGTAGTAGATATCTTCACGCCAGTCTTTAGGTGTATTACCACTAAAGACTGGCACTAGACTACGGCCTTGGATTTCCTCAGGGATTTCAGCGCCGGCCATCTCTAGGAAAGTAGGTGCATAGTCGATATTCTGGATCATCTCTTTTGGGCGTGAGCCAGGCTTCACAACACCAGGCCAACGAATAATAAATGGCATTTTCAAAGATTCTTCAAACATCCAACGCTTATCATACCAACCATGTTCACCCAGATAGAAACCTTGATCAGATGAGTATATCACAATGGTATTCTCCGCGAGGCCTGACTTATCTAAATACTCTAACATACGTCCCACATTTTCATCAAGAGCACGGATAGTACGGAGGTAATCCTTAATATAACGCTGATACTTCCACTTAAGAATATCATCATCAGAGAGTTTCTTAGCCTTATAGTCCGTTATAAACTTTTTATTCTTAGGACCATAGGCAGCATCCCAGACTTTCTTCTGCTCGTCTGTCATCCGGGTATATTCTCCGTTATTAATACCATCTAGAATCTTTTCAGGCATCACTGACTTACCATGAAACTTCATATCATGGCCCCAGTAGAAGTGACTCTTGATTTCCATTTTATTTTTCTTCAGCCACGCTGCACGACCAGAGTAATCATCGCGTAATGTCTTAGGCTCAGGAATATCCTGACCGTCAAATAGTGTGAGGTGGCGTTCCGCTGGTGCCCAGTTCCGGTGTGGTGCCTTATGCTGACACATCAGGATAAATGGTTTAGTTTTATCACACTTATCTAACCACTCAATAGCATGATCGGTAACGATATCTGTGCAGTAGCCGGTAAAGCGCTTTTTACTACCATCCATCTGGATCAAGTCAGGGTTATAGTAACTCCCCTGACCGGGTAAAATCTCCCAGTGGTCAAATCCCTGAGGATCACTACTAAGGTGCCATTTTCCAATAATGGCCGTCTGGTAGCCGGACTTCTGCATCAGCTTAGGAAAAGTCATTTGATCACCATCAAATTCATGACCATTACGCATAAAGCCATTTTTGTGGCTATGCTTACCAGTAAGAATACTCGCGCGTGATGGACCACAAATCGAGTTCGCACAAAATGAGTTTTCAAAAATAGCGCCCTCCCGAGCTAGACGATCAATATTAGGCGTAGTTGCTATATCTTTAAGCCTCCCACCATAAGCTGAGATGGACTGCAACGCGTGATCATCTGAGAATAAAAAGACAATGTTAGGTTTCTTAGCAGCCTGCAGCGTAACAACATTACCTATAGCCAATAGCCCAAATAACATCAAAGGTATGGATCTTTTTTTCATAATACTACGCCCCCAATTCGAGAGCAATTTATAGCAGATTAGCCCTCCGGAAGGAGAGCGCACCTATATTCTTAAACAGACTACAAAAGCCTACGCGTGATATGTAATAACTTTCAGACTAAAATCTCTAGAACGTTACCTCCATACCTAGCTCTGCTACTTCCACTTCACCATCATGGCCTTTTGCTAATTCTTCAGCCAGAGCTGCGGAGCGTGTTGGCTCACCGTGGACTAACCAGACCTTTTTCTTAGATCCAGTCATAGCATTAAAGTAATCCAGCAGCTCTGAGTGGTCTGCATGGCCTGAGAATGAATCCATAATCTCTACTTGTGCTTTAAGTTCATGCTTTTCACCAAAGATACTCACCTCTGGATCACGATTACGGATCTTCCAGCCAAGTGTGTTTACAGCACAGTAACCTACAAAGAGAATGGTATTTTTAGGATCACTAATACCGTTACGGAGATGATGTAGAATACGGCCAGCCTCACACATACCAGATGCGGAAATGATAATTGCTTGATTCTCACTATCGTTTAGCTCTTTAGATTTATTAACCGCACGAATCAGGGTAAGTCCCTCAAAGCCAAATGGATTTCTTTTATCATAGAGAAACTCATGAACCTCTTCGTTAAAACATTCTGGGTGGAGACGGAAGATCTCCGTTGCATTCACAGCTAGTGGACTATCCACATACACTGGCACCTGTGGGATACGGCCATCATCAAAGAGCTGGTGTAGCACATAGAGGATCTGCTGTGTTCTCTCTACGGCGAAACAAGGAATGATAATTTTACCACCACGATCAATCGCTTTTTTTAACACCTCCGCTATACGATCATCCGCCTTTGTCCCAAGCTCATGCTCACGGCCACCGTAGGTACTTTCCATTAACAGATAGTCTATGTTTTCAGCTGACTCTGGGTCTGAAAGTATATCATTTCCGCCACGGCCTACATCGCCAGAGAAGAGAAAGCGCTTAGTTTTACCATCTTCCTCATCTTCTACTTCTAATAGTACTTGTGCACTACCAAGAATATGCCCGGCATCAAGAAACTTGAGGGTAACACCTTTGGAAATAATGATCTCACGATTATAGCCTACGTTCACGAACTGCTTCATGCACTGCTCAACATCTTGTTTACTGTAGATCGTCTCTACTGGATCCTCCCCACGCTTCTTGCGCTTTTTATTAAGCCACTTAGCATCACTCTCCTGAATGTGTGCACAGTCCGCTAACATTATCTGGCATAGGTCACGGGTGGCAAACGTGGCGTAAATATTTCCCGTAAATCCTTTTTTAGTGAGATTTGGTAAATTACCGGAGTGATCAATATGCGCGTGTGAAAGTACGGCTACATCTACGCTAGCAGGATCAAAATGAGGGAAACAGCAGTTCACCTCATGAGCATCTTTACGCCGCCCTTGATAGAGACCACAATCAAGGAGAATCTTCTTACCATTTACTTCTAACAAGTGTTGTGAACCTGTCGTTGTCCCAGCAGCACCGCAAAATTTCATTTTCATGGTAAGATTTAACCTTAGTTATCATCTGGGTGCAAGTAATGAGATGATTTTCTAATCAGAAAATTTCTATCGGCCAAATGGCCAGATTGATTTTAAGGCACGAGTCACTTTGCTCCCAGCGTTGTTATCTCGCTCGGCGTCAAGAATCTGTGCATAGCGGATGAGTCCCACCGCTGTAGAATATTGAGGGTCTCGAAAATTAGCATGCACTCCACTGATGTTAGATTGTTCGGATTGATAGATAGGTAGGCCAAATACCTTATTAGCTAGTTCACTAAAGCCCCGCATATTACTACTCCCACCAGTAAGAAATACACCAGCGCCCACATCCTTCAGCGAATTTTCAGGTAATCGTTCTACGATAAGGCCTAGTGTCTCCTCTAATCGCCCATTAATAATATCGTTGAGTAGCGATCTTTGGATTTCACCTTCTTCAATCCCGTGGTCATCTATCACCTTTACCATACCTATACCACGTGCTGGGTCACCACAGGCATCCCCCTCTTTTTTCTTTAGCTCTTCAGCCCTCGAAAAGGGAATGCGTGTTACCAGGTGAATGTCATTGGTAATATGATCTCCACCTACTGGGATACAGCCAGATGCTGCTATAGCGCCTTTTAAATAAAGCACGTAGTCAGTAGTCCCGCCCCCGATATCAATCACTAACGCACCAGCATCCTTATGCTCACGATCAAGTGCTACCTGCGCGGTAGCTATAGGGGCAAAAACCACATCATCTACCTCTAAGGGTATCTCTCTTACACACTTGAGGGTGTTCTGAATACGGGTACGAATACCATGCACAATATGAAAATCTACATCAAGAGATCTGCCTAACAGCCCTACCGGACTTACGCTATGTTCCTGTCCATCTAGATGGTAATGACGAATAAAATTATGCAGATAAACGTGATCACCTGGCATCGGAAGATCACGGGCAATCTCAGTGGCTTCATTAATATGGCTTTCGTACACCTCTTCTTCTTCATTAGGTAAACGGAACGTGCCTCGATTATTTACACCCAAAATATGAGAGCCTGTAACGGACAGTAAAACTGAACTAATATCAACATCACATATATCCTCCGCCTTTACTAGAGCATGTTTTAACCCCGCCTTCGCTTGTGGGTAGTCAGATATTTCACCTTTTCTAACACCTGCACTACGAGTCTCCCCCACACCCAGAATCTTAACGGATCCATCCGGCTTCACCTCACCAACTACCATACAGGTCTTAGTGGTGCCAATCTCTACTCCTACGTATATTTTAGATTTAGACATCAGTTATGAAAATTAGATTGATACGTGGCGGGTTTACTAGTCTCTATCCAGAATGGATTCTATCTGTCTGATATCTGAGTTCACCGGTGTCGGTCTGCGACGTGGCTTTACCATTATGGCATCACCAGCAAATTTTACAGGAATGTTTTTCTTGGGGATGAGATTAATATGCTGAATCATACGGTTTGTTTGTAAGCTATGCTCAAAGACGCTTACAAAGTCAGCGACCTGCCGTGCATGATCATACATACCAAAAATTGCACATGAGCCATCTCGGCAGATCACCTCTAATGAGTAGTCATTTACTAGTATTACTCTCTCTGCGTGCCACTGTGCACGCAGGTTCTGCTGCTCTAAATTATTTATCAGGTGAAGCGCGCGTATGACTTCAGTATGTTTCATTTTACTACCATGGCGAAAAGAGTCTTCCTCTACATCATTTACTACAATCACAGGTAAATCTCTTGCAGAGTTCCACATATTACCTTCACAGGGAAATGTAATACCCTCCGCATCAGCAAGAATCCCTCCGTCTTTCCGTCCCGGGTAGCCAAGTGCCAGTGACTCTAGCCACACTGCTGGCACACGCTCAGTAACTATGACCTTTAGTGTCCCTGGTAGCCTACGTTCTACTTCACAGTCGATAACTTCAGGCAGCGCCTTTAGCTTTGTCTTCACCTCTTCACCTTTGATAGCAAATATACTCACATCTAGGTCAATCCCTGCGATTTCTACTAGTCGTGTGTGATCTAAGTGACCATTCGTCTGTAGGTCTATTTCCTGAAGTTTGTATTTTTCATTTCCTAAAAAGAGATGATGTAATCCACGATAACCACCCCAGCCTATCAAGCCTAATAAGGCAATTAGCATTATTACCTTTAGCCCTTTCTCAAAGCCAGACATCACCTGAAACATCACAATCTTAGGTGAACTCACATTGATGTGAAGTTTCTGGAAATCACCATTCCCGCGCGCCTTACGTGGCGAACGAGTGGTTTTCTTACGTGACTTCAGTAGGGACATACGGCGTTAACTCCTCTCAGCTAATGATAGTTCTGCAATTTTTTGACATAGCGGACCAAATTCATACCCAGCAGCTTGCGCAGCTTTTGGGAGTAGACTGCTAGCAGTCATCCCTGGGATGGTATTCGCCTCTAGCACGTAAGGATTTCCGTCCGCATCTAATAAAACATCCACTCGGGAGTATATCTCACAGCCTAATGCCTTATGAGCTGCCAGTGCTGCAGCTTGAACTTTTGCTGTAGTCGTATCATCCAGCTCAGCGGGGCAGTAGTAGTCAGTGCCACCATCGTTATTCATCCATGGATACTTATTACTCATATCATAGAAGCCACTACGTGGGGCGATGTGGACTACAGGCAGGACTTCATTTTCCAATACTCCTACGGTTAACTCTTTCCCTTGCACAAACTGCTCGATCAGCACTTCATCACCATACTTAGCAGCATCTTCCAGAGCGGTGATCGCCTCCTGCTCAGTTTCTACGATGTGAACTCCCACACTAGATCCCTCACGAGGAGGCTTCACCACATAGGGCAGTGCCATCTTAGGCAGCACTATACCATCCGCACAGTTTACTATCTCAGATGCCGGAGTAGGCACGTTATGCTCTACAAAAACCTCTTTGCTAGCTACCTTATCAAAGGCGAGGCGGCTACTATCAATACCAGCACCTGTGTATGGCATACCCATCTCTTCTAGCACTTCTTGCATATCTCCATCCTCACCATAGGTGCCGTGGATGACATTAAAGCAGAGCTGCGTACCTTCTGGTAAATTCAGCTCACGTGAAGTAACATCCACGCCCACAGCATTGAGACCTTCATTCTGGAGCGCCTCTAACACTGCATTTCCTGATGCTAGGGAAACTTCTCTCTCTGAGCCTGGCCCGCCCATAAGCACTGCGATAAGTAATTGTTTGTCCATTCGATTAATTGATTAAAATGTAAACTCGTCTTCACCGATGATTTGCACCTCGGTTTCCATAGTGAGATTGCGTTGTTCTTTTGCCTTTGCGCGAATGGTATCGATAAGGCCTAATACCTCAGATGAGGTTGCCTTCCCTGTATTTACGATAAAGTTACCGTGAGCGTCAGAGACCATCGCTTTCCCCACCGACGCACCTTTCATACCTAACTCATCCACTAACATTCCAGCAGGAGTCTCCTCTGGGTTTTTAAAAATACAGCCAGCGCTCGCGGCAATAGGTTGTGATCTACGGCGCTTATTCTTAGACTCTTCCATCAGTTTGGCAATAGAGTCTGCATCTGATTTTTCACCTTTAAACGAGGCGGCTAACGCAAAGTTCTGGGTTAGTTCTGGCACATTTCTATAGTGAGCTTCTATCTCATCACGAGTGCGTATACGTATTTCGCCATCTTGATCAAGGAAAGTGACTGTCACCACCTGGTCAAATGTCTCCGTTCCCATAGCTCCTGCATTCATTCGTAGCCCACCACCTACATTCCCAGGAATACCTTCCATCCACTCAAATCCTGTAAGCCCATGGTTAGCCGCCACACTGGCAACTTTCTTAAACCTCACGCCCACACCTGTGGTAATAATATCTCCATCTACAGTAACCTCAGAGAAGATACCTCCAGTAGGATGAATCATAACACCGCGGATACCTCCATCACGCACTAACAAGTTAGAACCTCTGCCTATGATACGCTGTGGTATACCACGCTCACGGCAGTAACTAACAAGGTTAGTAAATGCCTCATAAGTATGTGGCTCTAGCCAGAACTGCGCGGGCCCACCACAGAGAATAGTAGTGTGGCGGCGCATAGGCTCATAAAGCTTAACTCCTGCAGCATTCTCATCACCTGCAAAGCGTAGTATTTCTTCTAACACTAGCATGTCACGAGCAATCTTGGCTCCTATTTCATGAATGTTCCCAGCTCCAAGGGTGATTAAAAGGTCTCCATCTTGTAGAGCATTCCCCACTATATGGTGACCTGTTTGCACCGCTCCTACTACCTCAGCACGCGTATCTCCATTCGCCTTAATAGCATCTACAATAGTGTGTGCTGTAACTCCCTCAATAGGTAGTTCACTAGCTGGATAAATATCAGTAACAAAGACGCGATCAGCAGCTTGCAGCGCCTTACCAAAATCATCCGCTAATTTCTGTGTCCGACTATAGCGGTGCGGTTGAAATACCACCACAAGGCGATTTGGGTTCAGCGAACGTGCTGTCTGTAGCGTAGCTGCCACCTCTGTAGGGTGATGACCGTAATCATCTATGATCCGTAGCTTCGGGCTTAAATATTTATTTTCAAACCGACGTCGAGCACCAGCGAATGAGCCAAGTGCACGTGCTGTAAGCTGGAAGTTAACCTCCGCTGTATCCGCCACCGCAAGAGCTGCAAGAGCATTCAGCACATTATGTCTACCTGGTATACCTAGCTCCACACGCCCTAATAAATCACCTTGTTTAATTACATCAAAGCTCACCGTGCCACCACTTTCTACAATATCATTGGCAATAAAATCTGCATCTTCCCAGCCGTAAGAAATAGCGCCATCACGATCAGAACAGAGCTCTTTAGCCACCGGGCAGCCGGAGAAGTAAATTTTCTTTCCAGACGTCTGGTCTAACATCTTAGTGAAGACATCCTTAATATGCTCTAGATCACGATAGTAATCTAAATGCTCCTCCTCGATATTAAGCACTACACAGTGCTCAGAGTGATAAAGTGCCAGCGTGCCGTCACTCTCATCTCCCTCCGCCACCATAAGCCTTGCCTTTTCCTCCCAGTGAGCATTGGTCCCTAGTACAGGAATCTCAGCGCCTACGTAGTGGCAGGGCATTTCCCCACCACGGCGCAGCACGTGCGCGCACATAGCGGAGGTAGTTGTTTTCCCATGTGTGCCAGAAATAATCACCCCCTGACGGGTATGTAAGATAGCGGCTAAGCACTCAGCACGACGGATACAGGGGATGTTATGCTCACGCGCCTCAGCACGGGCTACATTTTCCTCACGGATAGCAGACGAGTAAACTACCACATCACAGCCATGTACTGCGTCCGCACGGTGTGGACTGGAAAAGATCAAACCCATACCCTGCATTCTCTGCGTTTCGCCACTGGTCACGCGGTCGGAACCACTCACCTTGTGCCCCATACCTAGCAGCAAAAGAGCTAAACCACTCATTCCTGAACCCGCTACACCGATGAGGTGTACGTGCACAGGCTGCTCACGGTCAGTGAGACGTTTGCTGAGTTCTTCGATATTCATAGAGTAGTTACAAAAAGAGATTAGCCAGTGATAACATCACAGATACGGCTTGAGGCATCTTTCACCGCAAGTGCGTCCGCGTTTACCTGCATTTCCTGATAAGCATTTTCATCTCCACAGAGACGTGTGATATCAGCTACAAGAGAGCCGGCATCCATATCAGACTCCTGCCTGAGAATAGCCGCATTTGCATCTTCAAAAACCTTAGCATTATGTGTCTGATGATCATCAGCAGCGTATGGGTATGGCACCAGCACGGAGGGCATTCCTAGGTAGGCTAGCTCTGTCATACTAGACGCACCAGAACGACATACCGCCATATCACAGGAGGCGAAGGCAGAGGCCATATCATCACAGAAAAGAAGGATATGGTAGCCCTCACGGCCTTTGACCAGATCCTTCACTCGGTCATGATCAGAGGCTCCAGTAATATGAAGGAACTGCACATCAGGCATGGCTTTAGCAGCATCTATTACCAGAGTATTTAGATGTTTAGCCCCTTGGCTACCACCCATGACTAGCACCGTCTTAGCATCAAAAGAAAGCCCGTATTTCTTACGTGCCTCCTCCTTGTTAGGTAGCGCCTCTAGCTCTTTGCGCACAGGGGTTCCCGTGATCGCCATTTCTGAATTTGGGAAATACTTCTTAGCAACTTCAAAGCCTAACAAAACCTTACGACACCAGCGCGCAGTGAGCCGATTTGCTTTTCCAGGCAGTGCATTAGAATCATGCACATAAGTGGCTAATCCTAGCTTTTTACCCGCCAGTACTGGTGGTAATGAAGTAAATCCACCCATACCTAGCACCACATCCGCCTGCTCCTGCTTTAGGATACATCGGCACTGTTTCACCACTCGCCAGAGACGAAAAAGAAATGGAATCATCTTAGGAGAAAGTGTCGCCGGCTTTGCTATCGCTGGAATACTCTGGAACTTAAGATTTCCATACTTACGTGACGCCTGCGCATCCACCTTTTTCTCGGAAATCAGGAGTAGCACATCATGACCACGTTTCTCTAACTCCTCGGCCACAGCAATGCCGGGGAATAAGTGCCCACCTGTGCCACCACAAGCAATGATAACCTTCTTTGTTTTAGACATTTTAACGTGATAAATTAAGGGTGAGCATCCTAGGCGGTGAGTATGCGGAAAAGTCCATTAGTCAGCAATCCTTAAATACCTTTCACCCACTTGTTTTCTCCTATTAACCTAGATTTCCCCGAAAACATACGTGCCATAATCTCCATTCATCGCTATGAAGCTAGTGTGAGCAATCCTCCGGACATCGATAGCCTCCGTGAATTCCTCGTCTCTGACGATTGGAAAAGCACCTTCTCCGAGAGCGCGCTCACCATTGGGTATAAGCTCGCTAGGGCGAAACAAGTCACCTCTCCACGGGCAGAAGTCCTAGACACAGGAGACATCGAAGTAATCGCCACTATCATTGATAAGGAAGGCCATCAGGACGAGAGCACCATCGCATTTTGGGTGGAAAATGGAGCCCTCCAGATCGACACCTCCTGCACCTGTGCGGTGCGCTCATGCTGCCATCACTCCGCAGCTGTCATGGAGCACCTTAGTCGTCCAAATCGATTGGAAACCGCCTTTGGAGAACTACCAGAGAGCACCCCAGCGCCCAGCCAGCCTCTGGAGATAGGGCAGGCCAGCCCACCTGCTGTTACAGACTTACATTTCCACCTCCATGTAAAACGCCGTCCCAGCAATGGCGACTTCCCATGGCTACCTGAGATCTACGCCACAGCCACCGTCAGCTACGGCAAGCACACCTACCCTCTAGACCCAGCCGGAAACATCGCACCACCGAGGAACAGAGCTGCAGAAATGACTGCTCTAAATACCCTCTACGCACTCGATTTCCTCCCCGGTGCAGAACAACCACCGCAGTCGCTCAAAAAACTTACCCTCCCCTCAGAACCGAGCACACTCTGGGCGCCAGATGCAAAACAATGGCAACCATCCCTCTACTGGCAGCGCTTCCGCCATGAGGGTATTTCCAGTCTTAAAAAACGTAACTGGAAGGTGACACTGGCGCCAGACGTAGGGCACAAGCCCCTAATCTTTAATGCCACCACATGGCACGCAGAAATAGTCGAGGAAGGCCGAGGCTGGTTCCACCTCTCCGCCGGCTTTGAGGTAGATGGTGAGCAGATGGAGTTAGAGCCCATCCTAGCCACTCTCGTAGAATATGATTTTCTCTCTCTCACAGAAGGCATGCCAGAGGGCCAGCAGTTTCTTATCTTCCTCCCAGATGGCCGCGGCCTCACGCTCCCAGTTGGACGCTTTCGCCGTATCCTCGCGCACCTCGGTGAACTGATGAATTTTAAATTCGATGGTCGCCCTATCAAACTCCATAAAGTGGAAGCCGCCACCCTCGTAGACACCCTAGAGCAAGACCTAGAAACCTCCCCACCAGAGGAAATAACGGCCCTCGCCGCGGAAAACTCAAAGTTTAAGACCCAAAATTCTGAAATCCCATCTGGACTGAAAGCAACCCTACGTAGCTACCAAGCAGAAGGCTTCCAGTGGATGCAGTTTCTAGTAAATAATAACCTCCACGGTATCCTCGCTGATGACATGGGCCTGGGTAAGACCATGCAGACCCTCACTCACATTCTCGCTGAGAAGGACAAAGGAAATACCTTACCCAATCTCGTAATCGCACCCACTAGTGTGGTGGAAAACTGGCAGCGTGAGGCCGCAATGTTTGCCCCCTCACTAAAGGTCACCATTCTCCAAGGGGCCGATCGCCACCGCAGATTTAGCAAACTAGCAGATACCGACATCGCCCTCACATCTTACGCCCTCCTCCACCGCGATCTCGATCTATTTCTCGAACAAGAATTTCACCTCCTCGTGCTCGATGAAGCACAGCATATCAAAAACCCCACGGCACAAGTGACCATCGCTGTGAAGCAGCTCCACTCACACCACCGTGTCTGTCTCTCTGGCACCCCGGTGGAAAACCACCTAGGAGAACTCTGGAGCCTCTTTGAGTTCCTCATGCCCGGTCTGTTAGGCGATAGCGAACACTTCCGTGAAACTTTCAGAAACCCCATAGAAAGAGACGGTAATCAACAACGCGCAGACGCCCTCGCACAGAAAGTAAGCGCCCTCATTCTACGCCGAACTAAAGATCAAGTCGCTACCGAGCTACCACCTAAGACAGAGATCCCCCACCTCATTGAACTCGGTGAAGAAGAGAAAGATCTCTACGAGACCGTGCGTGCCACCATGGATAAAAACGTGCGTCAAGCCCTCGCTATCCGTGGGCAGCAGGCACAGATGGTATTCCTAGACGCCCTTCTTAAACTTCGTCAAATCTGCTGCCACCCATCACTAGTAGGGTCCGACTCTACCAGTCAGGCAAAGTTTAACTACCTTACAGACCTCTTAACTACTCTGAAAAGCGAAGGCCGTAGAGTCCTGCTCTTTTCTCAGTTCACATCGATGCTAGATATCATCGAGCAATACCTCATCGAGCAAGAAACGACCTACCTCAAGCTTACCGGAGCTACAAAAAATCGCCAAGACCTCGTGGAAGACTTCCAAGCAGGTAAGGCCGAGGTCTTTCTCATTTCCCTAAAAGCAGGCGGCACAGGACTTACTCTCACCCACGCTGATACCGTGATCCACTATGATCCGTGGTGGAATCCAGCTGCTGAAAATCAAGCTACAGACCGCGCCTACCGCATCGGGCAAGATAAGCCTGTCTTTGTGCATAAGCTCATCTGTAAAGGAACCGTGGAGCAGCGTATCCAGCAGATGCAGCAAAAAAAAGCCAGTATTTCAGACTCCATCCTGACAGCCTCGCTCAATACTCTAAAGCTGGATGATGATGTACTCACACACCTCCTCGCCCCCATAGATGATACTACAGATTAAAATAGTTCATTTTTGAAAGCCTCATCCTCCTCCCTTTCCCCACTGGAAAAATGCTTAAGCGGCGTGACTAAGTTCGCAGATAAAGGAAACTTTCGCTCTTGAATTCCGGGGGCAATTTCAGGAGCACTCTCATAGCCCATCTGCATCATCTCATACTTAGCATCCATATTATCGATGTAGTGCAGGGCCATGGCCTCTGGCGTCCGTGGTAATGTTGGTGAGCCCCACTCGTGCGTCCCATGATGGCTAGCGATTAGATGTAGTAAGTGTAGCTGCACCTCTTCACTCTCTGGCTTCTGATCTTCCCATTTGGCAAGCTCCTGACGCTCCTTAAGATCACGCCATACCTTATTTGCCACCTCTATCCCCAGTGGTATGTGACCTAACATCTCACCATGAAGCGTAAATGGCTGAGTGAAACCTGCATCTGGGTAGCTATTCTCCCACATCTTTCCACAGTCATGATATAGTACGCCAGCGGTGATTAAATCACGATTTAACTTAGGGTAGACACTACATACAGCATGTGCAGAACGCATCATCTGAGCCACATGCTCTACCAGCCCACCACGGCGTGCATGGTGATTTTTTCTAGCTGCAGCACTTCGGCGGAAGCGCTCTCCGTATTGTTTAATAAACTCAGCACAGCTCGCATAGAGACGGGGATCTAGGATGCCCCCTGTCATCTCTAAAATATCGGCCCAGTCCGCGTCCTGCTTTGCACGCGTCTCTGGATCCCCTACTAAAAAATCACGCCCCTCAGATTCAGTAAGCAGGCGCATATCCCATTTGGCAGAGTCCATACCATACTGGCTCTGTGTCCACTCACCACTTAAGCGCAGCAAAGTGCCGTCTTCAATATCATCCAAAGCACGAAACTGCGGCCTATTTTCCCAGACTTTCAGTTTCATCTCACCAGTACCGTCCACCAGAGAAATTTCATAAAATGGCTTACCAGTCTTAGTCTCTCTCTCAGTCTTACGTTCTAACTGGGCATCAAAGCTAGCGCTGAGCGCATCAGCACCAGTGCTCTGCCTAAGCTGGGATATCGTCACATACTTCACGGTGTAAATAGTCTAAACACCATAATCTATCGCTCAAGCATAGACTTACTGCTAGCGTTTCATTTTTTAATTTGAAATTATATATACCTATAATTTAGAAGCTCCACACATAGCTAACATAGCAATCAACTTATTGATGAGATCGCTATAAAAGGGCATACACACATTAGCCAGATTCATAAATCTTCACTCTACCATCAGCACCAAAACCAATTACAAGAGTTTAGTCGTCATCTAACAGCAGCGCTTTTTCAAATATTTTAATCTATAGTAATGCTCTTATTAAGAGTTTCTACCTCCTCAAGCTTAGCTTTCATCGTTGGATTTTTTCTAACTAATTTTTTGACAGTTACATCTTGCGCTTTGTCGTTAGCGAGACGGAGATTGTTTTCTGACTTTAGAAGAGCATCTCTCGTTTTTTGCAGATGGCTGATAGATTTATCAATTTCAGCGACAGCCGTCTGAAATTGCTTTGAAGCTAGTTCGTAATTCCGGCCAAATTTTGTTTTAAAATCTTCCAGGTCATTTTCAAAATTTGTGACATCTATATTTTGAGATTTCACCAGTGCTAATTCATTTTTATAGCTCAGAGAGTTCATTGCTGCATTTCTGAGTAAAGTAATCATGGGGATAAAAAACTGCGGCCTGATGACATACATCTTCTCATAGCGGTAGGACACATCAACGATACCACCATTGTATAGATCATTTTCCGGCTCTAGTAATGATACTAGTATGGCGTATTCACAGCCTTTTTCGTTTCGATCTTTATCAAGCTCTTTAAAAAAGTCTTCGTTCTTCTTCTTTGTAGCTGTGGTATCACTCTCATTTTTCATTTCAAACATGATTGAGACCACCTCTGTTTGAGACTCATCCAGATCTTTAAAGATATAGTCACCTTTACTCCCTGTTTTAACATCGTTATCTTTTTCAAAGTAAGCTCGCGGAAAGGCTGTGGCACGAATTCGATTAAACTCTATTTCACAGTGTTGTTCTAGAGTTTCCCCTACCATTTTAGTGGAAAGCTTCGCCTTCATATCTCTTAATCGCTCAATGGACTCATCTCTGTCCCTCAGCTGAACCTCATACTGTTCTCTTAGGGCTTTTTCAGCTACCTGCTGTTGAAGTGTAGATTGCTCAAGGCTATGTTTTAGCTGATCGCGTTCTTTTTCAGTATGGCTCACAGCACGCGTAATAGCTAATTCATGAGCCGTTGTTTGGGATGTAATTTGAGATTTGAGGCTTTGTATTTCCTGTTCCCTCTTTGCAGAAGCCTCCTGAAGCTCTTTTGACTTCTCAACCTCTGCTAGTTTAATAGCATTCTTCTGGTCCGTTTGTGCTTGTTGTAGCCTAGTATTAAGCTCATCTCGATCTTTCTGAAGTGAGGAAGTAGCCTCTTTAACAGCCAGCTCTTGCTCTGTTTTTCCCAATTGTATTTGAGATTTTAACTCCTGAATTTCCGATTCCCTTTTCTGTGATTGTAGCTGAAACTGCCGATTCATCTTTTCTTCTGATAAAGCGAGAGCATTAGCACTCTCCTTATCTGCGAAACACAGACGATCCTCTAGCTGTTTCTCAAATTCAGCATCACGTACCTGTTTAAGAATATCTGCGTAACCAGCCTCATCTACCTTAAAGGCCTTACTACAGTGTGGACATAATATTTCGTTCATAGATTATTGATGTTATTTATTTGATGAACCTGTTAGACCTTTACTCATTACAAGTGGTGTCATTACATATGATCACTTCCTCGGGATTAGGCAAATATGCTGCTCGATTTATACCTGATTTCTCCCTAAAAGTAACATGATATGTTTGATACCAGCCGAATTATCTCTTATGTGCTATTCGGTGGATTAGGTATGATCTACGTCTCTTACGGTAAGTGGAAAGACCTCTGGCAGCCTAAAGCTCTAGGGTTCGCACTCATGTTTTATCCATATGTTATAAGGGATTCACTATGGGTATGGATAATTGGTATAGCGTTAAGTTTAGCTATATTTATTGCCCGTGACTAGTTATACACCATTGCTCGTTAAAATAAAACTTTTGAAAGATCTCAATGTCTATCAAATATCATTCCCTAGCCCCCCCTAGATCCCCCTAGATCCCAAAATAGCAAAAATACGAAATCCTTCCCGTCCAATAAAAAAGGTGACGAGAATAACTTCTCGCCACCTTTAAAAAATTTCAAATGAAGTTAATTACTTCTTATTTGCAGCAAGAACCTCATCACTACGAGTCTTAGCCCACGCATAATATTCCTTAGCGGGAATAACCTCCATGAGTCCCTGCATATTGGCATGTTTCTCTCCACAGAGCTGGGCACACACTACTGAAGTTGTCATCTCTTTTACTGGTCTAAACCACATCGGGATCTCTTTACCAGGGATACAGTCTTGCTGAATACGCATAGGCTTAATCGCGAAGTTATGGATAACATCCTTAGAGGTAACTTGAAGGATACTGTCACGGCCAACTGGTAACCTCAGCTCAGTAGTGGAGATAAAGTCGTCGTCGCCATTAGGATCATTAGGATCAATACCTAGTGAGTTATCACCAGTAATCAGAGCGTTATCAGTGCGGCCAAATACTTTATCATTACCAGGGTAATGGTAAGTCCAGCTATACTGCTGACCTACTACACGTACGCGTGGCGCATCAGGGTCGTTAGCGACTACTCGCTCAAACGTATCTGTGCGCTCAGACCAGAGCGGAAATGCAAAGCCCAGGAGAAATACTGCCTCCACGATAACTACGCCAATTTCCAGGTGACTAGAAACGTGATTTTTTACACCACTATAGGAAGCTTTAGGATGACGCTTATGCCAGAATTTAAATAGCGTTATCAAAAAGAATGTAGTCCAGCCAAAAAACAACACTAGCATAAGCCAAGTGATAACGGCGTTCATCTGGTCAACCTGCTCACCGTGCTGGGAGAAGTTTTCCGGTAAGGAAAATAAATCAAGAATAGACATCTTAGTAAAAAATTAAGGAATTATGAAAAGGCGAATATTAATCGCAAAGGGCAGGGTCAAGTGACGCGCGTTCACGCTGCGCCATGCGAACGATAAAAAAGGTAATCATACAGAGCATAGGAATGATAATAAAGAGCATTACTAACATCGCGTATCCAGCAGCTATGGAGTCTTTATGACCTGGGCCATTCCCCATACATACAGCACAGGCGATTGTATTTAGTGTTGAGATCATCTTTTTATGAGATTGCTAAATGATTAGATATTCTGAGCTTTACGGTAAAAACGGACGCCATAAATAGGCAAAATAAAGGCAGCTAAAGCACAAGTGCTACCAAAAACTTGTAGGCCAAAGGACGCATTCCTTACTAAGACAAATGCCCAGATTACTACAAATAGACAGAGCAGTGTAGCAAGACTGATGAAGAGGATGTGAAAACCTTTAAGGGACATTGTATTTAGTTTTAGATATTTACGATTTTAGTGAATGCGGACTAACGACCGAAGAATCCCTCGTAGTGGATAGGGTCTGCGAAAGCAAATGCTGTAATAGCCATTAGGAAAAAGGCTCCAATGAGACCAAAACCAAACAACCAGTAAATCATCTTTTTCTCACTACTTAGGTGCATGAATACTACCGCTACAAGTGTAGACTTAAACAAGGCAATTAGCAAACCGAGAACCATATCAGCCGTATCAAAACCGCGCGCACCAAAATCTAGTAGCTCTATCTTCGCTACAGCTACTGTAAGAACAGTGCAGACAAAGAGAGTAGCTCCAATAATCTTATAGAGCGTCAGATGTTTTTTAATTTCTTCTGGAGAATCAGCCATTGTGAATAATGAATGTTAAGTGATAAAATGAATACTGAGCCCTTACATTAGGTAAAGGATAGGGAAGAGGAAGATCCAAACTAAGTCGACAAAGTGCCAGAATAATCCGCCTACTTCTACTCGATTAGCTAACCATTCAGGGTTTGAGTCAAACATCTTACGCCCAAAGAATAGGTAATAACCTAGCACGAGTGCTCCACCGATAATGTGTAGACCATGTAGACCTGTGATAGTGAAATAGGTAGCGTAGTAGGTATTCCAACGAGGGCTGAATACTGCCTCAAAGCGAACTTGTTCACGTGGGACTGTAATTGCTGGATATGTAACCTTGCCATGATTTGGACCAGCAAAACCTTCGATGTCTCCAGGGAAAAGTTTCTTGATCTCAGAGTGAGTCATACCTTTCAGATCAGCAATACTATGCTTTTCCAATCCAGCGATTTCCTGCCAGTTGACACGGTAAAGCTCTACATCGGTAGGAACATGGTCAGTTCCAACAAGTGATTCTTCAAGCTTTGCTACAGATACTAAGTGCTTATCCCAGATGAGTTTCATACCCGCATCTTTCAGGAGCCACGAGTTATTGATCGCAGCTTCAGGGTCGATACCTTTTTCTACAGCCTTCATCACTGTGTGACGGAAGTCGATACCATCGACATGTATTTCAATGGAGCTATTCGCTGTAGTTCCTGAGATGAGCGTCTCATCCTTAAGCTTGAGTGTGCCGTCTTCGCCTTCCTTGGAGTTACTTAGTTTACCCCAGCGTGGATTCACTGAGATATCAACCTTACCTTCCTTGGATTTAAAAGTAAGTGACTCTGTCACATCGGCATAGTTATCTTTTTCTGCAGTTTTGAGTTCCTTAGTACGTTTAGCGATGAAGTCTTTCCGATCTTTATCATAGTAGCGCTTACCTTTAAGGTGAGGCTGATCGCCTGCATCACTTGAGGCCTGACGTGCTACAGCAATGTTGATGTTACTGTTATTAGCAAGGGCTTTAATCAGGTCCTCTTTTGCAGCATCGATCATGCTTTTGCTGATTTCTGTATCTTTCTCAAACACAGTGCCTGAGTTCAGCTCTAATCTATCAGCGAGAGTAAACTTACCTTCATACTGCGCTCCCATTGTCTCGTAATATATATCATCTATACGCTTGAGATCGATTTGTACCTGCGATGCCTTAATATTGAGATTCTTAGTGATTTTTTTATCTCCACCTTTCACCTGTGGATAAGCATGCCCTTCGATCACTGTGTAGTCATCTAGACGAATAGCTTGGTGCTCAAGTTTTGCCTTATACTCAACAGCCTTAAACACCATAAACAATGCAGCACATGCTAGTGTAATACTCATGTGAATCTGGAATTTCCTCCAGTTTCCTAGCTTCAATGCCACCCATGCAAAGACCACCGTAATTGATGATGCGATGAGAATGAACGTATTTATGAGACCTGGTAAAACAGGTAATGTCCGCTCTGGCCATGGGTAATCCGCATAGATACGGAGGAAGATGTAACCAGAGAATAGTCCACCAAAGAGCATGACCTCTGAGGCGAGGAAAAGCCAGATGGCGATCTTAGAGTTATTGAGCCCGGTATCCTTCCGGGGTTCTACAATGTAGGGAATTTCCATGAAAAAAATTGCTAAATGTTAGGTAAATCGGATGTATGTTAGTCCTCTTTTGTTTTGTTCTCCACAGGTTTCTTCCACTGTGGGTAGAAGTCCTCGTCCACTTCTGGACGAGCGTATTCGTATGAACCTCGGTAACAGACCGGCTCTTCAATAAAGTTACCGTGGCCGGGAGGTGTAGGAGTAGCCCACTCTAGTGAACATGCGTTCCATGGGTTATCGCTATTGGTCTTACGTCCAAACTTGATTGAAGTGAAGAGATTGATAACAAATGGAATCTGAGCTGCACAGAGTAACCAGGCTGACCAAGACATCATTACGTTTAAATCAATATGTTCTGCTACTGTTCTACCAAAGACGTTGACACTCTCTGGATCTGCATCGAGGTAGGCGTCACCACCGTTATACCAACGACGGTGGAAGCCAGCCATACCTTGAATAAGCATTGGGAAGAATAGTGTATTCATCAGAATGAGTGATGGCCAGAAGTGGAGGTGGTTCAACGTCCTACTCATATACCTACCCGTCATCTTAGGGAACCAATGGTGAATTCCAGCAAAGAAACCAAAGAGAATACCCGGAGCCACAACATAGTGGAAGTGACCAATCACGTAGTAAGTATCATGCAGGTGAAGGTCTACTAGGTTGAAGGCAAGAGGTAAGCCTGTAAGACCACCAATACCAAACATCGGTAGGAAGGCACATGCCCACATCATCGGTGGTGTAAACTTAATAGAGCCACCCCAGAGGGAAATAAGCAAACAAGTCAGTAGAATCACCGAGGGAATGGAGATCAAGGTAGTTGTAGTTTGGAAGAATGCGGAAATCGCTGGTCCCATACCTGTCATATACATGTGGTGCGCCCACACGATGAATGAGAGGAAACCGAGAACAAGCACACCATAAACCATGGACTTATAGCCCCAGATTGGACGGCGTGTATTTGCAGGGATAATTTCAGCCACACAAGCTATCGCAGGAAGAAGCAGAACATATACCTCCGGGTGACCGAGGAACCAGAAAAGGTGCTGGTAGAGTAGCGGACTACCACCACCAGAAGCATCTGATAAACCAATTTGCTGATGATACAGTCCACTAGGCTGGAAGAAACTAGAACCAAACATTCTATCAACCACCTGCATGATACCAGCCACTTCAAGTGGAGGGAATGCAAGGAGGAGGAGGAAACCTGTAACTAACATCGCCCATACAAAGAATGGCATACGCATCCACGTAAGCCCCTTGGCACGAAGGTTAATAATGGTGGTGATAAAGTTCACAGAGCCTAGGAGTGATGAGCTAATCAACATCACTAGTCCCATGAGCCACTGAGTCTGACCCGTCCAGAACTGATGAGGATACTGAGAGTCAGCAAAGAATGAAAGCGGTGGATAGTTTGTCCACCCAGATTTAGCAGCACCAGATTCTAGGAAGAAACTACCACACATCATGAGGCCACCGATAACGTAAATCCAGTAACTCGCCATATTTAACTTAGGGAAAGCCATATCTGGAGCACCAATCTGAAGTGGTGTCACGTAGTTACCAAAAGCACCAAAACCGAGTGGAACGATACCGAGGAAAACCATGATGGTACCGTGCATGGCACCAAACATATTATAGGTTTCTCCTGGAAGCTTACCTTCTTCGAGCCACTGCGCCTTCCAGTCCTCAGTAAAGAGCCAGCTCATCCATGATGGCAGAGGCTCAGTAGGATAGGCAATACTCCAACGCATAACCATCATAAGATAGAAACCGAATAGAAGGAACAATAATGCGGTGATTCCGTATTGGATACCGATTATTTTATGATCCGTGGAGAAGATGTATTTCTGGATAAATCCAGGGTTGTGGTGATCGTGATGATCGTCGTTGTGATCGCTCATAGCCTTAGCTTGGATGGGTCAGATGGATAAAAATAGATGAAGAAAGAAGAATTGAAAGACTTACTCTGCGGCAACTGGTTCAAGAGTTTTAGGATGAACGAGAGTCTCAGGATCAAGAGGTTCTCCCTCAAGGTCGCGGTTATACTTCTCGTTAAGCTCAGATGAGGTTAGCTGGCCACCGGCACGCTCTTTAGTAGCATCAATGGCTTTTTGGGCCATTTCTACGGTGATAAGTTTATCACTAGTGTTACCAAAGCTTGTTCTTATATAGTTAAGTACACCTGCTAGATCCTGTGCTGTGAGACCTGCACCTTGTGATGGCATATTCCCATTATATGATTTACCGGCTACGCTGATCTCGCCTTTCATACCATTAAGAATGATCATGGCTGGACGCATACTTGGGCCATTTACCCACTCAGATCCTGCTAGCGGTGGTATAGCACTGCCACCCTCACCGTTATTGCCGTGGCAGCCTTTACAAGAGACTGATTTTTTCTCACCAATCTTCGAGTAAGCTACTATAGCTGTCTTTGGCAGGATTTCCTTTGGACCAGAATTAGGTGCGTCATCACGCACGTAATCAGCTTTAGAGAAATTTTTATAATCAAAAAGACTACCACTGAAGAGAACGCCTCCTCCGATAAGCACTATCATAGCGCTACCAAGGATGACCCATAGTGAAATAGGCTCCGTGCCCTCAGAAAGCATGTGGTTCTCACGAGTTGCGGCAGCCGCATCTGTGAGCACAGAATTGTTCTCGTCCAGATCCGGGTTTTGGGAATGATTGTCTGACATTGTGGTCAAAAAAATAGGTTAGTTATGGCAAGTGATCAGTTTAGTTGTTATCTTCCCCGGTCACTTTCTTAGGGCTGTTGTCCATGCTATCAGGCACTACATCATCACGATGAAACGACATCAGGTAACTTATCAATACGAGAGCCTCTTCCTTGGCTACGATTTCCTTACCTTCAAGTGTTTTTTGTAGAGCGAGTTTATCCCCCTGCCCAGTGATGATCTTTTTCTCAAACATCTGAGGCTGCGATGGACAGTTGGACCAGTTCATCTCGAGTCTTTCACCACCTTCGCCCAAACGGATATCATTATTCCGTGGATTGTAGAGGTGCTCCATGAGCCACTGTTCAGCAGTTAAATTTGTTCTCTCCGCGTATTTATTAACGCGGTAAACGAGGTTACTCAGATCTGGCCCCATACGCGTAAGTCCTATCTGAGCATACTTCTCACCCGTATAATCATAATAAGTAGTCTCGCGGCGGGTATCGTTACCCTCAGAGTCTACCATGCCAGCCATATCATCACGCCAGATCTGGTGACCAGCATAAGTAGGGCGGATAAGCTGAGTGTGGCAGGCATAGCAGCCGTTAGAAGCATAGATCTTAGCACCGTTTAAAACACGGCCAGATATCTTACGCTCGTAATAGGCAGAATCTTCCTCATCGGTCATTTGCACCGGTGCGAGTTTACCCATTTTTGCTACTGGAATAGCAATCACGAACATCCAAGCCAGGCCAAAGCTAGCGAGTATTCCGAGAAGAAAAGATTTAAAAGTCATGGTCTTAATTTAAAGTGTTCAGTTAAAAATGGTAGAGTGCTAGACTTTAGCTGTTTCGAGTTCTTCAATGTCACCTTCTGGCCCGTGAGGTCCTAGTGCAGAGTGCTTATGACTCAGTAGAGTAGGGTGAGAGCTGCGGCGACCGAGACGGAGCCACATGAGAGTTAGGTGAATAAAGAAGAAAAAGTTAGCATAGAGAAGGAAGCATAAAGCTACCGTCATACCTACTGAGTATGGTAAAGTGTTTTTAACAGCTTGAAGCCACGGTAATGTGTGATCCTCCTGCGCTGCACCCTGCTGGAAACCACCGAGTAACGTGCAGAAAAGGAAAATAAATAGAACACCGTAGATAGAGTATCTAAAATGACCGTGAATGAGACGGCTAGAGAGCCACTCACGGCGTGTTAGACGTGGCACAATGAAGTAAATAGCGCCAAACATACACATGCTGAAAAACCCGTAGATAGCCAACACATCATAACCGTAGCCTGCTATAGTAAACTGTGTGTATTTCAGCGCCGCTGGGTGGGCAAGAATAACACTAGCAAAGGCTAGTAAAAGCATCCCCACGACACCCGCAATACTGAACCGTAGTGACGGGCTATTTGCCACTTTATTTGGCTGTCCAGAGGTAGTCTTGATAATATTCACACCAGCAATAACCAGTGGCACTCCCACTAGCATTGTAGCGGCAGAACCAGCATACTGCAGAAACATAGGAATAGGTGCACCCATCATAGTTTGCATACCTGCCCATGGCGCTATAATAGCAAGTGCCCAGAAACCACCTATTGAGTATGAGTAGTTGTAAATCGGGCGACCACAGACTTTCGAAGCAATGTAGTAAGCACTAGCGATAGCAATAGGTGTGAAGAATAGGAATATCAACGCATGACGGAACCAGCTATTAATCGCAGCTGCCATCAGTGGATGAATATCAAATACATTCACGTAGAGGTTAGCGGTAAGGTAAACCCAAGGAAACCATAAGATAGCACCTAAGAGATACCACTGAGAAATGTAAGTATGATCATTATTTCTACAACGAAAGGCGATGAGTGACCAGATAGCGATAACTGCGTAAGCGGCAAGGAGAACAGGCCATACAAAAGTAGGGAACTGCATCCAGTGCTTACCTGTGCCCTGACCAGCAAGAATCCCAATGGTGCCAATAGCTACGCCAAGGTTCCAAATGTGAGCTGCTACAAGAATGCTACCAGAGTTCTTACTAGGCTGACGACAGAGACGTGCCATTAACCAGATGAGCACACCAAAGCCAGCCTGTGCACCCCATCCGTAAATCAATGCATTAATATGCGCTGGGAATGTACGCCCATACTGCAGAAAGCTCCAGTCACCTAGAAATCCAGGGTAATGGCTCTTCGTAGATGCAATGATTCCGAGTAACAGAGACACCGCTAGCCATGCAGCGCCGCTGGCGAAGAAGAACATCACCGGATGACGCAATGAGCGGTCTATGTCAGCACGCAATTGTGCGTCCTCGATGTTTGGAACCTGACTTTGGGTAGACATGATCGTTTTAGTTTCTGGGAAAAATTCTTTAATTTACTTACTACCATCTGCCAGCCACTGGGCGATGTCTTTGATTTCCTGTTCGGAAACCATACCGATAAACGGCTTCATTTGAGGTGTGAGAGCTGTGGTGTAGGCACCTGATTTAATATCTGACATTCTCTTAGCTAAATACGCGGCTTCTTTACCACCTAGCTTAGGGTAGATCGGGGCGAGCGGTGTATTACCGTCTGCTCCGTGGCAGGTAAAACAAGTTTTACTTTTAAATAGTTTTTTACCGTTCTCAGCATCACCTATTGGCCCACTAGCTACTACACCAGGAGCTCTCTGTAGATCAGCGCTGACTTTTGCTATCTGCATTTCTTTAGCCTCAAGGATCTCAGTCTGTTTTAGAGCTACAGTGTCTACAGTGTCTTGACGGTCTTTGTATGCCAAATCGGCAGCATCCGGCACGCTGTCTGTAGTGAAGACAACAACTGTGGAAACAACTCCAAAGAGACCAAAGAAAGCTAGGCCCCACCAGAATGCGTTAAAGCGGCGTAATGGGGTGTCGCGGTGATTGTATGATGATGTGGACATCTCAGATTAAAAATGTGTTGTGAAAAACAAGCTTACTCTAGTTATAAAGATTAGCTGACTCAAGGATACGTGGGTCACGGTGTGGGTAGAGACTAGTAGTAGTCAGTGAACGTAAGAAGAAGAATGCGAAGAATGCTCCCACGGTGACAAAGGCTAGTAGATCAAGCCACAGAACGCCACCTTGCGTAGGCATAAGGCTAGCTCCAGCTTCACTATTGATCGTAAGTGATGGACCACGTTCAGGTGCCACCATGATGTAGAGATCTAAAGCGTGTAAAACAAAGAGGTAGACCGTGATAGGGATCATCAGACCTGGCTTTTTCTTTACGTCTGAACGCATCAAGAACAGGAATGGTAAGGCGAAGTGACCAAAGACTAATACCATTGATGCAATGTTCCAGTCACCTGTATTACGGAGTAAGAAGTAACTCGTCTCCTCTGTAATATTTGCATACCAGATGAGGAAGAACTGAGAGAAAGAAACATAGGCCCAGAAAACTACAAATGCAAAAGTAAGCTTACCCATGATATGGTGGTGCTCAGGACTCATGATAGTCTTCATGTATCCTGCACGGCGCAGCACAATCGTGGTGAGAATGAGAAATGCCATACCATTAAGAACACAACCGGCGAAGAAGGCTACACCATACATGGTGGAGAACCACTTGTAATCGAGAGCCTTTACTAAATCAAATACCAAGAACGTGGCAGTAAGACCAAAGATAATGAATATCCATGAGCTCCGACGACGCGCAATTTTCAAACGCTCATATCCTGGGTTAGGATCTAAATCCTGATCCACTGAAAGCTTTCTCAGGTAGAGCATAGACGCACCGAGTGCTACGAAGTAGAAAATCATACGACCAAGCCAGAAAGGTAGGTTCATATAGAAGGCCTTTACATAGAGAAGGTGATCATAGGGATCATGGCTTTTATAAAGAGTAGACGTAGCATCGGCATACGTCGTTGTGCTACCTAGGATATCACGGTGCATATTCATCCACTCAAATAGGTGCTGCTGCACGTGCGGGAAGAGGAAAGGAATAGCAATAATTCCCATCCATGGGAAAACACAAGCAAGGTGCTCCATCAGGCGACGAACAGAAATACCCCAACCCGAGTTAGAAACGTGGTGCAGTAGTAGCCAGAAGCAACCACCAAGACTAAGGCTTACAAAAAATATAAAAGCAAACAACCATGAGTAAGCGAAACGCCCAGCATAGGTATCTGCCGCTTCATTCTGTGCAGGGTTATTAATAAACAGCAGACAAACACTGGCGATTAGGCCAAGCAAAGCAACCACACCACATACCATTACTGGCAGGGCAAGCTTGCTCTTAGCGATTTTTTCCCCATCGGTAGGGATGTCTTTGGATGTAATGAAGTGACCCATTGGAATGAATGAATAAAATTAGGAAATTAGATGATTACTCAGCAGATTTAACAGCTGTTTGAAGGGCGCGCACGTAGGCTATGATCGCCCAGCGGTCTCTGACAGGAATATTGTAAGCATAACCGCTCATGAGGCCTTTACCCACACTGATAGTTTCATACATCTGACCGTCTGGATACTCTGCCTTAAGGAAGCCATTTAAATCTGCTACGGAGAAATTACCGACAACGGCAGCTGTGCCTCTGCCATTACCAGCTTCACCGTGGCAAGGCATACATGATATATTATAACGCTGCTTACCGTGACGGATAAATGCTTCTGTATTATCAGCATTAAGTTTTAGCGCTTTTGGCATACCGTCACCGTAAACTTTTCCAAACTTACCTGTATGGTAGTAGCTGGTATTATTGCCAAAATTAGGGCCAGAGCCATCTGATTCAAATCCACGCGGAACAGTGCCAGCTACTGGCTTACGAGCACTCATTCCATCTGCAAAAAATGCAGAGGTGGTCTGTGTTCTTACTTTATCCTGATCATCCATATCTGGAAACAGGCGAATAGGGGTAGAGCTGAACTTATCACCACGGAAACCGAAGAAGCTAACAACCAAAATGGTTATCAGGGTGAGGGCTAGGAAGAAATATCTCATGGGATGAGGTGTTTTTTAGACTGGATTAACAAGATGGACAAAAATTTTACATTAATGTCTAAATGATGTTTTTCCTTGGTTTAAAATAAATTAGTTAGAGTTGATACTTAAGTTTTCTATGCGGCTGGTTCCTCTACAAGTTCCAGATTCGTGCCACCAGCATCTTCAAGTAGAGTTTTAGTCTCCTCCGTGGAGAAGCGTGGATCACGTGCTTCAATAGCGATGAAAAAACCATCGTCAGTAACACGCTGAAACTGTCTACTCTCGAAGAGTGGGTGATTCAAGCGTGGTAGCTGCATGAGGCCGAGTAGACCAAAGAGCGTAGTAAAACCGGAAAAAAGAATCGTCAGCTCAAACATGATCGGGAAAAACGCCGCTGTAGTGAAGATATTCGCTGGCTTAGACTGCACTACAGTAGGGTAAATATAAACCTGTGTGGTGTAAGCCAGTATAAAGGCAGTCATGATACCCATGGTACCACCAAAGAATACGAGATACGGCAGAATGGACTTTTTCATACCCATGGCCTGGTCCAGACCGTGTATAGGGTATGGTGAATAGCAGTCCCATTTTTTATGCCCGGCATCACGCACCTTCTCTGCGGCCTTATACAGGGCAGAAGCACTTTCAAATTCGGCGAGGTAGCCGTATACGCGTTTTACTGTCATCTAGTGAGAAGTGGTAGAGGTGATTGGTCTTAGTATTTGGTGCCTTCAAGCTCGTGCTGGTATGCAGCTTCTGCTTCAGCCCCCTGGTCATCAAGGTCTTCCTTATCATCAAAGTGAGGGTCACTCTGAGGGAGTGTCCACTTCACCTCCGCAATGTTTATGCAGGGGAGGAACCTAAGGAAGAGTAGGAAAAGAGTAAGGAACATACCGATAGTGCCGACGTAGGTCATGATATCCACCCAGCTAGGGTTGTAATATTTCCAGTCACCTGGGAGCCACATACGTGGAAGGGTAGTTACGATAATTACAAATCGCTCAAACCACATACCTGCATTTACACACATACATACGGCCATTACGATCCAGAGGTTTTCACGGCAGTATTTAAACCAGAACACCTGAGGAGAAAGAACGTTACATGACATCATCGCTAGGTAAGCCCACCAGTATGGACCAGCTATTCGGTAGAAAAAGGCAGCACCCTCATACTTAGCACCTGAGTAGAAGGCTACAAAGAGCTCCATCAAGTAGGCGTAACCCACGATGGTTCCCGTCAAAAGAATGATCTTAGACATGTTCTCAATGTGCTTCATCGTGATCATATCCTGAAGCCCGTAGATATAGCGGGCAGGGATCATAATGGTAAGCACCATGGCAAATCCACCAAACACCGCACCTGCTACAAAGTAAGGAGGAAAGATGGTAGTGTGCCAGCCGGGAACTACAGAGGTGGCGAAGTCAAAGGAAACAATAGAGTGCACTGAGAGCACGAGAGGTGTGGATAGTGCCGCAAGTAGGAGGTAAGCTACCTCATAGTGGCTCCACTGGCGGTTACCACCACGCCATCCTAGTGAGAATAGGCCGTAGAGAAATTTACGTAAACCTGGCTTACAGCGGTCACGGATAGTAGCAAGGTCAGGAACCATTCCCAGATACCAGAAGATCAGAGAGATGGTAAAGTAGGTAGAAACAGCAAATACGTCCCAGAGAAGCGGTGATTTAAAGTTCTGCCAGATCGCATTCGCATTAGGAATAGGTGCTAGGAACCATACCATCCAGACACGTCCAACGTGGAACATAGGATAGATACCAGCACAGCAAACCGCAAAAATCGTCATCGCCTCCGCAGCTCGGTTAATCGAGGTTCGCCAGTTTTGTCGGGTTAAGAAGAGAATCGCAGAAATCAGAGTTCCAGCGTGACCGATACCAATCCAGAAAACGAAGTTTACAATAGGCCAGCCCCACATGGTGCGGTTACTATTTCCCCAAACACCTACACCAGTAGTCACTAGGTAGAATAGACCACCACCTACACCGATGGCTGCAATAATTATACTAGGGATAAACAGTATCCACCAGATAGCTGGTTGCTTATTTTCAAGAATGCCACAGATACGCTCTGTGATCCAGTTGTATGAGCGATCGTTGAGAATTAGCTTCTCACGCTCCATGACTGGTATCACGGGCTTATTTGGGTCTTTTTGAATGGTCGTATCTTGCGACATATAAAGTTAAATTTAGAAATTTAGAAATGAGGATTCCCAGCTTAGTGCATGTTGATCGTAGCACGGCCAATTAACTGCGCATCAGGCATCTTTGCGTTCGGATTTTTCACCCGCGCTAGGTAGGTAGTGCGGGGAATCGTTCCGATGTAGTTCAGCAGTGAGTAATTACGCTCAGAGTCACGGGCTCTCATTACCCGAGCATCTTTACCGAGCATCATATTACCAAAGTTAATGGCGCCTGTAGGACATGCGTCCTGACATGCAGTGCGCACTGAGCCTTCTTTCGGGCGTAATTCCTTGTCTGTGATTTTTACATCTACAGATGAGCCGCCAGCTGCATTAGCCTTTTCAGTGAGTCTGGCTTTCACTTTACCCTTCACTGACTGGATACGCTGCACACAGTATGTGCACTTCTCCATAACACCACGCATACGGACAGTGACGTTAGGGTTTTTCTGAAGTGAAGGAGCTTCACCTACAGCCTTTTTACCAAGAGGTCCTTTGTAGAGGTTTTTATGGATAAGTGGATTACGCTTATTGTAATCAAAGAAATTAAAGCGGCGTGCCTTGTATGGGCAGTTATTCGCACAGTAACGTGTTCCGATACAGCGGTTATACGCCATTGTATTCAGGCCATCTTCAGAGTGCACAGTAGCATTTACCGGACAAACTGTCTCACATGGTGCAGATTCACAGTGCTGACAAGCTACTGGCTGAGGAATCATCTCCACGTTATTCTCATCATCACCGATAGCAGAAAAGTAGCGATCCATACGGATCCAGTGCATCTCGCGGCCCATGGCCACC
Source organism: Akkermansiaceae bacterium (assembly GCA_023301765.1). Classification (GTDB taxonomy): domain Bacteria; phylum Verrucomicrobiota; class Verrucomicrobiia; order Verrucomicrobiales; family Akkermansiaceae; genus Oceaniferula. The sequence goes on along the minus strand of JALZUC010000016.1, from coordinate 16,658 downwards.
TGCTGTTTACCTACTACAGGGATATTATTCTCAGCCTGACATGCTACTAGACAGGCGTTACAGCCGGTGCAGTTATTGAGGTCAATGGTCATCGCCCACTGCTGACGCTCATCAAAGAGGTGCTTATTAGCCTGTGCTTCCTCGTGCCAAGTCTTAGAACCTTTTGGCTTATAAAGAGAGATATTCTCAGGTGCGTGAGAGTCCATGCCCTGCTTCTTCACACCTGCAGTCTGCGCAGCGTAGTCTTTCCCGTGGTCGCCCTCAGTAGGTAAGGTGGAAATTTCACGTGCAAGAGCGCGGCCATACATAGCATGGTGCTCCTGAGTCATCGCGAGGTGGTATTTTCTACCTGTCTTCTTAGCCGTAGCGCCGCTAGCGAGATATGTGGTCTCAGCCGTGCGGATGCTATAGGCATTAAATCCACGGTTTACACTGACGTGGCTGACGTGATCTTGATTTAGTGGGCCGCGGCCTAGCTCATCATTCTTATCATAGCCGTGACCGTATCCGAGAGCAATAGAGATTACATGATCAGCATGGCCAAATGCCACCATCACTGGCACCTCTAGCTCCTTACCATTTACGCTGACGCTGACCATAGGGTTAGCGTGATTTTTCCCCTCATTAGTGATAGGGTCCACACCAGCATTTTCCGCAGTAAAGATACCGTAGACTTTCGCCTTAGGCTGTAGCTTAAGAATAGTATCGTAAACACCCATTTCCCTAGCGGTAGCAGGTGATACCATGGCTACGTTATCCCAGCAAACTTTGCTAATAGGGTCTGGTGCTTCCTGAAGCCAAGCGTTGTTTGCATAACGGCCATCATAGACAGATCCATCTGTAGTGAAGACCACCTCATAATTTCCCGCACTAGGCGCCTTAGGCACAATGACAGATACCGCACCACCACCCCTGGGGGCAACGGCAGCGTAAGTGGACTTTTTCCAGAATCCATCACGGAGAAGTTTCATCCAGCTATTCTCTGAGTCATTAGCAAGGCCAGTAAAGGTCTTACGCACTGCGTCATAAGAAGGTGATGACTCACCACCATCTGCAGCAGAGTCAAAGAGTTTACCCGAAAGGAGGAAATTAATGAAATCCAGCTCTGACACACCATTATAGAGTGGCAGAATCATAGGCTGCACTACTGAGTAGGTGCCTGTAGCTGTGCGGGTGTCACCCCAGCTTTCCAAATAGTGCGCAGATGGTATGTGCCAGTCCGCAGCATGCGCAGTGGCATCCCTACGTAGACCTAGGTGGATGAGTTTAGCATTCTTAGCCGCGTCAGCAAATCCAGGAGCATCATAGACAGGGTTAGCAGGAGTCATTAGGATGACAGCATCCAGCTCCTTAGCATTGAGTGACTTAACTAGAGACTCCATATTACCACCAGTCTTCTCAGTGATGACTGGCTTCAGGGTCTTGCCGTAGTTATTAAGAGCAGTGTTAATAGCGATACAGATGCTCTGCAGCTCTTTAGTCTGACGTGTTCCAGCTAGAACGATGCTCTTACCAGCATTTGCCTTTAGGTCATTAGCGCACTCCGTAGCCCAGAGCGTTTCATTATCAGAAAGCTTATAATCTCCAGAAGCAGTAACAGATGCGCCACAAGCTTGGGCAATTTTTGCCGCTACTGCTACCACCTGGCTTGGTGCTATGCGTAAACGATGATCTGCCATACCACCAGTAAGACTGAAATTTCCCTCTACAATGTAGAGGCGGTTCATTGCCTTAGCATTAGCCTTTTTGTCATACTCAGCACCCTCAACAAAACGATTCTTATAGAAACCGCTTACTGGGCCCTGCTTATCAAGCTCTAGGAAATCACTATCAAGTGAGAGGACCACCTTAGCCTTGGAAAAATCTGTGGTAATGTCTGCACCAGCGCCAAATGCCTCCGCATTAGCCTGTTTACGTGCTTCACCTGTAAGTGGCTCGTATGTGTAGAACTTAGCTGCACCATACTTTACTTTCAGCTCCTTGAAGAGGCGGCTACGTGTAGGAGATTCATCCTCACCCACTACTACACCTACTCTTGTCCCTGCCTGAAGCATTTCACCAAGAGCCTTCACAAGCTCTTCACGAGATCTCTTCACACCACCGTTAAGAATATCACGGGAGCGAGCAGGATCATACATATCAAGCACAGATGCTTGGACAAAACTATCCGTGCCACCGTTTTCATCATAGCGCTTATTAGGCTCGATTTTAGTAGGGCGATTCTCATGCGTAGTAACTACGAGAGATGCGGCACCTCCAGCCTGCGGCATAGAAGTAGCATAGTAAACTGGCTTACCAGGGATACTCCACTCAGGAGACTCGGCAAAAGGAACAATAAGTTTTTCCGGGCGGCTACAAGCAGCTAGCCCCACACCAGCGAGTGCTGAAGAAGCACCCATAAGCTTTACAAAAGAGCGACGTGACATCTCACGCTCTTCTTCCGTCTCCATCTGGGCTGCACCATCGAGAAACTCGCGGTCTAAGGCATCTTGAAATCCTTCTTCACCCTCTTTTTCACCGAGGCTGCGCCAGATTTTAGAGCCGTCCTGTTTGTTCAGGTGCTGTGGCTTATTCTCAGGCAGTCTGCCTGGTAGATTAGTCTTCCGATTGCTCATGTGCTTGTTGGAAAAAGTGGTGTATTAGAAAAAAATTAACGGTGACAGGTAAAACAGCTATCCTTCGGGTGGATACTCCAGTTCTTTTTAAGGAGTTCACCCAGCTTCTTCTGAGCTTCATCAGCAGAGTCGCCTTTTTCAAAGCCAATCTGCCCCTTCAGCTCATCTTTACCCTCAAGGTAAGCGAGCACATCATAATCTAGGTTGTAGACCTCCTCCAGAGGGCGTAGATGCTTCTCCGGCGCACGGTGGCAATCTAGACAGAAGGCCATACTGAGATCTTTATCGTGATGCACCTTCTCCATCTTATGGATATCACCATGACAAGACTCACAGGAAACCCCACGGTTTACGTGAGCTGAGTGATCAAAGTAAACATAGTCAGGTGACTTGTGAATACGCACCCATTGGATCGGCTTTTTCACGGCTCCCTCAATAACGATGTGATCCTTATCCACGCCCATGGCATCACGCAGTGGGCCTAGCTTATCAGAGCCTTTGGCCACGTGCTCGTGGCAGTTCCAACAAGTATTTGCCGTAGGGACACCTGCACTGGTAGACTTATCTACAGAGCTATGACAGTAGCGACAATCTAGACCTAGCTGGTTAGCATGTAGATCATGATCATAAGCAATTGGCTGATCAGGTTGATAGCCCACGCGCTGGGCTTTCGGGGTACCATAGTACGAGAAGGCTGTAGTCAGCCCTATTACTACTGCAATAATGCACACCCCTATCTTAAGCGGTAACAAATTGGTCCATCGCGGAAAAAAATTAGCCATGTCGTCGCGCGCTTTTTAGTTCTTGTGAAAAATTTCACAAGCAAAATTTATGCAAAATAATTTGACGAATTATCGTTTCACCGTGTGCAGAGCTACAAACACATTGCAACAGTTTGGTTGAAATGCCCACTACTCCTTAAGTAACAAATGCTAACAGGCTAATAATGATAAATCATTTCCTCAAAGCCCTTTAAAAAACTATTTTAAAAAATATACCCGTCAGGATATACAGGATGCCAATCAATCAAGGTTAGCTAACTAATTTTACAGGCCTAAATTTCACTCAATTTTATATGGAGAGCAAGTAAGACCTCATCACCCAGCACCTCCGCAGTATGGCCATGCACAGCATCATCAAAATGAGTATTTGAGGCTAAAAAATCACGCGCAATAAACTGATCTCCAACTGAAAAATCACGGTATTCTCCACTACGCAGTGATAATCTAAGGGTCCCTTGCCGAATGATAATCAAAGTAGGGTCTCCGGCTACATGCCAAGAACTAAAGTATCCAGGTTCACTACTCCGGTGGCGAAAGTTAAGCGCACCCTGGCGCGGACTTATAAACATACCGCTGAACTCATCAAGACTATGCTCATCTTCCGCAAAACAGGAAAACCCACCTTGCGGATTTTCGATAACAGGTATCCTGATTGTTTTCATGAGCCTATTTCCACATTTGAGGAATAATTACCTACGTCCACGAGGCTTTCTACTTGCAGGTTTACGGCCAGTTTTCTTAGGGCCGCGACGAGTATTTTTAAAGCTTTTATCTGCCTTAGCAGGAGTCCTGCGCTGAAGCCCTGCAGCACCGCGTTTACTCGATTTCCTTACCCCTGTCGGGTTTAGAGCACGCCCCTCCTCGACATCTATTTTATTTCGAGCTTGGCCTGGGTTTTTCTGTAACGCCGCTATCTCATCCTCTTCGAGATTACGCCACTGGCCTATCTCCAAACCACCACCCACTAAGGAACCTATGCGAATCCTCACTAATTTCGTAACTTTAATATGCAGAGCCTCTAACATAATACGGATCTGGCGCTTTAACCCCGTTTCCAAAACAATACGTAATCGGCGTGGTGAAATTCGCTTCACAGACTTAGCTGCGGCACGACCCTCAGGAGTATGCACACCCCTTACCAGCTTATCTATGATCTCATTGTCAAAAGCAGAACCTACAGTCACTAGATATTCCTTTTCCACCTTCTGACTCGGGTGCGTCAGCTTTAAAGCAAGATCACCATCATTCGTTAGTACCAGCAGACCTTCAGAATCCTTATCCAGCCTCCCCACATTCTTCAAATGATGCATATGAGGGGGTAATGCAGCATAGATCGTCTCACGCCCAAGCTCATCACTAGAGCTACTTACTAAACCTCGTGGCTTATTAAACAGAATAACTTCCGTGATTTTAGGAGTCACCACCTTACGCCCCACACGTACGCTATCATCAGGTTCCACACGTGCACCAGGAGTAGTTACACGTGAGTTATTAATAAAAACGTCACCCTCTTGGATAATAGCATCACATGCCCGGCGAGATCCTACACCACAAGAGGCTAGGTATTTATTAAGGCGTGTGCCAGTAACTTGATCAGACATGGTATAAAAATATAAAGGGGTAAATATGAAAAAACCCGCCCGGATTGATGTCCTTGGGCGGGTTTGAAATAATTGATAGTCAATTAGTAAGACTACGCCTCAGGCTTAGTCTTCGGAAGGCCGATAGGGCTCTTACCTTTTTTCCACTGACCGCGCTCCTTGAGGAGCTTAATACGCTCGAAACGCTTAAGAACTGAGCGCTTACCGCCGGCTCCGCCGGACATTTTAAGAGATGCGTGTTTAGACATAATTCGTTAAAGTATGTGGTTAAAAAATAACTAAGATTAACGCTTAGAGAACTGGAACTTCTTACGAGCACCTGGCTGACCGTATTTCTTACGCTCTTTCTGACGTGGGTCACGGCGCATAAGGCCTACCTCTTTCAGTGCAGGACGGAGTTCTTCATCGTGCTCACATAAGGCACGGGCGATACCAAGACGGATAGCTCCTACTTGGCCAGACATGCCGCCACCTTTGGCAACGACTTTTACATCAAACTTATTTACGAGATTGGCCTTCTGAAAAGGCTCAAGCACTGAGTTCTGAAGGGTAATAGTAGGAATGTAATCCTCAAAAGGCTTATTATTGACGGTGATCTCGCCGGATCCGGCGGTGACCCAGACGCGTGCGACGGATGTCTTGCGGCGACCTGTGGCGCAGTATGTTGTAGCTTCGCTCATTTGAATAGTGAGTTAAAAATTTTAAATTATTAGGGATTAGGCGATTTCGTATGTCTCAGGCTGCTGTGCCTCGTGACCGTGCTCAGCACCGACTACGACTTTCAGCTTCTTATAAATGGCATCACCCAGCTTATTGTGGGGAACCATACCGCGGACAGCACGCTCAAGCAGAAGCTCAGGGCGGCGGGCGCGCACTTTACGAGGAGTCTCGATCTTCTGGTTACCAACGTAGCCAGTGTAATGTGTGTAGATCTTGTCAGTCTCTTTATTACCGCTGAGAACAATTTTTTCAGCATTGATGATGATGACGTGGTCACCAGTATCAACGTGGGCTGTATAAATTGGCTTGTTCTTGCCACGGAGGAGGTTTGCTGCCTCTACGGCTACTTTACCGAGAATTTTATTCTCGGCATCTATGACATACCACTTGCGCTCGATGTCTTGTGCTTTAGCTGAAAATGTTTTCATTGCTGTTGGTTTTTATAGTGTTGTTTGACCGATTACGGCCGACTTCCCAGGGAAGGTTTACCACTATGGCTCACCCACCCACCTCAGATCGAGGGGCGCGCAACCTAGGAGTGAGGCCACATCATGTCAATGCAAATGTATGGAAGTTTTTAAAAAAATAACCACCTCCACTGCGCATATCCACGCCACCTGCCAAAGCTTGTAAATTGACAGAACCGCATCTGATAGACATGCTAAAGGGCGTGGAGACTCCTAATCAGTCAGAAAATACAGGTAAAGAACCAACATCCTATAAGCAAAAGCTCTGGGAAATCATCTTTGAAGCCGAAACCCCATCCGGCAAATTCTTCGATATCGCCCTCCTGTGGGTAATAATCATCAGTGTCGCTGCCGTTATGCTGGAAAGTATCCAGCCTATACACGAGCTCTATCACCAACAGCTACTCATTATAGAATGGACCTGCACCATAATCTTCAGCTTAGAATATATACTACGTGTGTGGTTAGTTCGCAGGCCTATGGGCTACATCTTTAGCTTCTACGGTATTGTAGACCTCCTTTCCTGCCTTCCTAGTTACCTTGCCCTGATCTCCACGGGTGGCAGTCACTTTATTGTTATCCGCATCATTCGCCTACTGCGCATGTTCCGAGTTTTAAAAATGATTAGCCATGTACGTGGAGCTAACACCATACTCAGCGGATTAACTGCCTCACGCGCCAAGATCACCGTCTTCTTTTTTGCCGTTCTCATTTTTGCCATGCTAGCTGGCACTCTGATCTATATTGTAGAATCTAGTCAGGCAGACACAAAATTCACCAGTATCCCCGTCAGTATCTATTACGCAATAGTATCCATCACTACCGTTGGCTATGGAGACCTCACCGTAGTCACCCCCATGGGTAAATTAATTACCGCCATGATGGTACTCGCTGGTTACGCCATTATCGCCGTTCCCACAGGAATTGTTGCCAGCGACATGGTTCGCGAGGCCCTTCAGGATGAAACATCAGATGCCTGCCCAGGGTGCGGCACTCACGGCCACCTCACTGATGCAAACTACTGCAGAAAATGCGGCGAGTCCCTTGAGGACTAATTTTTTTCTCTACACTCCCGAAATTTATGATTCAGTCACCCGTATGTGGGTGTGGTCAAAGCTATCAGGAGCAAAGTGGATGGATGCATGGGAAGATCGTTTCTACGGCAACCCAAATGCAGTAATCTCCAAATTAAAGACTCAGAAAACCGTTCGTGTAGAGGTTTATACAGAAACTGAGAAAGAGGCAAAAAACATCCAAAAACAATTTGGGGGGAGTATCCGTAAACTTGTACACAAAAACTGGGCCGCAGTAGTGGAGCCAAATCGTGCCCCCATCCGTATCCGCAGCTCATTAATTATCTCCGGCTCCCGTGATGAAAATGCTCGGCAGACACTCCAAGGAGAATTCCCAGGCAGACATATTATACAAATCCCTGCCGATATGGCTTTTGGTACAGGTGATCACGCCACCACCTCCACCTGTATGCGCCTTCTTGTAGACATCGCCAAGGAACGAGGCAAAAAAGACCAACCATGGCAAATGCTCGATCTTGGCTGCGGTAGCGGTGTCATAGCCATCGCCGCCAAAATGCTAGGTGCAGAGTCATGCCACGCCATGGACTTCGACGCAGAAGCAGTAAAGGTAGCCAAGCGTAACGCCAAACGCAACAACGTAGAGCACATCACCATCACTGAGACAGACGCCCTCAAATGGAAACCAAAGCAACAATGGCCCGTAGTCGTTGCTAACATGTTCTCCACCATCCTCCAGCAAGCATTCCCCACCATCGTCAGCGCTATGGAAAAAGACGCCGACCTCGTCATCTCCGGAATTCTCAACGACCAATGGGATGAAACGCGGGCTATAGCAGAGAAAAGCGGCCTCACATTCCACCAAGTCATCCAAAAAGGAAAGTGGACCACAGCACGAGGCCGCCTCCAAAACTAATAAAATCCCCCGCCTGCGCCCCATTAAACTTGCATCAGCGCAATCATGGAGTAACACACTCTTACCGCTCCTGAGGAGGGTGCTCATGGAAATCGCCTGTGCCCCGCCTTAGGACACTTGCAACCAACCAATTTATTCCATGGATTCCATCTCATCCCGCGTTAATAAGGTCGCCCCTTCACTCACTCTCTCAGTTACGAATCAAGCCAAGGCACTAAAAGCCCGTGGTGAAGAAGTCTACGGACTAGCTGGTGGTGAACCAGATCAGGACACCCCTGATTTTATCAAAAATGCAGCTATCGAGGCCCTTAACGGAGGTCAGACTAAGTACACACCAGCTGCCGGTATCCCAGAACTTCGTGAAGCCATTGCAGAAAAGCTGAAAACCGACAACGGTATTGAGTATGACCCACGCCAGATCGTTGTAAACAGTGGTGCTAAACAGTCCTGCTTTAATGCTATCCTCTCCGTCGTTGAAGAAGGTGATGAAGTCATCATCCCCACCCCATACTGGGTCAGCTACCCTGAAATGGTCCGCCTCGCAGGAGGTGAGCCAGTCCTAGTAGAAACCAGCGCAGATAATGACTGGAAGATCACTCCCGAGCAATTTGAGGAAAATATGACCGGCCTCACCAAGATGATCATCCTCAACACACCGGGTAACCCAACCGGCTCGGTCTACTCTGCAGAGGAACTAAAGGCTCTCGGAGATGTAGCTCTCTATGAAGACATCATAATTCTCTCTGATGAAATTTACGAGCACCTCGTCTACGGTGAGACTAAGCACACCAGTATCGCCTCCCTCAGCAAAGATCTCTATGACCTTACCATCACCATCAACGGCTTCTCCAAAGCTTACTCCATGACTGGCTGGCGCGTAGGCTACGCAGCAGCACCACTCCCACTGGCACAGGCTATGTCCAAGATACAAGGACACACCACATCCAACGCTACTACATTTGCCCAGTACGGAGCACTAGCCGCACTTAAGGACGGCAAAGGCTTCATCAAGGATCTAAATGCAGAATACAATGTTCGCCGCCAGTTTGTTCACAGCAGACTCAGTGCTATCTCCAACATTAAAGTAACAGAGCCACAAGGTGCATTCTACTGCCTAGTAGACACCACAGCCCTCGGCCTTACATCTGTAAACCTCTGTGACAAACTTCTCACCCGCTACCGCGTGGCCGCCGTTCCTGGTATCGCCTTTGGTAACGATAACAGCATCCGTATCAGCTACTGCACCACACTGGACGTTCTTAACGAAGGCCTCAGCCGTTTCGAAGAATTCTGCAAGGCGCACTAAACACAAGATCACAATTTTAAAAAACTACACCGCGGTATACCCTCACAGGTATGCCGCGTTTTTTATATATACTAAGTATAAACCACCTGGTCTAACACCAGCCCACCTGATGGAGCACAATATGGAGCTCTACCATTGGGCAACTCAGCAGGCTGATCTAACAGCCCCTCCAAATCATCCAGACGTAACCGCCCCTGCGCAGCATACACAGCAGAGCCCGTTAGCAGGCGCACCATTTTATATAGAAACCCATCCCCCGTATAAATAAGTCTATACCCATCCGTAGTCGCCTCCAGATCACAGCGGCTGATCACACGCCGATAGCTCGTTTCCCCTGTTTCGTTACCACGCCTTGCAGCAAACCCACGGAAACAATGCTCCCCCTTCAGCACGCCCAGAGCCTGCTCCAGTGTAGCGGGATCTAACTGACGCGGCAGATGCCATGCTAGACCTGCCTTTAACGGTGGCAGCACAGGTGCTAAACAAAGATCATAAGTATAAGTCTTAGCCGTAGCTGAAAAACGTGCATGAAAGTCCTCAGCCACCTGCTCACAGTCCAGCACACGAATAGTAGCCGGCAGCTTAGTATTTAGCGCAGGCACCCAATTATAAGGATTCATACTCAAGCCATCCGGCGCATCAAAATGCGCAATCTGCCCAAGCGCATGCACTCCAGTATCAGTTCTACCAGACCCCTGAATACGGATCTCCTGCTTAGCCACCTCAGTGAGAGCCTTTTGTAAAAAATCCTGCACAGTATTCCCACTAGGCTGAGTAGCCCAGCCCTCATATGGCCTACCGTCATAAGCAATAGTTAATTTTAATCGCACAGCCACCTGATAGGCCAGTTAAGCAAAAATTGCACGCATATCATGAAATTCAGCCTCCCAGCTACACCTCACAAGTGAAATATAAACATCTACTCATACCCCACGCTGGCGCACTATACGTAGCCCATTTTCAGAATCCCCACTACTTAACACCTCAAAATCTAACCAAATAGCACCCGCTGGCAGTAAATCTGGGAATTTGTTAGGCCACTCGACCACCATTACACCAGCCTCATCAAGATACTCGTCCCAACCAATACTCACAACCTCTTCCGCATCATCCATACGGTAAAAATCAAAATGAAAAAGTGGTAAACGTCCGCCGCTATACTCATGTGCTAATGAGAAGGTAGGGCTCGTCACCCTTGCTTCACAGCCCAACCCTACCGCAAGCCCCTTAGTGAAATGAGTCTTCCCCGCTCCTAAGCCTCCACAAAGTGCCAGCACATCCCCAGCCACCAACTTATCAGCAAAGGACCTACCTAGCTCAATCATCGCCTCGGGGCTATCCACCCTCTCTTGCCACTCATTCTCTAACACATTAAGTAAACTCTTATTAAAATTTTTGCACCTAAGCCATTTATCGTAAAATCAATGATATCTGCAAGCATATCCTCAAATCCTTGTTCACCATAAAGACGCCGTGCAGCAATTCATGTTTCTTCCCGCGCAGCTACTAACCTCCACCGTGAACAATACCGACACCGCAGGTCAAGATTAAATGCCCCCGCCCATTAATTCCACGCTTCACTTCGCTAACTCATTATGCACAACCTAAACCATGTCCACCACCAACATCACCCTCACCCACAGCTGCTGCATTGAGGGAATGAAAAAAATGCCCTCCGGACAAACTGATCTAATAGTTACCTCACCACCCTATAATCTAGGGATTGATTACAACACCTATCAAGACACCCACGAACGCTCCGCATTCATCAGCTGGTGCTTGGAATGGGCACTAGAAGTAAAACGTGTAATGTCTAACGACGCCTCCTTTTTTCTAAACGTAGGTGCTGCACCCAGTAATCCACTACTCCCACACCAGCTACTACTTGCGCTCACAGAAGATAAAGACACTCCGCTCTTTACTCTCCAAAACACCTTTCACTGGATCAAGTCTATCTCCGTGAAAAACCGCACTGGAGAAACCACCAGTGTCGGACACTTTAAACCTATCAACAGCCAGCGCTATGTTAACGACTGTCACGAATACATCTTTCATCTTACCAAAACGGGTAACGTCCAACTAGACAGAAAAGGAGCGGGCGTCCCCTACGTACATAAATCAAACATCACACGCTGGGGTCACACAGAAGGTGCAGACAAACGCTGCCGAGGAAATACCTGGTTCATCCCCTATGACACCATCAAGAGCCGTGCTAAAGACAGGCCACACCCAGCCACCTTCCCCATAGGACTAACGGAGCAATGTATCCGCATCCACGGTCAAAATAGAGAAATCCACCTTCTAGACCCCTTTAATGGCATAGGCACCTCAGCAGTAGCCGCACTACGCATGGGTATTTCATCATACACCGGCTTCGATATAGACGCAGACTACTTATCCATTACACGTGAAAGACTAGCCGCAGAGGAAGCACAAGACCAACGCCCCTAAACCCATCACTACAACCACATCCATTCCCCCAACGCTTGCCCTCGCACCCATGCAGGACATTACGGACCTACCGTTCATGCGTGTCATGCAGCGCTACGGTGGCCCGGATATCTATGTCACCGAGTACTTCCGCGTACACTCAGCCTACCAGCTAGAAAAGCATATCCTCCGCAGCATCACAGACAGTAACACAGGTAGACCCATCTACGCCCAAATGATAGGGCAAGACATCCCATCCCTCGTTCGCTGCGCTAAAGACCTCCTCAACTACCCTATTGCCGGTGTAGATATCAACCTCGGCTGCCCAGCCCCCGTCGTCTGCCGAAAAGATGCCGGCGGAGGACTACTCAGAAAAACAGACCACCTCAACAGCATTCTAGGTGCACTACGTGATGCCATCCCAGGTAAATTCACCGTCAAAACTCGCGTAGGCTACCATAGCCATGAAGAATTTAACGCACTACTAAAGCTTTTTAAAAGCCACGGAATAGACGCTCTCACCATCCATGGCAGAACCGTCCTAGAACGCTACCGCACCCCCATCCACACCCACTGCATCCGCTCCGCCGTCGAGCAGATGGACTGTCCAGTCATCGCCAATGGTAACGTCGTAGACATAGAAACCGGCACCGGCCTGCTTAATCAAACAGGTGCAGCCGGCCTAATGATCGGTAGAGGAGCCATCCGTAGCCCATGGCTCTTCAGCCAACTACGTGACACCCTCCTACAGCGCACACCAAAAACCATCCTCCGCTCAGACCTACTAGAATACATCATGGATCTCTATCAAGAGCTCGCCAGCCACCAGCAACACTCTGGACAAGGTGCATTCGATGAACGTAAACACGTAAACCGGATGAAAAAATACATGGTCTACATCGCACAAGGGCTCAATCCAGAATTCGAATACCACATCAGGCGCACCACCACAGAACAAGACTTCCACAAAATATGTCACACCTTCCTTAACTCCTCCACCCCTCTGCCACCACGCCCACCAGAAGACTCTAAACTCTTCTGCGGATTCGCTGCATTGCGTAATCAAAGCTAATATGCTACCAATACACCCGTGCCTGATACCGACACCCGACCATCCCCTGACACACCACTCATAGAAGTGCGTGGACTACACCGCTACTTCGGTGAAAAGCACGTCCTACGCGGCGCAGACCTAGACATCCATAGAGCTGAGACACTCTGTATGCTCGGCACCTCTGGTGGAGGTAAAAGTGTCATGGTAAAACACATGCTCGGCCTCATGCAGCCAGATGAAGGCTCCGTAAAAATAGACGGTATAGACATCTCTAACATGCGCGAGCGCGAGCTAGGCCCCATCCGTAAAAAACTCGGTATCATGTTTCAAAACGGAGCCCTCTTCGACTCCATGACCGTAGCTCAGAACATCGCCTTTCCACTATTAGAGAACGGTATCAAAGACCTTGAAGAAATCGATAGCCGTGTCGCGAAAGTTCTAGAAATCGTCCGCCTCGCTGGACAGCAAGACACCATGCCCTCAGACCTCTCCGGGGGTATGAGAAAACGTGTAGCACTCGCCAGAGCCATAGTCGATCAGCCCGCATGCGTCTGCTATGATGAGCCGCACGCAGGGCTAGACCCCATTACAGCTGACTCGATAGACAGACTCATCAAATGCCTCCAAAACGATCACGGCATCACCAATATCGTCATCACACACGAGCTGCGCAGTGTATTCCGCATCGCAGACAGAATAGTATTTATGAAAGAAGGCCTCGTCTACTGGACAGGAACACCCGCAGCCATGAAAGCCAGTAACGACCCTATACTCACTCAATTCCTCCTAGGCGAAGCCAATGAAGGAGAAAAGTGGGCTAGCGACAGCTGATCTAACCTACTAGTGCCCCACCACACTACTAACTTAAAAAGTAATAAATTTGGTTTTTAGCCAAACAGATTTTCTATTAAAAAATCATGACCCCATTAACTCAATTTTTCATATTACCATCCTTACTCATCGCTTGCAGCTCCAGCACTTTTGCAAACCCCTCTAAAGACCAGCAGCATGAACACCATCATGACTTTCGCCACTGGGAAATAGCTAGCCCTGACCCAGACCGCATTTTTCTCACCTTCCATGGAGATGCAGCTACTCGCCGCGCCGTTACCTGGCGCACAGATACACAGATACACAAAGCGTTTTTAGAAATTGCACCAGCATTGGCAGAACCCGGTTTTGACCGTTTCGCCAAGCGTATTCCAGCCTCCACTGAAGTAGTCGATCTAGGTAAAACAAAAGGATCCAATAAAAGTAAAGTGCACTATCACTCTACTATTATGACCAATCTTAAACCAGATACACTCTACGCCTACAGAGTAGGTGATGGTAAGCAACGCTGGTCAGAATGGATCCAATTTAAAACTGCTGCTCAGACAGCAAAGCCATTCAGCTTTATCTACTTTGGTGATGCCCAAAATGATGTCCATAGCCGTTGGTCTCGCGTGATTCGTATGGCTCACCAGACAGCCCCACAAGCCTCCTTTGCTCTACATGCAGGAGATCTCATCAACAAAGCAAATTCTGATACTGAGTGGGCTGGCTGGTTTAAAGCAGGTAGCTATCTCCATTCCCAGTGGACAGGTATCCCCGTCGTCGGTAATCACGAATATATTAGCGGTGGCAGCGCTAAGGAAAGCCAACGTAAGATGTCGATGCTCTGGCAGCCACAGTTTACACTCCCTATTTCAGAAGGGCTCTCTGAAGATCTCCATGAAACAGTCTATACAGTAGAATATCAGGACGTACAAATCATTGTCCTAAACTCCATGAAAAACACAAAGGAACAGACAAAATACATGGAGCAGCAGCTAAAGAAACCCGGTTTTAATTGGCGTTTTCTCACCTTCCACTACCCTATTTACAGCCCTCGCTTTAGAGGGAAATATACCCTACCGCAGACTACACGTAAAGAATGGCAAGAGCTCATCACTAAATACAAAGTCGACTGTGTCTTCCAAGGCCATGACCACGCCTACCTCCGCGGCCAAGTACCTATGCGTTCGGCTCCAGATAAAGAAAATAATCAATTACAAACCCTCTACGTAGTATCAGTCAGCGGTCCTAAACAAGGGCGCCCAGAACCCCAGCACATAGAAAAATACAAATCAGAAGGGTTTAAACCAATCAGAGTAGGTGCAAATACCCAGTTCTTCCAAGTTATCGAAATCGATGGCGATAAAATGATCTACAAAGCCTATACCACCACAGGAAAGCTCTACGATTCCGCTGTGATCAAAAAGAACTTCCAGACCGGTATTAAAACAATCCGTCAAATGATACCAGACACAGAGGAGCGAACCTTCAAAAACACACAGAATTACAGCACTGATAATCTTAAATAAGCGGTATGCACCAGGTTTCATATAAAGTCTCAACTGTAACCTTGAATAAGCCCTTAATTACACAATGATGTAGCCGTGCAAGAATCCACCAAAGGAACTCTAGCAGCTACAAGTGCATTTCTACTCTGGTCTATTCTACCTATTTTCTGGAAGAGCCTTGCAGAGGTGCCAGTACAGCAAACCACAGCTCATCGGGTAATCTGGACACTACTCATCCTAATTATCATCCTTAGTGCCAGAGGCAAACTAAAAGGGCTAATCACAGCTCTACGCTCCCCCAGCATCATCCTCATTCACCTAGCAGCAGCACTATGCCTCTCTGCTAACTGGCTACTCTACGTATGGGCTACCCTTAATGACCGCATCCTAGAAGGAGCCTTAGGCTACTACATTAATCCATTTCTCTACATCATCTTAGGCAGCTTATTTATGGGAGAAAAACATACCCGTATGCAGCTGGTAGCCATTATTATAGCCGCCGCCGGAGTCGCCCTACAATTCCCTGCAGTGCAAGGAGTGCCGTGGACAGCCATTGGCCTCGCCATCACCTTTGCAGGCTATGGAATGATCAGAAAGACCTCCCCTCTAGGCTCGTTCGATGGGCTTACACTAGAAACGGCTATCATGCTACCACTCAGCATTACATACCTCTGCATGACACACCAAAACCACGGAGCATTTGGGGATGACTCTACGGTTTCACTCCTACTTATCGCCACTGGGGTCGCCACATCAGCCCCACTCTTATGCTTTGCCCGTGGTGCCAGATCTATCAGCCTCTCACTACTGGGCATTCTTCAATTTATTGGACCCACAGGGCAGTTACTCATCGGCTGGTTAATGTATCATGAGCCTATGCCTGATCTCAGAATCTTATCCTTTGCTGTGATTTGGATAGCTATAATAATCTACATAATTAGCCTAAGAATAAAACCTCAGCGTCCTTAATAAACACCCTGACACCATCACAAATTATAGACCCACCACTCTAACAATACAGTGATAGAGGGCATTTTCAGTCTTATGGAGCGGAGAGAGTAAACAAGCTGGGCGCATGATAAATGTAAAAAATAAAGCGCCATGAAAACGTCAATCTTTTCCTCTTCAAGGAAGGACTGTCACTCTATGCGCAACAGTCATAACACAAGACTATTCGACTCTACCTCTTAATACTCATCTCATTACATACATAATGAATAAAGAAGTGTGGATTAAGGACAGACAATCTGTGAGCAATCTACAGCACTTAAAATAAACTTGCGCGCAAAGACTAAGATAATAATCTGCCCTTTAATGCCACAGATCCTTTATACATTTATGCTATGCTGCACCATCCTGGTGCAATCCGCACAATGTATGGAATGTATAGAACCTCCAATATTAAGAAATAC